>JBBSCQ010000026.1:0-39625 GCA_038250105.1 Burkholderiales bacterium | reverse complement strand
GGTTACAGCCTGAACGCCTTAGTTGATTACGAAGACCCAATCGACATCCTGGCCCACCTGATGATCGGCTCGGAAGGCACACTCGGCTTCATCTCGCGCATCACCTACCAAACTGTCGTCGAAGATCCTTTCAAGGCCAGCGCACTGGTCTTCTTTCCAAACATCCGCACGGCCTGCGAAGCCGTCATCAAGCTCAAACCGCAGCCAGTTTCAGCGGTCGAACTGCTCGACCGCCCAGCCCTGCATTCGGTCGAAAACAAACCCGGCCTGCCGGCAATCATGCGCGAACTGGGCGAAGACGCCGCCGCGTTATTAATCGAAGTCCGCGCTGCTACGGTCGACGGGATAAATGAGCGAATTTCCGCCGTGCACGCCGCAATGGCCGGCATCGCCACGGTCGAACCGATGCAGTTTTCGACCGATCCGGCGACCTGCGAAATGTACTGGAAAGTCCGCAAGGGCACCTTCCCCTCGGTCGGCGCCATGCGGCGCACCGGCACCACCGTCATCATCGAAGATGTCGCCTTCCCGATTACCTCGCTGGCTGACGCTGTCCTTGACCTGCAGGCGCTACTCCGCCATCACAATTATCACGAAGCGATCATTTTCGGCCATGCGCTGGAAGGGAATGTTCATTTCGTCTTCACGCAGGATTTTGGTGATCAGACTGAAATCGACCGCTACGCCCGTTTCATGGACGACATCTGCGATCTCGTGGTGAAAAAATACGACGGTTCGCTCAAAGCCGAACACGGCACCGGCCGCAACATGGCGCCTTTCGTTGAAATGGAATGGGGCAAGGAAGCCGCCGACCTGATGCGCCGCATCAAAAAGCTGTTCGACCCAAGCAACTTGCTCAACCCCGGCGTCATCCTCAACGACAACCCGCACGCCCACCTCGAAAACCTGAAGCCGATGCCGGCGGCCGAAGACATCATCGACCGCTGCATCGAATGCGGCTTCTGCGAACCGCTCTGCCCCTCGCACGGACTTACCCTCTCACCCCGCCAGCGCATCGTCAGCTGGCGCGAACTGTCGCGCCGCGCTGCCCAAGGTGAAGCCCCCGGCCAAGTTGGCGAGGACTACGTTTATCAAGGGCTCGACACCTGTGCCGCCTGTGGCCTGTGCTCCACTGCCTGCCCGGTCGGTATCAACACCGGCGACCTCACCCGCCGCCTGCGTGGCCGCACAATCGGTGGCGTCAGCAAAGCGATTAATGCCTGGACGGCCGATAACTTCAGCACCCTGGCCAATGCCTCGCGCCTTGGCCTAAGTGTTGGCCATGCCGTTTCCGGCGTGCTTGGCGACAACTTCCTGAGCCGTATTTCCGGTGGCGCCTGGAAGAAAGACATGCCACACGCCGGCAAATCACCTCTCCCTCCCCTTCAAGGGGAGGACCGGGGCGGGGATGGGGGAAAAACAGGCGACCCGGTGGTCTACTTCCCAACCTGCGGCGGCCGTATTTTTGGGCCAAGCGACGCCAGCGAACAGCAACTCGGCGATGTCATCATCACCCTGCTCACCCGCGCCGGTTACGCCCCGCGCTTGCCCAAAGGTTTCGACAAACTCTGCTGCGGCC
Source organism: Burkholderiales bacterium (assembly GCA_038250105.1). Classification (GTDB taxonomy): domain Bacteria; phylum Pseudomonadota; class Gammaproteobacteria; order Burkholderiales; family Rhodocyclaceae; genus Azonexus. The sequence continues at coordinate 38,046 of JBBSCQ010000026.1, read as the reverse complement.
AGATGCTGGCCAGCAAGGGCATGGCCGAAGAAGCCGACGGCATGTCGAGGACACTGGAAGCGGCCCTGCTCGAAGCCTCGGAAAACGGCCGCTACCCGATCATCATGGACGCTAGCAGTTGCTCAATCCGCATGCAGGAACACCTCACCGGTCGTCTAAAACTTTACGACTTCCACGAATTCGCCCACGACGCCCTGCTCCCGCGCCTGATGGTGAACAAGGAAGCCGGCCCAATTGCCCTGCACATTAATTGCAGCGTGCGCAAAAACGGTTCAGACGGCAAGTTGAAAAAGCTGCTCGCCGCCTGCGTTGACCAGGTCATCGAACCCGCCGGCGTCACCTGCTGCGGCTTTGCCGGCGACCGTGGTTTTGTCGTTCCCGAACTCAACCAGCACGCTTTGCGTAAAATCCACGACGAACTGCCGAGCAACTGCGCCTGTGGCGTTTCAACCAACCGTACCTGCGAAATCGGCCTGACCGCCGAGACCGGCAAGACCTATCAATCAATCGCCTACTTGCTGGAAAGGTGCAGCCGCCCAGTCAGCATCTGCTAGCGCAAGGCTTACCAGGATGAATCGATCAATGCACGACGCGCCAACAGGAAGTTCCATCGAACCACCCGCACCGGGGCGCACACATCGAGGCGTTCTGGTATTGGCAGCGATTCTCCTGAGCGGCGCGGCGGGGTGCGCCTTGCGACCAAGTTGGCACTGGGAAAAACCCGGCGCCGACGAGCAGGATCTGACCTGGGACCAAAACCAGTGCAAAGCCAAAACCTATTCGGGAAACGATGGCTTGGTCACCAATGCCAGCGTTCGGCGAATGTTCGCCTGCATGGAAGGCAAAGGCTGGTCGAAGCGAAACAACTGACAGGGCATTAGCCAGCCAAACCCTTAACACCCAGTTTTTGTTCGGTATATGCCCGACTGACCACCGGTCGTCCACCAGCAGCAACTACAAATACCCAAGCATTGGATTTTAGCCAACGGCACTGGTGCGCAGTAAGTTTGTAACCAGTCATGAACTCAATCTCTTCACTCGTCAGGAACATGCCAGGCGTTGCATCGGCAAGCTTGATAGTCGGCGTATTTGGCAAGACGGCAGCAGATTGATTGCCCCGAGGCTGGCCCGGCGTTGGTAGGTTTGTTTCGGCCAAACCCTCGGCTGATGTCGCCGATGGCTGCATGATGCTGAGCGCCTTGAGGAATGCACCGGCTTTTATGGACTCAACTTCGGCCAATCTGGCCGCCTGCTTAGCCATCGGCGGCGCCATCTCCAGCCAAGGCTCATCGGTAAAATTTGCGCCGTGGGCGGGGTCAATGAATGCTGACCACATGCCGTTTGCTTTATTTAAGCCGGGCGGAAGATTGATAGTGGCCGCAGCACCAATTGTTGCCGCAGCGTGATCGGGCAGAAAATTCAGCTTATCCGGCGGAATTTCGGCCAGATAGCGCACACGAAGCGCCTGAAGAAAAGCCTTAACCTGCGCCACAGGTGCCGCTTCGACCAGCGACAACCAAAGGCAGAAGCCCTGGCTGCCCGAGACAGAAACCGCTGGCGCTGGCAAGTCTAAATCAGTCTGCAGGGCGAGGTAAAGTTCAGCCACCTTTGGCCAGTCAGCCGCCCGGCAAAAATCGACAACCATTACCCGAGCCATGCCCTCGTCGTTCACCAGATGGATGGCAACCGGCGTTAGTGCCCCTGCCGACGACAAACTCGCGCCATCCAATGGCTGGCCGGGCAGAAAGAAGAGTCGCTGTAGTTCCGCTATCAATTTGTTCATCCACACCACCTTGGTAGCCCAAACGGTCGAAGCGCCCCGGTTGTTGCCAGCAACTGCTCCGGAATGCCTGTGAAGAAAACAAGCACAGAAAAAAAAAAGGCTTTCATCGCTGAAAGCCTTGTCTTTGCTTGATGGTGCCCAAGAAGGGACTCGAACCCCCACACCTTTCGGCGCCAGAACCTAAATCTGGTGCGTCTACCAATTTCGCCACTTGGGCAAGCGGCGCGGATTCTACCACTGTCCGTGCTTCCACCGTATACTCTGCGCCCCATGTCTGTCGAACATTACGAAAACTTCCCGGTTGCCTCCTTTCTTGTGCCCGCAAAACTGCGCCGGCCGATTGAGGTGATCTACCATTTCGCCCGTAGCGCTGATGACATTGCCGATGAGGGCGATGCCTCGCCGGCCGAACGTCTGGCTGACTTGGCGGCCTATCAGGCGGAACTGGACCGGATTGAGGCGAACAACACGCCGCAAACGCCCCTGTTTGTATCTCTGGCCGAAGTCATCCGCCAGCATGACTTGCCGATCCAGTTGTTTCGCGACCTGCTTGATGCCTTTGCACAGGATGTCGTCAAGACACGCTATGCTGATTACCCGGAGTTGCTTGATTACTGCCGCCGCTCGGCCAATCCGGTAGGCCGACTGGTATTGCATCTTTTTGGCCGGACCGAAGCGATTCATCTCGAACAATCCGACTGTATTTGCTCGGCGCTGCAATTGATCAATTTTTGGCAGGATGCTGCGGTCGACTGGCAAAAAGAGCGAATTTACATTCCGCAAACTGATTTGCTGCGCTTCAAAATCAGCGAAGCCGACATCGCCGCCAGCCGCTGGTCAGCCAATTGGGCGGCTCTGATGGATTTTGAAATCGACCGGGCGCGCGACTTGATGCTGCAGGGCGCACCGCTCGTGCATGCCCTGCCCGGCCGCTTGGGTTGGGAAATCCGCCTGACCATTCAAGGCGGGCTGCGCATTCTTGAACGCTTGCGCCAGGTGCGCGGTAATATTTTTGAGCATCGTCCCAAGCTCGGCAAATGGGACTGGCTGGTGCTTGCCGGCCGTTCCCTTACAATGTGACCCCATGAATCCAGATACCTACTGCCAGGAAAAGTGTGCCGCCAGCGGCTCGTCCTTCTATTACAGCTTCCTGTTCCTGCCGGTCGAACGCCGGCGCGCCATCATGGCGCTCTACGCTTTCTGCCGCGAAGTCGATGACGTGGTTGATGAATGCCAAGATATTTCACTAGCTTCAACCAAATTGACTTGGTGGCGGCATGAAGTTGAACGGATTGCCAACGGAGCGCCGCAACACCCAGTCGGGCTGGCGCTCAAAGGCCTTGGTGACAACTTCAACCTGCCCAAGGAACAGTTGCTGGAAATCATCGACGGCATGGAGATGGACCTGCAACAGTCGCGCTATCTCGACTTCAAGGGGTTATCGCTGTATTGCTACCGCGTTGCCAGCGTCGTCGGCCTGCTCGCAGCCGAAATCTTCGGCTACCAGGATCGGCAGACGCAAAAATACGCCCACGACCTCGGCATGGCTTTCCAGCTCACCAACATCATTCGCGACATCGGCGAAGATGCCCGACGCGGCCGGATTTACATTCCGATGGATGAATTGAAGCAGTTCAACGTGCCGGCGTCTGACATCCTTAACGCCAAGTATTCGGAAAATTTTACCGCGCTGATGCAGTTTCAGACTGAGCGCGCCGAGAAATATTACGCCCAGGCTTTTGCCCAACTTCCCGCCGTCGACCGTAAAAGTCAGCGCCCCGGGCTGATCATGGCGGCGATTTACCGGACGCTGCTCGATGAAATCCGCCGCGAAAACTTCCAGGTGCTGCATCAACGGATTGCGCTGACCCCGGTGCGAAAAATCTGGATTGCCTGCAAGACCTGGATTTTTGCCTGATTTTTTACCAAATCGCCAAATGAAGATTGCCGTCATCGGCGGCGGCTGGGCGGGGATCGCCGCCGCCGTTGAACTGACCGCCGCAGGCGTTGAAACCACCATATTTGAAGCCGGCCGCGTCCTCGGTGGCCGCGCCCGTTCGATCAGCGTTGATGGCCGCAAGCTCGATAACGGCCAGCATATTCTGCTCGGCGCCTACCGCGAAACCCTGGCGCTGATGCGCCAAGTTGGCGCCAACCCGGATTCCCTGTTCGACCGCCACCCGCTACAAGTCATCGACAACACCGGCTTTATGCTGGCGCTACCGAAATGGCCGGCGCCATTAAACGTCGCCTGGGGTTTGCTGACGGCGCAAGGCGTCAGTCTCCGGGAAAAAATTTCGACCGCCTGGTGGATGCAATGCGTCAAGGCCCGCCATTTTCACCTGGAACATGACAGCAGCGTCGCCGAATGGCTTGATGCCGCCGGCCAGACGGGGCGCCTGCGCCAGCACCTGTGGGAACCGCTTTGCCTGGCGGCGCTAAATATTCCGGCTGAACGGGCCTCGGCTCAGATTTTCGCTAATGTGCTGCGCGACAGCCTAGGCAGCGCCAAGCGGGAAGATACTGACTTGCTCTTGGCACGGGGCGATCTCGGGGCTGTACTTCCGGTGCCGGCGACACAATGGCTAACTGCACAAGGGGCGACGCTGCGTTGCGGCAACCGGGTTGAGCAAATCGAAGTGCGATCTGACGGCATCCATATCGCCGATGAATTTTTCACTGCAGCGATCCTTGCCACCGCCCCCCAGCACGCCGCCAAGCTCTGGCCGGAGATGTCGACGAACTATGCCTTTGAACCGATTGCTACGGTCTACCTGCAATTTAGTGCAAAAACCAAACTCCCCTTCCCTTTGCTCAACTTGATGGGAAAACACGGCCAATGGGTGGTCGACCGTGGCAATGGCCTGCTCGCCTGCGTCTTGAGTGGGCATGGCGATTGGGAAACGCTTGACGATGCGCAGTTGGCAATAGCGCTCGAAGCGGAATTGAAGCTACCGGAAAAAGCGGGCTGGCACAAAGTGATTCGGGAAAAACGGGCGACCTTCGCCTGCCAACCCGGCATTTTTCGCCCAGCCTTGACGACTTCAAGTCCACATTTACTGCTGGCTGGCGACTACACCTGGGCTGAATATCCCGCGACGCTAGAAGGCGCGGTGCGCAGCGGCCGGCGGGCTGCACACAGGCTGCTGCAGAAACGCTCCAAGTCATAACCCGCACGGCCGCGTCACCAATGCCAGTCCAGTTCAGCCAAGCCGCCCTGATTGAATACGCAAAATCCGCCCACAACGCGCCGCAATGGCTTCGTCATGCGTCACCAGAATCAAGGTCGTACCCTGCTTGCGGTTCAGGTCGAACATCAAATCAATAATCTGCTGGCCAGTCGCCGCATCAAGGTTGCCGGTTGGCTCATCAGCCAGCACCAGGCGTGGCGATGGCGCAAAAGCACGGGCCAGTGCCACCCGCTGCTGTTCGCCGCCCGAAAGATGCTTCGGATAATGCTTCAAGCGATGGCCGAGGCCCACCCGCTCCAGCCAATCGCGGGCTACTGCGGTCGACGTCTTTAAACCGGCTAATTCCAGCGGAAGCATGACATTTTCCAGCGCGGTGAGTGAGGGCAGCAATTGGAATGACTGAAAGACGAAGCCCAACAATTTGCCACGCTGTATCGCCCGTTTATCTTCATCCAGCGCCGCCAACGCGATGCCATCGAGCCGAATTTCACCGGCGGTGGGAACATCCAGCCCGGCAAGCAGTCCGAGCAGTGTTGATTTACCAGAACCGGAAGCGCCAACAATTGCTACGGTTTCGCCCGGCATGACGGAAAAAGAAATATCCTGCAAAATCGTCAGCGGCTCGCCGCCGTTATCGACGGACTTGCCCAACCCCAAGACTTCAACTACCGGTTTCTCTGCCATGCGGCTCGCTCTCTTCCTGTTTGTTCTACTCTTTTCTGCTCTGCCGGCCTGGGCCAGCAAAACCATTCTCGTCATGGGCGACTCACTCTCCGCCGGTTACGGTATTAGCCAAGAGCAGGCTTGGCCTGCTTTACTGGCCAAGCGCCTGGCGGAAAAGCAGCTTGATTATAACGTTGCCAACCTGTCAATCTCCGGCGAAACCACTGCCGGCGGGCGGACTCGCCTGCAACCGGCGCTCCAGCAATACAAGCCAGCGGTAGTAGTCATTGCGCTGGGCGCGAATGATGGCTTGCGCGGTCTACCCTTGAACCAGATGCGCGAGAACCTTAACGCCATGGTCGATGCCGCACAAAAAAACGGTGCCAAAGTGCTGATTGCCGGCATTCGCCTGCCGCCCAATTACGGCCCCTATGCCACGGATTTCCACGCCAGTTTTGGCGAGATTTCGCGCAGCAAAAAAATCGCTGCACTGCCATTTCTGCTTGAACCCATCGCCACCCGCGCCAATTTCTTCCAGGCGGATAACCTGCACCCAACCGCAGAAGCCCAGCCGCTAATCCTCGATCACGTCTGGCCAGCCCTTTTACCACTGTTAAAATGAGGCAATGAAGCCCAATCGCCCCACCATTGCCGAGCTTGCGGCATTCGATGAAATCATCGACGTTCGCTCCCCGGCCGAGTTTGCCGAAGACCACATTCCCGGCGCGATCAACTGCCCGGTGCTGGACAATGAACAACGCATCGAAGTCGGCACGCTTTACAAACAGGTATCACCTTTCGAGGCCAAGAAAATCGGCGCAGCGCTGGTTTCAGAAAACATTGCCCGCCACTTACGGGCTAACTTTCTCGACCGGCCAAAAACCTGGAAGCCCTTGATCTACTGCTGGCGCGGTGGCGACCGCAGCGGTTCAATGAGCACCGTTTTTCGGGCGATCGGCTGGCAAACTGGGCATTTGGCCGGCGGCTACAAAGCCTGGCGCAGCCATGTCATCACCCGCCTGGAAGAACTGCCCGGCCAGTTTCAGTTCACGATCATCGCCGGTGCCACGGGCAGTGCCAAAACCCGCATCCTGCAAGCCATCGGCGAACTCGGCGAACAGATACTCGACCTTGAAGGTTTGGCCAGCCATAAAGGTTCAGTCCTCGGCGTGCTGCCGGAACAACCGCAGCCTTCGCAAAAATGGTTTGAAACCGAATTGATGCAGACCCTCCAGGCCCTCGACCCCAGCCGCCCGGTCTATGTTGAGGCGGAGAGCCGCAAGATCGGTAACCTGCATGTGCCGCAAGCGCTAATCGAACGGATGCGAAGCAGTAAATGCCTGAATATCCAAGCCAGTCTCGATGCCCGCGTCGATTTTCTGCTTAAAGACTACGAATACTTCCTGACCCTGCCGGAATTTCTGATCGGGCGACTCAAAAGCTTATGCAGCCTGCAAAGCCGCGAAACCTTGAATCGTTGGGAGCAATTTATCCATGCGGGAGAATGGTCAACGCTAGTCCGCGAACTACTCGACTTGCATTACGACCCGCTTTATCGCGGCTCACAAAACCGCAATTTCAGCGGCATGCCAGAGTCGGCAAATTTCTCCACCGACGATCTTTCCCTCGCCGGCATTTCACGCCTTGCTGCCGCAATTGTTCAGTCACGCACGGCACAGATTGCCTGACACATAGCCGGCTTCGGCAAGTCGGTGTAACCGGCGACGAAAGCGACTTCACGCAAACCGGCGGCGGCGGCCACCTCGCGCAACTCGCTTGGCCGCAAGAGGAAATCGGGGTTTGAAGGTTTGCCGTAGTCCGCATTGCCCAGCATGAAGGTTTCGTAGATCAGCACCCCGCCCGGTGCCAGCAAGGCGAGCAAGTCGGCCAAACGGGGCCGCCACAAATAATTGGTCACAACAATCCCCGCAAAGCTTTGCCGGGCCAGCGGCCAGTCATCGCCTTCGAGATCAAGCTCAGCCGTCGTCACACCAGGCAAACCCTGCAACCCGGCCAGCGCCAGCGCATTCCTGTCCACCGCCAACACCGGATAGCCACCTTCAACCAAAAGACGCGTATGGCGGCCACTGCCGCAAGCCAGGTCGAGAACGCGTCCGGTTCGAGGAATACGCGCCATATGCCCGGCCACCCAGGGTGAAACGGGTATGATTTGCTGAATTTCATTCAAGGATCTGGTCATGTCAGAAGTCGTTGTCGTTGCGGAAAATGGAAAGGGAAGATACCAGCAGGCAGTCACTGTCGGCCAGCATCAACTGATTGCCGATGAACCGGAAAGCGTCGGTGGCAACGATGCCGGCCCAGCACCGTTTGATTTCTTAATGGCGGGCCTGGGTGCCTGTACCGCAATGACTCTGCGCATGTACGCCGAGCGCAAAGGGCTAAAACTGGTCAATGTCAGCGTCGCCCTGAGTCACGAAAAAATTGATGTCGATGGGGAGAAACGCGACCACATTCAGCGCAACATCACGCTGGTCGGCGAACTGAGTAACGAAGAGCGCCTGCGCCTGCTCGAAATTGCCAACAAATGTCCGGTTCACCGCACCCTTTCTCAGTCACTGCTCATGACGTCAAGCTTGAAAAATTAGGCAATTACCCCTAAGCCATCAATGGTTTTCGACATGTTTTTGTGCCAAAATCTTGCACTGCACAATAACACCCAAACAAGAGGCCCGTTATGTTAGAACAGCATTATTTAACCGCTCTTTTCGAACCGAAATCCGTTGCCGTGATCGGCGCTTCAGAGCGCGAAAACTCAGTTGGCAGTGTCATTTTCAAGAACATACTGAGCTCGGGTTACAAAGGCCGTCTATACGCCATCAACCCCAAGCACGAAACAATTCAAGGCCAGCAAGCCTATAAATCGATTGAAGAAATCGGCGCCCGCGTTGAAATGGCCGTCATCGCCACCCGCCCGCAGACCGTACCGCAACTGATTGAACAGTGCGGCCGCAGTGGTGTTCGCAACGTTATCGTCATCGCTTCCGGCTTTTCCGAGTCCGGCCATATCGGCGCCGCGCTAGAGCGCAAGGTGCTCGAAATTGCCCGTTCATACAATGTGCGCATCCTCGGCCCCAATTGTCTCGGCATCATCCGTCCCGACCTCGGCCTGAACGCCACCTTTACCAAAATCAGCGCCGCCCCGGGCAATCTGGCGCTTGTCTCGCAGTCCGGCGCCATGTGTTCCGCCGTGCTTGACTGGGCCAAGTCCAACCAGGTCGGTTTCTCTTCCGTCATCTCGCTCGGCATGACTGCCGACGTCGATTTCGGTGAAATTCTCGATTACCTGATTTACGACAACCGCACCCACTACATCCTGATGTACGTCGAGGGTATCCGGAACGCCCGCCGCTTCATGAGCGCCCTGCGTTCCGCCGCTCGTATCAAGCCAATCATTCTGCTCAAGGCCGGCCGCCACGAAGCTGGCTCGGCCGCCGCCGCCACTCACTCCGGGATGGCCGCCGTTTCCGACACCGTGTTTGATGCCGCTGTCCGCCGCGCCGGTGTGGTGCGCGTCCAGAACGTTGGCCAGCTGTTCTACGCCGCCAAGGCCCTCGCCTCGAAGTTCCGCCCTCTGGGTAACCGACTCGCCATCATCACCAACGGCGGCGGGCCCGGCGCCATGGCGGCCGACCGTGCTGGCGATCTCGGTATTCCGCTGGCGCAATTGACCAACGAAACGATGGCGGTGCTCAACAAGTCACTGCCGACCAACTGGTCGCATAGCAACCCGATCGATATCGCCGGTGATGCCACGCCGGAACGCTATCGCGAGGCCATCCTGGCTGTTTCCAAGGATCCGAACGTTGATAGCACGCTCGTCATGCTCTCACCGCAGGCGATGACTGACCCGCTGGGGGTCGCCCAGGCGATTATCGAAATCTCGGATCAACTGAAGCACACCATCATTTGTTGCTGGATGGGTGAAGAGCAGGTGGCTGCGGCCCGCAAGCTGCTCGAAGATGCCGGCATTCCCGCCTTCCGCATGCCGGAAACCGCCATCGAACTGTTCCACCACATTTCCAAGTATTACCGCAACCAGAAGTTGCTGTTGCAAACACCTGAGCCAACGCGCCAACATGGCCGGCCGGAAGCAGAAGGTGCCAAGATGCTGATCGAGGCCCTGCTCGCCGAGCGCCGCAAGGTACTTTCGGAAATGGAATCGAAGGCTATTCTGCGCGCCTTCCGCGTCCCGGTTGCTCAGACTATGGTCGCCCGCACCGCTACCGAGGCCCTGTTGCTGGCTGAACAGATCGGCTTTCCGATCGCCATGAAGGTCGATTCGCCGGAACTACCGCACAAATCGGATGCTGGCGGTGTTCGTCTCAACATCAAGAATGCCCCCGCCGTGCGTAATGCCTATCACGACATCATCGAAACCGTGCAGAAGCGTCACCCGACCGCCAAGATCAACGGCGTATCGATCGAACCCTTCCTCTCCCGCCCAAATGGCCGCGAGTTGATGATCGGTGTCTTCCGCGATCCGATTTTCGGGCCGGTCATCACCTTCGGGGCTGGTGGTCTGGACGTCGAAATTTTCAGCGATCGCTCGGTTGCCTTGCCACCCCTGAACAAATTCCTCGCCAAGGACCTGATCGAGTCGACCCGAGCTTCGAAGATTCTTGACCAGTTCCGCAACATGCCACCGGCTGACCGCGAAGCTCTCAAGGAAGTGCTGCTGTGCATTTCCGAGATGGTTTGCGAACTGCCGTGGATCATGGAAATGGACCTGAACCCGCTGATTGTTGATGAAAATGGCGCGATCGCAGCCGACGCACGCATCGTTATTGATCACACCTCGAGCGCCAACGGCGACCGCTACGCCCACATGGCAATCTACCCGTACCCGGTACATCTGATCCAGGAATGGCAGATGAATAATGGCCAGATGGTCACCATCCGTCCAATTCGTCCAGAGGATGCAGAGCTGGAGCAGGAATTCGTCAAGGCCATGTCGGACGAGTCCCGCTACTATCGCTTCATGGATACGCTGCGCGAATTGACGCAGACCATGCTGGTTCGCTTCACCCAGATCGACTACGACCGTGAAATGGCCTTGGTCGCTGTAATCACGGATGATGAGGGCAAGGAATCCCAGATCGGCGTTGCCCGCTACGTTGGTAACCCGGATGGCGAATCGGTTGAGTTCGCGCTGGCCGTCGGCGACGATTGGCAAAAGTGTGGCGTTGGCCGCAAGCTGATGTCGTCACTGATTGAGTGCGCTCGCCTGAAGGGCTATCGTGCTGTCGTCGGCGATGTACTCTCGACCAACAGCAAGATGTTCCGCCTGATGACCAGCCTCGGCTTCACCATCCACCCGCATCCGGAAGATACCGCCGTCAAGCGGGTTGTCCGGCCGCTCACCAACTAAGCGGCTTGCTTCTGCCATGCCAGCCTCGGCTGACATGGCAACAAAAAAGCCGGTCGATGACCGGCTTTTTTCATTGACTGCCTGAGCGAATCAATTATTCGCCAAAAAAGTGCACGTCATAAGGGTAAGCCTTCTGTGCCACGTTCGATTCAGCGTTACGTGCGCTCGTTTCGACATCCTGCTTCTTGTCCCACCACAAAGCACGACCGACCTTTTGGTCTTCAACCCATGCCGGGTTCTTTTCCAGCTGTTCGTTCATCCACTTTGTATGGTCGGAAACGAAACTCGTATTTACATCACCCATTTGGCTACTTTCCTCAAGCTAATCAAGTCTGTTTCGTGATTCTAGCACGGCAGCACAGGCAGAGTCCTGAGCTGCATTTGTCTACGGTGCATTTAAAGGATGCCGAAAAATTCAAAATTCCGGTCGACCATTGATCCAGATCAGATCAATTTTATAAACCAGCTCATCAACAGCAGTAAAATTTGCCCAGCATCGATTTGCCTAATGCTATTTCCAAGAGATTTACGGCGAAAATTAACAAGAAGAAGGTACCCATGAAACCCGTCGCCAAAAGTCTCGTAGCGCCCTTTCCCCTCGAGGGCAAGGTTAAACACGCGGCAAGCCTTCCGGCCATTCCGCGCTATCTGCAGGAAACTTACTGGTGGGCTTACCTTCACCCGAATGCTGTCCGGCTATTTGAACGGGAGTGGCTGGTAAACCTCATTCTCTGGGGCAACTTCAAGTGTTTGCGCGACGATGCTCTGGCAGAACTCGGCGCCAAAATTGATGGCCGAATCCTGCAAATTGCCTGTGTTTATGGCGACTTCACCCAGCAAATTGCAACCCGTTTAGCCGAAAACGCGCAATTGGACATCATCGACGTCGCACCAATTCAGTTGAGCAATCTGCGCCACAAACTCAAGCCGGATGCGCGCATTCACCTTCACCAGCAAGACGCCAGCGCTTTACATTTCGCCAACGCCAGTTTCGACTCAAGCCTGCTTTTTTTCCTGCTGCACGAGCAACCAGAAGCTGTCCGACGAGCGACCTTGGCCGAAGCTGTTCGGGTTACCCGAACGGGTGGCAAAATTGTCATTGTTGATTATCACAAGCCAAAACCGAACAACCCGTTACGCTATGTCATGCAGGGTGTTCTCAAGGTTCTGGAGCCTTTTGCTCTCGACCTTTGGCACCAGGAAATCAGCACCTATCTGCCGCCAGGAAGAAGCTTTTCACTGGCCAAGACCACCTCTTTCGGTGATCTTTACCAGAAAATCGTGATCACGCTTCAGTAAATTAAGTGCTTAAACCTCGATGACCGAAAACTCGACATTGGGTCCATCCTGAACAACCTCTTTGACGGCGCAATGCGCAATCGCCTTGAGAATTTCAGCTTTTTGCTCAGCCGTAAAATGTGCCGGAAAACGCACTTCCGTCTTGAATTTCGACAGGGTGAGCGGACCACCAGCGCCAGCAAAAGGTTTGCAGTTTATTTCGATGCCGGCAGCTGGAACGCCGAGCGATTTACATGATTTTTTGGCGTAGACCGCAGCACAGGCCGCCAAGCTGGCATAAAACGCTTCTAGCGGGTTCATCTGGGAATTATCCAAGCCGTAGGTTGCAGTGAACTTGCCAGCAGCAACCTGGATAATCGGTGTGTTATCAACAATGCTTGAGTACATGCTGTTCTTCCTTAGAATTAGATTTATTTATCGTTAGATCAACGCCACAAATTACATTAACGATTCCTAATATAATAACTGAATGGCGCACGGCAACGCAACCCGCCACCGGGTCAAGTTCGGCACCCCGCAAAACCCTGAAATTATGCGCCATAGGGAGGTCGCCCGAAGCATTCCGCTGGTCACAAACAATTTTTCGTTACGCTCTGCGCGATGTCCCAACTGAATGTCTTACTTGACTGACTAGCGCCACATCACAGCTTGGCGTTATGCTGTATTTTTCGCACTTGCGCCCCCTAAAATACATAACGGAGAGAAACGTGCCCGCCCTGCTGCCCCAACCTGATCCCCAAGGCCTTCTGGAATACTCCGTGGTTTACACCGACCGCGCCTTGAACCATATGTCACAGCGTTTTCAGGGTGTGATGAAAGACATTTCACGCATCCTGAAACAGGTTTATCACGCCAAATCTGCCGTCATCGTTCCGGGCAGCGGTACCTTTGGCATGGAAGCCGTCGCCCGGCAATTCGCCAGCCACAAGAAAGTGCTGGTCATCCGCAACGGCTGGTTCAGTTTCCGCTGGACACAAATTTTCGACATGGGACGAATTCCTGCGGAAAGCATCGTCCTCAAGGCGCGCCAGATCGGCAGCGGCCCGCAAGCCCCCTTCGCGCCGGTACCGATCGAGGAAGTTGTCGCCGCCATCCGTGAGCACAAGCCGGATGTCGTTTTCGCACCACACGTTGAAACCTCCTCCGGCATGATCCTGCCCGATGACTATCTGAAAGCTGTTGGCGCTGCGGTGCATGCGGTCGACGGCCTGTTTGTGCTCGATTGCATCGCTTCCGGCACGGTCTGGGTCGATATGGCGGCCAACAACGTTGACGTACTAATTAGCGCCCCGCAAAAAGGCTGGAGCGGTTCGCCCTGCTGCGCCCTAATTGCCCTCGGCGAACGGGCGCGGGCCCGCATTGACGCCACGACCAGCAGCAGCTTTGCCTGCGACCTAAAGAAGTGGCTGCAGATCATGGAAGCGTTTGAGAATGGCGGCCACGCCTACCATGCCACGATGCCGACCGATGCCTTGGCGGCTGTGCGCGATGTCATGCTGGAAACTGAAGCCTATGGTTTCGACAAAGTCTGCGCTGAACAACATGAACTAGGCCGTCAGATCCGCCAGCTGCTCGTTGGCAAAGGCTTCCAGAGCGTTGCCGCCGAAGGCTTTCAGGCCCCCGGCGTGGTCGTTAGCTACACCACGGACCCGGACATTCACACCGGCAAGAAATTCCTCGCCGCCGGCGTTCAGACGGCAGCTGGCGTACCGCTGCAATGCGACGAACCGGCCGATTTCCGCACCTTCCGCGTTGGCTTGTTCGGGCTGGAAAAACTGCATAACCCGGAACGTACGGTCGAGTATTTCTCACAAGCACTGGACCGCGTGCTGGCGGCAGATTAACCCGCTATGATGTGATTTGAGGTTGTAGTGGCGGGTTAAATACTTAACTATTCGGCCCGCTCAACCAACTTTTTTGAGCTGTTGCAAACGTACTTTATTTTCGCAAGACAAGCACAGGATGGGTTCATGTTTGTAGTTCAAAGTCGCTTCACTTTCGCCAACGGCATAATCGCCGAAGTCCGGGCGGCTTTTAAAAATTGGCCGCACCTGGTTGATACAGCGCCCGGCTTCAAGCGCATGGAAGTCTTGAGTCCAACCGACAAGCCGGAAGAAGTCTGGCTGCTTACCTACTGGACGGATGAACCCAGTTTCAAGGCCTGGCATCATGGACACACCTACCACGATGCGCATCAAGGCATCCCCAAAGGTTTAAAGCTGGTGCCAAAGAGTACAGAAATCCGCTCCTTTGAACTTTTCGCGGAATAAAAAAATGACAAATTCCTTCTCCATCTCGCCCGACGGACTGGAAAAATTCAACCGTCTCCGGTTTAGCGCCATCGAGACAATTACCGCTCGCTTTTATTCCACCTTTGGCGCCGAATATGAACGATTTGGCGCACCAGGGCGCAAAAACTGCCGTGAAGATATTGAGTTCCATCTCGAATTTCTGCGACCAGTCCTCGAATTCGGCCTGCTTCTGCCGTACACCGATTACCTGAGCTGGCTAGGTGAGGTATTGGCCAGTCGAAACATCCCGAGCACACATCTTCCGCAATCACTCATCTGGCTCGGCGAGTATTTTCTCGAAACCATTCCTGGACCAGATGGCCAAATTATTGCCAAGGCACTGACAATTGCTTCAACCCAGCTTGGCCAGCGGCAAGAGCCCATGCCAGTGATCACTCCCGGCAACAATGAGGCGCTGGAGCAACATCAAAGTCAGCTGGAAAATACTTTATTACAGGGCGACTATCGGGCAGCGCAAACAATTGTTAATAATCTGCAGGATGCCGGTCACTCGATTATCGAGATCGATGTCTGTCTGATTCAAAGCGCTTTGTACAACATTGGCGAAAAATGGCAGAGCAACCTTGTTTCGGTGGCCCAGGAACATTTGGCAACGGCAACAGCGCAAACTGTCATGGCGAATGCCTTTAGCCGCGTCTGCTTGCCATCAGCTAATGGCCAGAAAGCGCTTTTTGCCTGCGTCGAGGGAAACCATCACGCCGTTGGCCTGCGTATGGTGTCGGATGCTTTTGAATTACGCGGTTGGGATGTCCAGTTTCTCGGGGCCAATGTGCCAATCCGTGCGCTGCTGGAACAGACTAATGACTGGAAACCAGACCTACTCGGACTCTCCATCGCCTTCCCGCACCAGTTAAATGCAGCCCGGGAAACCATCAAAGCGATTCGCGAGCGCTTTGGTATGGCGCGCCCATCGGTTATTCTTGGCGGTTTGGCAATCAATCGTTTTCAACCACTGGCCGCCAGCCTGGGCGGTGATGCCTACACTCATGACGCTACCTCCGCATTCAACTATGCCGATCGAACTGCCACATAATCCATCAGGCAACGCAATTACCGATCAGATTGATCCGCTCCGGCTCGACTCTCTAGCCATTGCAGTTGCCCGGATCGGGAAGACGGGAGAGTTGCTCGCCGCCAATCGCGGCTTTCGCCACCTATTGGGCGATTCGACCGAACTGACAAGTGTGGCTCGGTACATTTCCGATGTATTTATTCAGCCGCGATTCGCTGATCTTGTCGCCACCACCACCACCACCAGCTTTACCGGCACCTTCACCATTGGTACATTTAGTGGGACAAATTACAGCCTGCAGGGCCGTTTCAGCCGTGATGGCGAACACTTTTTGTTTATTGCCGAACACGACGTCGAGCAACTCTACAAGCTGCAAAATGCCGTCCTCAACCTGAACAACAACCTTGCTGAAGCTCAACGCAAGGTCGTCCGGGCGCATCAGGAACTGGCTCGCTACCGCGACCATCTTGAGGAAATGGTGGCCGAACGAACTCTTCAGCTTTCCCTTGCAAAAGACGCGGCCGAGACCGCCAACCGCGCCAAAGCCGCCTTTCTTTCAAACATGAGCCATGAGTTCCGGACACCGATGAACGGGATTTTCGGTATGGCCTATCTGCTCAGGAATACCGAAGACAAGGCGACCCGGGCAAACCGCATCGACAAGCTGGAAGTGGCGGCAAACAACCTGCTCGGACTAATCAACAACACCCTTGAGTTAGCTGAAATTGACAATGAAATGCTCTCTCTTGAACAGATGCCATTCAAAATCGGCAGCGTTTTCGCAGCGCTTTATGAACAGCTGCTCGACAATGCAACGCGTAAAGGCCTACCGCTTCACCTCAAGGCAAACCCGGCCCTATTAGGTAGAAACCTGCTCGGCAACCCACGACGTCTGAAACAGGTTTTGCTCGTTCTGATAAGTAACGCGATCAAATTTACCGAAAGCGGTGGCATTCATGTCAATGCAGAAATACAGCAGGAAACGCCTGAGTCGTTGATTGTAAAAATCGAGGTCAAAGATAGCGGTATCGGGATTCCCGAGAAGGCAATGGAGCGAATTTTTCACCTCTTTGAACAGGTCGATAACTCATCGACACGGCAATATGGCGGCGCCGGTCTGGGTTTGGCAATTGCCAAACGTCTGGTCAATTTGATGGGTGGTGAAATTCACGTCAGTAGCCGACTTGGCGAAGGAAGTATTTTCTCTTTCTCGGTTGAACTTGGCAAAATACCAGCAACCCCGGACAGTCAATCACCCAAATTAATCGGGCTACAGATTCAGTCGAAGAGCTAACACCTGCCTTGCGGGCTGCGGGTAAAGCCGACACCACCGCTCAAGCTCGGTGGTCGGATGCAAATCATCATGGTCAGTGAACGTGCCGATTTTCGTAAGTCCGGTGGGAATGCGGCGAAAGGCACGGCCTGCTCGACGACCGATTTGATGAAGGAAATTTCTGCCTGCTGATCGGCCGCATTGAGCACATTGAAGCTGAGCAATGAGCCGTCCGGTTTCAAGCGAACCTGCACCAGCGCGGCCTTAACCCCCTTGCTGCGTGGGTCATTTTTAACGAAGCCGGCGCTGCGGTTGAGCTTTTTGACCAGCGCATCGAGATACATTTCAAGGCTAAAGGCATCCACCGGCGGGCTATTGGGCAAACGCTCGATCACCTCATCACCGGGTTCGTTTTGGCTGGCCTGCTCCCGCGCATACTCCCTTGCCATGGCCAGCGAACGTTGCGCCAAAGTGGGCGCTGGTTTGCTCGGCACCTCCAATTCACGGAGGAACTGGTTCATCTCTTCTTTTTGCGCCACCGACCATTTGGGCGTTGGCGGTACGGAGGTTTTACTTTTCGCTTGATCAACGGCCAGAATTTTTTTCCGCACCGGGGCTTTGGCCGGGGCTTGGCGAGCCGGCGTAGTAGCAGCCGGTGGCGGAACGACCTTGGCAGGCTCTCGACGCGGCGCCAGCGAGGCCTCAATTCGCCCGGAGGGGCGCTCCTGGCTTTCTGGCGACTGCCGTGGATAGAAAATGATCACGCCATGCAAAAGCAGTGAAAAGACGATTGCCAGGGTGAGCGATGGCGATAGGCGAGGGTTTTCCTGAACAAACATCGGCCGGATTTTAATCTACCCGGCGCTTCAAGGCTGCACTGAAACAGTCAGAAACATTCAGTGGCCAGTCAGCCACTTGCGCTCACCTGCAGCAATGGGGAACGGCAACCAGTTTTCCGGCGGCGGCAAAGGGCAAGTAGCAAACGACGTAAAGGCGCAAGGCGGGTTATAAGCGCGGTTGAAATCGAGGCTGATTTTGCCATCGCCCCCAGGGCCAGCCGTTGTTTCTATGGTCGCAGCACTGGTTTTCAAAAATCGCCCCGCACCATAAGTTTCCTTACCGCTGGTGCGATCACGAAAAACAAAGAAAACTTCGCTCTCACCCACCGCCATCGGCAATAGCGTGACGGTTTTTCCGTCCACCGTGAAAACCGCCTGATACGCGACTTCGACAGTTTTCAAATCGCCCGAGACATTTGGTACTTCCATACTCAGCGGCGGCGAGATAGCTTGCCATGCCGCTTCGATTTGCCAAGCTGGATCGAAAGGGAAATAGTCGAGGCCAGCAAAAGGCTGGCGCGTTGCCCAATGTCGGTCGCGCAAGCGAACCGCCAACCGACCGTCGCGGTCGACGACAAAAAATGCCAAATTTTCGCAGTCGACCGTAGTCGGCTTGCCGGCCTGATCCGTCTCCAGTTCGACACCCATCGCCCCAACAGGCTGCCAGAAAACGCGCCCATCTTCCCAAAGCAGATCGCCCAGATGCGCCGGGCCGGAGGGCAACTTGACCGAGGCATCGGCCGCATTGCCCACCGAATTGACGCCTGGCTCCAGCCAGAACAGGCCAATTAGCCCAAGCCAACTGTCGGGGGCAGCAAGCTCGTCGTAACGGGCTTGCTGCCAAGCTGCGAAGTCCTTATTTGGCAAAGCGCATGATGCCGCCGGTTTCCGGCGGGCAACTAACACGGATGACGTCCTTGGCAGCAAATTTGCCTTCAAGGATGGCCTTGGCCAACGGGTTTTCAATCTGCTGCTGGATAGCGCGCTTCAACGGCCGCGCGCCAAACACCGGGTCGAACCCAGCCATAGCCAGCTCTGCCAAGGCGCTGTCTTCGACGACCAGCCCCATTTCGAGATGGGCCAAACGTTTTTCCAGATAACCGAGCTGAATCTTGGCAATGCCAGCAATGTGCTTCTCGTCGAGGCTGTGGAAGACCACCACTTCGTCGATCCGATTGACGAACTCCGGCCGGAAGTAGGTTTTCACCTCGCCCATCACCGCCATCTTGATCACGCCATAGTCGTCGCCAGCCATCTGCTGAATCATCTGGCTACCAAGATTCGAGGTCATGACAATTACCGTATTTTTGAAGTCGACCGTACGCCCCTGACCATCTGTCATCCGGCCATCGTCCAGCACCTGCAGCAGGACGTTGAAGACATCCGGATGCGCCTTTTCGACTTCATCGAGCAGAATCACCGAATACGGTTTACGCCGCACCGCTTCAGTCAGGTAACCGCCCTCTTCATAGCCGACATAGCCCGGTGGCGCGCCGATCAGGCGGGCCACCGAATGGCGCTCCATGAACTCGCTCATATCGATGCGGATCAGGTGATCCTCACTATCAAACATGAACTCGGCCAGCGCCTTGCACAGTTCGGTCTTGCCAACGCCAGTTGGGCCAAGGAAGAGGAAGGAGCCATACGGACGATTCGGATCAGACAAACCCGCACGGGAACGACGGATGGCATCGGCCACCAGACGCACCGCTTCATCCTGCCCGACGACACGTTTGTGAATTCGCTCTTCCATCTTCAACAATTTTTCGCGCTCGCCCTGCATCATTTTGCTAACCGGGATGCCCGTCGCCCGCGAAACCACCTCGGCAATTTCCTCGGCACCCACCTGTGTGCGCAGCAGTTTGTTCTTCTGCCCAGCACCAGTCTCGGCATTCATTGCAGCCTCAGCCGCCTTCAATTTCTCGTCGAGTTTCGGCAGCTCGCCATATTGCAACTCAGCCACCTTGTCGAGCTTGCCTTCGCGTTGCAGGCGCGTGATCTCGGCCTTGACTCGATCAATTTCTTCCTTGATATGGGCCGAACCGAGCACAGCGGATTTCTCGGCTTTCCAGATTTCTTCAAGATCTGAATACTCTTTCTGCAACTTGACCAACTCCTCCTCAATCAAGCCCAGCCGCTTCTTCGAGGCTTCATCCTTCTCGCGCTTCACCGCCTCGCGCTCAATCTTCAGCTGGATCATCCGGCGCTCAAGCTTGTCCATCACTTCCGGCTTCGAATCAATTTCCATCTTGATGCGCGCCGCCGCTTCGTCGATCAAATCAATCGCCTTATCCGGCAGGAAGCGGTCAGTAATGTAGCGGTGCGACAACTCCGCCGCCGCGACGATGGCCGGGTCAGTAATATCGACGCCGTGGTGCAGTTCGTATTTCTCCTGCAAGCCACGCAGGATAGCGATGGTCGATTCCACACTCGGCTCCTCGACCAGCACTTTCTGGAAGCGGCGTTCCAGCGCGGCATCCTTCTCGATGTACTTGCGGTATTCATCCAGCGTCGTCGCCCCGATGCAATGCAACTCGCCACGCGCCAGCGCCGGTTTCAGCATATTGCCCGCGTCAATCGCGCCTTCCGCCTTGCCCGCACCCACCATGGTATGCAGTTCGTCGATGAAGAGGATGATCCTGCCTTCTTCCAGCGAGACTTCCTTGAGCACTGCTTTCAGCCGCTCCTCAAACTCGCCGCGATACTTCGCCCCGGCCAGCAAACCGGCCATATCCAGCACCAGCACCTTCTTGCCCTTCAACGTATCCGGCACCTCGCCATTGACAATGCGCTGGGCCAAACCTTCAACGATAGCCGTCTTGCCGACACCAGGCTCGCCGATCAACACCGGATTATTCTTGGTCCGACGCTGCAGGATCTGCATGGCGCGACGAATCTCGTCATCGCGCCCAATCACTGGGTCGAGCTTGCCCTGCGCCGCCCGTTCGGTGAGGTCGATACAATATTTATTCAAAGCTTCGCGCTGCCCTTCGGCCTCCTGCGAATCAACGCCCTGGCCACCACGCACGGCCATGATCGCGGCTTCCAGCGAGCGCCGGCTGAGACCATGCTGCTTGGCAATGCGCGCCGTTTCGTTCTTGTCGTCGCACAAGGCAAGCAAGAACATTTCGCTGGCAATAAACTGGTCGCCGCGCTTCTGCGCTTCCTTGTCAGTCAGGTTGAACAGATTGCCCAGATCACGCCCGACCGAAACATCGCCACCATGGCCGGAAACCTGCGGCAAGCGCTTGATCGCCGCCTCCAGATCGTTACGCAAACCCGGCACATTGACCCCGGCGCGAGCCAGCAGCGAGGTCGTGCCGCCATCCTCCTGATTGATCAGCGCCAGCAACATGTGCTGCGGTTCAATAAACTGCTGGTCGCCGCCGACGGCCAAACTTTGCGCATCAGACAAGGCTTGCTGAAATTTGGTAGTGAATTTATCGAGTCGCACAATCAATCTCCGGAGACGCATTTTTTGATACCAGATAGATAAGGACTATCTGAGGAATTTCAACCACCAGGGTCAAACATTCAATTGGCTTATCCGCCAAGCTTAAAGCAACAAACACAACTTGATCCGTAGTCGCAGTGTGACTACAATATCGCCCTCAATTCAGGTTTCAAGGAGCGACGCCATGAGCACTGCTGACACTTATGTTCGCGCGCGCATCGATACAAACACTAAAGAACGCGCCGCCGAAGCGCTGGGCGCTATGGGTTTGTCGATTTCCGATGCAATCCGCTTGCTCATGCTACGCGTTGCCGATGAACGTCGCCTCCCTTTCGAGATCAAAGTACCGAGTACCAGCGGCCAAGAAAATACCTCTCTTTTGGCCGTTGACCGCAGTTCAAGTAGTAAGGAATAACTCGTGAAAAGCCATTACGCCATTCTGGGCGTTTCGCCCGGTGCGACACCGGAGGTGATCAAATCCTCCTACCGCAAAAAGGCAAACCAGTATCACCCGGACAAAAACCCGTCGCCGGACGCCGCTACCCGCTTCCGTGAAGTTCAGGAAGCCTACGAGGTGCTGTCCGACGAAACCCGCCGCAAGGCTTATGACGACAACCGTCGCCGTAGCCTGATCGATGACCCACAATTGGTTGCCCAGGACATCTGGAAAACTTATCTCTCGGATGTTGTTAGCTCATGAAAAAATCCCGCTTCTTTGCCGAACTCTCGGAAACCTACGCCAGCGAAATTGATGATCTGGTCAGCGATTCCGCCGGAAAAACCGTGCTGCAATCGCGTCTCAAGGAAAAACGCGACGAGATTCATGCCATCCTGCCAATGATTGAATTCGCTCCGGAAATGGTCGCTGTCGCCTTCTACGAAGCTTTTGGCTTCAAGGATTCTGCCCTGCTCCTGCGCGCCGTGACCAACGAACCTGGTCACCCGCATTTCCCGCAATGGAACGTCGTCAAAGGCTCGCTGAGCATTGCCGACTGGGCCAAGCCGCTAATCGAAGCGGCCTTGCGCGAAGAAGGTGGCGATACCTTCCTGGTCACCACCGTCGGGCTTGAGTTCCTCCGCCTCAAGGACACCGGCAATATCCACGCCGCCGCGCACGAGGAATCGGAAAAACACGACTCGGATGACGAGGAAGATGAGGAGAGTGGCGATCTTTCAGAGGACGGTGCCGACTGGATGTCGAAACAAGGATTCGATTCGCTGGATCGTTGATCGTTGGCTCGTTCGTCGAACCATTTCCGTCTTACCCGATGTGGATTAAAGCATTCAAGCATTTAAAGGAAGTTGCATGACTCACCCCGTCGTTCAAGAAGCTATCAAACTGATTCTCGCTGGCGATGTGGCCGGCGCTGAGCATGCTCTCGTCGCCATTGCCGACGAAGAAGGTGATGCTGCCCTGGTCGCCATCCTCGATGAAATCCCGCCGAAAGACCTGCTGGCGATGATGCGCGAGTTCGATTCCTCGCGGGAATCGGTCATCAACATGGTCGTTTCGCCGGAGCAATTTGCCCGCGCCGTCATTCTTGAGCAGAAATACCGCGACCGCACGCATGAAGCCCTGCGCGGCATGATTAATGCCGTGGTGCACGCCAACGGTGACTTGGCCAGCGAATACCTCGAAGCGATCGGCGAGATTGATGGTGGCTACGAAACCTTCGCCAATTACTTTGCCGAGCGCTTTGAAGAAGTCCTGCACTTCGCCATGTCCGGGGAATTCACCGAAGCCGGGCCGGAATCGTCGATGGAAAACAAATCGATCACCTGGCTGGCTGAGAAGGTAGACGAAATCGACGAGGCGCTGAATCTGGGCAACTCCATCTCCGACACCCAGCCGCGCATTTCGCGAGCCGAAGCCTCCGACGGCGACTGGATGGAAACCGCCTGGGTCTTGCGTCACCAGCTTCCCGATATTTTTGAGCAGGTGATCATTCTGCTACGCGATCGCATGCAACGCTTTGCTCAATTGGCCGAACAAGCCCTGCAAGCGCCGCCGACCGAGAAAAACAAGCCGGGCGAGCTCGAAGAATCGGCGATCTAAGTAGCTACTGATTAAATCAGTTTTGTCGTTCCCGCGTAGGCGGGAACCCAGGAATAACAAGGTGCTGGATCCCCGCCTGCGCGGGGATGACGAATTTATCAGCGCCTCCCTAAGCAAGGAAGTTTATGGCTCACGCAACTAGCGCCATTGCTACGGTCGACCGCCGCCCGTACCTGGAAAAGGCACTCCGCTTTGGCCTGCAAGAGGGCATCCTTTCGGCCAGCCGGCTCGACAGCATTCGTGAAGATGGCCCGAAAGGCATCGTCCAGATCGCCAACCATTTCGGCACCGCCCATTTGCGTACCGATCTGGAAAATGCCCGCGAACGCATGGTTAATCTGGTCAGCTTGTACCTTGAAGAAAGCGCCGGCGGCGATCTGCAGCGGGCGGCACTGGCTTTGCGTGACAAGTCTTTCCTGTCGCTCTCCAAAGGCGGTTCTGATCTGCTGAAAATGCTCCACGCCATGCCGGACAGCACGCTGATTGGCGGCTACAACGCCTTGCCGGAGGATCAGAAAAATTTCCTCAACGACAAAACCTTTGCCGCGCCGCTGACGATCAAGCAATACCGCGATGAACGCGAGCTGCGCGCCGCCTGCCAACAGCAGATTGGCCTGGCCAGCTGGCTCGGCAAGAAGCTCGGCCTGAGCAAGGATGACCTCGATTCCGTCGTTGCCGACACGGTCATCCGCAGCGCCTTGCTGGTCCTTTTCATCAAGGAAGCAGCACTGGAGATTCCGGGGCGAACTGGCTTGGCCAAACTGTTGCAAGCCGCCAGAAAAAAAACCGCAAAACTTGATGAAGCGCGCCTCAATGCCTTCTTGGTCAATGGTCCGGAAGACTTTCAGAGCGCCACCCGAGAAGCGATGAGCAAGTTTGTCAGCGCGGTCATCCCGGCCCTGCGCGCCAACGACAAAAGCGCCGATGCGCTGCTGCACGGCGAAACCGCCGGTGATTACTTTGTTAATGAAAGCATCGGCGAAGAGATCGGCGAATACGATCAATTGGTCGCCAAGGAATGGCACCGCGTCACCAAGGGCGATGGCGATGACCCCTGCGTCGTCGCGACCATTTTCCTCTTCGTCGCCACCGGTTTCGCCCCCAAGGCTAGCGCCTTGCAACGCGAAGCCAAGGAAATCATCCAGTCCTTCCGGAAATCCGGCTTCAATTCGGCCGCAGTCATCGACTATATCGACGCCCAAGCGCCGCATGAAATGCGCGACGACCTGAAGGATCTCTGGCATGAAGATCTGCGGCCGGAAGCCGAAACTCAGCTCGCCGACACTGACCCGGAAATGCCGGATAGCCACATGGATCGGGCGCTGCGCTATTTCCAGAAAACCTGCCAGACATCCTGGAAGGGACGCGGCCGGGCTTAGCCAAGCGGCGGCAAAACAGACATTTCCGCCCGATTTTGGGGCGGAAATGTGCCCCAATAGTGGGTTTTCCAACTTGCCAGCGCACCATTCCCGCGCATCATCAAATATTGCTTGAAAACACGCTATGGCGAGGTTTTCTGCCCCCTATAATGTAGATGTTTACCCGAAAAACCCGGGCAAAACGGAAGCTGGACAAGCCCTAACTTATGGCCCCGTCCGCTTCGCATAACCGGAGACTGACTGCGAGCTGGCGCAGGGTTTCTGCTTTTTAATGCAAGCCAGTCAGGAGCAAGTAATGCAGCAGTTCACACCACAAGGTCAGCAGTTCATTCAGGATTTGGCGCAGCGTTACGGCGTTAGCAACGATGCCGTCATCACCATGGTTTATGCCGTCATGAATGGCAACGGCACGATGGCGCAATTCAGTCACCCTGACCTCGGTGGTTCCGGCCAATGGATGCAGGGCGGCATGACCATGGTCGGCGACATGTTCAATTACGGCTTGAAGTCAAAGGTCGATGGCCTGTGCGTCGAGATTTCCAACCAGTTGATGAATCAGCCGGCTTATTTCCAGCCCAGCACTAACCAGGCGCAATATCAGTCTTCGAACAACACCAACGGCAGCCTGTTTGTTTCCGCAGCCGCTGCCGGCCAGTGGTGGCCGGGCGACCTTGGCTCGCCCGCCTCAACCGGGGCGCAAAACAATGTGCGCTACGCAGTTTTCCCCGGTAGCAGCCGGCTGGCCGTTGAATTGAATGGTCAGATGACGGTGTACGACACGCTGGATCACTCTATCGGCGGTGTTTCGCAGCAACAGGGCGGCAATGATTCGATGACTTTTAACAGTCAATATGGCGTGGTCAATGTCAGCAGTCTGCCGGTGGTCAGCATTAATGGCTACGCCCCACAGCAGCCTGCCCCGCAGCAGCAACCCCAGCCAGTTGCCTTCCAGCAACCAGCCTTCCAGCCATCGCCGATTATCGAAGTGCCCTCGGCGCCGCCCGGACACTTCGACGGGGATGTCTTCGCCAAGATCGAGCGCTTGGCTGATTTGTGGCAAAAAGGCGTATTGACCGAGCGTGAATTCGCCACCAAAAAGGCGGAATTACTCAGTCACGTTTGATTGAGCAGCAGGTTTTAAAGCAGGCTTTTAGCTGCCGGCGCTCACAGGCGC
This sequence comes from Burkholderiales bacterium, assembly GCA_038250105.1. Taxonomy (GTDB): domain Bacteria; phylum Pseudomonadota; class Gammaproteobacteria; order Burkholderiales; family Rhodocyclaceae; genus Azonexus. Next base: position 12,222 of record JBBSCQ010000026.1, on the reverse strand, counting down.
CGGTTCAGCAGCAGCCCACATTCCAGATGCGGCGTGTAGGGGAATTGGTCGAACACCGCCGTCGCCGCAATTTCGTGGGTCGCCTGCAAGGCAAGCACATTTTCGCGCAGGGTTTGCTGGTTGCATGAAATGTAGATGATGTGATCAAAACCCCGGGCAAATTCGAGCGTTTGGGCGTCGAGTCCACTACGCGGCGGATCAACGAATAGCGTTGAAAAACGGTACTGACCCAGATCGAAGTTCTTCAACTGGATGAAGCTTTTGGTTCTGGCGATGGCGGCGCTAATCTCTTCGCTGGAAAGACGAACGACGGCGACATTTTCCAGGCCGTTGGCGGCAAGGTTGTATTCCGCCGCCCGCACGGAGGATTTGGAGACTTCAGTGGCCAGCACACGATTAAACAGCGGCGCCAGCGCCACGGTGAAATTGCCGTTGCCACAATACAGTTCAAGCAAGTCGCCACCCAGGCCAGTCGCCTGATGGCAAGCCCAAGCCAGCATTTTTCGATTTACGCCGCCGTTCGGCTGGGTAAAGCTGGCTTCGATTTGCTGGTAGCGCAACTGGCGGCCATTCAATTCAAACGCTTCAAGCAGCCAGTCGCGCTCGACGACCAATTTCCGCCCCCGGCTTCGGCCGATGACTTGTGCATTCAGCTCTGCCGCCAAGCCCTGCGCCGCAGCCTCCCAACGCGGGCCAATCGGCTGGCGATAGATCAGCGTAATCATCAACTGACCGCTCATTGTCGACAAAAAATCGATCTGGAACAAACGATCCCGCAGCGTATTGCTGGCGTGCAACAACTCACGCAGGCGCGGCATGACGTTGTAAATCGCCTCCGCCACCACCGGAAAAGCCTCAATCACCACGGGCTGCTTCGGGTTGGCCGGGCCAAACATGGCGTACTCCATGCGGTTACCGAAGTGCATAACGTGAAACTCGGCGCGCAAGCGGTAATGCAGCGCTTCTGAACTGGCAACGTCAGGCTCGGCGGTCGAAAACTCGGCGAAATCGTTCTTGAACAGCGCAATTTTTTCGGCAAGTTGGGTCGAGTAATTGGCGGGGATAATGTTTTGTAGCGGCATGGGTTGGTGGCCGTGGCAAATCCATTGAGATCAGCACGGCAATAAAATGGTGGGAAATCGAAGTGCGGGAGCACCTCGGCCGAGGGCGGAATATACACGCGCCGGCTGGGTAATTGAGCGCCTTTTACTCAATGGCAAATGACCTTTTGCGCCTTGATCGCGAAAGATCAAGGAAATCGGTATTACTACGGTCAACCGTCAAAAAAGGCCAAAAACCAGAGTTGACCGCAGCATTCAAAAAAAGGGGCGATCTTAAATACCTGACACGCCGTCTGGCAGATCGCTCACCGGATACTTCAAATACAGCAGTTCTAACGTTTCCCTTGGAAATTCAAAACAACCCAAGTGGAACCAGATTTCATTTTCGTCCAAACAAACGAGCCAGAAATCCCCGTTTCACCGAGCTGGCCTCAATGACGGGCGCGACAGTACTGTGATTGTCGGCATACCACCGGCCAAAACGCAGATCGTGCGTCATGATGTGGCCAATCAGCCACTTGTTCAGAAAGCGGCGGATTTCATGCACGCGCTCCTCGCTCCACTCGTCGCCACTGCCCATAAATTCAGCCACGTGTGCGCCAAACTCCTCATGGAGTTTTAAATGCGCCTCGAATGCCGGATAGCCGCTTTTCTCCATCAACGCCTGTTCATTGGAAAAGTGCGTGACAACATATTCGAGCAATTCATCCACCGTTTGCTCGACCGTTTCCAAGTTCAAGGCTTTTATCAGGTCGAAAAGCCGGTGGTGTTCTTGATCAACCTGGGGAATATTTACCTTGAACGCATCACGCCATTCCACAACAAATGGCGCTCGCTTGTTTTCTAAATCAGAAGCCATATTTCCACTGTTTCCTTTGTTAATACAACCAGTGACATAGAAGCGAATGCCCCGGCCGGATTACTTGGCCATGACGCATTCTTTGAGCTGGAAGCAATTCGGTGCCGAATCTTAGCCCGGTCAATTTATTAACGGTTGATATAGGTCAAAGGTTATGGTTAATTATGGCTAGCCAAAAAAAATTTCATCAATCTTTTCGCTCAAAAAAAATGGCTTGGTGACTACAAAAACGGTCTAATTTTGGGGTTGACCGCAGCATGCCAAGGGGAACGAGGATGAACCGAGCAAATACCGCCGTGCCTGATGCCCAATTCAATCAAGTAGCCCTTTCTTGAACAACGACTTGCTAGCCGATGCGGGTGGCACAAGTCAATGGCGTGAACCGTTGGGGTCAGGGGCCGTTGTCTTGCGCGCCTTTGCCTGTCGTGAGGCCGAAAACCTGTTCGCAGAAATTCAGCAGATCGTCGCTCAGGCGCCATTTCGCCACATGGAAACACCCGGCGGTTTTCGCATGTCGGTGGCGATGAGCAATTGCGGCGAGTTTGGCTGGGTGACTGACCAGGCGGGTTACCGTTATCAGGCGGTCGATCCGGCCAGCGGCCGGCCTTGGCCAGCGATGCCGCCCAGCTTCGAGCAACTCGCCGCGACAGCCGCTGTCGAGGCCGGCTTTGCCGATTTCGTGCCGGATGCCTGCCTGATCAATCGTTATGAAATCGGCGCTCACATGTCGCTGCATCAGGACAAGAATGAGCGCGATCTGACCCAGCCTATCGTTTCCGTCTCGCTCGGTTTGCCGGTAACATTCCAATTCGGCGGCTTGCAGCGCAGCGACCCGGTGCGTCGTACTTCCTTGACGCATGGCGATGTCGTCGTCTGGGGCGGCATTGATCGCCTGCGCTATCACGGTGTTTTGGCGCTCAAGGGGGGCGAGCATCCGTTGACCGGCGCCTGCCGCCTCAACCTGACGTTTCGTCAGGCACGCTGATCAATAAATCAGCCGCGGCTTAGCTCGGCAGCGTGAAGCCTTTCAGCTTGCGGTACATATCGACGGCGTAGGAATCAGTCATTCCGGCAACAAAATCGGCGACTTGTAGCAAACGAATATAAGGGTCCGGATTCGGTTCGCCACCATGACCGAGGAACTGGACTGGCAGCAATTTGAGCAACATGCGTTCGCGCGTCGTAAATCGTGCATGCCCGGCGCCCGCTTCGACCGCATTGGTGAACAAACCGAGCAAGGCGCCGAGCACCTCAAAGCCCGCCGTTTCAATCTCCAGCGCCGGCCGGGCGTTGTAGATGGTTTCCTTGGCCAGTTTCTGCACCGCCTGCAAGGGATGGGCAATCGGTGACTGAGCCAGCAATTCATCATCAAACCTGCCCTCAAGAATCGCCACCTCATTTTCGAGGAAGACGGCAGCGGCGCTTTCCAGCAGGCAGCCGATGGCTTTGGCGCGCAGGTATTCGAGGCGTTCCTTCGGGTCTTGCAAACGATCCAGACGCCGGCCACTCACCGTATTGCCGGCCAGATCGGCCAACAGGCATTCTGCATCGCGATATGGCACAAAACCGAGTTTGGCCGCGTCTTCGAGATCGACGATCAAATAACAGGTGTCGTCTGCCACTTCAACGAGAAAAGCCAGCGGATGGCGGCGCCAGGCGGTACCGGGAATTCGTTCAACCAGACCAGTCGACCGCGCCACTTGCTGGAAAGCCTCGGCATCGTTCTGGAAGAAGCCGAATTTCTTGCCGCTCTTACCGTCCAGTTCCACATCAAGCTGCGAAGGGCGCGGGTATTTGGTGAAGGTCGCCAGCACCGCACTGGTCAGTTGCAGCCCGGGATTAGCCGGGTTTTGCAGGCGGGTGACAATACGGAAGCCTTGGGCATTACCTTCGTAACGCTCAAAGTCTGCCCGCTGAGCCGGTGTGAAAGGATGGCGCTGAAGCAGGCCAGAGGAACAAAACCATTCGCGAATGGCATCTTCACCAGCATGACCAAAAGGCGGGTTGCCGATGTCGTGGGCCAGACAGGCAGCCGCGACGATGGCGCCGAAATCACCCGACTCAACATGCTGCAAGCCATGGCGGGCGATGATTTCACGCCCCACCACAGCCCCCAACGAACGGCCAACGCAACTGGCTTCGAGGCTATGGGTCAGACGCGTCCGCACGTAGTCGCTCTTCGAGAGCGGGAAAACCTGCGTCTTGTCCTTCATCCGCCGGAAGGCGGAGGTGAAGACAATGCGGTCGTAATCCTGCTGGAAGGCGGTACGCTCAGGCGTTCCCGGCGCTTTGCCAGCCCCCAGACGCTCGGCGGAAAGGAGTTTTTCCCAGATTTTTCTTTGGCTCATAAGCCGCAGTTTACCCGAGCTTTACTGGTCTTCGAGCGTTGCCCGCACGTGATCGGGAATCGGCGCTGATTTACCGGTCTGCGTATCCATCCAGACCACCTTGGCGGCCCCTTCGGCATACAACGTGTCGTCGCCTTCGATGCGCATTTCAACATAAGTCTGCACACTGGATCGCCCGGGATGACCGGCAAAGGTCCGCACCTCGACCATCCCCGGATAATTCAGCGGAATCAGAAAGGTGCAACTAGCATTGATGATGACTGGGCCAAGTCCACCGGGACGCACCTCAATTTTCAACTCTTCCAGCCACTCGACCCGCGCCTGCTCCATATAGCGAAAATAAACGGTATTGTTGACGTGGCCGTAGGCATCCATATCGCCCCAGCGAATGGGCATTTTGGTCACGTGAATCAGTTTTTTTTTATGTTCCATATTCCTAGTATCTCAGAGGGGTTGATCAATGCTTTTCCATACTGTACCGTATTGAATATAACGTCACAATAAAACAAGGAGACATCATGGAACGCGAAGCCATGGAATTCGACGTCGTCATCGTTGGCGGCGGTCCGGCCGGGCTGGCCTCAGCCATCCGGCTAAAACAACTCGCTTTGGAAAAAGGTACAGAAATTGGCGTTTGCCTGATTGAGAAAGGCGCTGAAATCGGCGCCCACATTCTCTCCGGCGCGGTGATGGACCCGCGCGCCATCAATGAATTGCTGCCCAACTGGAAAGAAGATGGCGCCCCGCTGAACGCGCCCGTCTCCGAAGATCGTTTCTTCATTCTTTCTGAAACCGGCGCCACCAAAATACCGAACAGCCTGCTACCGAACTGTTTTCACAATGAAGGTAATTACGTCATTTCGCTCGGTAACTTATGCCGCTGGCTGGGTGAACAGGCGGAAGCGCTGGGCGTTGAAATCTACCCGGGCTTTGCCGGTTCCGAAGTGCTTTTCGATGAGCAAGGCGCAGTTAAAGGCGTCGCTACCGGCGACATGGGCCGCCTTCACGACGGCTCGGAAGGCCCGAACTTTCAGATGGGCATGGAACTGCACGGCAAATACACCTTCTTTGCCGAAGGCTGTCGCGGCCACCTCGGCAAGCAGCTCGAAGCGCAGTTCAATCTACGCGATGGTGTCGATCCGCAAACCTATGGCATCGGCCTTAAGGAACTCTGGGAAATCACCCCGGAAAAACACCAACTCGGCCTGGTCATCCATAGTGGCGGCTGGCCGATGGAATCAGACACCTACGGCGGCGGCTTCCTTTACCACCTGGAAAACAATCAGGTCGCCGTCGGTTTCGTCGTCGGCCTTGGCTACAGCAACCCGCATTTGTCGCCCTTTGAGGAATTCCAGCGCTTCAAAACGCATCCCAATATCCGTAGCTTCCTCGAAGGCGGCAAACGCATTGCCTATGGCGCCCGCGCATTATCTGCCGGCGGCCTGCAGTCCTTGCCCAAGCTGACTTTCCCTGGCGGCGTGCTGGTTGGCGACGATGCCGGCTTCCTCAACGCCGCCCGGATCAAGGGTTCACATTGTGCTATCAAGTCCGGCATGCTGGCGGCGGAATCCTGCTTCGCTGCCCTCGCCGGCGAACGTCAGCGCGATGAACTTACGGCTTATCCAGAAACTTTCAAAAAGAGCTGGCTGTATGAAGAACTGCATCAGGCGCGAAACTTCAAACCGTGGATCAACAAAGGGCTGAAGTTCGGCTCGTTGATGTTCGGTATCGATCAGCTGATTTTTGGCGGCAAAGCGCCGTGGACCCTGCACAACAAAACGCCGGACCACGCCAAACTGAAGCTGGCCAGCGAATGCCCATTGATCAGCTATCCCAAACCAGATGGTGTTTTGAGCTTTGACCGTCTGTCTTCCGTTTTCCTCTCCAGTACCAACCACGAGGAAGATCAGCCCTGCCACCTGCACTTGAAAGATCCGGCAATCCCGATCACAGTCAATTTGCCTAAATACGATGCGCCGGAACAGCGCTTCTGCCCGGCCGGCGTCTATGAAATCCTGCGTGACGAAAGCGGCAACAACCCGCGATTGCAGATCAATGCGCAGAACTGCGTCCATTGCAAAACCTGCGACATCAAGGATCCAACGCAAAATATCAACTGGGTTGTGCCACAAGGCGGTGAAGGGCCAACCTATCCGAACATGTGATGCTTTATAATCCTACGGCTAAACCCCTTAGGGAGAATACAAATGGGCTTTCTCGCCGACAAAAAAATTCTGATCACCGGTCTGCTTTCCAAGCACTCCATTGCCTATGGCATTGCCAAGGCCTGCCATCGCGAAGGCGCGCAACTCGCCTTCTCGTACCAGAACGAACGCTTTATCGACCGCATCAACAAATTTTCCAAGGAATTCGACAGCACGCTGGTTTTCCCGCTTGATGTCGCGAGCGACGAACAGATCAACGACCTGTTCGTTCAGCTCGGCAAGAGCTGGGATGGTCTGGATGGCCTGGTGCACTCCATCGCCTACGCCCCGACCGAATCCATCGAAGGTGACTTCCTTGACGGTTTGACCCGCGAGTCGTTCCGCATTGCACACGAAATTTCGTCGTACAGCTACCCGGCGCTAGTCAAGGCCGCACGCCCGATGATGCTCGGTCGCAAGAGTTGCGCGCTGGCGCTCTCCTACCTCGGCGCCGAGCGCACCATGCCGAACTACAACACCATGGGTTTGGCCAAAGCAAGTCTGGAAGCGGCCACCCGCTACCTGGCTTTCTGCCTCGGCCCACAGGGCATTCGCGCCAACGCCATTTCGGCCGGCCCGATCAAGACACTGGCCGCCTCCGGCATCGGCAACTTCGGCAAGCTGTTGTCCTACAACTCGCACAATGCGCCACTACGCCGCAATGTGAGCATTGACGAAGTTGGTAACGCGGCTGCGTTCATGCTCTCCGACTTGGCCAGCGGCATCACCGGTGAAATCATGTACGTCGATGGCGGCATGAACACCGTCGCGCTAGGTAACGCCGATCCGCTACCAACCTAAGTTCATCACTGCGGTCGACCCGCAAAAATGGCAAAAACCGACCGATTAAATTCGGTCGGTTTTTTTTCGTGCATGCGATTTTGGAAACGAAAAAAAACGGGCCTCGGCCCGTTTTCTGGTGTGACAAAAGTGCTTACTTTTCTTTAACCTCCAACGCGGCCTGATTAATTTCAACCTTGTAACGACTGCGTAGCGAAGCCAGATAGAGTTGCATTTCTTCTTGTGCACTCATATTACCCAGTTGCGTCAGCATGGCTTTCTTGCGCGCGTCATCCAGCTTGTCGCCAGCATCTACCTTGCTTAACTTGTAAAGGGCATAACCAGTGCCGGGCAACTCAACGCCGGTATAGGCTGGCAGCTTGGCGGTATCGATCTTGAAGACAGCCGGTACTGCAACGGGCGGAATCAGGCGGGCGTCCATCCGCGTGACGCTCTTCGCAGCACCCCAGTTGAACTTGTCTTCACCTTTTTTCGCGGCGGCAAGTTTTGACTCGCCATCGCTCTTCGCCAACGCCTGCGCTTCCTGGCGCTTGAGCAAGGATTCGATATTGGCCTTGACACCGTCGAAGGGCTGCAACGCCGCCGGCTTGTATTCGACGATACGGGCAGCCACCAGCGTATTGGCGGCGATTTCTACCGATTCGGTGTTGCGCTTGCTCTTGATTGAATCTTCGGAGAACAAGGCAGCCAGAAGCTTTTCGTTACCCAGCGGGCCATTCGCCGGCTTGGCTTGACGCCCCAGCCAGTCGGATTGCTTGATGGTCAGCTTGAATTTGTCGGCGACCGGTTTCAGGCTGTCCGATTGCTCATACACGGTATTGCTGAACGCTTCGGCGGCTTCGGCAAACTTGCGGGAGCTGGCGGCCTTCTTCAGTTCTGCTTCGATCTCGCCCTTCACTTCGGCCAGCGGTTTTTCCTTGGCGGCATGAATGCCGGTCAGCTTGATGATATGGAAACCGAAATCGGATTCAACAATGCCGGAAATTTCGCCTTCTTTCAGCTTCAGAGTTGCCTCTTCAAACGGCTTGACCATCATGCCGCGACCAAAATAGCCAAGATCACCGCCCTTTTCGGCAGAACCTGGATCATCAGAGTTTTTCTTGGCCAGATCGGCAAAACCGGCCGGATTCTTCTGCACTTCCTTGAACACCTCTTCCGCCTTGGCTTTGGCCTTGTCCTTGCCCAATTTTTCCGAGGCAATCAGGATATGGCTGGCGCGGCGCTCTTCCGGCTGCAGGAATTTATCCTTGTGACCGTCGTACCAGGCTTTGACTTCAGCCTCGGTCACCGCCAGCTGGGCGCCAATGGTTTCCATCGACAGCACGACATATTCGGCTTTGGCCTGCTCCGGCAGTTCAAACTGCTTGGCGTTTTCGTCGTAGAATTTTTTCGCGGCACCGTCGGCCAGTTTGACTTTGTCGAGATAGCTGTCGAGGCCGAGGCGATATTCCATGATCTCTCGTTTCTCGGTCTGCATGGCCAGCACGCGGTCGCTCACCGTGCGCGGCATCAAACCGGATTGACCAATCGCTCCGGCCAGTTGCTGCAGGGTCAAATCCTGCCGCAGTTGCGCTTCAAAACCGGCGGGTGTCATGCCCTGACCACGCAATGCCGCTTCGTAACGCTCGGCGGAAAACTTGCCGTCAATCTTGAAGGCGTCGATGCTGCCAATCGTCCGGCGAATCACATCGTCGCTGACAAACATTTTTTTCTTGCTGGCTTCGAGCATTAGCAGGCGCTGGTCAACCAGATCATCAAGAATGGCCTTGCGTGCTTCCGGATTGTCGAGCATTTTGGGATCAAGCGACTGCCCGCCCGCCTGGGCACGCAAACGCTCCTGCTGATCGTGCAGCGTTTGCTGGAATTGTTGCTGGGTAATCTTGATATCGCCAATCTTGGCCACGTCGTCACCGGTACCGACGTTGCGCACGTAGGACTCAACGCCAAAGAAGGCAAAAGGCAGGATAAGCAGCGCCAGAAATATCTGGACGATTTTTTTGTTGTTGCGGACTGCGTCGAACATGAGGAGAGAAATCCTTCAAATGCGTTCAAAAAGGCAAGACATGGCTTGCCCCAAAAGGGTGAATGATACCGTAGATTGGCACCTCAATTTACTGCTATAAGGCGCGTGCGATAATCAGGCCAAGACGACGCACCGCATCTTCGATTTCCGGCGTATGCGGGTTGCCGCAATTTAGGCGTAAACAGTTGCGATACATGCCACTGGCCGAGAACAGTTCGCCCGGCACGTAGGCCATATTTTCAGCAATTGCTTGCTCATATAACGCAGTGGCATCGAGCGCCTCCGGCAATTCTACCCAAAGCACGTAGCCGCCCTGCGGTTGGGATAGCCGGGTTGTGGCGGGGAAATAGCGGCTCACTGCCGCCTGCATGCTATTCACCTGGCGCTCATATTGGCGGCGCAGATTGCGCAGATGGCGCTCATAGGCGCTCGACCCGAGATATTCAGCGAGTACATGCTGGGTAATCGGGTTGGTTCCGCCACTGGTGATTGTCTTCTGCATGGCGCATGGCAGCACGGTAGCGGGCAGCCGCGACAAAGCCGATCCGTAACGCCGGCGAGAGAATTTTCGAAAACGATGAGCACAACATGACGTTGCCCGTTGTATCAAAAGCCTTGATTGGCCACGGCCTTTGGTTGCCAAAATGCAGATCGCCGTAAATATCGTCCTCAATCACGGCAACGCCGCGTGCTGCGGTCAACGTCGCTAAAAGACGTACCCAGCGGATTGCTCGCATTCGGCACTAACAGGCAGGCAGCAACACCGCCGTGGCGTGTCGGCCAACTCCAACGCCTCAACCGATAGGCCGGTGCGCGGGTCCGTCGGAATTTCCAGCGCTTTCAGGCCGAGCGTTTCAATCAACTGCAGCATCAAATAATAGGCCGGTGACTCCACCGTCACCTTATCGCCCGGCTTGGTTACCGCGCGCAGGCAAAGGCAGATCGCCTCAGTGCAGGAATTAGTAATGATGATTTCGTCAGTTGCCAGCGGCCCGCCCCAGGCCAGCTAACGGCGCATTTCAAAGTGGTCTTGAATTTACCGCTGATATTTGCAGCGAAACGCCCCTGCGGCATAATTCGGACTAAGGCCAGAAGCGGAACCCTACCCGCCCAGCAGCCTTCACCCGGAGCCATGCCCATGAAGCGGATTGAACTTGATATCAACAGCACCATCCGAATGCACACGCAATGGCGGCGTCAGTTCCTCAACGCTTTTGCCGGTGGCAATTACGCCGACATGCCATTGTCGGAACATCGTGGCTGCACGCTGAGCCACAGCCTTGATTCAGCACCGGATGCCGACAAAGCCTCTGCTGACTTCCGGCAACTCAACACGATTCACGACCGCTTTCATGCGCTGGCGAACGAGATCGTCGAACTCAGCAACAACGGTCTGGGCGATTGCGCTGACCTGCTGCTGCCGGAGCTCAACGAAACCTCACACCAGCTTGTCGCACAGCTCGACAGCTTTCGGGCTCACCTGAACAATTAAACGGGATGCTACGGTCAACCGTCAAATTCTGCGCAAATTGGCCAGCAAAGTGTCTCGCCAAGATTAACGATCCCGCACCCAAACGCACCACATAGCGACACAGACTGTTGCAAACCGTTACTTGAGTTGGCGAGTCAGCCCCGGTATCTTGCAACTCATGCGCTGTACCCCAACAGCCTAGACGGCTCAGCTCCCCCTCCTAAAATGAGCCGTCTGAAAGCCCCGTACTCCCCCCGGTACGGGGCTTTCCCCTTTCTGAGCTCCGAATTTCAATTTGCCCTTTTAGCTAAAATCATGTCCATCGAAATCAGCAAAGGATCCCGCCAAGAAGCCTTGGTTTCCCTGCAGCGTTACCTCAAGGAAAACATGGAGGAAGAAATTGGCAGCTTGACGGCGAATGGCCTGCTCGGCTTTTTCCTCGAAGAAATCGGCCCGCTGATCTACAACAAGGCCGTTTCAGACGTGCAAAACAGGTTGCAGACGCGCGTCATGGAAATAGACACCGAAGTGTACGAGGATGAATTCCAGTACTGGCGCAAAGCGGATCGGCAAAAGCGGAAACGCTAATCGAGAATTTCCGGGTGTTTTACCAAGAACTCGCTGCGCTTGCTCCGATTAATCACATTGCCGGAAATGTAGGTATAGCCTTTGCTTTGCCATTTTGCGAGATCAGTCATCGCGGCCGGCACGACGGTCACCAGATCGTAGAAATCCTCCACCTTGTAGCCCCGGAATTTGGCGGCGTTGCGACATACTCGTATCGTCACGCCCTGATCGGTAAGGGCTTTCAGCTTCTCGTAAAAATCGGGATAGGCCGCCCGGTTCAGACGGGACAGCATGTGCAATTCATTGCCATGAGCGACAATCACCAGATGCGATTTCTTGAGGTCGCCAAACTCCTTCAACCCTTGCAAATGATTGGTCAGGTAGCCCAAGCCTTGATAGACATCTTCCGGTTTTTCATAATTGAACTGATAAACTGCCTGTTGCGCACCCAGTGGCGAGCTATCAAACTTTGCAGCGTCGTCCGGACCAGCAATTGCCACACCAGCGACCAGCAGCAGGCCATACAAAAAATTTCTCATTATCGTCTCCTCGTTGTTGGGTATTGGATGTCGTGTCATCCATCACTAGATAATGATGCACCGGTTCAGTATTAGCAATCAATGCTCAGCCAGACATGAAAAAGGCAGTGGTAAGCTGCCTTTTTCTACTGTTTATTTTCGCTTAACCAACCCAGCGCCGCGCATTGCGGAACATCCGCATCCACGGTGAATCTTCGCCCCAGCTTTCTGGATACCAAGACATCTGGACACTGCGGAAGACACGTTCCGGGTGCGGCATCATGATCGTGAAGCGGCCGTCTTCGGTGGTCACTGCCGTCAAACCGCCCGGCGAACCGTTCGGATTGTACGGATAAGCTTCGGTCGGCTC
>JBBSCQ010000025.1:0-43114 GCA_038250105.1 Burkholderiales bacterium | reverse complement strand
GCGAGCGCGCGCCAATTCAGGGCTGTTTTGACCCAACTCCTGGCGCATGCCATCGAGCGCCCGCAGATCAGGCACATTGGCCAGTTGTCCGGTCAGGACAAAATCAGCTGGCAAGGCGCCACCAACCGATTGGCGCAGCAGTGAGCGCGCCTGCTCCACACGGAAACCCGCTGCCTGCGCTATCTTCTGGGCGTTGAGTGCTTCGGCATTGGCCTTGATCAGCTCGAAGCGCGGCGCATCGCCGGTCTCCACCCGCAAGGCAATACGTGAGCGCACACTATCCACTAACTCGACGTCTTCACGCGCATTTTTCAGATCAGCCTGACGACGCAAGACATCGAAATAACGGACCCGCAAGCGCGCCAGCAGGTCGGCTTCGAATGCCCGGCTGCTTGCCGCTGTCGCCGCTAGACTAGCCTCAGCCGTGCCGATCCGCGCCGCACGACGCCAAGGCATATCGAGCGGCTGCGTCAGCGTGACACTTTGCGCATCGCCCGGCGTTCCCCCTGGGCTACGCGCCCGCGCCGTACCGGCCAGGTATTCCAGCTCTGGATTGGGAAAGGCGGCGGCGCTATCAACGGCGAAACGCGCCGCCGTCACCTGATCGCGAGCCGCCAGCACGGCACGGCTAGAATCCATGGCCATGCTTTCGATCTGCGATAGGTCGTAAGCCGGTTGGGCCAAAGCCAGCGAAGCACTCAAGCTGCAAGCGAGGGCGAATAGTTTGGATAAACGTTTCATGAGCATTGTTTTAGCAAAGCGTGTGCCATCATCAAATTCCTGATCAAACCTTGTTCAGCGCGGCAATCCGCTCTTCCAATGGCGGATGGGTTGAAAACAGCGCCATCCAGCCCTTGCTGCCACCGGCGATACCGGAAGCCGCCATGTTCTGCGGCAAGGACTCGGTATGCAGGCCACCGAGGCGACGCAAGGCGTTCTGCATCGGCACCGGCGAGCGCATTAACTGTGCCGCACCGGCATCGGCGCGAAATTCACGCTGGCGCGAGAACCAAGCGACCACTGTACTGGCGAGAATACCAAAAACCACTTCGCACACCATACTGGTTACCATGTAGCCAATGCCGGGGCCGCTACTTTCCTGATCGCCCTTGCGTAGAAAGCCATCAACGACATAGCCAACAACGCGTGACAGGAAGACGACGAAGGTATTGACCACGCCCTGAATCAGCGTCAGCGTCACCATGTCGCCATTGGCGATGTGGGCGATTTCGTGGGCCAACACGGCTTCGGCCTCTTCCTTGGTCATGCTTTGCAACAGACCAGTCGACACCGCAACCAGCGAACTGTTTTTCGTCGCGCCGGTAGCGAAGGCATTGGGCTCGCCGTCGTAGATTGCCACTTCTGGCATCGGCAGATTGGCCCGCTGGGCCAGACGACCCACCGTTTCAACCAACCAGAACTCAGTCGAATTGGACGGCGACTCAATAACCCGGGCACCAGTGCTCCACTTGGCCATGAATTTCGACATTAGTAGTGAAATAATGGCACCACCGAAGCCGATCACGGCGGCAAAGGCGAGCAACATGCCAAGATTGAGACCATTGGCGGTGAGGAATTTATTGACGCCAAGCAGACTCGTGACCAGACTGAGGACCAGCATCACGGCGAGGTTGGTCGCGAGGAAGAGCAGGACGCGTTTCATAGCGGACTCCGAAGGCAAATTGTAAACGGGGCAATTTTATTGCGTTGCACAAAACCGAAAAATCGGAGGAAAATTGACGAACACTTCGTTTTTTTCTGTTGAACCATGAAACCACTCAACTATAAGCACCTCCATTACTTCTGGGTGGTTGCCCAAGAAGGCAGCATTACCCGCGCAGCCGAGCGCCTCGACGTCGCCGTGCAAACGATCAGCGGCCAGCTTTCGCTGCTCGAACGCCATTTGGGCAAGGCGCTGTTCAACAGCCAGGGACGCGGTTTAGTCCTGAGTGAGGCCGGACGTGTCGCGCTCGGTTACGCTGACCAGATTTTTCAACTTGGCGATGCGCTGGTTGATGCCGTACAGAGCAGCGACAGCGAATCCGCCCTACGCCTGCGCGCCGGGATTTCTGATGGCATCCCGAAACTACTCGCCTATCGTCTACTTTCCAAAGTCACCAGCATGCCGGCGGATGTCCGGCTGATTTGTGACGAAGGTGAATTCGAAACTTTGCTCGCCGACCTGGCGTTGCACCGGCTGGATGTCGTGCTGACCGACCGCGCTGCGCCGGTTGGCGGCAATTTAAAAGTCTTCAGCACGCCGCTTGGTGATTTTGAAAACGGGTTATTTGCTGCCCAAGCCTTGGTCGAGCGCTACCGCCCGGGTTTTCCGCAAAGCCTCGATGGTGCTCCGATGTTGCTGCCGACTCGCCATAACGCCATTCGCAACCGGATCGACCGCTGGCTCGAAAGCACTGGCGTGCGGCCAAAAATTGTCGGCGAATTCGAGGACAGCGCCTTGCTCAACACCTTTGGCCGAGGCGGTCTCGGCATTTTTCCCGCCCCCTTGGCATTAGCTGATCAGATCGCCGCTCAGCTCAATGCCCAAGCAGTCGGCCCGATGCCTGGAGTCAGCGAACAGATTTTTGCCATTTCCAACGAGCGGCGTATCCGCCACCCGGCCATTGAGGTTCTCTGCGCCGCCTCGCCACAGAGTGCTGCTGAGGCAGGGGTATAATTCCATCCCCCCAACGTCACTAAAAGCAAAAAATCCATGTCTCTGTTTCGCCAGATTTTCCTAATTGCACTGAGTCTCTTTTTCGCCGCGCAGGCGTTTGCCCAGCAATTGCCTGTCCCGCCGGCGCTTGCCGCCAAATCCTGGCTTTTACTGGAAATGGGCTCCGGCCAGGTATTGACCTCCGAGAATCCGAGTGACCGCTTGGAACCCGCTTCGCTGACCAAGCTGATGACGGCTTATCTGACTTTTTCGGCCCTGCATAAGAAAACAATCGCCATCGACCAGGCTCTGCCCGTCTCTGAAAAAGCCTGGCGAACTGGTGGATCGAAAATGTTCGTCCGCGTCGACACGCAAGTACCGGTCGATGACCTGATCAAGGGCATGATCGTACAGTCCGGCAATGACGCCTGCGTCACCTTGGCCGAAGGCATCGCCGGCAGCGAAGAAAACTTCGCCCAGATGATGAACCGCGAAGCCCAGCGTCTCGGCATGAAAAACTCCAGCTTCACCAACTCGACCGGCCTGCCCGACCCGCAGTTGTACACTACGGCGCATGATCTTTCCCTGCTTGCGGGTGCGCTTATTCGTGACTTCCCGGAAGAATACAAAAAATATTACTCAATGAAAGAATTCCGCTACAACAACATCACCCAGCCAAACCGAAACCGCCTGCTCTACATCGACCCCAGCGTCGACGGCGTCAAAACCGGCCACACCGATGCCGCTGGCTATTGCCTGATTTCCTCGGCACTGCGCGACAAGCGCCGCCTGCTTTCTGTCGTTCTCGGCACAAAATCCGACTCGGCCCGGGCCAGCGAATCGCTAAAGCTGCTGAACTGGGGCTTCATCACTTACGATGCGGTCACCGTATTCAGCAAAGACCAAGAGGTTGCCTCGCTACGCGTCTGGAAGGGCGTGCAGAATCAGGTCAAGGCCGGTTTTACTGCTGACTTCATGATTGCCGTACCCAAAGGCTTCGCCGAAAAAGTTAAGAGTGATTTTGTGGCCGAACCGCGCCTGATTGCGCCGATTGAAGCAGGGCAAAAACTTGGCCTGCTGAAGGTCAGCGTCGATGGCAAGCCATATGGCGAATACCCCGTTATTGCGCTTGAAACTGTCCCGCTAGCCGGTTTCTTCGGCCGACTAATTGACACCATCCGTCTCTGGTTCAACTAAGCCAACACCCATGTCACCCTACGTCGCCGACCCCGTCTATCTGAATGGCCAGTTTCTGCCACTGAACGAAGCGCATATTTCGCCGCTTGACCGGGGCTTTCTGTATGGTGATGGTGTCTATGAAATCATCCCGGTTTATTCCCGTCGGGCTTTCCGGATTGACGAGCATCTGAACCGGCTGGCGACAACCCTAGCCGGGGTAAAGTTGACCAATCCGCTCGACCTGGCGGGCTGGAAAGCAGTCATCGAAAAACTGACTGCCGCCGCCCCGTGGGAGGATCAGTCAGTGTGCCTGCAGGTGACGCGCGGCGCTGACAACAAGCGCGACCACGCCTTCCCGCCCGCTTCCGTTCTGTCGACCAGCTTTGCCTTCTCGTCTCCGATGCTGACGCCATCGGCCGAAATTCGGGCACAAGGCGTCGCCGCCATCACCGTGCCTGACCAACGCTGGGCTCGCTGCGACCTCAAAGTCATTTCCCTACTCGCGAACGTACTGGCGCGCCAGCAAGCGGTGGAAGGCGGTTGCGCCGAGGCCCTGTTGATTCGCGATGGTTATTTGAAAGAAGGCGCTGCTTCCAACATTTTCGTTGTCAAAAACGATGTTTTACTCGCCCCACCAAAAACGCCGCTGATGCTGCCCGGCATTACCTACGACGTCGTCCTTGAATTAGCTGAATGCTACGGTCAACGGCTAGAAATACGTGAAATTAGCGAAAATGAACTTCGCAGCGCTGACGAGGTCTGGATGACTTCTTCGACCAAGGAGATATTGGCGATCACAACACTCGACGGCCAACCGGTTGGCCATGGCCCGAACGCTGGCAAACCCGGCCCGGTCGGCGAAAAAATGTGGCAGTGGTATCAGGACTTCAAAAACACGATTATGCGTAAAGGTTGAAATGGCTTCGTACAAGGACACCCTGCTCGAATTTCCCTGTGAATTTCCAGTGAAAATCATGGGCAAGAAGGAAGACACTTTCGCCCAGGTTGTGGTCGAAATTGTCACCCGGCACGCGCCTGATTTCGACGCCACCACGATGGAAGTCCGCGCCAGCGGCGGCGGCAACTACATCGGCTACACCTGCACCGTCATCGCCACTTCAAAACCGCAACTTGACGCACTGTACATGGAGCTAACCAGCCACCCCATGGTCAAAGTGGCCCTGTGAACCTGCGCGTCAAGCAGCTCGGCCGCGTTGAATACGAGCCGACCTGGAAAGCGATGATTGCGTTCACCACCAATCGCCAAGCGGAAACATCGGACGAGTTGTGGATCGTCGAACACCCACCGGTGTACACCCTCGGCCAGGCTGGCAAACCGGAACACATCCTGCACGATGTCGGCATTCCCATCGTCAAAATTGATCGCGGTGGCCAGGTGACTTATCACGGCCCCGGCCAAGTGGTCATTTATATGCTCCTCGATCTCGCCCGCCTGAAAATCAAAGTGCGCGAATTAGTCACAGCCATCGAGCAGTCAGTGATCGATTTTCTCGCCAGCTACGGCGTCACCGCCGAACGGCGCGATGGTGCGCCCGGCGTTTATGTCGGCGATGCCAAAATTGCCGCCCTCGGCCTGAAGATCAAAAATGGCTGCAGCTACCACGGCCTTTCACTCAATGTCGATATGGATCTTTCCCCATTTACCGCGATCAACCCTTGCGGCTATGCTGGCCTGAAAGTCATCCAGACCAAAGATCTCAACGTGCCGCTAACGCCTGCACAGGCTGGCGAACAACTCTCTCAATACCTGCAAAAGCAATTGGACAAACAACATGGCTGAAAACACGGCTGAAAATAATAGCAACACGAAGCAAAAAGGCGTCAAACAAAAAGGTGAATTGAAAACCGCGCGCATCCCGATCAAGATCATCCCGGTCGACCAGCCGCTGCGCAAACCGGAATGGATCCGGGTCAAAGCCGGCAATAGCGCCGGCCGTTTTGGTGAAATAAAAACCATGCTGCGCGAAAAGAAGCTGCACACCGTCTGCGAAGAAGCCGCTTGCCCGAACATTGGCGAATGCTTCGGCCGCGGTACCGCTACCTTCATGATCCTTGGTGACATCTGCACCCGGCGCTGCCCCTTCTGCGACGTTGGCCACGGCCAACCGCTACCGCCCAACCCGGACGAACCGCGCGAACTCGGCGAGTCGGTCGCGGCGCTGAAACTCAAATATGTCGTGATTACCAGTGTCGACCGCGACGATCTACGCGACGGTGGCGCCCAACATTTTGTGGATGTCATTCGCTCAACGCGCGAGCTGTCGCCCAGCACCACCATCGAAACTCTGGTTCCCGACTTTCGCGGTCGCATGGAGGTGGCGCTGGAAGTACTCGGCCAATCCCTACCCGACGTGCTCAACCACAACATGGAAACCGTGCCCCGCCTCTACAAGCAGGCCCGCCCTGGTGCTGATTACGCGCATTCGCTGGAATTCCTCAAGCAATTCAAGGCGCGGTACCCTAATGTCTCAACCAAATCCGGCCTGATGGTCGGTCTTGGCGAAACCGATGAAGAAATCCTCGACGTCATGCGCGACCTGCGTGCCCATGGTGTCGAAATGCTGACTATCGGCCAGTATCTGGCACCAAGCGGCCATCACCTGCCAGTGACTCGCTACGTCCACCCCGACATTTTCAAGATGTACGAGGAAGAAGCCAAGAAAATGGGCTTCACCGGCGCCGCCTGCGCGCCGATGGTTCGTTCAAGCTATTGGGCGGATGAGCAGGCGCATAGCGCCGGCGTTGTCTAGTTGTAGTTCAACCGCTACCTGGGTGGTGGCGGTGGCGGATTACCCGGCGGAGGTGGTGGCGGTGGCGGCGGTGTTCCTGGCGGTGGCGGTGGAATGCCGGCTCCGGCCGCCTTGACCGGCCGGGAATAAGCCATATTCGCCGGCACCGGCACGCGGTGTCCCTTCGCGTACATGCACTGGATATAGGCATTGTCATATTGTCGCTGGCTGCCGTAACCCGAAGCCCGTGCCGTATTGCTGCCGGCCGCACCACCGATCAACATGCCGGTCCCAGCCCCCACGGCAGCGCCCTGGCCACCCCCGATCGCCGCTCCGGCAACGGCACCGATTGCGGTACCAACCACGGCGCTACCAACTGCCGCCTGATTTGCCGCACTTTGCGGCGTCTGACCGCCAATTTGCATCAGTGAAAATTCCCGGCAGGTGTAATCATCTGCCCGGAACCTGTCGATGCTTTGCCCGGTGCCCGGCAGCACCATCACACTTGGCCCACTCGGCATTACTGAGCACGCACTCAGCGCAAGCGCTCCAGCAATTGCACTGAGACGAACCAAACTTGATTTAGGTATTTTCATGGTCTATTTCGCCGGCTGCGGCAAAACTTTCTGCCAACCACCCGGACACTCCTTGACGTAAGGGTAATAGCCCTTGGCCTCACGGCAATAGTGCCAATAATTGGTCGTCTCCGGCACCAGCTCTACCGCCACTTCACGCTGCTCGATATAGACTGGCGGTGGTGCGGCAGGAACGACGATAACCTGTGGGGAATAATACAAAGGGGGCCGATAAAACCCTGGCCCCCAAGAAGGGCCAAAGTAAACACCGACACTGCCACGATAATAACCATGTGCGAAGGCAGTACCTGTACCACCGGCTACGAGCAAAACCAACAACAGCGCCAAGCGTTTTTGCAGCTTCATCAACCCACCCACTTTCCAATTACTCACTTACAAGATAGCGAAAAATCAGATGACTGAGCGTAGCAAATTGCTACAAGATGTAAGCACGTATCGCTGACTAGTCTTCCAGATCGAGCAGTTCGTCCCGCTTTCGCCGCAGCCCCTCGGGCATCGTCAGCGTGACCGGATCCCACCCCTCCATGGTCAGGACGGCTTCCATACAGTTTTCCATCAACAAGTGCGCTTCAAGCGTTGCCGCCGCGATGGTTTGATGCACTGCCTGATCGTTGCCAGGATCGCTCTGGCAGTTGGTCTGATAGCGATAAAGCTCGCGCAGATGGCGAATCTGAACCGCCACTTGCGCCGGGCAGGCACACATATAAATAGCGCCTTCATTGACGATTTTTTCCAACTGCTGGCTGCTGTAGCGCATTTCCATGATCAAGCCTTTCTCAAAGCAATTTCATCTTTTTCGCCGCAGCCCGCAGTTCACCGCGGAAGTTCGGATGAGCAATGCCGATCAATTCCGCACAGCGTTGCTGCGCTGTCTTGCCACGCAACTGGGCAACACCGAATTCGGTGACGACGTAGTTGATGTCGTTCTTGCAGGTCGATACATGCGTGCCGGCCGACAGGGTTGGGACGATGCGTGAAATGGTGTCGTCCTTGGCTGTAGAAGGCAGCACGATGAAGGCTTTGCCGCCATTGGAGCGGTTGGCGGCCCGGACAAAATCGGCCTGACCACCGGTGCCAGAATATGGCGCGAAACCAAGACTTTCGGAACCACACTGCCCCATAAAGTCAATCTGCATGGTGGCATTAATGGCGTGCAGATTGTCATTCTGGCCAGCCAGGTATGGATCATTGGTGAAATCGACCGGATGCATTTCGAGCGCCGGGTTACGGTGCATGAACTGGTAGAGTTTCTTGGAGCCCAGCGCGAAAGTCGCCAGCATTTTACCGGGCATATAATTTTTCTTGCGATTGGTAATCACACCAGCCTCAACCAGCGTCATGATGCCGTCGCCGACCATTTCGGTATGAATGCCGAGATCCTGCTTGTCAGTCAGTTGCATGACGACTGCGTCGGGAATGCCACCATAGCCAATTTGCAGCGTTGCGCCGTTCGGAATCATGTCGGCGACAAACTTGCCGATAGCTTCCTGTACCGGGCCGATCTTCGGCAGGCCGACTTCGAGAATGGGATCTTCGCTCTCGGTGAGCGCGGTAACCTGGGAAATGTGGATATGGCAATCGCCATTGGCGAAGGGCACGTTCGGATTCACTTCCAGCACAACAGCGCGCGCCTTGGCGACAGCGGCCATGGTGTAGTCGGCAGCCAGTGATAAAGAGAAATAGCCATGCTCATCCATCGGCGAAGCCATGGAGAACACGACATCGGCCGGAATCTGGTTGCGATTGATCAGCGCCGGCAGCTCGGAAAAATAGGCCGGGATATAGTCAATCCAGCCATCCTGCCCGCCCGGGCGGGTTGCGCCGCTAAAGAAATAGGCGGTATGGCGAACATTTTCTCTCGTCTCGATATCGAGGTAAGCGTACTTCCTTACCGCCAGAATTTGCGAAATCTGGACATCACGAAAATCGCGGCGCGCCTCGGAAAGAGCCGTGAGCAGCGCCGGCGGCTCGCCAACGGCGGTTGGGACGACAATGGTTTCGCCATTCTTGACGACACGAATGGCATCGGCGGCGGACATGCGTTTTTGCTGATATAGCGCTTGAACGGACATTACTGCTCCCTTTGCAGATTATTTTGAATAAGTTAGATGCTCGCACAGCGGTCAGTCCAAAAGGCTGACCAAGATCAAATTAAGATGCTTATTGCATTGCAGCAATTATTCCTTGCGGTTGCTTCCGGCCACCATGCGAATTTCAAATAGCCGGCATTCCAGTGGCCCGTTGAACAACGGCGTCTTGCGGCTCGGCTTCAGGCCAAGCAGCTTGGGCAGGCGCAGGTCAGCCGTGAAAAAGAAACAGTTCCAGCCGGCCCAGTTTTTCTTTAGCGCTGAACCGAGTTGCGGGTAGAACAAGGCCAGCTCTTCCAGCTCGCCCAGTCGTTCGCCATAGGGCGGGTTAGCAATGAGTATGCCGTGATCAGTCAGCGGTTGGGTTTCCAGCAGATCAGCGCGGTCGACCGTGACAATGCCGCCAAAACCGGATTCCTGCAGATTACGCCGGGTGGCGCGCACCGCTTTCTCGTCAAGATCGTAGCCGCGGATATCCATCGGCTCGGGCAGCTTGCAGCGCGCCGCAGCGGCTTCCCGAATATCGGCCCAGTTGTCGGCCTCAAAGCTGCGTAACTTTTCAAAAGCGAAACCGCGATCCAGGCCGGGGGCGCGGTCAAGCGCCACTTGCACGGCTTCGAGCAGGAAGGTGCCGCTACCGCACATCGGGTCGACCAGGGGCGTACCGGGCTGCCAGCCACTCAGTTTCAAAATGCCGGCCGCCAGGTTTTCCTTCAGTGGCGCATCGACGCTGTCCTTGCGGAAGCCACGCTGCCAGAGGGGTTGGCCGGAGGTGTCGAGGTACAGCGTGCATTCGTTTTCGGAGAGGAAAACATGGACGCTGACATCCGAGTTACGCGTTTCGACATTCGGCCGCTCGCCAAGATCTCCACGAAAACGGTCACAAACGGCGTCCTTGACGCGCAAGGTAACGAAATCAAGCGAGCGCAATGGGCACTTGATCGCTGTCGTCACGACGCGGAAAGTGCTGCCGACGGTAAAGCGATTCGGCCACAGTTGGCGAACAGCCAGTCGGTAGATGTCCTCTTCCTGCGTGTACGGCCCCTTGACGATGTGCCAGAGGATGCGCGTTGCGATGCGGGATTCGAGATTGGCCCGGTAGCAGACGCTCCACTCACCGGAAAAATAGACGCCGCCGTGTATCGACTTGATCTCGCTCGCGCCGACCGAAACCAGTTCGGCGACAAGAAGTTCTTCCAGCCCACGCGGGCAGATTGCGAAATAATTATTCATCAGAAAGGTTTCAGCACCACTAAAAAGATCACGATAAACATCACGATAACCGGCATTTCATTGTAAAAGCGGAACCAGACATGGCGACGGGTATTGCTGCCATTTTGGAAGGTTTTAAGCAGTCGACCGCAGTGCCAATGATAAGCCACCAGCAGGCCAACCAAGGTGGTCTTTAGGTGCAGCCAGCCACCGGAAAAACCGTAGCCAAGCCAGAGCCAGAGACCGAGAACAACCGCCAGCACGCCGAGCGGCGTCATAAACCGATAGAGTTTGTTCGCCATCAGCAGCAGGCGCTCGCGTTCGGCAACGCTATCCGGCGCCACCATGGCGAGATTGACGAAAATTCGCGGCAGGTAGAACAGACCGGCAAACCAGGCGACAACCAGCGATATATGCAGCGCTTTCAAGACAAGCACGTGTTTCTCCTTGAGCTAGCCTCGGCGATCCCGTCATCGATAGATGGGTAGGCGAGGCGTAATTTGAGTTCATTTTTGATCCGACGATTGCCGATGCGCCGCGACTCACGCATGAAAGACAACTGCACCGCAGAAAGCGCACTCTCTGCCACTTGGCGCGTGATACGCGGCGGCCGGGGCAAAGCGAAGGCATCAGCGACTCGGTCGAAATACTCGGCCATGCGCAGATCGGAATCATCGACGACATTGTAGGCCCGGTTAGCCTTGCCGTAGCGCAGCGCCGCAACGCAAGCAGCGGCCAAATCGTCGGCATGAATATGGTTGGTGAACACATCGTCAGCTTCGACCAGCGCCGGCAAGCCTTTTTTCAGGCGCTCAACGGGCAGACGATCTGCCGCGTAAATGCCGGGAGCGCGCAGGATGGAAACTCGCACGCCCGTCCGTCGCCCCCATTGGCGCAAGCAGCGCTCGGCATCGACCCGACGCCCGGCACGGGCGCTTTCCGGATGCAAGCGCCGCGTTTCATCAATTTTCGCCCCGGCACAATCGCCGTAAACCCCTGTCGTGCTTACGTAGACCAACTGCCGTGGTAGACTTTTGCCCTTGCCCAAAGCAGCCAGCAAGTTGCGCGTCCGCGTGTCTTTTTGCCCCTCACTGGGCGGTGGCGCCAGATGCAGAACGATGTCGGCCAAACCGCTCAAGCCTTGCAAACTGGCCCGGTCGTCGAGATCGGCCAGCAGCGGAATGGCACCGGCAGCGCGCCACGCGGCAGCACGGCTGGCATCGCGCAGCAAGGCATAGACGCGATAGCCTTGGGCAAGACGGGAGAGGATGCGGCGGGCGACGTCCCCGCTGCCGACAATCAAAATATTTTGCACGCCGGCATTGTAGCCGAGCAGTCAGGGGAACAGATGAGCTACCAGATTACCGTTCAACCGAGCGGCCGCCAGTTTGCCGCCGAAGCCGATGAAACCTTGCTCGACGCCGCGTTGCGTCAGGGCTTGACCCTGCCCTATGGCTGCAAAGATGGCGCCTGTGGTTCCTGCAAGGGAAAAGTGCTTGCCGGCACGGTCGACCACGGCAAGTCGCAGGATCACGCCCTCAAGCCGGAAGAAAAGGCGGCTGGCCTGACGCTCTACTGCTGCGCCCACGCCGAATCGGACTTGGTGATTGAATGCAAGCAACTCGGTTCGGTCAATGACATTCCGGTCAAAACCCTGCCCTCGCGCATTGAAAAGCTGGAAAAACTGGCGCCGGATGTGATCGAAATGCACCTGCGCCTACCCGCCAATGAACGCCTGCAATTCTGGGCCGGTCAGTACATTGACATCCTGCTCAAGGATGGCAAAAAACGCAGCTTTTCGCTGGCCAATGCACCGCACGACGATGCGGTGCTGCAACTGCATATCCGCTACGTCCCGGGCGGGCTATTTACCGAACAGATTTTCAGTACGATGAAGGTGCGCGACATCCTGCGCTTCAACGGCCCGCACGGCACTTTCTATCTGCGCGAGGATTCGAAGAAACCAATGATCCTGCTCGCCGGCGGCACCGGCTTCGCCCCGATCAAGGCCATTGTCGAACACGCCATCGCCGAAAAGTGCGAGCGGACTATCCATATTTATTGGGGCGCCAAAGCCAAGGTCGACCTTTATCAGAACGCCCTGCCCGAACAGTGGGCGTCAGCCCAAGCCAATATCAACTATGTGCCGGTGCTTTCCGAACCCGGCGCCGACGATGCCTGGACTGGCCGCACCGGCTTTGTGCACCAAGCGGTGATCGCGGACTTTCCTGATCTATCCGGCTACCAAGTTTACGCCTGCGGCTCACCGGTGATGATCGAGGTCGCCAAGCGCGATTTCATCACCACCTGCCAACTGCCGGAAGAAGCGTTTTTCGCGGACATCTTCAGTTATTCGGCCAACTGATTTCTGCCTTTTTTTGGCGTCGACCGTAGCAATTGCTCCCAAACAAATCACAGCATCGGCCTCCGACAGAAACAAGCAAGCCACCTCTTGATGCTGTCGAAATTCTTTACAACTCACCAAATTCAGGGAGATGCAGTTAATACGGTCGACATAGAAAACAATGCCGAATCAATGGGATGAGATGGGATGAGATGGGATGAGATGGGATGGGATGGGATGGGATGGGATGGGATGGGATGGGATGGGATGGGATGGGATGGCGTAAATAGTGCTTTATGCAAAATTCAAATTCAAAAATAAAGCGCGACCCATGACATTCACCAAACCCGCCCGGCTTCTTGCCACCTTCCTGCTGTCGGTTGCAGCCGCCAGCGCTGGCGCCACAACACTTACCTACAATTTCATCGGAAGCCCAACCTCTTCAAGTACATACCAGTCCAGTACTACAGAGTTTTGCCCTAGTTGGATGGGCGGTGCTTGGGTTGGTCATTGCACAACCACAAACTACAACTATGCACCCACTGCGACAGGCAGCATAAGCTTTATAGTGGACGCGAGCCGCTACACCAATCATGGAAAATCATTACCAGGCTACACACAGAGTAGCAACTGGGACCCTTCTAATCCTTGGTTAAGCAGTTTATCCACGGTCACTGGCCCAATATTAAATAGAACTTTTGCGTCAAACGGCGGGTTTCACCCCGGTCTCCAAGCAGGCCCAGAATTCCTAACTATTTTTGACATTTCCGACATACATGAAGAAATCGCCTATGACAATGCTGGGCGTATAGCGTATCAACGCACAACAACTAGCGCGACCGAAGTTCATCTGTATGGGGATGTCCAAATTGATTTTGTCGACGGTGTCGAACTACCAACGGCATTTGGGACCTTGCTTCCTACCAGCAGCCTTGTTCAGTATTTCGACGATACGAGCACTTGGTTCACATACGATGCTGC
Source organism: Burkholderiales bacterium (assembly GCA_038250105.1). Lineage (GTDB taxonomy): Bacteria > Pseudomonadota > Gammaproteobacteria > Burkholderiales > Rhodocyclaceae > Azonexus. The sequence continues at coordinate 29,309 of JBBSCQ010000025.1, read as the reverse complement.
CGGAATCCAAGATTATTCGTGGAGCCAACTTGTTGAAATTACAAACTTAGGCATCGAAAGTGCCGGCGCCACCCGTTCCGATGACCCAATCAACATCCCGGAACCCGGCTCACTGGCACTGGTCGCCGTGGCACTACTTGGCCTTGGTGCTCGCCGCAAAATACGGAACTAAGCGAGAACACGCTGCGCTTTCAGCAAAACCCTGCAAGCCCCATCAATCGATGGGGCTTTTTTTTAACTCAAATCAACGCTCCCAGGCGCAGCCCTTCAGAGTCTGGCTGCTGGCAGTAACGGTGGCCGTCCAGTTAAATAATGCCTTCGCCAGTTCATCGCGGCACAGCGTGTTTTCCAGGCGAACCGTCAGTTTGCCGGCTTCACCGGAGCCTTCAAAGAGTGCGAGCTTCCCTTCTCGCTTGAACGGGACGTAGGGCGCGCTGACATCTGGCTTGCCGGGGCGTTTCAAGGTGACGATGTCGCCACCGGCGGCGAGCACCCAGCCCGGCTCATTGCCGGAAGCACGCCAGGCTTCTTCCTTAGTGCCGGGCAACTGGCAGCGCCCATCGGTCTGCGCCATATTGACGCCGGAGGCTTTCAGCATGCTGCCCTCAACAATACCGACGAGCTCGACGTAGAGTTTTTTGCCGGCATCAAGGCCGACCATGTTCAGCGCCTTGGTGACTGAACGATCCGTCGAGATATCTTCCATGATGGCGTAGCTACGGTCACGGCAGGGGGCGAAGACGATTTTTTCACCTTGTTTCAGCATCAGGCCGTAGGCCAGCTTGGGGGTCGTGTCAACCGGTTTGGCTTCTTCGGCGAGCACCCCGCAACTGAGCAAGGTAGCGAACAAGGCAAAGGTGGAATGGCAAAGCTTCATGGCGAATGGCGTTTCATTGAAAAATGATCGGCTCATTGTGCGCCGCCAATCGGCGGAAGAGTTTGATCCAGTTGAAAAACAAGCAGTGAATTCGCGGCTCAATCACTCGCCGAGGTAGGCGGCCTTGACCTTGGGATTGTTCAACAACTCGGCAGATTCACCGCTCAGCGTGATCTCACCACTTTCCATGACATAACCGCGCTGGCTACTTTGCAGGGCCAGCCTGGCATTCTGTTCAATGAGCAGAATGGTCATGCCTTCGGCGGCGACGATGCGGATCACTTCGAAAATTTTCTGCACCATGATCGGGGCCAGCCCCATCGATGGCTCATCAAGCAAGAGCAGTTTCGGCCGACTCATCAAGGCGCGACCGATGGCGAGCATTTGCTGTTCGCCGCCAGAAAGCGTGCCGGCGAGCTGGGCTGCACGTTCTTTCAGGCGGGGAAAATAACCGTATATTTTCTCCAGATCGGCGGCAATTTCCGGTTTGTCGTTACGCCGGAAGGCGCCCATCGCCAGATTTTCAAGCACCGTCAGGCGCGGGAAGACGCCCCGCCCTTCCGGCACCAGCGCAATGCCTTCGCGGATGATGTCGTGCGGCGCGATGCGGGTAATTTTCTTGCCGCAAAAATGGACGTCACCACCGACCGTATCGATCACCCGCGAGATGGCTTTCAGGGTGCTGGTTTTACCCGCCCCATTGGCACCGATCAGGGCGACCATTTCGCCTTCAGCGACGTGAAAGGTAATGCTACGCACCGCCTGAATGCCGCCATAGGCGACGTGGAGTCCAGTAACTTCAAGCACCGAGATAAGCCTCAATCACACGTTGATCTTTCTGCACCACGGCTGGCACATCCTCAATAACCAGGGCGCCATAATCGAGCACCGCCACCCGGTCGCACAGCCCCATAACCAGTTTGACGTCATGCTCAATCAGCAGAATGGTCGTCCCGTCACGGCGAATACCGTCGATCAGCTCACGCAGCTCGGCAGTTTCCGTGCCGTTCATGCCGGCGGCTGGTTCATCGAGACAAAGCAGCTTCGGTTCGGTAGCCAAGGCGCGGGCGATTTCCAGCCGGCGCTGGTCGCCGTATGAAAGATTCTTGGCCAAATCGTCGGCCCGATCTTCAATCCGCACGTAATGCAGCAGATCAATAGCCCGTTGGCGGATGGATGCTTCCTCGGCGCGTGTTGCGGCGTTTTGCAGGATGGCCCCGACCACACCCGCCCGGGTTCGGACGTGGCGCCCGACCATGACGTTTTCCAGCGCCGTCATGTTGCCGAATAGCCGGATGTTCTGGAAGGTGCGGGCGATGCCGCGTTCGGCTGCCTGATGCGGCGCATCGGCCAGCAAGGGCGCGCCAGCAAACGTGAAGCCGCCGCCATCGGGAATATAGAGGCCGGTCATGCAGTTGAAAAAGGTGGTTTTACCGGCACCATTCGGGCCGATCAAGCCATAAATTTCACCACGCCGGATGCTCAACGAAACATCGCGCAAGGCTTTAACGCCGCCAAAATGTTTGGCGACAGCGTGCGCTTCAAGCAGAATTTCTGGCAACGCGGCCATCATGCGTCCCCTTGCAGTTCACGCTTGCGTTCGGGCGACGGCCACAAACCGGCTGGTTTGAAGCGCATGACTAAAACAAGGGCCAAACCAAACATCAGCAAGCGCAGGCTTTCTGGATCAATCAGCATCTTGCCAAAAAGCGCCATTTGGGCCGGGCCAACGCTGTAGCGCAAGACCTCAGGCAGGATGCTCAACAAGATCGCCCCCAAAATAACGCCGGGAATATGGCCCATGCCGCCAAGGACGACCATCGCCAGAATGGTGATCGACTCCATCAGCGAGAAGCTTTCTGGTGAAACGAAGCCCTGCATGGCGGCAAAAATACCGCCGGCGACACCACCGAAACTGGCACCCATCGCGAAAGCCAGCAGCTTGAGGTTGCGCGTATTGATGCCAACTGCTTTGGCGGCAATTTCGTCCTCACGAATCGCCTGCCAGGCGCGCCCCACCCGCGAGTTTTGCAGGCGCAGGTTGATGACAATAATCAGGATGGCCAAGGCAACGAGCAGGAAGTAGTACTTCTGCGGTCCACTCAAGGAATAGCCCAAAATCTGCGTTGTGCCGGAAAACTTGAAACTGCCAATCGCCACTGGGTCAATCAGCGTAATGCCCTGCGGCCCGTTGGTGATATTGAATGGGGCGTTGAGGTTATTGAGAAAGATCCGGACAATTTCGCCAAAGCCGAGCGTCACTATGGCCAGATAGTCGCCCCGTAATTTGAGCGTTGGCGAACCGAGCAACACGCCAAAGACGCAAGCAACGGCGGCACCGATCGGCAAGATGACCCAGAAGGGCAAATGCAGGCCGAAGTGCGGGCTGGCCAATAGCGCATATACATAGGCACCGACGGCATAGAAAGCGATGTAGCCGAGATCAAGCAGGCCGGCAAAGCCGACCACAATGTTCAGCCCGAGGGCCAGAAAAACGTAGAGGATGGCGAAGTTGAGGATGCGCACCCAGGCCTGACCGCCCGTTGCCGCGACAAACGGCAGGGCGACCAAAGCGACCGTAATCAGCGCGATGCCGAACAAGGAACGCGGATTGAGCCAGTTTTTCATGCCCGATCTCCGGTCTTTTCGCCAAACAGTCCGGATGGTTTGAACATCAGCACGCCAATCAGCACGATGAAAGCAAAAACATCCTGGTAGTGACTGCCGAGGAAACCGCCGGTCAGATCACCGATATAGCCCGCCCCGAGCGCTTCGATCAAACCGAGCAGGATGCCACCGATCATCGCCCCGGCAAGATTGCCAATGCCGCCAAGCACTGCTGCGGTGAACGCCTTCAAACCGAGCATAAAGCCCATCTGGTAATGGGCAATTTCGTAATAGGAACCAACCATGATGCCAGCCACCGCACCGAGCGCCGAGCCGATAACGAAAGCCGCCGCAATCACCCGATTGATATTGACCCCCATCAGGCTGGCGACGGCCGGATTCTGCGCCGTGGCGCGCATTGCCATGCCAAGCTTGGTGCGATAGACGAGCAGGATCAAACTGCCCATGGTGATCGCCGAAACGACGACAATCATGACCTGCACAGCAGTAAAGTGCGCACCAGCTAATTCGAAATTCACCTTGGGAAAAAGCGGCGGAAACGTCAGGTAATTGCGCCCCCAGATGATCATCGCCAGATTTTGCAGGATGATCGACATGCCGATTGCCGTAATCAGTGGCGTCAAACGCGGCGCGTTGCGCAAGGGGCGATAGGCGATACGCTCCAGCCCCCAACCCAGTGCAATGCAAACCAGCACCGACGCGCTAACCCCGGCCAATGCCGCGAAGGCGATCGGCATACCGGCCTTGATCAGGCTGCCGGCCACCGTGATGGTGACCAGCGTACCGATCATCACCACCTCACCATGAGCGAAATTAATCAGCCCCATGATGCCGTACACCATCGTATAGCCGAGCGCGACGAGGGCATAAATGCTGCCCTGAACCAGGCCATTGATGATTTGCTGCAGGAAAATATCCATTACGCTTAGGTCGACCGCAGTATGTAGAAACGGCGCCTTGCGGCGCCGTTTTTTGGGGGCTAAATTACTCGATTACTTCTTTTCGACGGCCGCCTTGGTCGCCTCAGCGGCACCCTTGACAGTATCAGCACCGGCCTTGACTGCTTCCTTGCTCGCGTCAGTCGCTGCACCCGCCATGGACTTGGCAGCATCCTTAACCTCAGCCCCCGCCTTGGCGGCATCCTTGCCCAGCTCCTTGCCGGCTTCAGTTGCTGCACCAGCCGCTTCCTTCACCTCGGCCATGGCGCCCTTGACCATATCCATCGCGCCGCCGCCCATCGTTTCAACGTATTCCAGCTTGCCGCCCTTGTATTGATACAGGGAAATCGAGCCGCCCTTGAGGTCACCGAGCTGATCGAACTCGATCATAGCCGTCACGCCGTCATACTTGGTCTTACCGATTTCCGGCAGGAACTTGGCAGACTCAACCGAGTTGGCACGCTTCATCGAATCAGCCATCACCATCACCGCATCGTAAACATACGGAGCATAGAGCTGGATTTCAGCACCAAATTTCTTGGCGAACTTTTCGCGGAATTCCGGCCCCTTGGCTAGTTTTTCCAGCGGCATGCCCGGCAGCGAGCAATAGTTACCTTCCGCCGCCTCACCACCCAGCTTCATGAACTCCGGCGTACAAACGCCATCACCACCGAGGAACTTGGCCTTGATGCCGAGTTCCTTCATCTGCTTGGTCATCGGGCCACCCTGCGCGTCCATACCGCCGAAGAAGACCATTTCAGCCTTCTTGGACTTGATCTTGGTCAGGATAGCCTTGAAGTCGGTTGCCTTGTCATTGGTATATTCAGTGGCAACGACCTTGATTCCGGAAGCTTCGGCTGCCTTCTTGAACTCATCGGCCAAACCCTGGCCGTAAGCGGAACGGTCATCGACAATTGCGACGGTCTTGATGCCTTGCTTGGCGGCAAACTCGCCGAGCACCTTGCCCTGCTGGACATCGTTCGCCATGACGCGGAAAGCTGTGGCAAAACCTTGCTGCGTGTATTTCGGATTGGTTGCCGAACCAGAAATCTGTGGAATGCCTGCATCAGCATACAACTTGGAAGCCGGAATGGTCGTGCCAGAATTGAGGTGACCAATCACCCCATTAACCTTGGCATCAACCAGCTTCTGGGCCACGATGGAACCTTGTTTCGGGTCAGCCTGGTCATCTTCCGCGAGCAATTCAAACTTGATCTTGGCACCGCCAATTTCCATTCCCTGAGCGTTCAACTCTTCAATCGCCAGCAAGGCGCCATTTTCATTGTCCTTGCCTAAGTGCGCCTGCGGCCCGGTCATTGGTGCGACATGGCCCAGTTTGACAATCAGTTCAGGCTTGGCGACCGGGGCGGCGGGTGCTGCCGCCGGTACAGCAACCGGCTTCGGCTCTTCCTTCTGGCCGCAAGCGGACAGGGCAAAAGCAGCAACTACGGAGAGGGCAACTACGGAAAGCTTGGCTTGCATCGGTGTTTCTCCTGATCTCTGGGTGGGGGTTAAAAGTATGCGCTGATTGTCCGGAGGTGCGGAATACATGTCAATAACAAGCTGCTATGATGAAATGTATAGACATCCTGAAAGACACTGTTCGATGCGGCTCATTTCACGCTTGCGATTTCTCGTGCATCAAGCGGCACGTAAGCTCTTTTCAATGCTGCCCCAGGGACGCCGACATGACATTTATCGCTCCTTTGTTGAATGCGACCCGGCACCCAACCAGCGGCTGGTGTTGAAGATTGCCGAAACCAAGGAAGAGCTGGAAGCCTGCTTCAAACTGCTGCACGACGCCTACGTCAGCAGTGGCTTCATGACGCCCGACCCTTCCGGCCTGCGCGTCACCATTTATCACGCCCTGCCGACCACCACGACGCTTTGCGCCAAGCTGGATGATCAGGTGATTGGTACGCTATCGCTGATTCGCGAGAGCGCTATCGGTTTTCCCTTGCAACGAATTTTTGACCTGACGGAAGTACGCGAAAAAGCCGGCTATATCGCCGAGGTTTCCGCCTTGGCCATTCACCCGAAATTCAGGCGAACCGGCGGGACCATTCTCTTCCCGCTGATGAAGTTCATGTATGAATACTGCACGACCTTTTTTGATACCCGACACTTGGTTATTGCGGTCAACCCGCGCCATATCGAAATGTATGAGTCGCTGCTTTTCTTCCGTCGGCTGAACGCGAACATGGTCGAAAACTATGATTTCGTGAATGGCGCTCCGGCGGTTGGCGCGACCCTTGACCTCAAGTACGCCCCGGAAATTTTACGCAAGGCCTATGCCCACAAATCGCCACGGCGCAATCTTTACCATTACTTCAAGGAAACCACGCTGCCGAATATCCAGATTCCGCGCCGACGTTTCTTCACCACCAATGACCCAGTGCTGACGCCTGACCTGATCAACTATTTTTTCAACGAGCGCACCACTGTTTTCGCTGACTTGAGCGAGCGCAAAAAAACCTTGCTGCATTTAATTTACGACCTGCCGGAATATCGCAAAGTCTTACCGCCGACGGCCAATATGCCTAGCGAAAGTCAGCAACGGCAACATCAACGCTTCTCGGTCAAATGTCCGGCGCGTCTCGCTATCTCGGATGATGAAGAGCCGATCAACCTGGAGATCAATGACGTCTCGCGCTATGGCTTTCATGCCCGGACCAGTCGCAAGGTACCGTCTAACCAATTTCTCACCGCGATCATTCGGCTGGGCGCCAACGAAACATCACGGCTCACCGTCCAGGCAGTCAATGGCTCGGACATTGACGACAAGCATTATTGTGGCTTTAGCATCGGCGAACCCGATCTGATCTGGCGAAAATTCGTCAATGCGCTCTACGCCGGGCATACTCACAATGACCTCGACCAAGCGACCCGTTTTCTACCGTGATCCATCAGCCACTTCCTGAAGCACTTTCCCTCGCCCTCAGCCAACATTTTCAGCAACGCTTTTCCCGTGGGGAGTCGAACTGCCTGCACCACGGCCGGGATGAGTCGGTCCACGAACCACAACCGCCGGATGGCGTCCTCCTTGCTGAAACAACCGACGAGGTTGTATTAGCGGTTCGACTCTGTGCGAAACATGGCGTCCCGGTCATTCCTTATGGCGTCGGCAGTTCGGTTGAAGGCCACGTTCTTGCCCTACAGGGCGGCATATCAATTGATCTTTCCAGCATGAATCAGGTGCTGACAATCCACGCCGAAGATGGCGATGCAACAGTGCAGGCTGGCGTCACCCGCAAGCAATTGAACGATGCGCTGAAAGGCACCGGCCTTTTCTTCCCGATTGACCCCGGTGCCGATGCCACACTCGGCGGCATGGCGGCCACCCGCGCCTCAGGTACCAACGCCGTTCGGTACGGCACAATGCGCGACAACGTGTTGGCGACAACAACGGTGCTGGCTGATGGCCGGGTGATGAAAACCGGCGGCCGGGCGCGCAAGTCATCGGCTGGCTACGACCTGACCCGTCTGCTCGTTGGTTCGGAAGGCACGCTGGGCATCATGACGGAACTGACCGTCAAGCTTTACCCGATTCCTGAAGCCATTTCGGCGGCGGTGTGCACCTTCCCGGATATTGACTCTGCCGTACAAACGGTGATTCAGACGATTCAGCTCGGTGTGCCAGTGGCGCGGATTGAACTGCTTGACGCCCTATCGCTCAAGGCGATCAACCTGTTCAGCAAGACGACACTAGCCGAAGCGCCGACGCTGTTTTTCGAGTTCCACGGCAGCCCGTCCTCAGTCGCCGAGCAGGCCGAAACTGTGCAGGCCATCGCCGACGAACTGGGCGGTGCCAACTTCGAATGGGCAACCCGACCGGAAGACCGTAGCCGCTTGTGGCAAGCGCGTCACGATGCCTATTTTGCCTGCCTGCAACTGAAGCCGGGGAGCCGCTGCTTCCCGACTGATGTCTGCGTGCCAATCTCACGCTTGGCCGAATGCATTGCTGCAACCTATGAAGATATTGCCCAAGTCCATATTCCGATCGCCCTGTTCGGGCACGTCGGCGACGGCAATTTTCACCTTGTGGTGCTGGTCGACCGCAGCAATGCACAGGATATGGCCGAAGCCGCCTGGATCAGCCAGCGCGTCGTCGAACGCGCCATCGCCATGGAAGGCACCTGCACTGGCGAACACGGCATCGGGCTGGGCAAGCGCAAATATCTGCCGCTGGAACATGGTGAGGTTGCGGTGGACGTCATGCGGGCGATCAAAATGGCACTCGACCCGAAAAATCTGCTGAATCCGGGGAAAATTTTACTGCCCCAGGTCGAATAAGCGCAGATTTACTGAATTGCCATATTCAATCAGCCGGTCAGTCCCGTTAAATCCCCACCATGCCTACACTCAGCCTGAAACTCAAGCTAAGGCTGGGGGCCATCAGCGTGGCACCGGTCTTGTTATTGGCGCAGTTTTCGGGCAATTATCGGTATTGCGCGGCGAGCGCAACAGCCTTATTGAAGCGGAAATGACGGCAGAAGGTCAGGGCGGTGTCGGCAGCGGCTTCCGCTTCACATTGCAGTTCGGCCTCAGCCAACCAATCCCAAAGCTTTAAGCAGTTCGCCTCAAGCCGCTTGCCGGAACCACTGCCGGTCGGCACAATCAAATCTCCAACACAGACGTCGCCACCACCCCCGGCAGCGTGCTATCCAATCAGAGCCCAAAAGGCGTATTACCGGAGACAAGCATGAGCAACCCGGCTCAGTCAGCCGTCACGCTGGACGACAAATACACCCGCACGAACGGCCGCGTTTTTCTCACCGGCACCCAGGCGCTGATTCGCCTGCCCATGTTGCAACGGGAATACGATCTCGCTCACGGTTTGAACACCGCCGGTTTCATCTCCGGCTATCGCGGCAGCCCGCTCGGCAACCTCGACCTCGGCCTGTGGAAAGCAAAACAGCACCTCGCCGAGCACCACATCACCTTCCAGCCGGGCATCAACGAAGACCTGGCGGCCACCGCCGTCTGGGGCAGCCAGCAGGTCGGCCTGTTTCCCGGCGCCAAGTACGATGGCGTCTTCGGCCTGTGGTACGGCAAGGGGCCGGGGGTCGATCGCTGCGGTGACGTTTTCCGCCACGCCAATGCCGCCGGCTCGGCCAAACACGGTGGCGTGTTGGTCATTGCCGGTGATGACCATGCGGCCAAATCTTCCACCCTGCCGCACCAGACCGAGCATATATTCAAGGCCTTGCTGATGCCGGTGCTTTACCCGGCCAATGTGCAGGAATATCTCGACTACGGCCTGCACGGCTGGGCGATGAGCCGCTATTCCGGCTGCTGGGTGGCCTTCAAGGCGCTGGCCGACACGGTGGAAACATCGGCCTCGGTGCTGGTCGATATTGCTGCGGTCAACATCGTTTTACCGACCGATTTCGCCCTGCCGCCTGACGGCCTGAATATCCGCTGGCCCGACCCGCCGCTGGTCCAGGAAGCCCGGCTGCTTAACCACAAGCTCTATGCCGCGCTGGCCTACGCCCGGGCCAACCAGCTTAATAAAGTAATCATCGATTCGCCCAACCCACGGCTCGGCATTCTGACCGCCGGGAAGTCCTATCTCGATGTGCGCCAGGCGCTCGACGAACTCGGTATCGACGACACGCTGGCCGCAGAAATCGGCATCCGCCTCTATAAAGTCGGCATGGTCTGGCCGCTCGAACCGATAGGCGTCCGCCACTTTGCCGAAGGGCTGGAAGAAATCCTCGTCGTCGAGGAAAAGCGCCAGTTGCTTGAATACCAGTTGAAGGAAGAACTCTATAACTGGACAGACACGCAAAATCGGGACGTTCGCCCGCGCGTCATCGGCAAGTTCGATGAAATCGGCGAATGGTCGCAAGGCAACTGGCTACTGCCGGCGGCTGGCGAACTGCCGGTGGCGACCATCGCCCGCGTCATTGCCGAGCGGATCAGCCGCTTCTTTACCTCGCCGACCATTGCCGCCCGGCTCAGGGTGATCGAAGCCAAACAGAAAGCAGCACTGACCCCGATCATCCTCGCCGAGCGCAAGCCGCATTTCTGTTCCGGTTGCCCACACAACAGTTCGACCAAAGTTCCCGAAGGCTCGCGTGCCGTTGCCGGCATCGGCTGCCATTACATGGTGACCTGGATGGACCGAAGCACCTCAACCTTCACCCACATGGGCGGCGAAGGCGTGCCCTGGGTCGGGCAGGCACCCTTTACCGAAGAAAAACACATTTTTGCTAATCTTGGCGATGGTACTTATTTCCATTCCGGCCTGCTCGCCATCCGCCAATCGATCGCCGCCAAGGTGGCGATCACCTACAAGATTCTCTACAACGATGCCGTTGCCATGACCGGTGGCCAGCCGGTCGACGGCATCATTAGCGTCGCCCGCATCACGCGCCAGCTTGAAGCCGAAGGCGTCGGCAAGATGGTCATCGTGACCAATGACCCAGCCAAATATTCAGAGATCACAGACCTCGCTCGACCGGGGGGAAATGCGGTCCCGATCCGCCACCGCGACGAACTCGACATGGTGCAGCGCGAATTGCGCCAGGAACCCGGCGTCAGCATCCTGATCTACGACCAGGTCTGCGCTACCGAAGCTCGCCGCCGGCGCAAACGCGGCAAGATGCCAGCGATCAGCCAGCGCATCGTTATCAACGAAGCGGTCTGCGAAGGCTGTGGCGACTGCTCGGTGCAATCGAACTGCCTCTCCGTCGTACCGGTGGAAACCGCCTTTGGCACCAAGCGGCAGATCGACCAGTCCTCCTGCAATCAGGACTTTTTCTGCGTCAAAGGCTTCTGCCCAAGCTTCGTCAGCATCGAAGGTGGCCAGTTGAAAAAAGCCGCGACTGCCGTGGTCGACGGTGAAAACTGGCCAAAATTGCCCGACCCCATCCTCCCCAGCACCGCCCAACCCTACAACCTGCTGCTCAACGGCGTCGGCGGCATGGGCGTCATTACCCTCGGCGCGCTGGTCGGCATGGCGGCGCACCTCGACGGCAAGGGCGTTTCCACCCTCGACATGACCGGGCTGGCGCAAAAATATGGCGCGGTCTTCTCGCACCTGCGCATTGCCGACCGCCCGGAAGACATCCACGCCGCCCGCATCGCCACCGGCGAAGCGCATGCCATTATCGGTGGCGATCTGGTGGTCAGCGCCAGCACCGAAGCCCTGTCGAAGATGCTCGAAGGGCGGACCAGCGCCGTGGTCAGTTGCAGCGAAACACCAACTGCCGACTTCACTCGTAACCGTGACTGGTACTTCCCGCTGGCCGGCCTCAAGCAACAACTAATAGCCACTCTGGGGACCGATTACACCCGCTTTATCGATGCCCAACATCTCGCCAGCCAACTGATGGGCGACGCTCTCTACGCCAACATGCTGCTCCTCGGCTACGCCTGGCAAATGGGGCTGGTCCCGGTTTCTGCCGGGGCTTTGGACAAGGCGATCGAACTGAACGGTGCAGCCGTCGAAGCCAATCGCCAGGCTTTCCTCTGGGGCCGGCGGGCTGCGGTCAACCCGGAAAAAGTGGCAAAAATCGCCGGCCCCTTAGCCGGCCAACCCTTCGTTGAACAGTCACTGGAGCAACTGATTACCAGCCGGAGCGAACATCTGAACGCCTATCAGGATGCCATTCTGGCGCGGCAATACCGTGAACGCATCGCCGCCATCCTGCCGCTTGGCAACAATGCGGTGAGCCGCGCTGTTGCAATTCAATACGCCCGGCTGCTCGCTCCCAAGGACGAATACGAAGTCGCCCGCCTGTACACCGAGACCGATTTTCTCCGCAAACTCAGTGCGCAATTCGAAGGCGACCTGCGCCTGAGCTTCCACCTCGCCCCGCCCGGCATCAGCAAGCCCGGCCCGGACGGCCGGCCGAAGAAAATCACCTTCGGCCCCTGGCTACTTCCCGTCCTGAAATGGCTGGCAAAAGCCCGCCGGCTGCGCGGCAGTTGGCTCGACCCTTTCCGTTTTGGCCACGAAAAAGCCGTCGACCGCAGCCTTCTCAACGACTACGAAGCCGACCTCGACTTGCTCCTCAAAACCACCGGCCCGGCCACCGCCATGCTTCAGCTCGCCAACTGGCCGGCGGAAGTACGCGGTTTCGGCCCCATCCGCCAGCAAGCCGCCAAAAAAGCCGGGCAAGTGCGACAAACGGCAAGGGCAGCGCTGGTGGCATAATCGCGGGATGAATTCAATGCCCCGCCGACAATTCGCCCTACAAGGGGCGGCCGTTATCCTCGTTTTATCCTTCGCCTGGCCCTACTTCGGCTTTAGTGCCGAGGCGCTGCCCTGGCAACAAACCAGCCTGGCGATTGGCGGCGTTGCGCTGATTTTCGCGACCATCAGCCGACAACCCTGGTGGTGGCGGATCATTCACGCCGGCTTCATGCCGCTCATTTGGGCGACCCAAAGCCTGGCCATCGATCCTGGCTGGTTCCTGTTCGCCTTTGTCCTGCTCCTGTTGATCTATCGCGGCGCACTCTCCGGACAAGTGCCGCTCTATTTATCGAACCAGCAAACCGTCGGCGCGCTGGCCGAACTCTTGGCTGAACGCGGCCCCAGCCGCGTTCTTGATCTCGGCGCCGGCATCGGCAGCACCACCGTGCCGCTCGCCGACAACTTCCCCGACAGCCACTTTACCGGCGTCGAAAATGCCCCCCTTACCTGGCTGGCCGGCCGCTATTTCAGCCTTGGCCGGAGCAATATCGCCTGGCGTTGGGAAGACATGTGGCAAGTCAAGTTGCATGATTTTGACGTGGTTTATGCCTTTCTCTCGCCCGTCCCGATGCCCCGACTGTGGGAAAAAATCCAAGCTGAAATGAAACCGGGCAGCCTCTTCATCAGCAACAGTTTCCCCGTGCCGGGCGTCGTTCCCAGCCAGATTATCGACGTTGAGTGCACGCCGCCGCGCCCACTGTACTGCTACACGATATAAGTTTTGATGCTGCGAAAAAAGCCGGAAACTCTCGCCCTTTTTGTCGCACTCGTCAGCACCGTCGCCGTGCTCACGGTTTTTCTCTTCGACCTGGCCCTGACACGGCATCGCGACCTCGAAGCGGGGGAGCGTCGTCTACAGCATTTCAGCATCATGATCGCCGAAAACACCGCCCGCGCCCTGGAAGGGGTCGATGTCCTGCTCCGCGAAATGTCCAGCGACCTGACCAACAATCGCCCCGGCTGGGAAAACTGGGATCCAGCCCAGGGCTGGGAATACGTGGCACAACGGCATTCACGTGCCATGCCGCAATTGCGCGACCTGATCATTTTCGACCGTTACGGCAACCAGCGTTTCATTTCCACCTACTTCCCGCCGCCACACATTAACGTCAAGGATCGCCCCTATTTCGAAGCGCTGGAAAAAGGTGCCGAATCAACCACCTTCGGTCCCTACATTGGGCGTATTTCCGGACGTTACGGTTACGCCCTGGCCCGGCGCATCACTGGCGAGGGAAAACGCTTCGCCGGAATTGCCTTTGGTGCCATCGAACCCGGTTACATGCAGGAATTTTGCTGGGCCAACCGGCTGTCCGACGACGTTGAAACCGTGCTGATCAACACCAAAGGGCTGATCGTTGCCTCCTGCCGCCCCGCCGACATCAGCCGCCAATCACCCCTGATGGGTGCCCTAGCAACTGACGTACTGTTTGCCGGCAAGCTACGCGGCCTCGTCCCGGCCACCGGCGTGAGCAGCGGCAACGGCCTGCTCATTGCCGTTTCGCCCGTTCCTGGCTATGCCGACCTGCAGGTTTTCTCTGCCATTCCGGAAAGCACCTTGCTCACCAATTGGCACAGCCGGCTAGTGGAACTCAGCACACTCAGTCTGCTCATCACCATTGTTCTATTGGTCGGCGCCCTGCTCGTCCGCCGGCAGGTCCGTGACATGGCAGCGATCACCGCCGAACTGGCTGCCAGCCACGAAACTCTGGAAGACCGTATTCGCGAAGCGACGCAAGAACTGGCGGGTGAAAAAGATGCCGCCGAGCGAGCCAACAAGGCGAAAAGCCGCTTTCTCGCTGCCGCCAGCCACGACTTGCGCCAGCCACTGCACGCACTTTCCCTGTTTGCCGCCGACTTACAACGCCAGGTACGCAGCGGCGTTGTGCATGAACAGGCGCGCCTGGCCGAGCAGATTTCCACCTCAACCAGCATCCTCGGTGAATTGCTTGACTCGCTACTCGACCTTTCCCGGCTCGACGTCACTGGGATCAAGCCGGAAATTCGTTCCTTCCCGCTTTACCCAATGTTTGAGCGCCTGAATAATTCGTTCCGCCGCGCCGCCACTGACCGCAACATCACCCTGCGTTTTCGGCCCACCCGATTTTGGCTGAATACAGACCCGGTGATGATTGAGCGGATGCTGGCCAACCTGATCTCGAATGCCCTGCGCTACACCCCTGTTGGCGGACGCATTCTGGTCGCGGCGCGGGGGCGCGGCAACGCGGTGCAGATCGATGTTCGTGACAACGGCGTCGGTATCGCGGCGGAAAATCAAGCGGCCATCTTCGCCGAGTTTTATCAGGTCGGCAACGCCGCGCGGGAACAGAACATGGGCCTCGGGCTGGGTCTTTCCATCGTTGATCGTCTGGCGCGGGCGTTGGACGTCAAGGTGCAGTTGCGCTCTCGACTGGGCGAGGGAACCAGCTTCGCTTTACGGATTCCTCTCGGCCAGCCGATTAACCACAACCTGCCGGAAAATCTGCCACCCGCCGCTGGCAAGGTGCACTTCATTGGCAACTCAAGCGACCTTCAGGCCTGCCGCACGCTGGTCGAAAGCTGGCATTACACCATCAGCCAGGACGATGGCCTTAGCCCCAAACGGCCACCGTCAGACACCCTATTGATCATCGATGCCGACTTGGCAACGGCGGTCGCTGCCGAACAATCATCGGACGTACCGCTGATCGTCCTGAGCAAAAATACTGACCAGCCGCTACCGAGTGGCGCCCACGCCCTGCCGACGCCAGTGCGCCCGGCAAAACTGCGGGCGCTACTCAACCAGCTTCAGAAAACATTCCCGAAATCGATGCCGTAACGGGCCACGGTCACCAAGGCTTGGGTTCGGCTATTGACCCCGAGCGCCTTAAAAACAGCTGTCACATGGATTTTGACCGTCCCCTCGGAGAGTTCCAGTTGCTCGGCAATATCACGATTCGACAGGCCGCGGACCATCAGGCCAAGCACTTGAGCCTGGCGCGAAGTCAGCCCGACCTCTTCCGGTTGCACACTCACCCGATAGGGCGGCAAGGGAATCGCGTCATCCATTTGCGCATTGTGCTGGCCACTCGGGCGGAAAATATTTCCCGCCAGAATCTCGTTCACAGCGGCCAGCAGTGCCTCGCCGGAAAACGCCTTGGGAATAAAGCCGGAAGCGCCCAGATTCATCACCCGGGTAATCGTCGGCGTATCGTCAAAAGCGGAAACGACAGCAACCGGCATGGCAGGATAGCGCCGGCGCAGAATATCGAGACCGGCAAAACCATCAATCCCGGGCAGCGCGAGATCAAGCAAGAGCAGATCAAACTCAGCTTCGTTATCGAGTATTAAGAGGGCAGATTCAAAATCTGCACTGTCAAAAACCTGAACATCTTCTTCGATCTGCCCGAGCAAGCGAACCAAACCTTCGCGCACCAGCGCGTGATCTTCCACCACTAACAACCGCAACATACTTGTGTCTCCATTGGTCTGGCGCTAATTTATCACTTCGCATGATTAAGTGGTTTAAGATAAGGTAATCAAAACCAGACGGAGAGAGACATGTCAGACGAAAAAGTACACGACCCGCTCAATTTCATGCGCAACATGTGGGGCAATATGGGCTTTACGCTCCCCGGCATGGTGGCACCGACCTTTGATATCGAAGAACTCGACAAGCGCATCAAGGATATGAAAGCCGTTGAAGGCTGGCTGCGGATGAATCTCTCGATGCTGCAAATGACCATTCAGGGCCTGGAAATGCAGCGCACGACAGTGTCTGCGGTACAAACCATGGGCAAGATGGCATCCGATACGGCCAAATCGATGTCGGCGGGCCAGGAAGAGCCGGCGGCTGCGGTCGACGCTGAAAAAGCGGCATTTTCCGAAGCCGCCATGTGGCCGTGGCAGATGATGCAGCAGATGCGCGAGCAAATGCAGCAAAACGTCGAAGCTGCAACGCATTCGGCCGATGAAGCCGCTGCGGAGAAATCGGCTAGCAAGCGCAGCAAAAAGTAAGCAGCAATATTCAGCGCGCCAGCCACGCTGCCCAGAGCGGCAGCGTGAGCATTGAACCCAACGTCGTTGCCGAAATCAACCAGGCGACGCTGCGCCCATCGCCACCCATGCGCATGGCGAGAATGTAGGCCGACGACGCTGTGGGCAAAGCAGCAAACAAAACCACCACCTGGTAATTTAGCCCACTCAGGCCTAACTTCGCGCCGACCAAGAGCGCGATCAAGGGTAGGGCGATTAGTTTGACCCCGAGCAACCAGTAAGAAAAGCCCCGAACGCCGGGCGTACTTTCCAGCCGCAAGGCGGCACCGACAGTAATCAAGCCGAGGGCAATCGAGGCATCAGCGAGGCGGCCCAGAAATGCCTGCAAGGGTGCGGGCGGCACGAACCCCAACAGGTTGAGCAGAAAACCGGCCGCCGTTCCCCAGATTAGCGGGTTGCGCGCCACCTCGCGCCAAAGGCCGACCTCGCCATGGCGCGCCAGCATCCAGACGGAAACGAGATTAGCGACGGGTACGGCGGCACCGACAATCAAACCCATCGTCGCGATGCCCGGCGAGCCAAAAAGCATGCCGGCGACAGCGAGCGCAATGTAGGAATTGAAGCGATAGGCGCACTGGAACATTGAGGCGTAAGTCAGGGCTGGCAGCTGACTAAACAGGCGCGGCAGAATGCCGAGCAACATGCCAGCAGCCATCGCAGAAAAGGCGGTACCGAGCAAGGGCATGGCAGAAGCGAGATCGAGCCGGGTCTTGATGATGGCGTTGATCAGCAAGGCGGGAAAAAGAATGAAATAAACCAGCTTCTCGACGCCGCTCCAGAAATGGTCGCCCAGATGCATCCAGCGCCGGATGGCAACGCCAAGCAGGATCAAGGCAAAGTCGGGAAGCAGGAGGAGTGCAGTGTTCATGACGGCATTTTATGCGCTGGCCGGGCACGGTCCCAACTGTGAATAGCCACAAGTTGCCTTGACCTTGGCCGGCAAACCCGAAATACTCAGCGCAGCAAGGAGAACAATATGAATTTTGAATGGTGGGTCTGGATTGTCGGCGGCATTGCCTTGATACTGGCTGAACTGGCGATTGCTTCCTTTTTCGTCATCTGGTTCGGACTCGGTGCACTGCTGGTCGGACTACTGATGCTGCTCGTACCGGAATTGTCGCCAACCGCCCAGATCGCCACCTGGACGCTGGCCTCGCTGGCGATGGTCGTGCTCTGGTTCCGGGTCTTCAAGCAAAATCTGCACAAAACCAGGGTCGGTATGGCCGAGGGTGAAGTGCTCGGCGAGATCGGTCTGCTGGTCAATGCCGTCGCCCCGTTTGAGCGTGGCAAGGTGCGCTTTCAAAGGCCGGTGCTCGGTTCCGAGGAATGGGTCTGTCTCGCCGATGCGGCTATTGCGGCTGGCGAGCGGGTCAAGGTGGTGGCGGTGGAAGGTAGTTATCTGAAAGTCAGCAAGGTGTAGTAGGGTCACAACATGGAGGTATCAAAATGGAAATGAGTGCAGGATTCGTCGTTGTTCTGGCCATACTGGTCTTTGCCGCCGTCACTATCGCCAAAGGGGTGCGGATCGTGCCGCAGGGCATGGAGTGGATCGTCGAGCGTCTGGGCAAATATCACAGCACGTTGAAGCCCGGCCTGAATATTGTCATCCCCTATATCGACAAGGTGGCCTACCAGCTAGTGACCAAGGACATCATTCTCGATGTTCAGGAGCAGGAAGTGATCACCCGCGACAATGCAGTGATCCTGACCAACGCCATCGCTTTCATCAAGGTGACCGACCCGGTCAAGGCGGTCTATGGGATTACCGATTTTTCCGAAGCAATCCGTAATTTGATCATGACGACGCTGCGTTCGATCGTCGGCGAAATGGAGCTTGATGAGGCGCTGTCCTCACGCGACAAAATCAAGGCCCGGCTGCGCGAGAGCATTGCCGATGAGGCGGTGGACTGGGGTTTGACCGTCAAATCAGTCGAGATTCAGGACATCAAACCCTCGCTCTCAATGCAGAAGGCGATGGAAATGCAGGCGGCTGCCGAACGCGAGCGCAAGGCCGTGGTAATCCGAGCCGAAGGTGCCAAGCAGGCGGCCATTCTCGAAGCCGAAGCACGGCTGGAGTCCGCCAAGCGCGACGCCAATTCGCAAGTCATGCTGGCCGAAGCCTCGGCCGAGGCAATTCGCCGGATCTCGGCCGCCATCGGTGATAAAACCGGGCCGATGTCTTACATGCTTGGCGAAAAATACATTGCTTCTCTGGAGCGCCTGGGGGCTGGCGAGAATGCCAAGTTGGTCGTCTTGCCAGCTGATCTGCAGGAGGCCGTGCGCGGCCTGTTCGGACGCGCTGGCGGCCACTGATCGACTAGCCGAGCGCCCCGCTGGCCTGCAAAGCAGCAATCTGCTCGACCGAATAGCCGGCGGCGCTCAGGATAGCTTCGTTGTGTTCGCCCACTTTCGGCGCCGGCTGGCGAATTGAAAATTTGTAGTCGGACATTTTCAGCGGCGGCGCAAACTGGGTCAGGCCATCGACTTTCAGCACCATTTCCCGGGCGTTGACCTGCTCGTTGGCGAGCGCTTCTTCCGGCGACAAAATCGGCGTTACACAGCAGTCGACCGCAGCAAACAGGCTGGCCCACTGATCGCGCGACTGGGTGGCGAACAGTTCGGCTATTTCACGACGCAGGCTGGCATCCCATTGGCGCTTTTGCCATTCCGGGTGGCCGAGCACGACACAACAGGTTTTCCAGAACTTTCCTTCCAGCGCCCCGACCGCCATGTGTTTGCCATCGCTACAACGATAGGTGGCGTAGCACGGCAGGCCACCGGAAAGCAGATCCGTACCACGCGGTGCCGAGTGCCCGGCGTCATTCAGGCGCAGCATGGTGAAATAAGTGTGGGCGAGCACGCTGTCGGTCATCGAGACATCAATGTAACGCCCCTGCCCCGTGCGCTGGGCTTCGAGTACGGCGGCCAGGATGCCCATCGCCGCCGTCAGCGCACCACCCAGCAGGTCGGCGATCTGGAAATTCGGGATGGCCGGATTGCCGCCCTCGCTACCAATCTGGTCGAGCACGCCGGCGTAGCCGAGGTAGTTAATGTCGTGGCCGGCTAAGTCTTTGTACGGCCCGTCCTGGCCATAACCGCTGATTGAACAATAAGCAATTTTCGGGTTGACCGCAGCAACCGTTGCATAGCCGACGCCGAGCTTGTCTATGACGCCCGGCCGAAAGCTCTCGACAATCACATCAGCCTGACGCGCTAGGCGGAGGAAAATTTCGATCCCTTCCGGCTTCTTCAAATCGAGCCGCAAGCCCTGCTTGTTGCGGTTGATCATCCGAAAATAGGCACTATCTTCGCCCTCGCCAGTCCCCAGTGTGCGTGCGTAGTCGCCGACCTGCGGGTCTTCGATCTTGATCACGTCAGCGCCAAGGTCAGCCAAGTGCAGGGTAGCGACCGGCCCAGGCAATAGACGAGTCAAATCGAGAATACGGATACCGGCGAGCGGTCCAGGCCGGCTCATTCCGGACAAACGCCCAATAGATCAGCTTCTAGTTCTATTTCCATGCCTTTTTCCAGTTTGCGCTCGATAAAGGTGCCGCGATAGAGGCGGCCAGCATTGGCGGCGCGGATGGCGTGTGGCGTTTCCCATGCGGTCACGCGCAGGCGGACGACGCCGATTTGCTCATCACGTTCCGGCACATTTTCCGCTACACAAGGGAAGGCCTGGGCGTGACGATTGAATTCGTTGCGACTGTATTGCTCCATATTCTTGCCCGGCACCAGCGGGCATTTGCCAAGGTGGCGAGTCCGCACCTCGGCCGAGAGCACAGCGCCCTTCAGGTAGTAAACCGGGTCGGCAATAATCCCGCCGCTGCCGCCTTCTTCGTAAAGCACGCAAGTTCCGGCCTGCAGCAGCTCTG
Organism: Burkholderiales bacterium; assembly: GCA_038250105.1. GTDB lineage: Bacteria > Pseudomonadota > Gammaproteobacteria > Burkholderiales > Rhodocyclaceae > Azonexus. The sequence goes on along the minus strand of JBBSCQ010000025.1, from coordinate 8,756 downwards.
GCTGTTTGAACAGCAAGCGGGCAGAGGGCCGCAGGACAGGCTCGACAGCCAAGGCCGGTGTGATTACCAGTGCCAACACAACAAGAAGGATTCGCATAAAAATAGCCGGGTCAATAAACCCGACTATCTTCGATCACCTTGCCATCATTGGGCAAGCCCCCGGGCGAAGCAAAAGCCACTTCGCCACGCAATTTGGTTACTTCACGCAGGCTGGCACTCACTGCTTTGTCGAGCGCCTCGGCGCCGGCCTCAATTTCGCAATGCAGAACCATACGATCCTGACCATTCGGATTATCAACAATCAGCCGCATGCGGTGAATTTCGGGATGACGGCGGGCAAGTTCGGCAACCTGCTCGGGATGCACAAACATGCCCTTCACCTTGGTCGTCTGATCAGCCCGCCCGAGCCAGCCTTTCAACCGGATATTGCTGCGGCCACAAGGCGAGCGACCCGGCAGGATGGCTGAAAGATCGCCAGTCGCGAAGCGGATCAAGGGGTAATCGCTACTGAAAGTCGTCACCACCACCTCACCGACCTCGCCAGGAGCAACCGGATCGCCGGTACCGGGGCGAACGATTTCAACCAGCAATTCCTCCTCGACCACCAATCCCTCCTCAGCTTCGGTTTCGTAAGCAATCGCCCCGATATCCGCAGTTGCATAACACTGGCGCACCGTGATGCCGCGCTCCTTTAGCCAGTCGCGGGTGATGCCAGGCAAAGCTTCGCCGGAAACACTGGCTTTCCTCAAGGAACGGATATCCGCCCCCATTTCTTCTGCCTTCTCGACAATGATGCGCAAGAAAGACGGCGTACCAACGTAACCCTCCGGCTTCAATTCAGCCATCGCCTGCACCTGCTGCTCGGTCTGTCCAGTACCGCCGGGAAATACCGCGCAGCCGAGCTTACGAGCGCCACCTTCAAAAATAAAGGCACCGGGCGTGAAGTGATAGGAGAAGCAGTTGTGAATCAGATCGCCATTGCGAAATCCGGCGGCATAAAGCACACGGGCCATGCGCCAAGGATCAATATCTTTACCCTGCAACTCGTAAATCGGCCCCGGCGAAGCAAAAACCCGCTTCGCCTTGTGGCGCGGCAGCGAATTCAAACCGCCAAAAGGTGGCATCTTTTGCTGCAACTCGATCAAGTCGCGCTTGCGGGTTAACGGCAATTTCGCCAACGCTTCGCGGGTCGCGCACTCGAAGGGATTGATTCCGGCCAGAGTGTGGAAATAATAAGAAGTCGTTTCCTTGGCGTGCGCCACCTGACGGGCCAGCTTGTCCATCAAGTCAGCCTCGCGCTCCGCCGGGTCGCGGGTTTCAAGCGGGTCGTAAAAGCTCATTTTGGTTTTCTCCGTTTTTTCGCGGTCGACCCTGGGGCCAGCAGTTGCTTCTATGGTCGTAGCAATGCGTTTAATAGTGAGTTTTGGTTTTTTGCCTAACACCACCGAAAAAGCCCTAGGCTGCAAAGTAGCCTCTCAGGGCAAGGCGGAGGCCGGCGCCGTTTGCTTTTTGCAAACAAGCCGGCCGACAACGCCGCCCTGAGAGGCGCACTTCAGCCTAAGAGAGCCAGCGTTTGCGGCGTCGGTAATGCTTGACGTCTTTGAAAGACTTGCGCTCCCCGGACGACAGCCCAAGGTAAAACTCCTTGACGTCCTCATTGGTCCGCAATTCCTCGGCATCACCTTCCATCACCACCCGGCCATTCTCCAGAATGTAGCCAAAGTCGGCATAGCGCAGCGCCACCATCGTGTTCTGTTCGGCCAGCAGGAAACTGACGTTTTCCCGGCTGTTGAGGTCTTTAACAATCTCAAAAATCTCTTCAACGATCTGTGGCGCCAAACCCATCGATGGCTCATCCAACAGAATCATTTCCGGCTTGGCCATCAGCGCCCGGCCAATCGCGCACATCTGCTGCTCGCCACCGGAGGTATAACCCGCCTGCGAGGTGCGCCGCGTTTTCAGCCGGGGAAAGTAGTGATAAACCTTTTCCAGACTATCCTTCAGTTCAGCCCGCGAAATCGAGCGGGTATAGGCGCCGGTCAGCAGGTTTTCCTCAATGGTCAGATGGCCGAAGCAATGCCGCCCTTCCATCACCTGAATAACCCCGCGTTTGACCAGATCATTCGGCGTCAGCTGATCGATCCGCTCGCCCTTGTATTCGACCGAACCCTTGGTGACATCGCCACGTTCGGCGTGCAGCAGGTTGGAAATGGCTTTCAAAGTCGTCGATTTGCCGGCGCCATTGGCCCCGAGCAAGGCAACAATTTTGCCTTTCGGCACGTTCAGCGAAACCCCCTTGAGTACCAGAATCACGTGGTCGTAGATGACCTCGATGTTTTTGATGCTCAAATAGGTGTCGACCGCAGCAGCGGCAATTTGTGTACTCATAGCTGTTCCCGAAGCATGGAAACCGGCTGGCGGTGGAGAAAACTACAGGAGTTTGCCCCGCCCCCAACCATCTCTCGACTTATTTTTCCTTCGAACAATCACGCGGCGTGATGCCCTTTTCCTTGGCGTACTGCTTGGCAGACGCCTTGAAAAGCGGGTGAATCAGCGCCTTGTTACCCTCGATCCAGCCCGAGACCGGCAACCACTTGGCGCCATCCCATTGCTGAATTTTGATCTTGCCGGAACCTTCATGGTTATCGCAGGAAGTCTTGATTTCCGGCAGCAGATCAGTCGCGCCCAGCGCCTTCAGGCGAGCATCGGTGATATCCAGGTTTTCCAGCGCCCAGCGGGTCTGTTCGCCGGTCATTGCCTTGCCTTTGCCGTACTTATCCTGCGCCTTGCGGATCGCTTCGACCGACAGCACAGCAGCGGAAACGCCCCGGTTATAAAGGATGGAACCGATCTTTTCCTTGTCCTGCAAATTGCCCTTGCCGGCACCGTAAACGACCTTCTCGATATCGGCGATCACCGGCACCTGCTTACCGGCGACGTTCCAGGTCGCCGCCATGTAACCTTTGGCCGCTTCGCCAGCTGGCACGACGTCTTCCTCAGAACCAGTCCACCACGAGCCAATCATCTTGTCACGCGGGAAGCCCACCTTCTGAGCCGACTTCAATGCCGTCTGGTTCATCACACCCCAACCCCAGAAGACGACGAAATCAGGCTTTTCTTGACGAATTTTCAGCCACTGCGCACCCTGTTCGTTGCCTGGGTGAGCCACCGGAATCTGTACCAGCGTGAACTTGTTCAGCGAAGCCTCAGCTTCCAGCGCGATGATTGCTTCCTTACCGTAAGCCGAGTCGTGGTACAGATAGACGATCTTCTTGCCAGCCAGATTGCCGCCGTTTTTGTCCTTGATGAATTTGATGATGGCCGAAGCCTGCATCTGGTACGTCGTCACCAGCGGGAAAGCGTAGGGGAAGACCGAGCCATCAACCGCGTCAGTACGGCCATAACCCATCATCGCCAGCGGCAGCTTGTCCTGTGCCGACTTGTCGATCAGCGCGTAAGAAATGCCGGTCGACATGGTGTGCAACGGGCCGGCCGAATTCTTGGCCTTGCCCTTGAGGCGCTCGTAACACTCGACGCCCTTGGCGTTGTTGTATTCGGTTTCGCACTCTTCGTAGGTCATCATCACGCCATTGACGCCTTTTTCCTTCAGATTGACGTAGTTCAGATAATCGATGAAGCCACCGTAAAACGACTGGCCGTTCGAGCCATAAGGCCCGACGCGGTAATCAATCAACGGGAAAAACTGCTCCTCGGCAGCCACCGCCATCTGTGAAAGCATGGCCAGTGACACCGCAGCGGCGGCGAGGGCGGGTTTGAATTTTTTAATCATTTATGTCTCCTCCAGATTTACAGAAAAGCGACGGGGCCGCCGCCGCACTTAAAACAACCTTCCCTAGTGCGGGAAAGGCCACAAACGCAGTTTCTCCTTGGCGATCTGCCACAAACGGGCCAGCCCGTGCGGCTCGACAATCAGGAAAAACATGATCAAAGCGCCAAACACCGTAATCTGAATATGCGACACGGTGGCGCTGGCAAAGGGCAGGCCGAACAGATTGGCGACGAAAGGCAGCGCGACATCAAGGAAGATCGGCAGCAACAAGATAAAAGCTGCCCCCAAGAAGCTACCCATGATCGAACCGACACCGCCGATGATAATCATGAACAGAATTTTGAACGACATATCGAGCGAAAAGCCGTCGGGCTCGACCGAACCGAGGTAGCAGAAGGCGTAAAGCGCGCCGGCTACGCCGCAGTAGAAGGAGCTGACGGCGAAGGCAAGCAGCTTGGTCGGCATCAGACGAATGCCGATGACCGAGGCGGCAACGTCCATGTCGCGCACCGCCATCCAGGCCCGACCGGTCGCTGAGCGCACCATGTTCTTGGCAGCCAGCGCCAGAAACACAACGATGCACAGCACCAGCAGGTATTTCTCGACCGGTGTATTCAGTTCGTGGCCGAGGATGATCAGCTTCTGCGTCGAGATCACGCCGGAAGATGAGTTATTCGACAACCAGGGAAACTTGGTCAGGCACCAGACAATGAAAAACTGCGCCGCCAGCGTCGCCACCGCGAGATAAAACCCCTTGATACGCAATGACGGCAGGCCAAACAAAATCCCGACACCGGCTGCGGTCAACCCGGCACAAATGAAGGAAACCAGAAGCGGGATGCCTTCGACGCGTAGCTGAAAGTTGTATGCCGCGTAGGCGCCGACCGCCATGAACGCCGCGGAACCCAGCGACAATTGGCCGGCGTAACCGGTCAGGATATTCAGGCCCAAAGCAGCCAGCGCAAAGATGAGAAAAGGAATCAGAATGGCCGAGAACCAGTATTCACTGGCAAACAGCGGCACGCCGACAAAGGCGATGGCGAGCAGCGTGATGATCCCGATGCGATCCTGACGGATGGGGAAAATCTGCTGGTCGGCAGCGTAAGTGGTTTTGAATTGACCGGCTTCACGGTAAAGCATCTTGTTCTATCCCCTCTTACACGCGGTCAATATGTTTTTCGCCGAAGAGACCCTCGGGACGAACCAACAAAAACAGTAGCGCCAGCACATAAGGGAACCAGCCCTCAATGCCGCCAAAATTGCCGCCGAACAAATCCTGCATGACCGGCGGAATGTAGATTTCCGCCAGCTTTTCCGAAGCGCCAATGATCAGGCCACCGACAATCGCCCCCGGCACCGAGGTAAAGCCGCCAAGGATCAATACCGGTAGCGCCTTTAATGCAGTGAAAGTGAGCGCAAACTGCACTCCGTTACGGGCGCCCCACATCATGCCTGCCACCAGCGCGACGAAACCAGCCACACCCCAGACGATGGCCCAGATGTTCTGCAGCGGAATGCCAATCGACAAAGCGGCTTGATGATCGTCGGCGACGGCGCGTAATGCACGGCCGATCCGGGTGTATTGGAAGAACAAGGCCAGCGCGGCGACCAGCACAGAAGCAACACCAGCCGCGACCAGATCGAACTTGGAAATGACCATATTCCAGTTGTCGAGAATGTAGGGAATCGGCTCGTCCACAATGCCGAGTTCGAGCGCCCGTGGGTCGCTGCCGAAAATCATCGGGGCCAGACCTTCAATGAAGAAGGCCAAACCAATCGTCGCCATAAACAACGTAATCGGCGGCTGATTTACCAGTTTGCGCAGCACGAACTTCTCTGTCGCGATACCGAAAACGGTCATGATGGCAAAGGCCATAATCACCGCCAGCCAGAGCGGCGCGCCCCACTCCATGACCCCGACAACTGATAGCGCAGCCAGATAAACCATCGCCCCCTGGGCAAAGTTAAAGACGCCCGACGCCTTGTAGATCAGTACAAAGCCGAGCGCAACGAGGGCATACATGACCCCCGAGAGCAGGCCGCCGATCAGCACTTCAAAGAAAAAATTCATCTCACCCGCTCCTTAGTGACCAGCGCCAAGATAGGCTTTGATCACATCTTCATTATTTTTGACTTCGTCTGGCACGCCGTCGCCGATCTTCTTGCCGTAGTCGAGGACGACAACGCGGTCGGAGATATCCATAACGACACCCATGTCGTGTTCGATCAAGACGATGGTCGTCCCGAACTGGTCATTGACGTCGAGTATGAAACGACACATGTCCTGTTTCTCTTCGACGTTCATGCCGGCCATCGGCTCGTCAAGCAGCAACATGGTCGGCTCGGCAGCCAAGGCACGGGCAAGTTCGACGCGTTTTTGCAGGCCGTAGGGCAAGCGGTTAACCGGCGTTTTGCGGATGTGCTGGATTTCCAGAAAGTCGATGACGCCCTCAACGACCTTGCGATGCTCCAGCTCCTCATTCTTGGCCCGACCAAACCACAGCGCATGCTCAATGAAGTTGGCCTTCATTTTGGTGATGCGCCCGGTCATGATGTTGTCGAGCACGGTCATACCCTTGAACAACGCGATGTTCTGGAAGGTGCGGGCAATGTTCTGGTGCGCCGCCATGTGCGGCTCCATCTTCTTGCGCTCAGCGCCCCGAAAGAAGACTTTGCCTTCCTGCGGGTGATAAACCCCGTTGATGACATTCAGCATCGAACTCTTGCCGGCACCGTTGGGGCCGATGATGGCGCGAATTTCATGCTCGCGGACGTTGAACGAAATGTCGGTCAGCGCTTTGACGCCACCGAAGCGCAGGGAAATGTTCTGCAGGTCGAGAATGACGTCGCCTATTTTTTTACTCATCTCAGGCTGCCTTTTTCACGATCGGGAAGGTTTTTGCTTCAGCAATGCGCAGATCAGCTGATACCTTGCCGCGCCGGCCATCCTCAAACTTGACCTCGGTTTCAATAAACTGTGACGTCTTGCCGGCATACAGTGCGTCGATCAGCACCTTGTATTTTTCGGCGACGAAATTGCGCCGTACCTTGCGCGTCCGGGTCAACTCGTCATCATCCGGGTCAAGTTCCTTGTGCAGCACCAGGAATCGATGAATCTGCGAATCAGCAACCATCGTGTCATGGACCAGATCAGCGTTAATCGACTCGACGCACTCACGAATCAGTTCGAGCACTTCCGGCTTGCCAGCCAAATCGGCATAACCGGAGTAGGAAATACCGCGCCGCTCGGCCCAGTTGCCGACCGCGCCGACGTCGATATTGACGAAAGCGGTCACCATGTCGCGCTCATGGCCAAAGCAGACGACTTCCTTGATGTGCTGGAAGAACTTCAGCTTGTTCTCGATGTAATTCGGGGCAAACATCGCACCGTTCGACAGCTTGCCGACATCCTTGGCGCGGTCGATGATTTTCAGATGGCCGTCTTCATCAAGAAAGCCGGCATCGCCGGTCATGAAATAGCCGTCAGCATTGATCGACTCAGCCGTTGCATCCGGCCGCTTGTAATACTCCTTCAACAACATTGGGCCTTTGACCAGCACTTCGCCGTTATCGGCAATCTTGATTTCGACGCCCGGGGCCGGTTGACCGACGGAATCAAACTTGATCTGGCCGTCTGGCTGAATACAAACGTAGGCGCAGGTTTCAGTCTGGCCGTAGAACTGCTTCAGATTGACGCCCATCGAACGATAAAAGCGGAACAGTTCCGGGCCGATTGCCGCGCCGGCCGTATAGGCGACGCGGATACGGCTCATGCCGAGCACATTGCGCAGCGGCGCATAGACCAGCATGTTGCCCAGCCAATACTGGAAGCGATCGCTAAAACTGACCGATTTTCCGTCCAAAATATCCGAGCCACAATGCTTGGCGACGGCCATGAAATGATGGAAAACTTTCTGCTTGATCTTGCCAGCGTCTTCCATACGAATCATGACCGAGGTCAGCAGGCTCTCGAAAACGCGCGGTGGGGCGAAATAGCAAGTTGGGCCGATTTCGCGCAAATCGGTCATCACCGTCTCGCCGGATTCCGGGCAGTTGATGGTAAAACCGGCAACCAGCGCCTGGGCATAGGAAAACAAATGGTCGCCAACCCAGGCCATCGGCAGGTAGGAAAGAATATCGCCATCGGCCCCGAGATGATCAACCTCAACGCCACCCTGCGCCGCTGCAATAAAAGCCGCGTGGGTCTGACAAACACCTTTCGGCTTGCCGGTGGTGCCCGAGGTGTAGAGCATCACCGAGATATCGTCAAAATGCCCGAGTTCGATTTCGGCATTGAGAAAATCCGGATGGTTACGATCATGAATCCGCCCCATCTCCATCAGCTCATGGATATCGTGCAGGAAAGGCTGGTTGTAATGCCGCATGCCGCGCGGATCATCATAGAGAATATGTTCAAGCGCGCCGGTCTGCTCCTTGATTTCGAGCAACTTGTCGACCTGCTCCTGATCTTCGACGATGGCAAAACGAATACCGGCATCCTGCAGCGCAAAGAGCATTTCAGCGGCAACGGCATCCTGATACAGCGGCACCGGCACGCCACCGAGGCATTGCGCCGCCGTCATCATCATGTACAAATGCGGCCGGTTGTCGCCGATCACCGCCAGATTGTCGCCACGCTTGAAACCGAGGGCAGCCAGACCGCAAGCCAGCGCGCGAACGCGCTCGGCAACGTCGGACCAAGTCCAGGTTTGCCAGATACCAAGATACTTCTCACGCATCGCCGGCGCATTCGGGCGAACTTTGGCGTGATGGAAAAGCAGTCGCGGGAAGGTGTGCAAACCATCCAGTGAAGCGAAATTCGCCGGCTCAGGCATTCTTTAGTCTCCTCATTGCCACGCTTTGGGATGGCGCGGTCTAACGTTCGTTCGACGCATTGTGGGCATTACCGGCGGTGACGTATACCTTGCAGTGCACCACGGCAACCACCCACTGTGCACACCAGCTT
>JBBSCQ010000024.1:0-46562 GCA_038250105.1 Burkholderiales bacterium | reverse complement strand
GACCAAGGTACCGATTGAGTTTCGGTGACGCAGGCAGCTTTCGGCATTTGCCATCGTCAAGCCGATTTGCTTGACGCGCCACTCGTAAGCGACCATATAAGCACAGAGCGGCGACGACACTGGCCATATTTCCGGAGGCATGGCCAAAAAACGTCTCGATCCGAGTGAAACGAATTCGCTCCACCATTGAGGGGGTGTGCTTTGTGGCCGCTTTCGGGGCGTTTTCTGTGGCGTGACTAGACATTAAATTTCCGACAGTTGCTGATGCGTTCGGGCTTTCTAGACGGTGGCAGGTTTCTCGCCAAACAGCGCGACCCAGCCACGGATGACGCGGTAGCCGACCCACAGGCCTAGCAGGGCGATCAATATCCAGGCAATGGGAATCCCAATGATGGTAATGATCAGCAAACCATAAACGACCAGCCAGAGGAAGGTGAACCAGAAGGTGCGAATCTGCCAGCGAAAGTGGCTTTCCAGCCAAGTGCCCGTGACTTCGCCGCGTTTCAGGTAATTGAGAAACACGGCGACCAGCGAGGGCAAGCCAAAAACGAAGCCGCCAGCAACGGTCGCCGCCGAGGTGATGCCGACGAAAACAGCGATTGCGTGCAAGCCGTAGATGAAATGGGTGAGCTGCACCAGCGAAGGGCGAACGCCCTGAATATCGGTAACGACCACAGGTTCTTGCATCACGGCTCCAACAGGTTTTTTTGCATCAAAAGGGCGTGCCCGGCAGCGGGGTCGAGAACATAAGGAGCATACCCCCCTCGCGAATAGGAAGCCATTGCGCCGAGATTGTTGGCCAGCACTTCGAGAGTCAGTTTGCAGCAACCGAGCTGCCGCGCCCGCCCTTCGGCCCACTCAAGCAAGGCCTGACCAATACCCTGACGACGTTGATCCTGCCGCACCACGACATCGTGAATGTTGAGTAGCGGCTTGGCGGCAAAGGTGGAAAAACCGGCGAAGCAATTGATCAGCCCAACCGCTTCATCTCCGACAAAAGCCAGCGCACCGTGAAAGGTCGGCAGATTTTTCAGTTGCTCGACAAGATGCGCCTTGGCGTAGTCGGAAAGCCCGGCGCCACCGCCCATCGGGTCGCGAGCATAGTGATTGAGGAGTTCAAGCCAGACTGCTGAAATTGGCCCATTTTTCAGGTCGACCGCAGTAATGCACAGGCTCTCAGGAGTCCGACTTACCGTGCCTTGATTCAAAGGCCTAATTCCTGCCACATGCCGTCGACGCGCTTCTTGACGCCAGCATCCATCACAATCGGCCGCCCCCATTCGCGGGTCGTTTCGCCCGGCCATTTATTAGTCGCATCCAACCCCATTTTGGAACCGAGCCCAGCGACCGGCGAGGCAAAATCGAGGTAATCGATTGGCGTGTTGTCGACCAGCGTCGTATCGCGCGTCGCGTCCATGCGCGTCGTCATCGCCCAGATCACTTCCTTCCAGTCGCGGATGTCGATATCGTCATCGACCACGATAATCGTCTTGGTGTACATGAACTGACGCAGGAAACTCCAGATACCGAACATGATGCGCTTGGCGTGGCCGGGGTACTGTTTCTTGATGCTGACGATGGCCATGCGGTACGAACAGCCTTCCGGCGGCAGGTAGAAATCGACGATTTCCGGATACTGCTTCTGCAGCAGCGGCACGAAAACTTCGTTCAGCGCCACGCCCAACACGGCGGGCTCATCGGGCGGCTTGCCGGTGTAGGTGCTGTGATAAATCGGGTTCTTGCGCATCGTCATGCGTTCGATGGTAAATACCGGAAACTCGGCCTGCTCGTTGTAATAGCCGGTGTGGTCGCCATACGGCCCTTCGAGCGCCATTTCGCCGGGATGAATGACACCTTCCAAGACGATCTCAGCCGAGGCGGGTACTTGTAGCGCTGAACCAATACATTTAATCAGCTCCGTCTTGCCGCCGCGCAATAAACCGGCGAACTGATATTCCGACAGCGAATCCGGCACCGGTGTCACGGCGCCGAGAATGGTCGCCGGATCGCAACCGAGCACGACGGCGACCGGGAACGGCTGACCCGGATTGGCCAGTTGATGTTCACGAAAATCCAGCGCGCCGCCGCGATGCGCCAGCCAGCGCATGATCACCTTGTTCGGGCCGAGCACCTGCTGGCGATAGATCCCGAGATTCTGCCGGTTCTTGTGCGGGCCTTTGGTGACGACCAGCCCCCAGGTAATCAGCGGCGCAATATCGCCCGGCCAGCAATGCTGGATCGGCAGCTTGGCGAGATCGACATCCTTGCCTTCCCAAACAATTTGCTGACATGCTGCGGTCGACACGATTTTTGGCGCCATATTCAAAACCTGCTTGAGTATTGGCAGCTTGTCCCAAGCGTCTTTCAAGCCCTTCGGCGGTTCCGGTTCCTTCAAATAGGCGAGCAGCTTGCCGACTTCGCGCAGCGCCTGTACCGATTCCTCACCCATACCGAGCGCAACGCGTTTTGGCGTACCGAACAGGTTGGCGAGCACGGGAATGGAATGCCCCTTGGGCTTCTCGAACAGGATGGCCGGCCCTTCGACGCGCAGCACGCGGTCACAGATTTCAGTCATTTCGAGGCGAGTATCAACCTCAACGCCGACGCGCTTCAGCTCGCCGGTTTTTTCCAGTTGCGACATGAAGTCGCGCAGGTCATGGTATTTCATGGGAATTGCCTATAAGCGCCAGCCCTGCCGGCGTTGATCAGTTTGATTCGCCGACCAGCTTTTGGTAGACGAAAGCCGCCACCGCCAGCGTCATGCTGTGTTCTGGATTGACAAACTGGATGCCATAAAGGAAGGGCATGATGGGGTCAGCCTGATCCTCGACGATGGTGCGAATGACACAATCGAACACGGCAAAGGACTGGATATCGTTAATCACAATCTTGAACTTGACGTTAATGGTTTCGCCCTTGTGGCCAAGGCGCGTTTTTGCGCGCATGGCGGCACCACCTGTACTCAAATTGACGATTTTGCCCGCCCCCTGCCTGGGCTGACCCTCGGCATCCATCACGATGGCGGCAATCAGTTCGACATCAATTCGTGAGTCCTTGCGGATTTCCAGACCACGTACTTCGCGTGGATAAGACAAATGAACATGCGGAAACGGCACGCTCGTCTGGCGCGAAACAACGCTGGTAAAAGCGTAAGCATTTTGTCCGGAAAAGAAGCGAACAATAAAGGATTGCCCATCCTTGAGCATGACGAACTCGCCGCCCGACTCTGGCACCGTCACAATTAACCCCTTGTTTTTCTGATAGCCGATGAGCTTGACGACCAGGCGCGGCGCTTCGGCCGAGCTTTGCATCTGCAAGGCGTCGCCGATACGAATTTTTGTCGCCTCAAGCGTCGTGATCGTTTCCCGCGACGGCGGTGCATCCTTGGCCACCGGCGGGATGTCAGTCGTGGAGGCACGCTCGTTTATATTGCGGTAGAGGCCACGTTCAATCAGCATTTCGCATTGCCGGGCGCTCTCAATGATGTAACCGCGCTTGAGCAAAAGCTTGCGGTTGCCATCGTAAAACGGGAACAGCAACGGTTTGCCGACGACAACATCATTGATGCCGACCTTGATGAATCCACTTTGATTGTCAATCGCCACAGCCCTGTCCCCTGCTTATATTTTTCAAACTTTATGAGATTACTCGAATGCTGCTGCTACAAAACACAGTAAGGCAAATTTTCAACGTATCCGATAGGAAAAATGGCAACTAATACAGGCGCCAGTCAGATTCGGCAGTAAAACGAGCGCCTTTTCCCGGTCACCGGTCGCGGCAACACGGGCAAATGCGCTGGCCGCCTTGTGGCCATCCATGCCCAAAGCGTGCATGGCTGGTGGCATATGCGGCCCGGGGCGAGCCTCTAGCGGCTTGGTGCGATGCTTGCCCATCGCGCTTTCACCCAGCGAAGCTTCTGCGGCGGCACCGGCCTCGCGTACTTTTCCCACCGCCATCAGGCTCATCACTTCGTTCAGCGCGACCAGATTATCGAGCATTTCCTGACGCAAGCTTTCCTGCGCAGCCGGCGGCAACGAGGCCAGATGGCGACTATCTTCAGCCTGCGCATAACCCGCCAGCAAGGCGGCAAGCAACAAAAGACGTTTCATTCAAAAGTCCGTCCGGAAATGAGGAAATCAAGCACGATACCGGCAAAGATGGCGGCACCAACATAGTTATTGTGCAGGAAGGCCTTGAAGCAGGCCAACCGGTCACGCCGGCGTATCCAGACAAAATGCATGCCCATAATTTCCGCCGCGACGAGCAACCCGATATAAAAAGCCCAACCAAGGTTCAGCTTGTAGCCGACCCAACCGAGAATACCCAGCGTTGCTGCATAACACAGCATCACAGCCAGCACGTCGTAGCGGCCAAAGGTAATGGCTGAGGTTTTGATGCCGATTTTCAGGTCATCTTCGCGGTCGACCATGGCATATTCAGTATCGTAGGCCACTGCCCAGAAGACGTTGGCGAGCAATAACCACCAGGCTTCCGCTGGCACGCTATGAACCTGCGCGGCGTAAGCCATTGGGATGCCGAAGCCAAATGCGACGCCGAGGTAGGCCTGCGGAATGGCGAGGAAGCGTTTGGTAAATGGATAGCTGGCGGCGAGAAAAACAGCCGGCACTGAAAGCCAGATAACCAGCGTATTGCCGAGCAGCAAAACCAGCGCAAAGGCAGCCAGACAAAGGACAGCAAAAAGCGTCAGCGCTTCCTTGGTCGTCACCCTGCCAGCGGTCAGCGGGCGCTCTTTGGTGCGCTCGACATGCCGATCAAAGTCACGGTCGGCGTAATCATTGATGACACAACCAGCGGAACGCATCAGCACGGTGCCGAGCAGGAAAATCCAGAGCACCGTCCAGTCAGGCTGCCCACGGGCCGCTAGCCAAAGCGCCCACAAAGTTGGCCAGAGCAGCAACAAAATGCCGATCGGCTTGTCGAGCCGCATCAATCGCTCGTACTCATCAAGCTTTTGGCGGATTTTTGTAATATTTATCACAGCATTGTCACAGCGAACAGAAAACAAGAGGTCGTCACAATGGGCACGATCAGAAAGTGAAGAGATTACCAGTTTCAGGCGCAGGTGCGTCGAAGCGGCTAAAGTGGGCGACATCCACAGCGCCGCGCCGGGCATTGGCCGGGATGGCCGACGTTATCTTGTTGTTAGCCGTGGCGCTGATTGGCGGGGTGTCAGCAGTCAGTCTGAAAGTAGCGCAAACCATCCAGCAGCGTAGTGCAGAAGCCGAGTTGGTCGTGATTGGCCTGGCGTTTCACTATGCCTTGAAATCCTACGCCGACGCTACACCGAACGGCTTGCCCAACACCCCGGAAAACCTCACAGAACTTCTCAAAGACCCGAGATACCCAGGCGTCAAGCGCCACCTTCGGCGCCTTTATCACGACCCGCTGACTGGCAAAGCCGAATGGGGAATTCTTCGCGGCCCGGATCAGCGCATTTATGGCATTCACAGCCTGAGCCGGAGCGATGTTTTTAAACAGGACAACTTTCCAGCGGAACTGGTTTATTTGAACGGTAAAGCGAAACATACAGATTGGGTATTTTCTGCCATTCCGCAGCTAGAAATTCAAAACAAGTAATCCAGGGCTTCCCAATTCGAAATAAAGCTCACCATTGGGATCAACCGAGGTGTTGGTTTTCAGTAGCCGGGGCTGAGCGGCAGGTTTCGAATCAGCTAGCGAACCTTCGCTCTACATTAATTCTCAAGCGATCTACTTCGTTGTATGACCAACTGAAATTTGGTGCAAATAGCGCGTTGACCGCAAGAAATGAACTTTGATCGCCTCAGAACAAGATCGTGAAGGGGAAATTTTCGAGCAATGCCCGCTCATGCTGCTAGAGTTCCAGCAGGGCCGGCGGCGGCACGGCGGATGACGATCTTCTGATAAAGCGCGCCAAACGCAGTGCTCTTGGTCATCGTGTCGCCCTTCGACAAGGGCGGCAGGTAGTCGACGATGTCATGCCGCCAGAGATCCAGCGCAAAGGGTTCCAGTGCTTTCAACACACCGTACATCAGGTAACGTAAGGGATTGCTGGCACGTGGCTTGTGGTAATCAACTATGACCACCTTCCCGCCCGGCCGGGTGACGCGCAGAGCTTCCGCCAGCGTGGCGCGGCGAACCTCCTCCGGCTGTTCATGAAGCAGGAAAAAAAGCAGGGTCGAATCGAAACTGGCATCGGAAAAATGCAGCGCGCTTGCGTCCTGGCAATGCAGGTGAGAGCGCGGTTCGGGACCGAGCTTGGCGCGCAGATTGTCGAGCTGGATCGGCGCCACATCGACCACATCCAGTCGGGCCTCAGGCTTGAGGCGGGCGACAATGCGCTGGGTAAAGTCGCCATAGACGCAGGCAATCTGCAATAGCCGCCCGTCGATACGCTCACCAAGTTCAGCCAGCGCCGAATCGCGCAGCCGGCTGAAATTTCCCCAGAGAATCAGGTTGACCAGCCACTCGCGTTCAAACAGACGAACCGCATTCGGGTGCAGGTAGGCCCACCAATAAACCTTGCTGAGATACTCAGGGATGGCGGGGTCATCAAAAGCGTTTGGGGTGATATTGGCGGGTTCGGGATAGAGGGCTGCAATACTTTGCGCCTCAGGCTTCATCAGTTTCTTTCTCTTTGTTAGAGGGACAAGTCATTCTGTGTCGGGTGACTGAATAACACCTCAGGACTTGCCGTGTTCCTCGCCTGCGTCTTCCCACCCGGTGATCATCGCTTTGATGTGAGTCGTGACGGTGTGGCCAGTGGTAATCAGGTAAACGTGTGCGATGAAAAAGGCCAGCATCATGAAGGCGCCCAATGTATGGATCAGGGCAATCGTAGCAAGGTCAAGGTTTTGGCCAGCGGCCGCGAGTTCATTGTAATAAAGGTAGGCGAGCCCGGAAATCCAGAGGATGGGATTGATCAGTAGCTTGACGCCGAGGTAGGCCTGAGCTTGCAGCGGATTGTGCTTGTGGGCACGGGTGACCTTGAACGGATGTGGCTCGCCGTTGAAAATTCCCCAGGCGTAATGCCGGAGGACCACATCGGCGTTTTTCATGGTCGGGATGTATTGCCGCCATTCACCCGTAATGAAGTGCCAGAAAATAGCGAATACCCAGAGCGTGATCAATACCCAAGCTGCCAGTGTGTGAACTTCATGGGCTTTCTCGAAACCAAGCAGATTGTAGGTGCCATGAATTTCGAAACCAGTGATCATCATGCCGATGACCAGCAGTGCCTGGGTCCAGTGCCAAAAGCGTTCGAAACGGGTGAAGATGTAGATGCGTTCCATGATGGTTCCTCGGATTCAGGCTTTGCGGCGCAAAAAGCGGATCAGGCCATGCAGTGAGACACCAGCGAGCGTCCCGCCAGCGCCGAGCCAGCCAAGCAGGTTGAGCATGCCATTGGCGTCACGCCCGGGAATGTAGATCCCTTCGATTTTGTCGAGGCGGCCACCCTTGGTGTGGCACTCGTTACAGCCAACGGCCTTTTCCTTCGGTGCCACCATGTGAGTAATGGGCCAGGACATATCGGTTTGGACAAAATCAACCTTGCCGGAGAACTCCGCACCAGAGACTTTCATGCCACTTTCGATAGCTTTTTCCCAGCCAAAGTTTTTCCAGTAGGCCGTGTCGTCAGCGCCAGCCGTGTGCGGCGTAACCAAAGTCTTATTGACCGGATCGTATGGCTGCGAGCCACGGAAAACTTTCATCGGCCAGATCATCGACATGCCATCGCTGGCACTGCCGCCCAGTTTATTGATATGGGTGACGCCTTCGCTTTTGTCCACCTTGTCGCCAAGCAGCGTGTAGGTCACGTCGCCATTGAACCAGGCATATTCCGGCTGAACATTTTCACCGAGGACAAAGTCACCCTTCTTCGAGTCATAGATAACGCGGCCCTTGTTGTCCTTCTTCAGGATGGGCTTGCCTTCCGGGCCAAGTTGCCCGGCCGTAGACCAGTCCCAACTCATTTTGGTGGCAACGCCGCCACGGGCAATAGCGGGGATATGGCAAGTCTGGCACGCCACCTTGTCGGTATGGTGATTGAGCTTGGCCGCCTGCTGGCCATCCTTGTGCGGTGACTGGCCATGGCAGGACTGGCAGGTGGCGGGATTGGATTTATCTTCCTTGCCGCGAATATGGGCGCCATCCTTGTCCCTGGCGACTGGCGTATAACGGCTGCCGGGAACCTCATGGCTGGATGTCTGGTGGCAGGTGCCACAGGTGAAGTCGAGACCCGTCGAGTCCATGTGAACATCAAGTTCCTTGTCCGGCGAAGCCAGTGACGAATCCATATCACCATGCTTGACGCCATCACCGCCGCCGCCAAAGAAATGGCAGGCCCCACAGGTGTCACGGCTTGTCTTGCCGATTTTCTGGGCGACCTTGGTCAGATCCACTGCTTTGGCGATTTTTCCCGAACCGGGTGGGATTTCCATGTCCTTGTACGGCGGGTGGCCGGCCAAGCCCGGCAATTTTCGGTAGGAACCGGTGGTGTCGTGGCAGACCAGACAATCCACATTTTCCTCGGACTTGAAGTCGAAGCTGGCATCTTTCCAGCCATAGCCAACGTGGCAACTGGAACAGAAGGCCGTGTTCGACGGGACCGATATACAAAAATTGTTGATGACGTTTTTCTTGCCAAGCTTCTGCTGGTTGTCCGGATTGATGAATTCCCAAGTCCAGTGCTTGGTGCGGTGCACCTGTTTGGCCGCCTCGGTATGGCAAGTCAGGCAGGCTTTGGTGACATCAGGCCCGGTGGCAAAACTCTGCTGCAGTTCCTTGAACTTGCTGTGATCGGCCGTTGAGTTCATCTTGACTGCCGGTAAATCAGCGGCAAATGCAGTTTGAGCGAGTATTGCGGCGCATATCAGCACGGTGCGGAGGGGCTTGAAGATGGCCCAGCGGTTGGATATTTGGTTGTGCATGGCAATTCCCGGGAACTGTTAGGCTATTTCTTTTCAACGATGGTGTAGCTGCCGTCCTTCGTCCATTTAATGTCGGCATCCAGGAAATAGGACTTCAAGACAGGCTTGTAGAGTTTGACCATGTCGTAGGCTTCTCCGCTACGGCCGCCGGCACCGCAGAAGAAGACGATGGGCCGGTCGGTCGGCAGTTCGTCGATCCGCTTCTCCAGACTGTTAATCGGGAAATTGATTGCACCCTTGAACGTGCCGCCGGCAAACTCCTGGGACTCCCGGACATCAATTAGATAGATGGTTTCAGGGGCTTCTTTGAAAATTTTCTCAAATGAGTCAACGCTGATGGTGCCACTTTCTTTGCCTGCTTGAATGCTTGGCTTTGCAGTGCTTGCCGCGGCATCACCAGTTGGCCCCGGACCATAGAGTTTTTCCCAGAGCGGGTAGCCTTCAGGGATAACCTTGACCTGCGTGTAACCCAGCTTGACTGCCTTTGCCGCAGAGTCGGAGCTGAGCTTGCAACTCAGTCCCTCACAGTAAAAATACAGCGGTGCAGCCTTGTCGCTAGGCAAGCGGTCGGTCATTTTATCGAACTGTGAATCCGGAATGCTAACGGCACCTGGTATGTGCCCTTTGTCGAACTTGCGTTCCTTGGGGCGTGAATCGACAAGGATTAGTGGCGCCTTTTCATCCATCAATTTTTTTAAAAAAGGCACACTGATGGCGCCGATGTGGCCATTCTTCAGCCAGTCGGGATAGCCTTCGGCATAAACTTGGATATTGGTGTAGCCGAGCTTTTCAGCACGGAAAGCCGAGTTATGGCTGAGCATGCATTCCGGGCCGTCGCAATAGAAGATCAAGAGGGTGGCCTTGTCCTTGGGCAACTGGTCGACCATCTTGTCGAACTGGGTGTCGGGAATGTTCAGCGCGGTCGGAATATGGCCAGGATCGAACTTGCGCGTCGTCGGGCGAGAATCGATGATTTGGACACCCTCCGGCTTGGGCAGGATGGCATATTTGGCGACAAAATCCGCCGGCACCAACTGGTGATACCAGCCGGCCTTGGGCGCCATAACGCTTGCATCGGCCGCAAGCGCTGCCGGAATGGTTGCTGGGAAAATCGCAAAAACAGAAGCGAGCAGGGTGACAATCGCCAACAAATGACGTGTTTTCATAATGTTCTCCTGAAATTCGGTAGGGCTTGCTTGCCTTGAGAGACGGCTAATTCAGTGGCAGCGGATCAACTGCAACTGGCAGGGGCTTCGCCGTCCTTCGCACCCTTGATGGCGAAAGCCTTGACGTCTTCGAGCAACTCTTCATCCGGCACATCAGCGAATTTTTCAGCCGCCTTGTTCTGGCTTCTGATGCTGGCGCGGTAGGACTTGCTGACGTACTGCTTCATCGAGTCCTTACCTTTGGCATGCTTATCTGCCTGAAGGTATTTAGCCCACTCAGCCTTGCTCATGGTGCTTGGAGCAATCGAACCACCGGCTTGAGCCGCGTGGCAAGCGGTGCAGACGCTGCGATAGTAAACGCGACCGCGCTTCCAGTCAGCATCATAGGCGGTGGCAAAAGATGGCGCGCAGAGCAAGCCTGCCGCCAGCAGGGCAGAAATAATGTGACGTTTTTTCATGACAAACTCCGGTACGACAGTTTTGTATTCTTGGCCACCTATTTTGGTGACGCCGTTTCAAATAAGCATACTCCTCGAGTTTGAGGATATGATGAACCGCTTTTGATCTGGGTCAACAGTTGGTTAAATTATCCTTGATGGGCGCAAAAACCAAGTACAAAATTTCCCATAAAAAATGTGCATGGTTAAAGAATACGAACACGCCACATTGAGTGATCGAATGTTCACCCAAATGCAATTCCAGTAAGGATTCAATCCTGCAGCCATAGTGGCGTGCCAGTGTTGCCCGCAATTGCTGGAAAGCGCCATCGATCAATTGGCCGGTTGGTCGGCCCACGATTGCCGGCGGCTACTTATCGAGTCGAGCCCATCTACGAGCGCAGACGCTAAATAGCAAGCCCCGTGTCGAGGCGATGCAGTTTCGTCATCAGGGCTTGGCCGTACTCACACGCTATATTTGGCAGTTGAACCGGGACGTCCGTAAGATGGCTTCAGTAGGACAGGGTCTTCACATTTAGCTGCAGGATGCAGGAAGCTACATCAGCAGGCTTTAGTCCTTGTTGGGCAGGAACAGGGCGCAAACTTCCACCTTCGTTCCAGCCTTAATGAGGCCTTTGAGCATTTTCTTGGGTGACTTATTGACGGGCTTAAGTATCGCCGATTCTTTGTCCTTGACTGCCTGTTGGCCGCCGTCACTGCCCAGCAGGACACGTACGCCAGCCTTTGCGCCAGCGCCTGACTGGCCAGAACCATTGCGACACCTTGGGTTTGCGTAACACCCGAGTTGATGCTGAAAAACCAGGCTTGCGGCTTGCTGCTAATGAGCAGCATCAATCTATGCAAGAGCCACGATTTTTTTCAACTCAGGCCGGAGCCGGACGTGCTGCAGGTGGCCTCACTCGATAGTGCCGCTTCTTTCGGTGACGCGCCGCAGCGGGACGAGCTCAAGGCCATGCTCGACAGGATCAAGATCAACGGCACCGATGACCGGATCAACTTGCGGCGCCTGCCTTTTCGGGTCGATTGAGGCGTCGACCGCAGACGTTCAGCTCAGGCCGATAATCGCCATCTTGCGCCGCAGGTAGGCGATCTGCGTTTGTAGCGGCAACTGCTTCGGGCAGACGTCATGGCAGCCAAGCAGCGACATGCAGCCAAAAACGCCGTCATCATCGCCGATCAGCTCGTAAAAATCCTCATCGTTGCGCGTATCGCGCGGGTCGAGGCGGAAGCGGGCGATCTTGTTCAAGCCAACCGCGCCGACGAATTTTTCCCGCATTTGCGCCGTGCCGCAGCCGGCAATGCAGCAGCCGCATTCTATGCAGCGATCGAGTTCATAGATTGCGTCGGCCAGTTCTGGTTCCATGCGCGCTTCGAGGGCGTCGATCTGGACCGGTGCATCGTTGTGGATCCAGGTTTGCAGGCGTTCGCTGGTGCCGCGCATCCATTTACCGGTATTGACCGAGAGATCACCGATCAGCTCGAAGAAAGGCAGCGGTGCCAACGTGATCTGCGGCGCGAGGTCACGCGTTAGCGTACGGCAGGCTAGGCTGGGCCGGCCATTAACCAACATGGCGCAACTGCCGCAGATGCCGGCACGACAGACAAAATCGAACTGGAGCGAGCCATCCTGCGTGGCGCGGATTTCGTTGAGGGCGATGAACAGCGTCATGCCTTCAGCTTCCTCAATGACGAAATCCTGCAGTTGCGGCCGGCTGGCCGGATCGGCCGGGTTGTGGCGGAGGATACTGAAGGTCAGGTGGCGCGGTGTCTGGCTGGCCGGCTGGCGGCGAAATAGCTTGATCATACGGACTCGTCGAGGCGGGCATTGTTGCCGCGCAAATGCGCCGGCAACAGGTGGCGGAAGGGCATCAGGGCATCCTGCACGGCATGGCGGTCGGTGTCGCCGAGACGGGCACGGATGGCGTCGATTTCGGCCTGGCGCGCAGCCGTTGCCGGATGTTCGATGGCGTCGCGCGTGCCGTAGCCACGCCAGCCGGGCGGGAGCTCCATGCCGGCAATGGCGACTTCTTCGTAAGCCAGGCTGGGCAGCGGCCGGCTGGGGTCGGGCCAGTAAGCCAGGGTGCGCTTGAGCCAGTCGGCATCGTTGCGTTGCGGAAAATCTTCACGGAAGTGTGCGCCGCGACTTTCAGTGCGCTGCAGCGCACCGTTAGTAACGCAGAGCGCCAGCTTGAGCATTTTTTGTAGGCGCCAGGCCGTGGTCAGTTCCGGATGGGCGCCCGGGCGAGGGCCGCCGACGCCAATCTGCTGGCTGCGCAAAACGAGCTTTTGCAAGGCGTCGACCGCGGCGCTTAGCGCTTCGCCGTGGCGGACGATGCCAACCTGTTCGGTCATGATCGCCTGCATCTGGCGCAACAGGTGGCCGGCCTTTTCCGTGCCGTTGCTGTCGCTGATCGCCGTGAATTCAGCGCCAGCTTTTTCCCAGCAGTCGCGCACCAGCGCCGTCGAAACGTGCATATCGCCAGCCGGCGAAGCACAGAAGTCGGCAATGGCTTCGCCGACGATCATGCCGGCGACGACGGTTTCCGCCACCGAGTTGCCGCCCAGGCGGTTGAAGCCGTGCAGGTCCCAGCAGGCCGCTTCGCCACAGGCAAACAGGCCGCTCAGGCCATAGGCCGCACCCTGCGCATTGGTCCGAATGCCACCCATCGAGTAATGCTGGGCCGGACGCACCGGAATCCATTGCTTGGCCGGGTCGAGGCCGAGAAAGTGATGGCAAATTTCCTTTACTTCGCGCAGCTTGCTGTTGATGTGGGCTTCGCCGAGCAGCGTGATATCGAGCCAAAGATGTTCGCCAAACCGGTTGCGGGCACCCTTACCGGCGCGGATATGCGCTTCCATGCGACGGGCGACGACATCGCGCGAAGCGAGCTCCTTTTTCTCCGGCTCGTAGTCCGGCATGAAGCGGTGGCCGTCGACGTCGCGCAGCAGGCCGCCGTCACCGCGACAGCCTTCGGTGACCAGGATGCCGGCTGGGAAGATCGCAGTCGGGTGGAACTGTACGGCTTCCATGTTGGCGAGCGGCACGATACCGGTTTCCAGCGCAATCGCGGCGCCGATACCTTCGTTGATTACGGCATTGGTCGTCGCCTGGTAAATGCGCCCGAAACCGCCGGTGGCAATGCAGGTGGCGCGGGCAACGTAGGCTGACAGCTTGCCGTTGGTCAGGTTGCGCACGATGGCGCCGTAGCAGCGCGTGCCATCATGGATCAGCGAAACAGCCTCCATACGCTCGTGCACCGGGATGCCGGCGGCAATGGTCTGGTCGCTGACGGCATAGAGCATGGCGTGGCCGGTGCCGTCCGAGACGTAGCAGGTGCGCCATTTCTTGGTGCCGCCGAAGTCGCGGGCGGTGATCAGGCCATGTGCCGCATCGGTTTCGGTGAGCGTGACTTTCTGGCTGTCGATAATTGCCTCATGCGGGCCGCGCTCAACGCGGTTCCACGGCACGCCCCAAGCGGCCAGCTCGCGCACGGCCTTGGGTGCCGTATGCACGAACATGCGAGCGACTTCTTGGTCGGCGCCCCAGTCGCTGCCGCGCACGGTGTCACCGAAATGGATGTCTTCGTTGTCGCCGGCACCCTTGACGGTATTGCCCAGACTGGCCTGCATGCCGCCTTGGGCCGCTGCCGAGTGCGAGCGCTTGGGCGGCACCAGGCTGAGAATGATAACCTTCTGGCCGCGCTTTTTTGCAGCGAGAGCGGCGCGCAGACCGGCTAGTCCGCCGCCAATGACGAGGACGTCGGTATGAATGACATCCATGTCAGCGCTTTCCGCTGGCTTGCTGGCTGGGTACGTAGCGTTCGCCGGCCTTTTCGGCATGAGCGCGGCCGAGTTCGACGTAGGCGAGCAAGGTGACCAGGCCGAGGGTGATGAAGAAGGCACTGAGCGCGTGGCGTGCCATCTGCAAGCGGCGGCGGCTGGCATTGGCCGAAGCAGCGGCAAACCAGCCCCATTTGATCGACAGTCGGTAAAGGCCAATACTGGCATGCAGCTCAGCGGCGAACAGCAGCATCAGGTAGAGCGGCCACATACCGCCGGTCCAGACTCGGTCGGCCGATTCGTAAGGGCCAATCAATGCCGGCTGAGTCAGCATGCCGTAGAGGTGAATGGTGGCCATAAAAAAGAGCGCGAAGCCGGTCCATATCTGGAGCCACCACAGCGCGGTATCGCCGTGCTGCAGGCTGTTTTTATGGGCGACAAAAGCGCGGTACTGACGATAGCCAGCCGGGAATTTGCGCATCGCCAACCAGGCATGCAGGATGAAAATACTCGTAATCACGCAGACAACGGCGGAAACCATGATGGGATAAGGCTTGCCGAGGAAATAGACGCCTTCGAAAAAACGGGCGATCGTATAAAAGGCATCGTGGCTGATCAAAATACTCGACACGAAGAACATGTGTGCCATCAGGAACAGTCCGAGGAACAGGCCAGAAGCGCTTTGCAGCAGGTCAAGCCGGGCCGGCCAGCGACTTTTGCGCTGCGGCGGGGCGTCGACCGCCCAGTTCTGCTGCGCAAGATCGATGCTCAACTGGCCGCTGGCGTCTAGGTTGATCTGTGCGTGGCTGGCTTTACTACGCTCTGTCTGGCTTGCCATGATGCGCTTCCTGTTGCGAAAACCTTCCCTGTCGAAGGTCGGGGTCGAAATGCAATGCTGCTGGTTTTTGTCAGCGCTGTTTTCAACGTTTAAGTGGTTTTTGGCTATTGGTTCCAACTTTAGCACAGGGCGCTGCAATTATGTTGCAATGCAGCATTTATTTACCATGTCGTGTTAACAAGTGTTGCGCAAGCCCTATTTATCTTGACAGTACGCCGAAGGTGGAAATATTGCGCCGCCGCAAAATTAGCAGTTTACTGGTGCAGCAAGCATGGGGGGGCAATGTTTTTCGTGGCGGGGGTAAAAGCTTGCCAGCTGCGCGGCAGCCGATCCGGAAATCATGGCGCACGAAGGAACGGTAAGCGTTTGGGTTAAATATGACTTTATAATTACCCGACCGAATCAAGAAAAAATAACATGCTAAGAAACAAATTCAGCGCCGTGCTGGCTGGACTCTTCAGCCTTCACATTGGTGGCGTAGCCTCCGCCAGCGGCGCTGAGTTGAACCCTGAAACTGCCGGCAAAAGACTGCTGAATTTTGGCGAATGGTCGAATTACTGCGCCAGCAAAGCGAACGATCAGACCGCCTGCATGGTTCGCCTGCTGCGGCCAACCGAGAGAAGCGGCAAAGGCGGCGATGAGTTTGCACTGTCAACGATTAATCAAAACATCGTGGTAACACGTTCCGGCGTGCTGCTGTCGCCGGAAATCAATCGAAAAATTGTCGAGGTTCGCGCAGACAACGCCAACCGCAGCACTGTGACGATGAAATCCGGCGCTCAATGCACGGTTTTTTCAGCTCACAGCAAAAGCCATCTGAATCTCGAAAGCACGGCCACTTACGATGCTTTCGTGCGCTTTATAACCGACGACAGCGGTGCCAGCGTCACGATGCTAGCCAGCACGCACATTGCCGGGAAACAGGTCTTTGTATTTTCACAAACCAACAATGGCCTGATCGGCGCTTATTTTGTTGATGGACAAAACAATGCCGGCGTCTGGTCGGCTTGTAGCATAGGTGAAGGGGCAAGCTCGCTGGTCGCCGCCAACGAGTTTTTCAACTTGATCCTGGGTTCAGCCCGGCGCTATTGATCGCCATTTTATTGCCCCTTACGGCTTCACTTTTCCAGCCAATCGCCAACGGTTGAGCAGGGCGCGAAACGCTTGCCAATAGGCCGGTGACTGCCGATGAATGGCCCATGCCACCAAGCCATTGCCGACCGCCGCAATTGCAAATAGTGCGGCGAGTGACAGCCCGGCAGACAAGGCGGCCGCCGCAGCCAGCGCGCCACTGACCATAAAAGCCGCATTAAGAATATTGTTGGCAGCAACAATGCGCGCCCGGTGTTCAACTGCGCTGCGGATTTGCATCAGCGCATAGAGCGGCACAATGAACAAGCCGCCGAAACCACCCAACAGCAAGAGATCGAACAGGACGCGCCAGACCGTGAGCTGACTGAGCAGCGTCGCCAGTGGCTGGCTTTGTGCTGTAACCATGGAAGCAGCCGCCGGTCCTACGGTCGACTGTGAAAAAGAGGCAAAATCCGAAGTCGCCACAGCGAAGTCCAACCCGAACACCGTCAGCCCGATCGCCCCCAGCGGTACCAGGCCCAATTCCAGACGCCGCTGTGAAAGCCGCTCACAAAGCAGCGAGCCAGTCCCGATCCCGATGGTAAATGTCGCCAACAACAGCGTGACTGCAGCTTCATTGCCCCCGAGCACATGCCGAGCGTAGGCGGGAAACTGGGCGAGAAACAGGGCGCCATAGAGCCAGAACCAGGAAATGCCGAGCAAGGCCAGAAACACGTCGCGATCTGCCTTGGCAAAGGCGAGATTACGCCCGGTTTCGCTAAACGGATTCGGGTTCACCTTGAGATCCGGCACTGGTGCGGGGGCCAGCGGAATGCTTCGGCTCGCCTGATATCCGGCCAAGGCGACAATAAAACCACCGGCCGCAATCCACACTGGTTCGCTAACCAAACCAGCTAACAATGCACCAACCAGCGTTCCCGCCAAAATGGCGACAAAGGTGCCGGCCTCGACCCAGGCATTGCCACCGATTAATTCATCCGCATGCAAGTGTTGCGGCAGAATGGCGTATTTGACCGGGCCAAACAGCGTCGAATGCAGACCGAGCATGAACAGCGCCATGAGCAACACCGGCAAGCTGTGCCAGGCAAAACCCAGCGCCGCAACGCCCATAATGAGCATTTCCAGTAATTTGACGGCACGGGCCAATAAGGCTTTGTCGTACTTGTCCGCCAACTGCCCGGCCGTCGCCGAAAAGAGGAAGAACGGCAAAATGAAAATCCCTGCTGCCAGATTGGCCAACAACCCAGGCGAAAGCGTCGTCCAGCTGGCCGCCTGAAAAGTCAGCAAGACAATCAGCGCGTTCTTGAACAGATTGTCGTTAAACGCCCCGAGAAACTGCGTCACAAAAAACGGCGCGAAACGACGCGTTCCGAGCAAATTGAACAGCCCACGGCCCTGCCCTGCGATTTCAGCCATTTATGCGCTACCCTTTGCGTCTATAAAAATTAGCCGCCATTATCCCTGAGCCATGCGCCCTTCCCGCTCCGAATATCTCGATCTCCCTGGCCTGCGCCTGCACATTCGCCGCTGGGGCAAGCCCGACGCCCCAACCTTGTTCCTCTTGCACGGCTGGATGGACGTCTCCGCCTCCTTCCAGTTTGTCGTCGATGAACTGCAAAAAGACTGGAACATCATCGCCCCCGACTGGCGCGGCTTCGGCCTCTCGGACTGGCTGAATCGCCCCTATTTTTTTGCCGAACATCTCGGCGACATGGAAGCCATCCTCAACCACTACGCGCCGGAAGGCAAAGTCCGGCTGGCCGGTCACAGCATGGGCGGCATTCTCTCCTGCCTGTATGCCGGCATTCGCCCCGACCGGGTGGAAAGCTTGATTACCCTCGACGGCTTCGGCATCGCCCCGACTCAACCGGAGATGGCAACGGAGCGTTATCGGCTATGGCTCGGCCAACTCGCTAAACCGCCGCGCATGCACGTTTATCACGACCGCGCCGGATTTGCCCATCGCCTGATGAAAACCGACCGCTTTCTCACCCAGCCGCGCGCCGACTTCCTCGCCCTCCATCTGGCACGAATCGGCGAAGGCGTGAACAAGAGCGGTGAACGCCGCCACGGCATCGTCTGGAATGGCGACCCCTGGCATAAAGGCAGCTCGCCCTACATGTTCCGTCTGGAAGAATCGATGGCCGTCTGGAAACAGATCACCTGCCCGGTGCACTGGGTCGGTGGCCGCGACTCCTGGGTCGTCCGCGATTTCGCCACCCGCCCCGGCGACTGGGCCGCGCGTCAGGCGTGCTTTGCCCATCTGAGCGAAGCCTGGATAGAAAACGCCGACCACATGCTGCACCACGACCAACCGGCCGACGTGGCGCGAATTATTGAGGATTGGTTTGTTTGAGGCTCGGGACTGCTCAGTTTTCTGACGACGGCTAGCCCGCCATCACGACTTCAACAACTCTTCCCGCGAACCGAGCCAGCGCTTCAAATGCCGTTCCGCCTGTTCGGGCGTCTTGAGCAGCATCTCCTCCGCTATTTCCCGCGCCATTTCAACCAGATCGGCATCCATCTCGAGATCGGCGTAGCGCAACATCGGCACGCCACTTTGCCGACTGCCAACGAACTCGCCGGGTCCGCGCAGTTGCAGATCTTGCCGGGCGATTTCAAAACCGTCGGTATTCTCGAAAATAATTTTCAGGCGCTGCCGCGCCGTCGGTGACAGTGGCCCGGCGAAGAGCAGCACGCAGCTCGACTCATACTGACCACGCCCAACCCGGCCACGCAACTGGTGCAGTTGCGACAGGCCGAAGCGTTCGGCATGTTCAATCACCATCAGGCTGGCATTCGGCACATCGACGCCGACTTCGATGACGGTGGTGGCGACCAATACGTCAATCTCGCCGGCACTGAAGGCCGCCATCACCGCCTGCTTTTCCTCCGCCTTCAAACGGCCGTGCGCCAGACCAATGCGCAGATTCGGCAGATCAGCGCTCAACTGCTCATAGGTATCCTGCGCCGTCTGCAACTGCAGCGCTTCGGATTCCTCAATCAGCGGACAAACCCAGTACGCCTGCCGCCCTTCGGCGACCAACTTGGTGACAAAACCGACCACATCGTCGCGCCGCGAATCGGCCACCAGCCGCGTCTTGATTGGCGTCCGGCCGGGCGGCAGTTCGTCGAGCACGGTGACATCGAGATCGGCGTAGTAGCTCATTGCCAAAGTGCGCGGGATGGGCGTTGCCGACATCATCAACTGGTGTGGATTGGCGCCTTTGTTGCGCAAAGCCAGGCGCTGGGCAACGCCAAAGCGATGCTGCTCATCGACAATCGCCAGCCCGAGTTTGGCAAAGTCGACGCCTTCCTGAATCAGCGCATGGGTGCCGACAACCAGTTGCGCTTCGGCCGCCGTCGCCGCCAGTTGCTGGCGTTTGGCCGCTGTCTTCAGGCTGCCGGAAAGCCAGGCAACACGGATACCGAGCGGTTCCAACCAGTCTTTAAGTTTCAGATAATGCTGCTCGGCGAGAATTTCCGTCGGCGCCATAAACGCCACCTGCCAGCCGGCCGACATCGCTTGGCAAGCCGCCAGCGCCGCAACAATCGTCTTGCCGGCGCCGACATCGCCCTGCAACAAGCGCTGCATCGGGTAAGGCTGGGCAAGATCGGCGCCAATTTCCGCCATCGCCCGCAACTGCGCCCCGGTCAGCGCAAAAGGCAGTTGGTCGAGCAAGCGAGCGCCGAGATCGTCCTGCGCGATCAAGACCGGCGCGCCTTGTTCCCGGCGCGCCAGATAGGCCCGACGGAGGCACATTTGCTGGGCCAGCACTTCGTCAAACTTGACCCGCCGCCAAGCCGGGTGATTGCGTGCGTGCATAGTATCGAGGTCGGTCTCCGGCGGCGGCCGATGCAGGAAACGCAGGCTGCGCGCCAGGCCGGGCAGTTTCAGGCGCTGGCGCAGCTCATCCGGCAAAGTGTCGGAAAGATCGCCAAGCTCCAGTGCCCGGCCGATCAGCTTTTGCAGGGCGGAATTGGCCAATCCTGCGGTCGACGGGTAAATCGGGGTCATTTCCGTCGGCAAGGATTCCTCGTCTCTGACCTTGCGGAAACGCGGGTGCACCATCTCGGCACCAAAGAAGCCACCGCGCACCTCACCAAAAGCACGAATCCGCGAACCTTCGCTAAACGCCTGCTTGTGGCTGGGGTAAAAGCTGAAAAAGCGCAGCGTCAATTCGCCGCTCTCGTCCGTCGCCCGCACCACCATCTGGCGCCGGGGATGCGTCTGGATTTCGTTCGACTGCACCACCACCTCGACCTGCACCGGCTCGCCCCACGGTGCCCGGGCGACCGGCGTAATGCGCGTTTCATCCTCGTAACGCAGCGGCAAATGCACCAGCAAATCGGCCTCGCTGTGGAGGCCGATTTTGGCGAGCTTCTTGCACAAGGCCTCGGAGGCGCGAATGGGTGGCGAAATAGGCGGCGAAGCCGGGGCTGACGCCCCGTTGGCAGTCATCAGCCGCTAATCAAATACACATCACCGCATCAGCCTCAACCAGCGCCCCACGCGGCAACTCCTTGACGCCCACCGCAGCCCGGGCCGGGAAAGGCTCGCTGAAGTAACGCGCCATCGTTTCGTTAACCTTGGCGAAGTTGCCGAGGTCAGTCAGGAAGACATTGAGCTTGACGACATCAGCCAACGAACCACCAGCCGCTTCAGCGACAGCCTTGAGATTGTCGAAAACGCGAACGATTTGCGCGTCGATCCCGTCTACCATCTGCATGGAAGCCGGATCAAGCCCGATCTGCCCAGACATATAAACGGTATCGCCAACGCGCACAGCTTGCGAATAGGTGCCAATCGCCGCCGGGGCGTTAGGGGTGGAGATGATGGTCTTGGCCATGTAATGCGTCCTGTCAGTGAATTTCAAAAACCCTATTTTAGCCTTGGTCACCCATGAACCCACGTATCGAATCCCTGGAAAAAATGCTCGATGGCCCGCGCGACGGCGCCTTGCTCCGCTTCTCGCTCGGCAACGAATACCTCAAGGCCGGCGATCCGGCGAAAGCGGCAAATTGCTTCCAAAATGCGGTCGACCGCGACAATCAATATTCAGCGGCCTGGAAAGCGCTGGGCAAAGCACTGGGCGAGGCCGGCCAGCACGCCGAGGCACTCGCCGCCTACGAGCGCGGCATCACCGTCGCAGAAACGAAGGGAGATATTCAAGCGGCCAAGGAAATGACGGTTTTTGCCCGGCGGATACGCACGGCGCTGGCTGAACAAAATCCTTAACATTCAGTTACAGATTGGCACGTTAAGCCTGTAGGCCAAGCCCGGGGTGAGCGCGTTAAGTGATTACACAACCACCTGAATCGCCGCGCCATGACAATCGTCCAGAAACTCACCCGCCTCAGTCTAGCTGTCGCACTTTTTGCCAGCTTGGGGGCATGCACCGTGGTGCCGATGCATTCGGCGGGTTATCGGGCGGCGCCGGTATATGTCGAGAGCTACCCGGCCTACCAGGCTTATCCAAGCTATCGCAGCTACCCGAGCACCAATATCTATTACGAGTCTGATCGTCGGCGTTACGACAATCGGGGTGGTGGCTATTATCGCGAAGAGCCACGTCGCGACGAGCGTCGCTATCAGGAACCCCGGCGCATGGAATCGCCACTGCAAGGTGCCGCCGAGTTACACCGCGACGTTCGCCGCAGCCTCGGCTTGCCGCGCCTGCCGGGAATGCCTTGAGTTAGTGCTTGCCACCCTTGGGTGGCAGCAACACGCTTTCAATGCCGAGCTCCTTGAGTTTTGCCTGAGCCGTTTCGGCTTCCAGCCGGGTTCGGAAAGGCCCGACCTGAACGCGTGACTCTATCGTCGAAGGAACACCGCTCAGGGTGAGCTTGGCATGTAACTCTTCGGCGCGCTGGGCGCTGGAGAAAACGCCCGCCTGGACGAGAAATCCGGAGAAAAGTCGTTGTGGACTCGGGATAACCACCGCTTGCGCTGGTTTAGCCTCAAGCACGCGGGCCGATGGTTTGGCCGGAATTGCCGTTGGTGGCGATGGTTCCGCTTCGATTGTCGGTGCATCGGTTGCCTCCGGTACCGGACGTGAGGGTCGAACCGGTGCAGGTGCAGGTGCGGGCGCTGGCGCAGCGGGTTGCGCATTTGCTGCGGTCGACGCTGGAAATGGGCGATTTTGCGCAGTAGCCCCGGGCTTTACCGACACGACGGCAGATGGCTGCGCCTCAATCGCCGGCGCAGTTGGCGCTGCTGTAATTGGCTCGGCAACAGCCGGCTCCGGCGCGGCCGAGGTGGGCGGTTCCGGTAGGTTTGTCGCGGGCGTCACCGGTTGCGAGACTTCTTTTTTCGGTACAACGGGGACTGGGCGGGTGAAAACCGGCACTTCAGGCTCTTCTGGTGCGGTGGCCAGGTAATCGAAAAATGCCAGCATGCCGAGCAGGCTGGCGACCAGCACGCCAGCCACGGCCAAGCGTTTGATCAGCTTGCCACGGATCTCGCTTGGGTTATTTTCGTTATCGGGGATTTCATCGTTCTCAGCCATCACTTACCTCATTGCATCTGGCTCTTGGCCAGCGCGACCACTAACTCAGCCTCCGCCCGGGCGATGCCGCAACGGTCGGCGATCATCGCCGGATCATAGCCAGCGGCAGCCATCTGCATCGCATCGCCATAAACCGGCGAGACCGCTTGCGCCGAGTGAAGATGCGCGACTTCCTGCTGCAAATCCTGACGCAGCGCGGCCAACTCACCACGAATCGCATCCACCTCGTCGCGTAATTGCGCTACTTCTAGCTCAAGCCCTCGCCGCAGCATACCGGCAGACAAATCGCTCGACGTTTGCGCCCAGGGCTGATCGGTTTCAGCGTCGGACACCTCTACCGCCTCTGCGATGTAAGGGGCGGGTTCGACATCACTGAGCACCGGAACATCTTCGCCCGGCGGATTTTTCGCCAGAACTGGCACCACTATCGGCGCGGGCTTTTTGCGTAGCCGACGCATGCGCAGCAGCACAAACACCATGTACACCGCCACCAGCGTGATCAGCACAATCACGCCTTCACGCACACCCAGCGTTATTCCGCCTAATTCCAGCGCTGGCACGGTGATTCCGCTCACAAAGACTTAGAAGCCGAGGGAATACTGCAGGCCAACCACATGCGCGCCCGCATCGTAACTACCGCGCAGGGTATTGGCGCCCTTCGTCTGTTCAATACTTGGATCCTTGACGTAGAGATAGGCGTAACCAAGATCAATCTTGCCCGCCTTGCCAGCATTCCATTGGCCGCCGAGCGAGAACCAGACCCGGTCGTTATCCGGCACCCGGGCGCTGCGATCGGCATTGCTCACTGGCGTGCGGTCATAGGCGATACCAAACTTCAGCTTCATGGCATCGCTCGCCTTGTAGGCTGCACCCCAAGCAAAGCGCCAGGTGTTGTCGTAATTAAAAGTTTCCGAGGTCAGCAGGGCGCCGCTGTTACGGCTAATGACATTCAGTGACTGCAGCGTATTCCAGCGCGTATAGGAAAGATCGCCCATCGCCTCCCAGTTGTCCGACACCTGCTGCCAGACGGAGAGGATGAAGGTTTCCGGCAACTTGACGTCGGCCCGCACCGGCGTTGATGAGACGGCGGTCGTGGCATTACCTTCAAGCGTGTAATTGATGGCCGAACGGTAGGAAACACCGACGCGCATGGCTGGCGACAGCGTAAACAGCGCACCGGCATTCCAGCCCCAGGCGGCATCATCACCTTTCAAGCGGGAAAACTGGGCCGCACCTGGCAAGGCGGAAGAGAGTTCCGCATCAATCGTCTGGTAATTCACGCCAAAGCCGAACGAAACCTTGTCATTGACGCGATAGGCCAGTGACGGGTTGTAATTCACCGTTTTGATCTCGGACTTGATGGCCTGAAAGCGGCCGACCCAATTTGCGTCTTCGTACTCCGTCGCCAGACCAAAAGGTGCGGAAATTCCGAAGCCGAGGAAAAGATTCGGCGTCAGTTGCCAGGACATATAAGCATTCGGTACTGCCGCCCAACTGCCCGCATCACCGCCATTGCCACCGATCCCGGTCGAACCTTGATTATTAAATTTGTAGCTCGGCCCCACCGCAGTCACCCCGACTGAAAGCTGGCCACCCTTCAACTGCGTCATGCCGGCCGGATTAAAGAAAACGGTACTGGCATTGTCCGCCACGGCGGCAGAACCGGCATAAGCCGTAGCAAGGCCACTGGCATTTTGCTCCCAAAGCTGGAAGGCAGCAGCCGAAGCGGCACCAGAAAAAACAGCCAGCAACAGGGCGGGAACGGTACGGAGCGTCATTTTTTTCATTACTTCAGTCTCGAAAAGGCCGGCAAATTGAAGAACTGCATGATTAACTGCGTGATTTTATTACACTTCCGCCGCATTTTCGGCTGGAACCTCGCGCTTGTTACCGACCTCATTGATCGCCACATAGGTCAGCTCCGCCTCGGTCACTTTGACGATTACCGGATTGGTGTAATCACGCTCGGCGTAAACCTCCACCTTGACGGTAATCGATGTTTTGCCGACGCGCACGATATCTGCATAAAGACTAACAATATCGCCGACCGAAACCGGCTGCTTGAAGAGGAAGGAATTGACCGACACTGTCGCCACCCGGCCACGCGCCCGGCGCATGGCGGGAATCGCCCCGGCGACGTCAACCTGGGCCATGACCCAGCCACCAAAAACATCCCCGTGCTGATTCAGATCAGCCGGCATCGGCACAACACGCAAGGTGGAATGCCGGGAAGGGAGACTGCTGCGGTCGACGGTCATTTTTGCCCCAAATTCAAAATAAAGACTGATTTTCGCGGAAAGCGGCCAGTTTTCATATACTGGCGAAAACCAGTCCATAAAAATCACAGAATCGACCCCCAACATGCGCCGTTCCACTGCTCTCCCCAAGCCCCCCGCCGGGCAACCGTTGGCCGAAAGCCACATCTGGCTAACCTTGCGCACCCTCTTCCCATACCTCTGGCGCTATCGGCTACGCGTTATCGCTGCGCTCGCTTGCCTGGTCGCCGCCAAAGTCGCTAACGTCGGCGTCCCGCTGATTTTCAAGGAGATGATCGACGGCCTGTCGGCCGGCCAACAAGTCCTTGCCCTGCCAGCGCTGCTCCTTGCCATGTATGGCGTCTTGCGCTTTTCAACGGCGATGTTCACTGAACTACGCGAAATCCTTTTCGCCCGGGTAACGCAACGCGCCGTCCGGCAAGTGGCGCTGGAGGTTTTCCGTCATTTGCACTCACTCAGCCTGCGCTTCCATCTCGAACGGCAGACCGGCGGCGTTTCGCGCGACGTTGAACGGGGCAGCCGCTCAATCTCCAGCCTGATCTCCTACACGCTGTATTCCATCCTGCCGACGCTGGTCGAAATCGGCCTAGTGCTGGGCATTCTCTTTGTTAAATACGACGTTGGCTACGTTGTCATTACCCTCGTCTCGCTGGTCAGCTACATCATCTTCACCATTAAGGTCAGTAATTGGCGGATCGATATTCGCCGCGCCGTCAATGAAAACGATTCCGCCGCCAACAGTCGCGCCGTCGATAGCCTGCTCAACTACGAAACCGTCAAATACTTCAACAATGAAGCCTGGGAAGCTCGCCGCTACGACGAGCAAATGCTCAAGTGGGAAGACGCCGCAACCAAGAGCCAGACCACGCTTGCCTTCCTCAACCTCGGCCAGCAGGCGATCATCGCCCTCGGCGTCACCGCTATGATGTGGCGCGCCGCCAGTGGCGTGGTGGCCGGCGAAATGACCATTGGCGACTTGGTGCTGGTCAACGCCTTCCTAATCCAGCTCTATGCGCCGCTCAATTTCCTCGGTATCGTCTATCGCGAAATCCGCCAGGCCCTCACCGACATTGAACGGATGTTTCATCTGCTCAAGGAAAACCGCGAAATCGCCGACGCCCCGGATGCCCGCGACGTTCCGGCCGGCGCCTTGCAGATCAATTTCGCTGCGGTCGACTTCGCTTACGAGCCAGATCGGCAGATTCTCAAAAACGTCAATTTCGCCATCCCGCCGGGCAAAACAGTCGCCGTCGTCGGCCACTCCGGGGCCGGCAAATCAACCCTGTCGCGCCTGCTATACCGCTTTTACGACGTCACCGGTGGCGCCATCCAGATCAATGGCCACGACTTGCGCAGCCTGAAACAAAGCAGCCTGCGCGCCGCCATCGGCATCGTGCCACAGGACACCGTGCTGTTTAACGATACGATTTTCTACAACATCAACTATGGCCGCCCGGAAGCCAGCCGCGATGAGGTTTTTGCTGCCGCTCGAGCGGCGCAACTGCACGACTTTATTGAATCGCTGCCGCAAAAGTACGAAACCAAGGTTGGCGAACGCGGCCTGAAGCTTTCCGGTGGCGAAAAACAGCGCGTCGCCATTGCCCGCGCCCTGCTCAAAAACCCGCCGATCCTGATTTTTGACGAAGCCACCTCAGCGCTCGACTCAGCCACCGAGCGCGCCATCCAGAGCCAGCTGGAGTTCGCCGCGCGAGGCCGGACGACGCTCACCATCGCCCATCGCCTATCCACCGTCATGAACGCCGACGAAATTATCGTCATGAGCGACGGCCATATCATCGAGCGCGGCCCACACGCTGCATTGCTCGCCGCTGAAGGCCAATACGCCCGGATGTGGACGCTACAACAGCAGGAGGACAGCGCTAGCGCCCCGCAATAATCTATGACTTTGGTTTTATACTGATCGCAACCTCACCTGCCCAGCCGATGATTGATCTCAGCCTACGCTTCCGCAACAGCCAACGCCGACTGCCAAATTGGTTGCTGCCGACCGTGGTGTTTTTGTTCTTTGGCACCGTGACAATTGCTATCTCGCGTTGGCAATCCGAAATACAGTCGAACAGCAACGAGATTTCCAACACGCAGATCAGCGCCACGATGACCACGGAGATTCGCGACCGTTTGCGCCTGCATGGCCAATTTCTCCGCTCACTAAATGCCTTTGCTTCGGCCAACCCCAATCAGGGTCTGCCCGCCTGGCGGCGCTACGCCGAACGAACGGATATCACCGGCAATCTTTCCGGGCTTTTCTCCTTTGCCTACGCAATGGCTGTTAGTCCAGCCGAAACAGAAAAATTCGTTTTTTCGACCCGCCAGCAGGTCGACCGCAGCAACTTCCATATTTTTCCAGAATCCAGCGACAAGCTGACCGCACCGATCATGTTCGCTGCGCCGGAAAACACCCAACTCCGCGCCGCCATAGGCTTTGATTTACTCTCCGAACCAACCCGTCGTCAAGCGATCAATACCGCCATAACCAGTCGTGACGTAGCAATCACCGGCCCCATTTTTCTAGTTGCCGACACCACTCAACGCCCAGCTTTCATGCTTTTGCACGCTCTCTACCAGCCGAACCTGCCGCTCAACACAGTCAGCCAACGGCACGCCGCTTTTTCCGGCGTGGTTTTAACCGCCTACTTTACTGACGATTTTTTTGCCACACTCAAGCATGACGCCCGCAGCAATTTCGCTCTGAAAATTTTTGACGAAACTCTCGCCAGTGAAACGACTGAGCAGACAAGCCCAACCCTGATTTTCGACTCCGACCCGAACCTGAAAGTCGAGCCGGAGGCGCAAATCTATCACCACGAAATTGATTTTGGCGGACGCAACTGGATTCTTGAGTTCCGCCCAAGAGCGCACCCAACTGAGCATTTAGCCTTCGACCTGCCCTCAGTCATTCTGTATGGCGG
Organism: Burkholderiales bacterium; assembly: GCA_038250105.1. GTDB lineage: Bacteria > Pseudomonadota > Gammaproteobacteria > Burkholderiales > Rhodocyclaceae > Azonexus. The sequence continues at coordinate 18,583 of JBBSCQ010000024.1, read as the reverse complement.
CCTGCTGAGCAACGCCCTGTTCGCCCTGCTGGTTTTTAACCTAGGCACCCACCGTGAACGAGCCGAGCGTTATGCCAGCGAAGTGACCTCCGAGCTACGTCAGCACCGCGACCATCTGCACGAACGGGTTGCCGAGCGCACCGCCAGCCTTGATGCCGCCTTGCAACGAGTCAGAGCGGCGAGTGCGGCAAAGTCTGAATTTCTCGCCAACATGTCGCATGAACTGCGTACGCCGATGCACGCCGTCCTGAGCTTCTCCCAACTGGGTAGCGAACGCGCTGAAATAGACGGCCAAGCCAAGCTCGGACAATATTTTCAGCGCATTGAACAAAGTGCAACGCGCCTGCTCGACCTGATCAATGAGTTGCTTGACCTGACCAAGCTGGAGTCAGGCCGCTCAGACCTCGCCCTAGCGCCGACCGATCTAGCGCAACTGCTACACCAGGCCAGCGCCCAGCTTGAATCCTTGCTACTGGCCCATAAGCTGCAAATCGAAATTGTCACCTTGGTGCCTGACAGCGCTATCTCAGCCGATGCGACGCGGCTCACACAGGTCATCTTTAACCTGTTGTCCAATGCCATTAAGTTTTCACCCGAACAGAGCACCATCCGCATCGAGCTTGATTCAGCAGAACTCCCCTTCGGCCGGCGCGCCGCAGATAATGGCATGCAGCCAGCCATGGCGATTCGTTTCATCGACAGCGGCGTGGGTATTCCAGCGGGTGAACTGGATAGTATTTTCGAAAAATTTGAACAAAGCAGTGCCACCCGAACCGGGGCTGGCGGCACCGGGTTGGGACTGGCGATCACTCGGGCAATTGTGCTGCAACACCGTGGTACGATTGTTGCCAATAACAATATCGGGGGCGGCGCCTGCTTCATCGTGACCCTGCCAATAGACAGTGGGATAGGTGCCGGGAAAACATGAATAAAGCACACGTGCTAGCGGTAGACGATGAAGCGCTGAACCTGGAAATTTTGCTTGAATATTTCGATGGTGAAGCCTCTCTTTCTCTGGAAACCGCTGACGGTGGCGAGGCCGCCTGGGACTTGCTGCAAAACCCGAAAAATGAATTCAAAGCCATCCTGCTTGACCGGATGATGCCCGGCTTGGATGGCATCGGCCTGCTCAAGCGCATCAAGGCTGACCCGCGCCTGGCCGGCATACCGGTCATCATGCAGACCGCCGCCAACTCTGCCGCCCAGATTCGCGAAGGCCTTGAAACCGGTGCCTACTATTATCTGACCAAGCCTTACCGGCGCGAAAATCTGCTGGCTATCGTTCAAGCCGCCCTGGCCGACGCTGAAACGCGTGATGCTTTGCGCCGACAATTACATGGCCATATCAACTCCCTGCATTTTCTCAATCAAGCCGAATTTTCTATTCGCAGCGTAGACGAAGCCAGCCAACTTGCCTCTTTCATTGCGCAGGCGTGCCCGAATCCGGACGCGGTCGTCATGGGCATCTCGGAACTTTTAATCAACGGCGTTGAACACGGCAACTTGGGCCTGACCTACGCCGAGAAGTCACAACTCAAGCGCGAGGATTGCTGGCGTCCGGAGCTTGACCGCCGCAGCGCGCTGGCGATCAATGCCGACAAAGTGGTCAAGCTGTACTTTCAGCGCGACAACGGCAGCGTCACCTTGCGGATAATAGATCAGGGCGTTGGTTTTGATTGGCAGAAGTATCTTGAAATTGATCCGGAACGCGCCTTTGATCCGAATGGCCGAGGTATCGCAATGGCCCGCCTGCTTAGTTTTACCAGCCTGTGTTATGAGGGCTGCGGCAATGCCGCCGTCGCTACCATTTCAGCACCACCAACAACCCTTGACCCTAGCCAACCATGACATTGAATTTTGAGAAAATGAAGGTGCTGGCGGTCGATGACAACCGGACCAATCTGCACATCCTGCAGGTCTTCCTGAAGAAGCTCGGGCATCTGGTCATTCTCGCCGAAAATGGTGAAGAAGCGGTGCAACGCTTCGCCGCCGAGGCGCCCGATCTTGTGTTGCTCGACATCATGATGCCGGTGATGGATGGCTTTGAAGCAGCCCGTCGGATCAAAGCCATGACGGTTGAGCGCTGGACGCCGATCATTTTTCTTTCCGCCTTGAATCGCGACGAAAATCTGGTGGAGGGATTGGAAGCTGGCGGCGATGACTACCTGACAAAGCCAATCAATTTCGTCGTCCTTGAGGCGAAACTGCGCTCAATGCAGCGCTCATTGGCCCTGCAGCAGAGTTCAATTGATGCGTTGCATCGAGTCAAGGCAATTTCCGACAATGTGATTGACGCGCTCATCACCATTGATGCACACGGAATCATTGCTACGGTCAACCGCGCCACAGAGCAAATTTTCGGTTGGGAAACGCACGAAATGATTGGCCAAAACGTCAATATTTTGATGCATGAGCCTAACCACAGCGAACATGACGCTTACCTTAAAAACTACCTGAGTGGTGGTCCTGCCAAGATTATTGGTCTTTCCCGAGAAACCACAGGGCGACGCAAGGATGGTACAAAATTCCCGATCACCTTGGGGGTTAGTGAAATAACGACGGATGGCAATCGCATGTTCGTCGGGGTCATTCGGGACATTTCTGAACAAAAGCGTTCTGAACAAACCTTACGCGACAACGCCCAACTATTGCAGCAGTTTTACGACCAGACACAAAACGAACAGCAACTGGCGTTGCGCTTGATGGACATGCAACTGCATCGCCCCGGCCTTGATGATCCGCGTTTGCGCTACAAGGTCATTGCTGCTGAAAACTTCAGTGGCGATATCGTTGCCGCCTCGCGCTCCACGGAAGGCCGTTTTTACGCATTACTCGCCGACGCCACTGGGCACGGCTTGGCCGCAGCGATCAGCGTCCTCCCCGTGCTGGCTATCTTTTACCGACTGACCCGGCGTAACCATCCGGTACATGAAATCATTGCTGAACTGAATCAACAGATAAAAGAATCAATCCCGATCGGCCGCTTTGTCGCTGCTACGCTGGTTTGCCTTGATGAAGAGGCTCTCGTCGGTGAAATCTGGGTCGGTGGCACACCATCCGCTTTCATGTTTGATCGCTGGGGAAGAACCGTTCAAGAATTTTTATCGACCAACCTGCCGCTTGGCATTGTCGATAACAAGACTTTGTCTTGCCAACCCATTTCCTTCAACTGGGAAAAGGAAAGCCAACTACTCATCTGCTCGGATGGTTTGCTCGAAGCAACTAATGCCGGTGGTGAGCAATTCGGCATCAATGGTTTGATAATAGCAACGGCAAACTCGTCACCTGAAACACGATTTAAGCGCATCGAAATGGCGCTAGAGGAGCATATGCAGAACGTGCCAGCCATGGACGATGTCTCATTGATGATTATTGACTGCCCTTAAAGCAACCCCAAAGGAGAACCTAAAATGCATTTAATGAAATTTGCTTCTGCCGCAATCATTGCCGCCGCATTTAGTGCAGCCCCCGTGCTCGCCCAGGAGTCATTAACCCTGAAGAAGATCAAGGAAACGGGCACCATCACGCTCGGCCACCGCGAATCGTCGATCCCCTTCTCTTACTACGACGACAAACAACAAGTCATTGGCTATTCACATGAACTGATGCTCAAAGCAGTTGAAGGCATCAAGGAAAACCTGAAGATGGCCAAAATTGACACCAAGTTGATGCCGGTCACCTCAGCTAACCGGATCACATTGATTCAAAACGGGACCATTGACATCGAGTGCGGTTCAACGACGAACAATCTGGAACGACAGAAACAGGTTGGCTTCTCGACCACAATTTTTGTCATTGGTACCAAGCTGATGGCGAAGAAAACAGCCGGCATCAATGACTTTGCCGACCTCGCTGGTAAAAACGTCGTCACCACCGCCGGCACCACGTCAGAGCGCCTGATTCGCAAGATGAATGAAGATAAAAAAATGGGGATGAGCATCATTTCCGCCAAGGATCACGGCGAAGCCTTCCTCACGCTGGAAACCGGCCGCGCTGTCGCTTTTATGATGGACGACGCACTGCTTTTCGGCGAGATTGCCAAAGCCAAGAGAGCCAGCGACTGGGTAGTCGTCGGTACGGCGCAATCGAAAGAAGCCTACGGCTGCATGCTGCGCAAGGATGACCCTGAATTCAAAAGGGTCGTTGATCAGGCTTTGATTAAAGCGATGACCTCGGGCGATGCCGAGAAAATTTACACCAAGTGGTTTATGAACCCCATTCCACCCAAGGGACTGAATCTTGGCATGCCACTCTCAGATGAAACGAAAGCGCTCTACAAATCGCCGAACGATAAAGCCGTCGAATAATTTTTTGACTGCTGCGGTCAACGGCTGGTAATGGAATAAATGGGTTACAAGTCAGAGCTCAAGCTGTAAACCCGGAATGCATAATTTCTAGCGCCACAAAGTCAAATTGTTAGTAAGTAACAAATTTTAGCGATAAAAAAGCCGGGATTATCCGGCTTTTTTTTGAACCTAAACGCGGCAAATTAAGCAGCGTTCTCGTCAACTTCCACAGCCTCGGTGGCTTCAGGACGATCAACCAATTCGACAAATGCCATCGGAGCATTATCACCAACACGGAAGCCACACTTCAAAATACGAAGGTAGCCGCCCGGGCGAGCTGCATAACGCGGTCCAATTTCAGCGAAAAGTTTGACGACGATTTCACGATCACGCAATCGGTCAAAGGCCAAACGCTTATTTGCCAGCGTCGGCTTGCTACCGAGAGTAATCATGGGCTCAACAACACGACGGAGTTCCTTGGCTTTCGGCAAGGTTGTCTTGATAGCTTCGTGCCGAAGCAGAGAAACGGTCATGTTGCGCAGCATCGCAAGGCGATGGCTGCTAGTACGGTTCAGTTTGCGAAGTCCACTGCGGTGACGCATGGTTAATCCTTTCTATATTCTGCAGGCGTCCCTTGACGACCAGAGCGAGAATCGGTCGATTAGACCTTTTCCAGACCGGCGGGCGGCCAGTTTTCCAGTTTCATGCCAAGCGTCAAACCACGGGAGGCCAATACTTCCTTGATCTCATTCAGCGACTTGCGACCCAGATTCGGCGTTTTGAGAAGTTCATTCTCGCTACGCTGAATAAGATCACCGATGTAATAGATGTTCTCAGCCTTAAGGCAGTTCGCAGAGCGAACCGTCAATTCGAGGTCATCAACCGGGCGAAGCAGCACAGGATCAACCTGAGCCGGCTTGGATGCCTCGGCAATCGGTGCGGTCCCTTCCAGGTCAGCAAACACGGAGAGTTGCTCCATCAGCACGCGAGCGGCGTAACGAATCGCTTCTTCCGGCTCAACAACGCCATTCGTTTCGATATCGACGATCAACTTATCCAGATCGGTCCGCTGTTCAACACGAGCGCTTTCGACAGAATAAGCAACTCGACGAATCGGGCTGAATGAGGCATCAAGAACAAGCTTGCCAATGGTCTTGGAATCGCCCAGGTTACGGACGTTACCAGGGACGTAACCACGACCCTTTTCGACCTTGATCTCCATGGCAAGCTTGCCACCAACGGAGAGGTGAGCAATCACGTGTTCCGGGTTGATGATTTCCACGTCGTGCGGCAAGTTAATATCACCAGCACGGACAGGGCCCTCACCTTCCTTGACCAAATTAAGGTTTACCACATCACGGTTATGCAACTTGAACACAACACCCTTGAGGTTAAGGAGGATATCAACGACATCTTCCTGCACACCATCAACGGTCGAGTACTCATGGAGCACACCTTCGATGCCGACTTCGGTCGGCGCGTAACCAGGCATGGACGATAGCAGAATGCGGCGCAGCGCATTACCAAGGGTATGTCCGTAGCCGCGTTCAAACGGCTCCATGATCACCTTGGCTTGCACGGGCGAAACGCTCTGCACGTCAATAATGCGGGGTTTCAGAAGTCCACTGCTTTGCATGGGCTAAAATTCCTCTGCTCAGTGCTTTGCTTACTTCGAATAAAGTTCGATGACGAGGCCTTCGTTCAGGGTAGACGGCAGCTCTGAGCGCTGCGGCATTGCCTTGAACGTACCCTTGCCTTCTTTAACATCAACTGCGACCCATTCCGGGAACCCACGCGCTTCGGCAGCTTCTAGAGCAGCTTTGCAACGTAGAGAAGCACGCGAACGATCGGTCAGCTGCACAACATCACCCACCTTAACAAGGTAGGAAGGAATGTTGACGCGCTTGCCGTTGATCAAAACACCATTGTGGCGAACGATCTGGCGGGATTCGCTACGTGAAGCAGCAAAGCCCATACGGTAAGCAACGGAATCAAGGCGAGCTTCGAGCAATTGCAGAAGGTTCTCACCGGTCTGGCCCTTACGACGATCGGCTTCAGCGAACACTCTGCGGAATTGACCTTCGAGAACGCCATAGACGCGACGGATCTTCTGTTTGGCGCGCAAGTGCACACCATAGTCTGAGAGGCGAGCGCCAGATTTTTGGCCATGTTGACCAGGAGCATACGAACGACGCTCAATGGCACACTTGTCGGTAAAACACTTTTCGCCCTTCAGGAAGAGCTTTTCGCCTTCGCGGCGACACTGACGGCATTTCGGATCGAGATTACGAGCCACTTGTCTTTCTCCTTAGATGCGGCGCTTTTTAGGCGGACGGCAACCGTTATGCGGCACCGGCGTCACGTCAGAAATTGAAGTAATCTTCATACCCAGCGCATTGAGCGCACGGACAGAAGATTCACGACCAGGACCAGGGCCCTTGATTCGTACTTCAACATTCTTGACACCACACTCCTGAGCAGCTTTGCCAGCAGCTTCTGCGGCAACCTGTGCTGCAAAAGGTGTGGATTTACGCGAACCGCGGAAACCAGCACCACCGGAGGTCGCCCACGACAAAGCATTGCCCTGACGATCGGTGATGGTGATGATGGTGTTATTGAACGATGCATGAATATGGGCAATGCCCTCAGCAATGTTCTTTTTAACCTTTTTGCGAACTTTAGTAGCAGTCTTTGCCATTTTCTGTCCCTATTACTTCTTACCAGCGATAGCCTTGCGCGGGCCCTTGCGGGTACGTGCGTTGGTACGGGTGCGCTGACCACGGCAAGGAAGACCCTTGCGATGACGCAAACCTCGGTAACAACCTAAGTCCATCAAACGCTTGATGTTCATCGTAACTTCGCGGCGCAAATCACCTTCAACGGTGAATTTACCTACTTCGTCACGCAAGCGATCCATGTCCGAATCGGACAAGTCTTTCATTTTTGTTGATCGAACAACCCCGACTGCATCACAGATTTTCTGTGCGCGGGTACGGCCGATGCCATAAATCGCGGTCAAAGCGATTTCTGCATGCTGATGGTTCGGAATGTTTACCCCTGCAATACGGGCCATTGAATCACTCCAATATTTCTAAAATTAAAGAATGCCGAAATCGACAAGGAATTAACCTTGACGCTGCTTATGACGTGGTTCCTTGCAAAGGACGCGCACGACACCCTTGCGACGGACGACTTTGCAATGACGGCAAATGCGCTTCACTGAAGGATGAACTTTCATGTCTTACTCCTCATCTGCGAGAACTTGGAAGCAGCCGTGATTCCTTGCCCTGCGGTTTATTGCGTAGAGAACTTTTTACTTAACGTAGAAGAAAATCTACGTCATGAATAACTGCATTGGCGCCAAAAAAACTGGCGTCCTAAAAGAAGGGTCGCATTATCTACGATTCTTCTTCAAAAGAGAATTACTTAATCATCGGAGAACCCTTGAAGTTTGCTTTCTTCAAGAGACTTTCATATTGGTGAGACATTACATATGCCTGTACCTGCGACATGAAATCCATAGTTACAACGACAATAATCAAAAGTGAAGTACCGCCAAAATAGAATGGGACGTTCCACTTCAAAATCAAAAACTCTGGCAACAGACAGACCACGGTGATATAAGCCGCGCCAATCAGGGTCAATCGCGTCAAAATTTTGTCAATATAGCGAGCAGTTTGCTCACCAGGACGAATTCCTGGTACGAAAGCACCACTCTTCTTTAAGTTGTCAGCGGTTTCCTTAGAATTGAAAACCAGAGCGGTATAGAAGAAGCAAAAGAAAATGATCGCTGCCGCGTATAACATTACATAAATTGGCTGGCCTGGTGAAAGCGTACCGGCAACATCTTTAAGCCAGTGCATTGACTCACCCGAACCGAACCACCCGGCAACTGTTGCCGGAAACAAAATAATTGACGATGCAAAAATCGGCGGTATAACACCAGCCATATTCAATTTAAGTGGGAGATGCGAACTCTGACCACCATAAACCTTATTACCAACTTGTCGCTTGGCATAATTGACTAGAATCTTTCGTTGACCGCGCTCGACAAAAACAACAAAGGCAGTCACAGCAACAACGAGCAAACAGATAACGATGGCCGTCAGAGGGTGCATTGCACCGGTACGAACCAGCTCCAGAAGCCCACCTATTGCGTTCGGCAAACCAGCGGCAATACCTGCAAAAATAATGATCGAGATACCATTACCGAGACCGCGCTCAGTGATTTGCTCTCCAAGCCACATCAAAAACATTGTCCCAGTAACCAATGTAGAGACCGTAGTTAACCGGAACATGAATCCAGGATCATTAACCAGACCAGCCTGAGCTTCGAGTGCGACGGCAATACCCAAACCCTGGAAAAGCGCTAAACCCAGGGTTCCATAACGTGTGTACTGAGTGATTTTGCGCCGACCGGACTCGCCCTCTTTTTTGAGAGCCTCAAGTTGTGGGCTAGCAACACTCATTAGCTGCATGATGATCGACGCCGAGATATACGGCATGATCCCAAGTGCAAAAATCGTAAACCGCGACAAAGCGCCACCCGAGAACATGTTGAACATGCCTAGAATGCCACCTTGCTGCGAGTTGAAAAGATCGGAGAGAACGTTGGGATCAATTCCGGGAACCGGAATATGAGCACCTAGACGATAAACGACGAGCGCACCAAGGAGAAACCAAAGACGGCGTTTAAGATCACCGAATTTGCCGCCCTTGCCAACTGTATTGGGGTTTGCTGCCAACGTTCTAACCTTTCCCAGACTTACTCAGCGACCGATCCACCGACTGCTTCAATAGCAGCCTTTGCACCTTTGGTCGCACCGACGCCCTTGAGCGTAACTTTGCGTGTAATCGCACCAGAAAGAATAACCTTAGCGGACAATGCATCTCCAGGAACAATCCCTGCAGCCTGCAAAGCAAGCAGATCAATTGCATCAATCGGCAAACGATCCAAATCCGTCAGGCGAATCTCATAGTTACGAGCACGCGTTAGCGAGTTAAAACCACGCTTCGGCAAACGGCGCTGCAAAGGCATTTGACCGCCCTCGAAACCGACCTTATGAAAGCCTCCTGAACGTGACTTTTGGCCCTTGTGACCACGGCCGCAAGTTTTTCCAAGGCCCGATCCAATACCGCGACCAACACGCTTCGCAGCCTTTTTTGAGCCTTCAGCTGGCTTGATGGTATTTAAACGCATGGTTTATCCCTCAACCTTAACGAGATATTGAACCTTCTGGATCATGCCGCGAACAGCTGGCGTATCCTCGAGTTCAGATGAGCTGTTTAGCTTACGCAGACCAAGTCCACGCACCGTAGCGCGGTGATCTTGCTTGGTCCCGATGATGCTTTTAACCAGCGTCACTTTGATTTTGTTATCAGCCATGACCTACCCCAGAACCCGCTCAACTGACAAACCACGTTTGGCAGCGATCTCAGATGGCGTATTTACCTTCGACAATCCGTCGATAGTTGCACGCACAATGTTGTAAGGATTGGTTGAGCCGTGTGCTTTGGCAACCACATTAGTGACACCAACCACTTCGAAGACAGCACGCATTGCGCCGCCAGCAATAATGCCGGTACCTTCTGGTGCGGGCTGAATCATTACGGTCGTAGCGCCGTGACGGCCCATAACGGTATGATGAACGGTACCATTCTTCAGGCTGACTTTAGCCATCTTGCGACGAGCCTCATCCATTGCCTTCTGAGCTGCAACCGGAACTTCACGGGACTTGCCCTTACCCATACCGATACTGCCATCGCCATCACCAACAACGGTCAAAGCAGCGAAACCGAGAATTCGGCCGCCTTTAACCACTTTGGTAACACGATTAACAGCAACCATTTTTTCGCGCATGCCATCATCAGGCTTTTCAGCTTGCTGCGGGCGCTTACTTCTTTCAGGTTTAGCCATTTATTAACCTTGTCCTTTGCCGTCGGTTAGAACTTCAGACCGGCTTCACGCGCAGCTTCCGCTAACGCTTGAACTCGACCGTGAAACTGGAGTCCGGAACGATCAAACGCAACCTGTTCGATTCCAGCAGCTTTGGCGCGCTCAGCAATTAGCTTGCCGACAGTTGTTGCAGCGGCTTTATTTCCACCATTTGCAACATCCTTGCGAACACCAGTTTCCAGTGTAGAAGCCGAAGCCAAAACCATTCCACCACAAGGTGAAATAATCTGGGCGTAAATGTGGCAGTTCGTGCGATTAACGCACAAGCGGACAGCTTTAAGCTCGGCGATTTTGGCCCGGGTTTTGCGGGACCGGCGCAGACGCGCTTGTTTCTTGTTAAACATATGCCACCCTTACTTCTTCTTGGTTTCCTTGATAACCACCACTTCGTCCGAATATCGAACACCCTTGCCCTTATAGGGCTCTGGCTTACGATATGCACGGACTTCGGCAGCGACCTGGCCGACCTGTTGCTTGTCGGATCCCTTAATCAGGATCTCAGTCTGGGTCGGACACTCAACACGAACGCCAGCAGGCATCTTGTGCGCTACAGGATGTGAAAAACCAAGCGACAGATTTAGCGTATCACCTTGAGCTTGCGCACGGTAACCAACACCTACCAACTGAAGCTTCTTCTCAAATCCCTTTGAGACACCAGTAACCATGTTATTGATGTTGGCACGCATAGTGCCCCACATGGCGCTGGAATTAACGACGCCCTCAACTTTGGAAACTGTAACACTTTGACCATCGACAGCGACAGTAACGGCCGGGTGGGAAATTGCTACCAATGAGCCCAACGGACCCTTGACAGTAATTTGCTCACCAACCGAAACTTCAACTCCGGCGGGCAAAACAATAGGATTCTTACCAATACGAGACATGAATTTACTCCTTATGCCACGATGCAAAGAACTTCGCCGCCAACCTTGCTAGCGCGAGCCTTGCGATCAGTCATCACACCTTTAGGCGTCGAAACAATAGCGACACCCAAACCGTTCATGACACGAGGAATATCTTCACAACCCTTGTAAATACGCAAACCAGGTTTTGAAATACGCTCGATACGCTCAATGACCGGACGACCGGCGTAATACTTGAGTTCGATATCTAGCGTAGGTTTGCCACCGGCCGGATTTACGGAAAATTTCTCAACGTAGCCCTCTTCCTTGAGAACAGCGGCAATTGCCACTTTCACCTTAGAAGACGGCATGGAGACAGACGCCTTTTCGGCGAGCTGGGCGTTGCGGATGCGAGTTAGCATGTCCGCGATCGGATCGCTCATAGCCATTTCTGAATCTCCTTCTTACCAGCTGGCTTTAACAACACCCGGGATCTCACCACTGAAGGCGAGTTCACGGATCTTGTGTCGACACAGACCAAATTTACGGAAAACTCCACGCGGACGGCCGGTCAATTGGCAGCGGTTACGCAGACGGGATGCGCTAGAGTTGCGCGGCAGAGCCTGAAGCTTCAGACGAGCGTCGTAACGCTCCTGGTCAGAGAGGCTCGCATCATTGATGATCGCCTCAAGTGCACCACGCTTTTTGGCGTACTGTGCCACCATCTTGCGACGCTTCTCTTCGCGGTTGATCAGAGCAAGTTTTGCCATGATAGCCTCAATTCTTGAACGGGAACTTGAACACCGCCAGCAGAGCTTTAGCTTCTGCATCGGTCTTCGCGGTTGTGGTAATGCTGATATTCATACCCCGAAGAGCATCGATTTTGTCGTACTCGATTTCAGGGAAAATAATCTGCTCTTTGACGCCCATGTTGTAATTACCACGACCGTCAAATCCCTTTGCCGAAACACCACGGAAGTCACGCACTCGCGGTAGAGCAATAGTTACCAGACGATCAAGGAATTCAAACATTCGCGGACCACGAAGGGTCAGCATACAACCAATCGGATAGCCATCACGAATCTTGAAACCCGCAATTGACTTACGAGCCTTTGTGGTTACCGGCTTTTGACCTGCAATTTTCTGCATATCAGCCACCGCATTGTCGAGAACCTTCTTATCAGCAACCGCCTCACCAACACCCATATTAAGAGTGATCTTGGTAATACGCGGAACTTCCATCACTGACTTATAACCAAACTGTTTGGTTAATTCAGCAACAACCGTTTCTTTATAAAATGCTTGCAAACGCGCCATGATCGCTCCTTATGCGCTTACCAGTTCGCCGTTCGACTTGAACACGCGAACCTTGCGACCATCATCGAGAACCTTAAAGCCAACACGGTCAGCCTTTTTGGTTGCAGGATTGAATAGTGCAACATTGGAGAGATGAATGGGCATGTCTTTATCGACAATACCGCCAGCGACACCCTTGACCGGGTTCGGTTTCATATGCTTTTTGGCACGATTCACACCCTCAACAAGGACATGCTCATCATCGACCCGACGTAGCACGGAACCGCGCTTACCCTTGTCTTTGCCAGTTATAACGATGATCTCATCGCCTTTACGAATCTTTTCCATGTCCCGTCCTTACAGCACTTCAGGAGCCAGGGAAACGATCTTCATAAAGCGCTCCGTACGCAATTCACGCGTAACAGGCCCAAAGATGCGCGTACCAATAGGCTCGAGCTTGTTGTTGAGAAGAACCGCGGCATTGCCGTCGAAACGCACCAGCGAACCATCCGGACGACGCACACCCTTGGCAGTGCGAACCACCACGGCTGTATATACATCGCCTTTCTTGACGCGGCCACGCGGCGCAGCATCCTTGATACTGACCTTGATGATGTCACCAATACCGGCGTACCGGCGCTTGGATCCACCTAACACTTTGATACACATTACTGAACGAGCACCGGTGTTATCGGCGACATCCAGAGTTGTCTGCATCTGAATCATTTAAGTTTAACCCCAACTTAATCCGCAAAAGCGGTCAGTCTTGGAACCCGTACGGGTCGAACAAATTTGCGAACCCGAAACAGGAGACCGCAAAAAAGAAGCCGGATTATACCGGCTTCTCCCATCTCCACACAAGCATTTTCAGAAACTTTCGTTATACAACGATCGCTTTTTCCAACACTGTGGTCACTGCCCAAGACTTTGTACGCGAAACCGGACGGGTTTCAACGATCTCAACTAGATCGCCTGCCTTGGCAGCATTTCCTTCGTTATGTGCATGATACTTTTTGGAGCGAACCATGATTTTGCCGTACATCGGATGCTTAACTTTGCGCTCGATAAGTACAGTCACAGTCTTTTCCATCTTGTCGCTAACTACACGACCGACCAAAGTACGCTTGCTGCTTGTGGTCTCACTCATTGCTGCACCGCCTTTTCACGGATGAGCGTACGTACGCGAGCGATGTCGCGACGCACCTTGGACATTTGGCTGGTATTGCTTAACTGCTGAGTTGCCAGCTGCATACGCATACCGAATTGGGCCTTAAGGAGGTCAAGCAACTCCTTTTTTAGCTCGTCCACGCTCTTGGTTCTCAGTTCACTAGATTTCATAATTATCCCAGGTGACGAGTCACAAAAGTGGTTGGAATAGGCAACTTGGCTGCTGCAAGCGCGAACGCCTCGCGGGCCAATGCTTCATTTACCCCATCCATTTCATACAAGACCTTACCAGGCTGGATTTCAGCAACCCAATATTCTGGATTGCCTTTACCATTACCCATACGAACTTCAGCTGGCTTCTTTGAAATTGGCTTATCCGGGAAAATACGAATCCAGATACGCCCACCACGCTTGATGTGACGTGTCATGGCGCGACGGGCAGCCTCAATTTGGCGTGCGGTCAAACGACCACGACCGATCGCTTTAAGACCCCACTCACCGAATGACACTTTCGTGCCCCGGGTTGCCAGGCCTTCGTTACGTCCCTTTTGCTCCTTACGGAACTTGCGACGACTAGGTTGTAACATGTTAGACACCAACCTTTCTTACGCGCTTGGCCGGATCTTTTGAATCAGCACCTGCGCCATCGGGCTTTTTGACTGTACGCGTGCGCGGACGATCACCTTCAGGCTTGCCCGGAGCACGACGCGGTCGACGATCATCAGCAGCCGGGTCAACAACTTCAGGCTGCTCATTGCGATCAAGCATGTCGCCCTTGTAAACCCAAACCTTAATTCCGATAATCCCGTAGGTTGTCAGCGCTTCGGAGGTTGCATAATCAATATCAGCACGCAACGTATGCAGTGGCACGCGACCTTCGCGATACCATTCACTACGAGCAATCTCTGCACCGTTTAGACGACCAGCACTCATCACCTTGATACCCTTGGCACCAAGACGCATTGCATTTTGCATTGCGCGTTTCATGGCACGACGGAACATGATCCGCTTTTCAAGTTGCTGTGCAATCGAATCAGCAATTAGCTTGGCATCGATCTCTGGCTTGCGAATTTCTTCAATCGAAACATGGACAGGGACGCCCATGATGCGTTGAAGATCTGAACGAAGCTGTTCGATATCCTCGCCCTTTTTGCCAATAACGACACCAGGACGAGCAGAGTAAACAGTAACACGAGCATTTTTGGCCGGGCGCTCAATAAGAACGCGACCAACAGATGCATGCGCAAGCTTGTGCTTCAGATATTCACGAACTTTGACATCTTCTTGCAGCATGCCTGGAAAGTCTTTGCTGTTAGCGTACCAGCGTGAACTCCAGTTTTTTGTAACGACCAGACGAAAGCCAGTCGGATGAATTTTCTGTCCCATGGCTTTTCCTTAGTTACCAACGGTCAGATAAATGTGGCAGGTCGGCTTAATGATCCGATTTCCACGACCCTTGGCGCGTGCTGTAAACCGCTTAAGCACTGTTCCTTTTTCGACGTAGATGATCTTGACCATCAGCTCATCGATATCGGCACCGTCATTATGCTCAGCATTGGCCATAGCCGATTCCAGCACTTTTTTGACGATTTCTGCACCTTTTTTGGGGCAAAAAGCCAGGATGTTGAGAGCCTGACCAACCGGCTTGCCACGCACCAGATCTGCCACTAGGCGACCTTTTTGCGCGGAGAGGCGTACGCCTCGCAAACTTGCACGAGTTTCCATGTCAGCTCCTTACTTCTTGGCCTTTTTGCCGGCGGTGTGACCCTTAAACGTCCGGGTCAGCGAAAATTCGCCGAGCTTGTGACCGACCATATTCTCAGTAACAAATACTGGAATATGCTGTTTGCCATTATGTACAGCGATCGTCAAACCGATAAACTCGGGGAGGATCGTCGAACGACGTGACCAAGTCTTGATCGGGCGCTTGTCGCTGGTGGCGCGGACCGCTTCGACTTTGTCGATCAGGTACGCATCAACAAACGGGCCCTTTTTTAGAGAACGTCCCATTTCCTACCCCTTAACGCTTATGACGGCGCTGAACGATCATGCTGTTCGTGCGCTTATTGCTACGGGTACGGTAGCCCTTAGTGGGCTGACCCCACGGATTAACCGGAACACGACCTTCGCCAGTTCGCCCTTCGCCACCACCATGAGGGTGATCGCAGGGGTTCATGGCGACGCCACGTACGGTTGGGCGGATACCACGCCAACGATTTGCACCAGCCTTACCGATCTTGCGCAAGTTATTCTCTTCGTTACCAACCTCACCAATCGTGGCTCGACACTCAACATGGACGCGACGGACCTCACCTGAGCGGAGACGAATCTGGGCATAGGTACCTTCACGCGCCAAAAGTTGGGCAGAGGTGCCAGCTGAGCGGGCGATTTGAGCCCCCTTACCAGGCAACATCTCAACGCAGCAGATGGTCGTACCGACGGGTATGTTACGAATCGGTAGTGAATTACCAGACTTAATTGGCGCCTCGGAACCCGTCATGATTGCCTGACCTACAACCATGCCTTTGTTGGCAATGATGTAACGACGCTCACCATCAGCAAAACACAAAAGTGCAATGTTTGCTGTGCGATTTGGGTCATACTCAAGACGCTCAACCTTAGCCGGAATACCGTCTTTGGTTCGCTTGAAGTCAATAACACGGTAGGCCTGCTTATGCCCACCACCTTGGTGGCGAACTGTAATACGGCCATTATTGTTACGACCAGCATTTTGCGACTTAGACTCAACCAAGGCAGCAAATGGCTTACCTTTGTGCAAGTGTGCATTGACAACCTGGACAACGGCGCGACGACCTGGGGAAGTCGGCTTAACTTTAACAAGAGCCATTAGGCATTCCCCCCGTCAACAAAATTAATTTCCTGACCGGCCTTTAGGCAAACGTAGGCTTTTTTCCAACCCTTGCGACGACCGACCGCACCCTTGAAGCGCTTCACTTTACCTTTAACGTTCGCAACTTGTACCGACTCAACATTAACTTTGAAGAGAAGTTCTACAGCAGCCTTAATTTCGGGCTTGGTTGCATCGGAGGCTACGCGAAAGATCACCTGCTCATGCTTTTCAGCAACATAAGTCGCTTTTTCGGAGATCTGAGGTGCCAATAGCACCTGCATCAGACGTTCTTGATTCATCCCCACATCTCCTCGAACTTAGCTACCGCACTCTTGGTCACGAGAACCTTGGCGAAGCGAACCAATGAAACCGGGTCAGCCTCTTGAGCCTCGAGTACGAGAACGTTCGGCAGATTGCGTGAGGCAAGATACAAATTCTCGTTCAGCGCATCGGTGATGACCAGAAGATTACCTTCAAGGCCCAAGCCTTTAAGTTTCTCTGAAAACAGCTTGGTCTTCGGCGCATCGACTGACAAATTGTCGATAACAACCAGCCGACCCTGTCGGGCTAACTCAGAAAGAATCGCGGCCATACCGGCGCGGAACATCTTCTTGTTAACCTTTTGGTTGAAATTTTCTTCAGGCGAGTTCGGAAAAATCCGACCGCCGCCACGCCAAAGCGGACTACCATTACTACCGGCACGGGCACGACCCGTACCTTTCTGGCGCCATGGCTTGGTCGTTGTATGACGCACTTCGGAGCGATCTTTTTGCTGACGATCACCGGAGCGAGCGTTGGCTTGATATGCCACAACGATCTGATGCACCAGCGCTTCATTAAAATCACGACCGAACAGCACGTCAGAAGCCTGCAGCATTGCCGCTTCCTGACCTTGTTCGTTAATTACCTTAAGTTCCATGTCGTCTCCTTAAGCCTTGACTGCCGGACGCACAATCACGTCAGCACCCTTGGCACCAGGAACGGCACCACGAACCAGCAGAAGCTGGCGCTCAACATCGACACGCACAACAGTCAAGCCCTGCATCGTGCACTGAACATCACCCATATGACCGGCCATACGCTTACCGGGGAAAACACGACCCGGATCTTGCGCCATACCGATTGAACCCGGCGCATTATGTGACAGCGAATTGCCGTGGGACGCACGGTTTGAACTGAAGTTGTGACGCTTGATCGCCCCTTGGAAACCCTTACCGATAGACTTACCTGTCACATCAACTTTTTGCCCTTCAGCAAAAATTGTGGCAGCAACCTGATCACCAGCCTTAAAAGAGGCGAGTTGCTCAGTGTCGATACGGAATTCCTTGAGGACATGCCCGGATTCCACTCCTGCTTTAGCCAGATGGCCAGCGAGAGGCTTGGAAACGCGCGAGGCACGGCGCTTGCCGAAAGCGACCTGAATGGCTGCGTAGCCATCGATCTCCGGCGTTTTAACTTGGGTCACGCGGTTGTTTGACACGTCAAGCACAGTTACCGGAATGGACGCGCCATCCTCAGCAAAAATGCGAGTCATGCCAACCTTGCGACCTACAAGGCCTAGACTCATGGTTATTCTCCTCATCGTCGGCTGCGATTGGCCGGACGATGTAAAACAACAAATGGGCGACCATTACGGCCACCCCCGAAAGGCGCGGATTATATCCGCATCCTCTAATTACTGCAACTTGATTTCGACGTCTACGCCAGCCGGAAGATCCAGCTTCATCAGCGCATCAACTGTTTTGTCGGTAGGATCAACGATGTCCATCAAACGCAAATGGGTACGTATCTCCAACTGATCGCGCGAAGCCTTGTTTACGTGTGGCGAACGAAGGATGTCAAAACGCTCTTTCCGGGTCGGCAACGGGACCGGACCACGAACAACTGCACCAGTACGCTTTGCAGTTTCAACAATTTCCTGCGCCGACTGATCAATCAAACGATAGTCGAAGGCCTTAAGACGGATACGAATTTTTTGGCTTTGCATTTTTGACTTCCAAAGAGCGATGAGAGGAAATTGCTTTCCTCCCGGTTTTTAAAATAAATTACTCGATGATCTTGGCAACGACACCGGCACCGACGGTACGACCGCCTTCACGAATGGCGAAGCGCAGACCGTCTTCCATGGCGATCGGAGCGATCAGCTTGATGGTCATGGCGATGTTGTCGCCAGGCATCACCATCT
>JBBSCQ010000023.1:0-46610 GCA_038250105.1 Burkholderiales bacterium | reverse complement strand
TCGGCATGGCCCGTGGCGAAACCCAGAAAGCCCAGGTGACTGCAGGCCGTTCCAGCCGCGACCGAATACCCGACCCGACCTTCGGCGTTCACGTTTCACGCGAACGCGGTGGCGAAGAAAACGTCGTCGGCGCCTACATCAGCATCCCGTTCGCCGGTAGCGGCCGCCGTTCGGCCGCGGATGCCACGCTAGCTCAAGCCAGTGCCGCTGGCCACCGGGAAGCCGCTGCCGTACAAAAAATCACCGCCGAAGCCGCCGCCCTTTACCAATCCGCCAGCGCCGCCCGCCCCACCTGGCAAGCCAGCCGCAATGCCGCAGACCGCCTGAATCGCGCCGCCGAGATGACGGCCCGTGCCTACCAACTTGGCGAAGGAAACCTCAACGACTTGCTCAGCGCCCGCCGCCTCGCCAACGAAGCCCAACTCGCCGCCCGCCTGCTGCAACTGGAAGCGCTCGAATTAGGCTATCGCCTGCGGCTCGACGGCCATCAATTGTGGGATATGGATTAGGCAGCGATTGATTCCTAGAAATTAATTCGATAATATTCGAATTATGGAAACACTAAACGCCGCTGAACTACTTGCCGCCCTCGGCCACGACTCCCGTCTTGCCATCTTCCGCTTGTTGGTTGAAGCCGGCCCGGATGGCATCAATGCCAGTGCGATTGGCGAACAACTTGGCATGGCGCCGGCCACTCTTTCATTCCATCTGGCCCATCTCAGCCGGGTTGGCTTGATCGAAGGCGAGCGCGAAAGCCGCTTCATTCACTACTCCGCCAACTACGGGACGATGGATGAGCTGATTGCCTTCCTGACTAGTAATTGTTGTCAGGGCAAAGTTTGCCTACCCAAAACAGCAAGCTGCGACACCACCACCAAGCGACGCGGCAAGAGCAGAGAAAGCACCTGATGCCAACACAAAAAACCGTGTTGGTGCTATGCACCGGTAACTCCTGTCGCTCGCAGATGGCCGAAGCCATCCTGAATCATGACCTGACCAGCCAGGTGCGCGGCTTGTCTGCCGGCACGCAGCCACAACCAAAAGTCGCCGCTGATGCGATCGAAGCCTTGCGGCTGGCCGGCTTGCCCACTGACGGCCTTTACCCCAAGGACGTCAACTCACTGCGGCATGAATCGATCGATCTGGTGGTCACGGTATGCAACAACGCCGAGGAAACCTGCCCGATCTTCCCGCGCCCGGTACCGCGCCTTCACCTGCCTTTCCATGACCCTCACGGCGAAGCACTGGCCAGCTTCGTGAACGTCCGGGACGACATTCGTGCCCGCTTAATTCCTGCCGTGCGCGCAGCACTCGGCTTGAAGCTGTTGTGATGTCAGGCCAATGTGAAGTTTCCTCCCAACCCACTGTCTATACCGCTGCGCCCATGAGTTTATTTGAGCGTTACCTGACCACCTGGGTTTTCCTTTGCATCGTGACCGGTATCGCCTTTGGTCAATTCGCACCGACCCTATTTCAGAGCATTGGCCGAATGGAGATCGCGCAAGTCAATCTACCGGTTGGCCTGCTCATTTGGCTGATGATTATCCCCATGCTGATGAAAGTCGATTTCGCTGCCTTGCAGGAGATGCGGCAACACGTTCGCGGCATCGGTGTCACTTTGTTCGTCAATTGGCTGGTCAAACCGTTTTCTATGGCTTTCCTCGGCTGGTTGTTCATTCGTCACCTATTTGCGCCAATGCTGCCGGCGGACCAACTGGATAGCTATATCGCCGGCCTGATATTGCTTGCCGCAGCGCCTTGTACCGCCATGGTGTTTGTCTGGAGCCGCCTGACCAATGGCCATCCACTCTTTACGCTATCGCAAGTTGCCCTGAACGACAGCATCATGATATTTGCGTTTGCGCCGCTGGTCGGCTTGCTCCTTGGCATTTCTGCCATTACGGTGCCTTGGAATACGCTGTTCACTTCAGTTGTGCTGTACATCGTCATCCCGGTCATCCTCGCGCAAATCTGGCGCAAAAATCTGCTCAGCAAAGGACAGGCTGCCTTTGACGCGACCATGGAAAAAATTGGTCCGTGGTCCATTTCAGCTTTACTGGCCACGCTGGTCCTTCTTTTCGCGTTTCAGGGCGAGGCTATCCTCAGACAACCGCTGGTCATTGCGCTGCTGGCTGTACCCATTTTGATTCAGGTACTTTTCAACTCGGCTTTGGCCTACTGGCTGAACCGTGCAGTCGGCGAAAAACACAATGTCGCCTGCCCTTCTGCCCTGATCGCCGCCTCAAATTTTTTCGAACTGGCAGTGGCGGCGGCAATTAGCCTCTTTGGCTTTGATTCAGGTGCAGCCCTGGCCACCGTGGTAGGCGTCCTGATCGAAGTACCGGTCATGCTGCTGGTCGTTAAAGTCGTTAATGCATCAAAAGGCTGGTACGAATCGGCCTGAATCGAACCGGAGAATGTCATGAACACACTCACCGAAGCACCAAAAAAACTACTGCGTTGGGGATTGGCGGTGCTTGTGGCGGGCGCACTTTGGGTTACCGCTTATACCAACCTGACCCCGATGGCCGATGCCCTGCTGGCGATGCTTGGCCTGAGCCGGGAAACACGTTTTGGCGAGGCAATTCACTTTTTCCTCTACGACACGCCGAAGGTTTTGCTGCTACTGACCGGTATCGTCTTTGTGATGGGTATTGTGCAAACATTTTTCGCCCCGGAACGCACGCGGGCGCTACTTTCGGGCAAACGAACCGGCGTTGGCAATGTTCTAGCGGCATCGCTGGGCATCGTCACCCCATTTTGTTCCTGCTCGGCCGTGCCCTTGTTCATTGGCTTTCTGTCGGCCGGCGTGCCATTGGGCGTGACATTCTCCTTCCTGATTTCGGCACCAATGGTTAATGAAGTGGCGCTGGTGCTGCTTTTCGGGATGTTCGGCTGGAAAGTTGCCGCCTTGTATCTCGCGCTTGGCCTGGCGGTGGCTATCCTCTCCGGTTTGGTCATTGGCCAACTGGGCATGGAAAAATATCTGGAAGACTGGGTACAAAAGATTCTGAATGGGCAGACAGCGGCGTTTGCCGGCGACGAGTTGAATTGGGTCAATCGCTTCGAAGCTGGGCTGAATCACGTACGTGAAATCGTCGGCAAAGTCTGGCCCTATGTCATTGCCGGGATTGCACTTGGTGCCGGCATCCATGGTTACGTTCCGGAGGATTTCATGGCCTCTTTCATGGGCAAAGATGTTTGGTGGGCCGTCCCGGCGGCAGTCATTCTCGGCGTACCGATGTACACCAACGCTGCCGGGATCATTCCCATTGTCGAGGCGTTGATTGGCAAAGGCGCCGCACTTGGCACCGTACTCGCCTTTATGATGAGCGTGATTGCCTTGTCCGCGCCAGAGATGATCATTCTTCGGAAAGCGTTAAAACCCCAGCTCATTGCGACCTTTGCCGGAGTTGTGGCAATGGGCATTCTGCTGGTCGGTTATGTCTTCAATTGGGTTTTGTGAATTAAAAGGAACAAGCCATGAAAAACATCAAAGTGCTGGGAACTGGATGCGCCAATTGTCGCAATACCGTTGCGCTAATTGAAACAGTTGCCAAGGAGCGTAGCGTTGCAATTTCAATTGAAAAAATTGAAGACATGCCGGAAATCATGCGCTATGGCGTGATGTCCACGCCCGGCGTGGTAGTTGATGGGGTAGTTGTCCATGCCGGTGGCGTGCCGACACGCAACAAGGTAGAAGGCTGGTTTTAGGTTTTAGCTCTCGCCTACCGGGATACCTTAAAACCCAGCGCTTGGGCCGGCAACATTGCCTTGCCGGAAAATGCCGCGCCATTGATTTCCGCGATATCCAGGCCGCGATTGACATCCAGCCCGATCAGCCGCCAATCATGCACCGGCAGGTTGGGGATTGGTTTGCGCAGGCGTTCAAAATACCGTGTCGGCCAGGAGACACCGGCGATTTCGCGGTGCTCAAAAAAATCGACTTCGGCAATCGCCCCCTGGGTCGATGCCAGCCCTTCGAGGCTGAAGCGGATGCGACGCAGCAGACCGTTATCCCGATCAATGAACAACAAGTAGCGATCTTCCGCCGACAAGCCATTTCCTGGGCGGCGAACCGCCACGATCAAATCACAAAGCCTATCCTCGACCGCTTCACTGCCCGCCAATTCGAGTTGAAAATTGCCCGATAGAAAGAAAAACGGGCCGGTCAAAAACATTCGATAGCCATCAGCGACCAGCGCTGCAGCGGCTTTAACTTCAGTATCGACGCTGGCCGTGCCGTTGTAGAACACAGCCACTTCAGCCGGGCTGCGAATGACCTGCTTTTGCCCTTTCGGGCCTTGATGCTGCTGCGCGATCATTGGCCGCGTACCGAGCAACAAGCGCTCTTCCGAGCCTTGACGATAGTCGGCGTCGATCAAAATTGGCTGCAATTTACTGACCAACCCGCGCCACTCACCGGCGTAGCTGACATTGAGATCACGAATCTGCAACCAGGCGGCGAGGCCGTGAGCTTCAGCGGATTTCTGCAGCAAGGCACGCGCCTCAAGTTGTTCGCCAGTACTGATCGGCTGCGGAATACCGCGCGACGCACAGGCGCCAAACAAGGGCAACAGCATGGCCAGCAACAGGGTTCGTAATAAATTGTGGCGCATGGTGTGTTCGGCTTTCCTGAATTTGAAAATTGCTTGAATTACGGCGTCGACCGCAGCATTCATTATCGACTTAACGCCAGCCTTGCAACCAGCGGTCTTCATCAAGTAATTCGCGCCAGGGCAAAACCATGCTGAGCCGCGAATACACCGCTTCAATTTCAATTAATTTAACCGTCGTTCCGGGGGCTTCCGGTGCAATAACGTGATTAACAATGAAATGTTTTTCCTTGTTTTTCGGCACAGTTGCTGTCCATTTGCTCAACAATAGTTTTTTCGGGCTGAGGCGCCGGGCATTGTCGTATTTCATGGCTCACTCCTTAATTATCGTTTCGGGTCTGTTCAACCCAGATCAGTTTGTCCACATCCAGTCCGAAGCCTTTCGCCTGGCGGAGCAACTGGGCGCGCAGATCGGCCGGCAGTTGCTTGTCTCTGGCCAATATCCAGAAGTAGTCGCGATCTGGCCCAACCACCATTGCCCAGCGGTAATTTTGTTGGTCAAGCGCAACCACGTGGTAGCCGCCGTAGAACGGCCCAAAGAAGGAAACCTTGAGCGAAGCTTGGTTCGCGTCGCCGGTGAATAATGCTCGGCCAACCACCTGCCGCCAGTCATTGCGCTTTGGATCAAAACCCCGGTTGATCACCTCAACGCTGCCATCAGCCTGCGTTCGGTAGATGGCGCTAACGTCGGTCATGCCGCGCTCGAATGAATGATCCAGACGCGCCAGCTCATACCATTTCCCTTCGTAGCGACTTAATTCGAAAGGGGTCACGGCACTCAAGCCAGCCGGTGGCGTGGTTGAGCAAGCACTCAAACCCAGCAGGGAAAAAAGCAGCAGCAAGGTCAGCCAATTGGCTGGGCGGGAAAAAACCGAAGACAGGTTGAACATGGCGCACCTCAAATCAAAATTTATTTTTGTCCTAGACAATTTTAAGTCTTACTCCCTTAATATGGCAATATATTTCCGAGTTAACCACAAATCGTCCAAGACAATTGAATCTTTACCGATTTGCCCGATCATATCTTTGCGTTTTATAAACCGGAGAAAACATGGAACAAATTGCCCTGATCACTGGTGCGGCTGGCGGCCTCGGCCAGGCACTGGCCAAAAAACTGAGCACTGCCGGCTGGCAATTGGTTGTCACCAGCCGGGATGGCGACCATCTGCATCAAGCCTATGGCGACCAGCATTTGCAGATCGTCGCCGACTGCTCAACCGTGGCCGGAGCGCAGCACATTTTTGCCGTAGCCAAAGCGCAACAAATGTTGCCCACTGGCCTGGCCCACTGCGTCGGTAATATTCGTCTGGGCGCACTCCACCGGATGAGCGAGGCCGACTTCATGGACTGCCTCAACGCCAATTTAATCAGCGCCTTTCACACCTTGGCCGCCTTCACCGGTGCCTGCCGAGAAGCCTGTACGCCTGGCGCGGCTGTCCTTGTTTCATCTGCCGCCGCGCGCATTGGCACGCCGAATCACGAAGCGGTCGCGGCCGCCAAGGCCGGGCTGGAAGGTCTGGTGCGCGGCGCGGCAGCCAGTTATGCCAGCGCTGGCATTCGGGTCAATGCAGTCGCGCCGGGCATTCTCGACACGCCGGCTTCAGCCAGCATCATCGGAAGTCAAATCGCCCGCGATGCAGCGGCGCGGCAATATCCCTTGCCCGGCATTGGCTCAGCCGATGAACTAGCCGACTTGATGGCCTGGCTACTCTCGGCCGCAGCGGCGCGAGTCACCGGTCAGGTTTGGGCGATGGACGCCGGCTTTTCCAGTATTCGACCTTTGGTGAAATAGTCAAAATGAGCCACGCACTTTCCAACATCCTGCCGCGTAGCGTCGCCTGGCTCGGCTACGGTGGCCTGCTGCCTTTCCTGTTTCTCGCCCCGGCCAGCTTGCTTGATGTTCACCACGGCCCGCTCTGGAGCGATGCACTGTTCGCCTACGGCGCAATCATTTTGAGCTTTATCGGCGCCCTGCATTGGGCTTTCGCGATGATGTTGAACGAACTGACTGAAAAGCAACGAACCGCCCGCTTTGTCTGGAGCGTTGTACCGGCCTTGCTGGCCTGGCCGGCGCTGCTGCTTTCCCCACCGCTCTCTGGCCCGCTGCTGATTAGCGGATTTCTCACCCATTACTGGCAAGACCGGCGCCTCGATGCCATCGCCCAATTGCCCCCCTGGTACCTGCCACTTCGCTTTCGCCTGACCACGGTAGCCTGCCTTTGCCTGGCCGCCGGTAGTTTTACTTACTATGGCTAAAACCCTGAAATCACTTATTTGAAGGAGACATCATGACCACCTTGTTCAACAAATTACCTGGTTTTGTCAGAACGCCACCCGGCGAAGAGCGTCGTATCCTGCGATTTCTGCCCAAAATACTCGTTCTTGGCACGCTGGCGCTGGGCATCCCCTCGCTCGCCGCCCGCTTGTTCATCACCAACGGCAGCGAAAGCGAAATCGCCAGGCAGATCATGACCGTCGATATTTACGGCATCAGCCTGCTGGTTTTGCACTGGACAGTGGTGTTCACCGTCGCCATCGGCGCTTTTATCGTGACGGTGATGAAAGGTCCGGCCTACGTGGCCGACGCCTACCCGCTGGAAGACGCAGAACAACCGGATCAGCCGTCAGCAGTCCGTGCCCGACGATAGTTTGAATCAGCGCTCCGCCAGCTTTGCCGTACCGGGCAACCGGTGGTCACGCCTGGCCCGCTTGGGCGGCCTGGCCTCCGGCGTGGCGGGCGGCATGCTGGCCGAAGGCGTGCGCCAATTTGCCCAAGGTAAACGGCCGAGTATGGGCGAGCTACTGCTCACCCCGGCCAACGCCCGCCGGGTGGCCGACCAACTCGCCCAACTGCGCGGCGCAGCGATGAAAGTCGGCCAATTGCTCTCGATGGATGCCGGTGATTTACTGCCGCCGGAACTCGCCAGCATTCTCGCCCGGCTGCGCTCGGACGCGCACCCGATGCCGATGAGCCAACTGGTCGGCGTGCTTAACACCCACTGGGGCGCAGGCTGGGATCGCCACTTCGAGCGTTTTTCCTTCACCTCGTTGGCAGCGGCTTCGATCGGCCAGGTGCATGCCGCGCGCACCAAGGATGGCCGACATTTGGCGATCAAGGTGCAATACCCCGGCGTGCGCCAGAGCATCAGCAGCGATGTCGACAACGTCGCCACCCTGCTCCGCATTTCCGGCTTGCTGCCGAAGAATCTTGACCTCAAACCGCTGCTCACCGAAGCCAAAGAACAACTGCACAGCGAAGCCGATTACCTGAGCGAAGGCGCCTGGCTGCGTCACTACGGCGAACTGCTGGCCGACGCCCCCGACTTTGCCTTGCCGGCTCTGCATGCCGACCTAAGTACCAGCAACATCCTCGCCATGTGCCACGTTGGCGGCGAGCCGATTGAGTCCGTCTTCAGCCTGCCGCAAGCCGAACGTAATCGTGTTGCGACATTGCTTTTCACGCTGCTCTTTCGTGAGATTTTTGAATTCAAGCTGATCCAGACCGACCCCAACTTTGCCAATTACCGTTACGACAAAGCCAGCCGACAACTGATCCTGCTCGACTTCGGCGCCACCCGCGCCTACCCGAGTGCTACGGTCGACGCCTATAAACAGCTAATTTTTGGCGGCATGACGGAAGATCGCGCCGCGATGAACCGCGCGGCCCTAGCTATCGGCTATTTCCAGGCGGAGATTCAGGAACACCAGCGGCAGACCGTACTCGACATCTTCGCGCTCGCCTGCGAACCGCTGCGCCAAGCTGGCCCTTACGATTTTGGCAACACTGACCTGGCGCCCCGCATTCGCGATAAAGGAATGATTCTCGGCCGGGATCGCGACTTCTGGCATACCCCGCCGGCCGCCGCACTCTTGCTGCATCGCAAAGTCGGCGGGCTGTATTTGCTCGCAGCGAAGCTGAAAGCGCGGGTGGATGTGCGGCAACTGGCGGAAAAGTTCGTCATGCCTGCGGATGGCAAAGTTTAAAACCGGAGTTGATAAGTCTGACAAGTAAAAACCAAAAACTGGCACGGCGTGGGCCAGGAACATTACTCGCCAATTGACGCCAAATTTCTACGGAAATTGAACGCCGTTAACAACAACCACAAAGATCCCATGCACCCGATCGGGCGGGTCGACGAACTTTTTTGCTTGTCGACCACAGCGCAAATTCCGTCGGTCAGTAGCGCACCCCGGCTGGCGGAGTAAATGAATCCAGCGCATTAAGGTAGGCAGCGCGGGCAAAGGTGCTGGGGTTAGGCAGGTTTTGCTGGCTCATGGAACCTTTGAGCTGGGCGACTGAAGTGTATTCCCGCGCTTCCATCCAATGTTCGATACCGGCCAGTACTTCTTTTAACGCCAGTGGGCCGCGTTGCAGCACAGCACTCGCCATATGTACGGCATCGGCGCCGGCGAGCAGCATTTTCAGGGCGTCTGCCGCTGTGTGCACACCGCCTGTGGCAGCCAGCGTCAGGCCGGTTCGGCCGCGCAAAATGGCGATCCAGCGCATGGTGAGCAGGACGTCAGCCGACGATGACAGTTGAACGCGGTCGACGACGCGCAAGGTGTCGAGATCAATATCCGGCTGGAAGAACCGATTGAACAGCGAAACACCCGCCGCCCCGGCTAGCTCCGCCTGTTGGACAAAATGTGGCAGCGAGGAAAAGAAGGGCGACAATTTCATGCTCACCGGGATGTCGACCGCAGCATTCAACGCACGCAGCAGTGCGAGGTAATGTTCTTCCAGCGCTTCGCCGCAAATCTTCGGGTCGCTCGGCATAAACCAGGCGTTGAGTTCCAGCGCGTCGGCGCCGGCCGCCTGCATTTCCTTGCCCAGTTCAACCCAGCCGCTGGTTGATGTGCCGTTCAGGCTGGCAATCACTGGAATGCTCAGTCGTGATTTCAGCAACTGGATTTGGGCCAGATAAGCATCCAGCTTGCTTTCGTAATCGTCCCCAAAAGGCAGATGGCTGGCCGCTTCGCCGAAGGTGCTCGGGTTGACCAGAAAACGGTCAATCATCAGCTCATCGTTGCGAACATCCTCTTCAAACAACGAATGCATGACGATGGCGGCGGCACCAGCGTCTTCCAGATGCAGCACCGAATCGATGTTGCGACTAAGCGGCGTCGAGGACGGCACCAGCGGATTTTTTAACGCGAGGCCGAGATAGTTGGTTGAGAGATCAAGCATGGGGAGTCTCCTTATGTTCGGCAGCAGCCTGGGCGGCTTCTTTCGCTTCTTCTGCTTTTTCCTCGATCACCGCTTCAGGCAGAGCCATTTCAGCGAGTTCAAGATATTCCTGATGGCGCAAACGAGCATCTTTTTCGGCCTGGATCATGAAGCGCTCGGCGGCTTGCGGATTCTGCCGTTCAAGCACGGTAAAGCGCGCTTCATTGCGGGCGAAATCGCGGAAGGGAATGCTCGGCGCGGCGCTATCGACCGACATCGGGTGCTTGCCCTGCAAGCGCAGCCTGGGGTCGTAACGCAACAAGGGCCAATGACCGGATTTAACCGCCAGATCCTGCTGGCTGTGGTTGTGCGACATATCAACACCATGCGCAATACACGGGCTGTAGGCGATGATGATCGAGACGCCGGGATAGCTTTCAGCATCGAGGAAAGCCTTCAGCGTATGCGTGTCCTTAGCGCCATAAGCCACCTTGGCGACGAAGACGTTTTCGTAATCCATCGCAATCCGCGCCAGATCCTTTTTCCGATTCGGCTGGCCGCCGGCGGCAAACTTGGCCACCGCACCGCGTGGTGTGGCCTTGGAATTCTGGCCACCGGTATTGGAGTAAACCTCAGTATCGAGCACCAGAATATTGACGTCCTCACCGGACGACAGCACGTGGTCAAGGCCGCCGAAACCGATGTCGTAAGCCCAGCCGTCGCCACCGATAATCCACACGCTACGGCGGATCAGGTATTCGGCAATCGCCGCCAGTTGCGCCGCGGCCGGCGTGGCGATATGACCGAGCTTGGCGAGCAACACGGCGACACGTTCACGCTGTTCGTGAATACCAGCTTCACTGGTTTGATCAGCAGCGAGTAAGGATTCGATCAGGCTGTCGCCAATTTCCAATGCCATCGCTTTCAACTGGGTGCGGGCCGCGTCAGCCAGTTTGTCGGTAGCCAAACGCATGCCGAGGCCGAATTCGGCGTTGTCTTCGAACAGTGAATTGTTCCAGGCCGGGCCACGCCCTTCAGCATTGGTCGTGTACGGCGTCGTCGGCAGATTGCCGCCGTAAATCGAGGAGCAACCCGTGGCGTTGGCAACCATCATGCGGTCACCGAAAAGCTGCGTGGCGAGCCGGATGTAAGGCGTTTCGCCACAGCCAACACAGGCGCCGGAAAACTCGAACAGCGGCTGCAGCAGCATCGAACCAGGAATGGTGCCGCGCTTGACGATACTGCGGTTGTAATCCGGCAGCTTGAGGAAAAAGTCCCAGTTATCCGCTTCCTGCGCGCGCAGTGGCGGCTGCTCGGCCATGTTCAAGGCTTTGCGCGAAACATTGGTTTTATCGCGAATCGGGCAGACTTCAACGCACAGCGTACAGCCGGTGCAATCTTCCGGTGCCACTTGGTAGCTCATCTGCCAGCCAGCCGGGTAATCCTTGCTGCGCGGCTTCATCAGTTTGAAGCTCGACGGGGCATTTTCGGCCAGTTCAGCCGGGAAAATCTTGGCGCGAATGGCCGAATGCGGGCAAACGAAGACGCACTTGCCGCATTGCGTACAGAGATCGGTTTCCAGTACCGGAATCTGCAAGGCGAGGTTACGTTTTTCGTATTTGGCGGTGCCCAACGGCCACGAACCATCGGCCGGAAACAGCGAAACCGGCAAGGAATCGCCCTTGCCAGCGATCAGCGGCAGCGTCATGTGACGTACGAAATCAGTGACCCGTGGCGAGGCAATCGGCTGCACCACTTCACTCGAAGCGGCTGCCGGCTCGACTTTGTGCAGGCAAGCCAGCGTCTTGTCGATGGCGCGGTAATTCAGCTCAGCAATGCGCCGGCCTTTGCGACCATAGGTTTTTTCGACGGCATGCTTGATCGCGGCGATCGCATCTTGCTGCGGCAGGATGCCGGAAATAGCGAAGAAGCAGGCCTGCATCACCGTATTGATCCGCCGCCCCATATCGGATTCCAGCGCTACCTGATAGGCGTCGATGACATAGAAGCTGATCTTCTTTTCCACCATGCGGCGCTGCATGGCCGGCGGCAATGTCGCCCAAACCAGCTCGGGCGCCAGATGGGTGTTGAGCAAGAAAACCGCCCCCGGCGCGGCATGCACCAGCAGATCGTGGGTTTCCAGGAAAAGCGGCTGGTGGCAGGCGATGAACTTGGCGTCGCCCTCGCCGGTCAGGTACGCCGAACGAATCGGCTTCGGGCCGAAACGCAGGTGTGAAACCGTCATCGCGCCTGATTTTTTGGAGTCGTAAACGAAATAGCCCTGGACAAAAAGATCGGTTTCGTCGCCGATGATCTTGATCGAATTCTTGTTGGCCGACACCGTGCCATCCGAACCAAGACCGTAGAAGACGGCGGCGAAAGTATCGTGCGCCGCATCGGTACGGAAGGTGGTATCCCAAAGCAGCGACAGGCCGGTCAGGTCGTCGTTGATACCGACCGTGAAGCAGCGTTTCGGCTTTGCCGCGGTCAACTCGGAAAAAACCGACAAAATCATCGCCGGATTAAATTCCTTGGAACCCAGGCCATAACGCCCACCGATCACTTTCGGCATCGTCGCGAAATGCGGTGTCTCGCCAGTAAAATCTTCCGCCAGCGCCACCAGCACATCCTTGAACAGCGGCTCGCCATCGGCCCCTGGTTCCTTGCAGCGGTCGAGCACGGCAATACTTTTGGTCGTCGCCGGCAAAGCAGCGAGCAGCGCCGCCGGCGCCCACGGCCGATAGAGGCGAACCTTGAGCAGACCGACCTTTTCACCTTGCCGATTCAAATGCTCAACGGTTTCCTGCACCGTTTCCGCCCCGGAACCCATCAGGATGATGACGCGCTCGGCATCGGGCGCGCCGACGTAATCGAACAGCTTGTATTGACGGCCAGTCAGCTTGGCGAACTTGTCCATATTCTGCTGGACGATGGCCGGGAAGGCGTCGAACCAGCCGTTCTGCGCCTCACGGGCCTGAAAGAAGACGTCCGGATTCTGCGACGTGCCGCGCAACACCGGGTGTTCCGGCGACAAGGCGCGGCTGCGGTGGGCGCCGATCAGCTCCGGCGGCAGCATTTTTTGCAAAATTGCATCGTCGACCGTAGCGATCTTGGCAACCTCGTGCGAGGTGCGGAAACCATCGAAGAAATGCAGCACCGGCAAGCGCCCAGCCAGTGTTGAAGCAGTGGCGATGACCGCCATGTCGTGTGCTTCCTGCACCGAGTTCGACGACAACAGCGCAAAGCCGGTGCCGCGCGTGGACATCACGTCAGAGTGATCGCCGAAGATCGACAACGCATGCGTCGCGATGGCGCGGGCGGCGACGTGAAAGACGGTTGGCGTCAGTTCGCCGGCAATCTTGTACATATTGGGAATCATCAACAGCAAACCCTGCGACGCCGTAAAAGTCGTCGCCAGCGCCCCGGCCTGCAGCGCACCATGCACCGTACCGGCGGCACCGCCTTCAGATTGCAGTTCGACGACTTTGGGAATGCTGCCCCAGATATTGGGCTTACCCTGCGCCGCCCATTCGTCGGAGAGTTCGCCCATGCCGGACGAAGGCGTGATCGGGTAAATCGCGATCACTTCGGACACGCGGAAAGCCACGTGGGCGACGGCTTCGTTGCCGTCGATGGTGAGCATCTTGGTCATGATATTCCCTGGTAAAACGTAAACGCGTAACTCGCTCAACAACGCCAAGAAGGCCGCCCTATGGCCAGCGCCGTTGATGCTGCAACGCAACATTCGAATTCTACGCCCAGTTTGCGTAAAAATGGACGACTGAATGAAGGGTGGCAGGGGGTAAAAATTGCCGGGATATTTACTCGTCGTGAAATAATTACTTAGTTCCGTATTTTTCAAAAAGTTACACTTTATACCCTCAAGTTATACTAAATCGCAGCCGTAATAACATTGCTTTATATTCACTGCACTTTATTGTCTTTTCGCCGGAAATAACATGCCAATCAAATTACCCGCTCCCGTCTCCCGCCTATTTGAATGCGGCCTCAAATGTGGTGTTGCCACCAAGCGGAGAGCTCTCCGGGCGCTGGTATTGGTTGGCGCGGCAACACTTTCCGGTCCGCTCTGGGCCGCACTGGGAACCGCCGTGACCTTAGGTAGCGGTCAGCCGACTAATATTTATCCGGGGCAGACCACGGTCATTGAGATTACTTTGTCTAACAGCAACATTCTGGCGCCCATTGCGGCGGCGGCTTTTACCAGTAGTCTGCCAGGTACCCCAAGCAACGGGCTGAAAATTGCTGGTCCAGCCACCTACAACTGCACCAATCCGGCTGGCCCGACAACGGCACCTGGCGGGGGTACCCTGACCGCTGTTCAGGGAACACAGACGATCAGTCTGAGTGGCGGCGTTATTCCGGCCCGTTCCAACAGCAATAATACGGATGGCACTTGTACGATTCAGATTCCGGTCACTGCCGGTACCTCAAATGGCAGCGCCCAGACTTACTCCTACACGATTGGGGCCGGTGCAGTAAGTGGCAATGATGGTGTTGTCGTTAGTAATGCTGGTAGCGTCCAACAGAGTATCAATGTCCTGGCATTCAGCCGGCCAACCATTACCAAGAGTTTTGTCAGCAGTACGCTTACTCTGGGGGGGGCTGCTACAACCCTGAATATCACGGTCACTAACCCGAATTCAGTGTCAATGAGCGGTATTGGGATCACCGACGTGTTTCCCGTCCTGGGTTCGGGGGGTGGAGTTATTAAGGTAGCAAACCCATCGAATGCTTCATTTGTTTGCGCCGGTGCCGGTGGCAGTAATGGCGTGGTGACGGCAGCGGTGGGTGATACTTCAATCAGTGCCAGCGGTGGCACTGTCGCCGCCAATGGAAGTTGCACGATCAGTGTTCAGGTCGAAGCCAACCACACCAACGGCAAATACAGCGATACAGCAACCAACACGATTGATGCCTCAACTCAGTTCAGCAACGATATTGGGATTACAGCAGCCGCCAATGCGACTCGTAACATCACTGTCCGTTCGCCGTTGGCTGTCACCAAGTCGGTCAATGCCGGGTCATTGGCCAGTGGTCAGGCCGGTTCTTTCAGCATCCAGCTGGCTAACAATGGTAGTACCCCTTTAACTGCTACTTTTACTGATAACCCAATTGATGGCATCGGTAATGCCGGCTATGGACTGACCGCGACGCTAGCCAGTTCGAGTTGTGGCGGTACGGTGAACCTTGTTGACCCGGGTTCGGTTGGCCGCATGACCGGAGTTTCAGCCAATGACTTGAACATTCCAGCTAACGGTAACTGCACCGTTACCATCAATTTCACTGGCACGGTCCAAACTGCCAATACGCCTATTGCTTATACCAACAGTCTTGCGGTTGCTGCGGTCAACGTCGGAAATCCTGCCATTATTAGCCAGGCCGCATCTGCAGCGGTGACGGTCTACGACAATCTGAACGTTACCAAGTCGGTTTCCCCGGCCAATGCCGCACCAGGTAATCCGGTACGCTATCAGGTGACCGTCCAGAACTGGGCAACGTCGGCGATCAGTAATGTTGCTGTCAGCGAAACGTTGCCAAATGGGCAAACTTATTTGACCGGCACGATCAACGGGCTCAATTACACGCCGAGTGTCAGCGCCGGTTGTGGCATCTTGAGCGACCCGGATGTGACGGGTTCGACGGCACCTACCTTCACGATCGGAACGATTCCGGCGCGCGCCAGTGTCAATTCACCAGGTAGTTGTACGGTGACTTTCTGGGCGATGACCGCGACGGGAGCGGCCAATAGCTCCTCTTACACGAATACGCTGGCGCCCGGTAGTGTCTGCTACAACCCAGGTTCGGGAAATATCTGCAACGGTGGTGCTTCCAACACGCCTTCCGGCACTATCAACACAGCCGTTCTGAGTGCGGCGAAATCTTTTAGCCATGCTGGCACGACCAACCCAGGTTCGGCACTGAATCGCGCCGAGGGAACGATCGTCCGCATGGCGATCACGCTTTCCAACCTTTCGGCCAATTCGCTGGCTGCGCTGGCCGTAAGCGATACCTTACCGCTTTCCGGAACGACCCAGATGCAGGTGGCCAACCCGGCCAATGCGGCCACCACCTGCGGTGGCACCATTACGGCGGTACCGGGTTCAACGTCCATATCGCTCAATGGCGGTACCGTTCCCGCCCGGGCGGCCAATGGTACCGGCACCGCTGGAAGCTGTACCGTTTTGGTCGATGTTGTTGGCGCTGCCGGTGTCTACAACAATACCGCCACGACAACCGCCACCGAAACCTACGCCAACGGCGTGACTCATGCGGTCAACGCTACGTCGAATCAGGCAACCATTACTTACACATCGTCGCTGTCCGCGACGAAGCAGTTCAACCCGGCCAACGTTTCTTCCGGGGGTAAATCCACGGTTACTGTGCGCCTGAGTAATTCTGGCGCTGCGGCGCTGGTTAACGTCGCCTTGATTGATCCACTACCGACCGGCATGGTCCTTTCCTCGCCGCCCAATGCCTACACTACTTGTGCCGGTGCCAGCAGCATTACGGCCAATGCCGGTGCGTCTGCCGCCAGCCTGAGTGGGGTGAATATCGCCGGGGGCGGTAATTGCGACTTTGTCTTCGACGTTAACGCAACTGGTAGTGCAAACTGGGTCAATACAATTCCCGTTGGCGGCATTACCGCCGATGGCGGAGTCAAGAATCAAACGCCAGTTTCCGCCACGCTGACTTATACCGCGCCCAACAATCCGACGGTATCCAAGACGACCAATCCCAGTACCCTGACCTTTCCTGGTCAGGTCAGCCAGTTGACCATTACTGTGAGCAATGGCCTGCTGGCCGTTACCAATTTGCGGCTGACGGACTATTTCACCACCAACGGCACGGTGGGC
This sequence comes from Burkholderiales bacterium, assembly GCA_038250105.1. Lineage (GTDB taxonomy): Bacteria > Pseudomonadota > Gammaproteobacteria > Burkholderiales > Rhodocyclaceae > Azonexus. Next base: position 29,952 of record JBBSCQ010000023.1, on the reverse strand, counting down.
GCTCCGGCGAATGGCATGGTTATCGCCCCGACCCCCGCTGCCGCTACAACCTGTCCTGGCGGTATTGTCAGCGCGGCGCCCGGTGCCAGTTCGTTGACCTTGTCGGGGGTTTCGCTCGCTGCCAGCGCCAGTTGTACCGTTACGGTCAATGTCACCTCGACGGCAGTCGGCGGCGTGACCAACTTTATTCCGGTCGGGTCCATTCAGAGCGACCAGGGGCTGAGCAACTCCGGCCAGGCGACTACCAGTCTGACGACGCAGAGCAGCATGGGGATCACCAAGCAATTCACCCCGAATGTCCTTAAGCCGGGTGAGCGTTCGCGCTTGCGCATCACTTTCTACAATCCGGTGGCGCAACCGATGAGCAACATTGCGGTCATCGACACTTTACCGACTGGCGTAACTGTGCCTGCCGGTCCGGGTCCGACCACCACTTGCTTGGGTGCTAGCGTCAGTTCGCCTTCCAGCAATCAGGTGCAAATCAGCAATGGCACTCTGCCGGCTGCGTCAGGTGGCCTGAGTGCATCCTGTTATGCAGAAATCGATGTACTGGTTTCGGCTCAAGGCGATTACGTCAATGTGATTGCGGCAGGTGGCGCCACGGCGATTGTCGGCGGCGTGGCCATTAGCAATTCACAGCCGACCAGTGACACCTTGCGCGCCAAGTCACCGCTCGTCATTCATAAGGCCATCGTCAGTCAGACTCTGGATATTGGTAACCCGACGCCTTTCACGACAGGAACAGCCAATCGGACCCCAGGTGCAGCGGCAATCATGACCATTCGCCTGGAAAATCCGAATACGGTAAACCTGACGGCGGCTGGCTTTACCGACAGTCTGCCCAGCGGTCTGGTCGTTGCCACGACACCCAATGCCTCGACTACCTGTCCCAGCGGAGCGGTGATTGCTGCGGCTTCGGCAACCAGCGTTCGTCTGAGCGGCGCCACCATTCCGGCTAACGGTAGTTGCACAGTCAGTGTCGATCTTCTCAGTAATATCTCCGGCACCTACACCAATACTATTCCGGCGGCAGCGATTACCACCTTTGAAGGTATCAGTAATGAAGAGCCAACCAGCGCTCGCGTCATCATCTCGACACCACCGACCGTCGCCAAGCAGTTCGCGCCGGCAGTGATTCCACCAAGTGGTATTTCGACGTTAACCATCGTGCTGGGCAATACCAACAGTAGCGCGATGACCTTGAGTTCAGTCTTTACCGACACGCTGCCAACGGCACCAGGTAACGTTGTTGTGGCGCTTACCCCCAATATCGTTAATACTTGTCCGGGTAGCGTGACGGCGACTGCCGGTTCCGGGGCGATCAGCTATGCCAGCGGTGCCCAGGTGCCGGTGAGTGGTTGTAGCATCAGTGTTGATGTTACCGGCCTGGCGCCGGGCGTGCACACCAACAACATTCCGGCCGGGGCGTTGGTGACCGATTTTGGCAGTAACCAAAGTCCGGCCAATGCGACGCTGTCGATCAGTACCCTGGGTTATATCTCCGGACGTGTCTTCAAAGATAATAATGTCACGCCGAATGGCACTTATGAGGCGGCTACCGATGCACCGCTAGCAGGCGCCAGTATCGAGCTGCGCACTGGTGGGAGCTGTGCCGGCGCGCTGATCAGCCAGTCCGGGCTAGTCAATCCAGCGACCACCGATACGCTTGGTAATTACATGTTCTCCAGCTTGCCAGCCGGGACTTATTCAGTTTGCCAGCCGGTTCAGCCGATTGCTACGGTCAACGGCATAACAACGGCCGGAACCATCACGCCAGTCAATTCCAGCACCGGCTCTGCCGGAACGGCGGCCAACCCGACCTCAGCCAGCAGCCAGATCACCGGCATCGTGCTTAATGCAGCCGGTACGGGTGAGGTCAGTGGCTCAAGTAATAATAATTTCGCTGAAGTAGCATTTTCCAGTATTTCCGGTTCGGTTTTCCTCGACCAGAACAACAATGGCGTGCAGAACGGTGCTGATGCGGCAATCGCCGGTGTGAACATTGTTTTGCGCAGTGGTGCTACTTGTTCGGGGCAGGAGCTTGCAGCAACAACGACCGCTGCCAACGGTAGCTACAACTTTGGCAGTCTGCCGCCGGGTACCTATTCCGTTTGTCAGCCAAACCAGCCAGCCGGCACTTCAAACGGTATTACGAGCGCCGGCACGGTTGGCAATGGCGGTACTGTGGGTACGCCATCCGCCGTCAATGTGGTGCCCAGCTTTATTCAAGGCATCGTTTTGCCGCCAAATACGCAGTCGACCGCAAACAACTTCGCAGAGATCCCGAACGGTCGTACGTTGTCGGGCAAGGTCTTCCTTGATTACAACAATAATGGTTTGCTCGATGGTGCCTCAGATCACGGTCTGGGCAATCAGACGGTCAACCTGACCGGTACCGATCTGAACGGCAATGCCGTCAGCCGCAGTTTGACGACTGCTGCCGATGGTAGCTACAGTTTCACCGGTTTGCCGGAAGGAACTTACAGTATCACTCAACCCAGTCAGCCGACCGGGACGACTAACGGGCTGACCATCGCTGGTTCGACCGGTGGTACCGCCACCCTGCCAGCCGTTGCGCCAAGTGTCATTTCTGGCATCAACCTGACCGGCGCCAATACGGTTTCGGGCAACAACAACTTCGCCGAAGTGCCGGGCGCTGCGCCGGATCTGGCCATTACCAAAGCACATAGCCCGAGTAGTTTTGGTGACGCTTCCTCGACCGGTTACTTCACCATCACACCGAGCAATATTGGTTCGGTGGCCACCAGTGGCGTCGTGACCATCGTCGACACACTGCCGGCCGGCATGACCGTGGCTGCACCTGCGGTGGGTGCGGGCTGGGCTTGTAGTGGTTCGGTTGGGGCAGCCGTTGTCAGCTGTACGACTTCTGCCATCATCGGTGCCAATAGTTCCGGCAACCCGATTACCCTGCGCGTTGCAGTGGCCAGCGGCCGGAACGGGCAGATTCTGACCAATACCGCCGTTATTTCTGGTGGTGGCGAACCGGTCGGTTTCGATGGCAACAATACGGCAACTGATCCGGTTGCCATTTCGACGACGGCCCAGCTTAGCGGCAAGGTCTGGCTGGATAGTAACCATGATCGTCGCCTTGATGTAGGCGAAGCACGCCAGGTGGGCTGGGTGGTCGAACTTTTGCTCAATAACGGGATTGGCGAAACCGTGGTCGCTAACACCACAACCAATACGCAGGGCGTTTACTCGCTGACCGGCATCTCCCCAGGTAGCGGCTATCGTATTCGCTTCCGCCACCCGACCAACGGCGCGATATGGGGTAGTGCAGTAACCAACGAACAGGGCTTGCCGGTCGTCAATACCGCCGCCAATGGTGTACGTGATACAGGTGCATCAACCATTAACAATGGCGTCGTGACGAGCGGTAACCCTGCGGGCGCTACGCTGACTGGCGATGGCACGCTGGGTGGGCTGACGCTGCTGGCCGGCGACAACATTGTCGAGCAGAGTCTGCCGCTTGACCCTGCCGGCGTGGTGTACGACGCCGTGACGCGCGCTCCGGTAGGGGGCGCGGTGGTGACCATCTCCGGCCCGGCGGGTTTCAATCCGGCCGTACATCTGGTGGGCGGCAGTGCAACAGTAACGACCGGCGTTGATGGCCAGTATCAGTTCCTGCTCGTTCCCGGTGCGCCGGCCGGCGTATATACGTTGGGTGTAACGACTTATCCGGCGGGTTACCTGCCGCAACCGTCGGCCATGATTCCGGTATGTAGCAATGCCCTGACCGTTGGCAACCTGCCTAACCCAGCGCTGATTCAGGCTCAGGGGACGGCTCCTGGTAGTGGTTTAGCGGCACATAATCCGGCCGCTTGCCCGGCGACGACAGCGGGCTTCCCGGTCGCCAATACCCAATATTTTTCTAGCTTCACCATAAATCCGGCGACCTCGGCCAACGTTCTCAATAATCACATTCCGCTTGATCCGATCATTTCCGGGGCAATCGTGATGACCAAGACGACGCCGTTAGTCAATGTACACCGCGCTGATATGGTGCCTTATACCGTGACGGCAACCAACCGCTTGTCGGCCACGCTGTCCAGCGTTGATGTGACTGACCGAGTTCCGCCTGGCTTCCGCTACCGAATTGGTTCTAGCTCACTGAATGGCTTGCCGATTGAGCCCACAGTTGTTGGTCGTGACTTGACCTGGAAAAATCTGAGCTTCACTGCCGGTGAGAAAAAATCCTTCAGGTTGATTCTGGTTGTTGGTACTGGTGTTGGCGAAGGGGAATACACCAATCAGGCCTGGGCAATGAACAGTCTGGTCAAGTCGGTAGTTTCCAATGTTGCCGGGGCAACCGTTCGCATCGTCCCGGACCCGACCTTCGATTGCTCTGATCTGATCGGCAAAGTATTTGATGACAAAAATGCCAATGGTTACCAGGATCAGGATGAGCCAGGCATTCCCAATGTCCGGGTGGTGACGGCGCGCGGCTTGCTGATTACCAGCGATGCTGATGGACGTTTCCATGTCGCCTGTGCCGATATTCCGCAGATCGACCATGGCTCCAACTTCGTGATGAAGCTTGACGAACGCACGCTGCCTTCGGGCTACCGTTTGACCACGGAAAACCCGCGCGATGTGCGCCTGACGCGCGGCAAGATGACCAAGCTGAACTTTGGCGCCACGGTCCATCGCGTTGTTCGTCTGGAGCTGACCCCTGCCGCCTTTGATGTTGAAGGCAAGCTGGCGGCCCAGTGGGTAGCGAAGTTGCCGGATGTGCTGACCCAACTCAAGGGTCGTCCTTCGATCCTGCGGATTAGTTATGCCGGTGGTGGTGACTCAGGCAAGGAGCGTCTCAATTTAGTCGCAGAGCGTTTCCGTGAGCTTTGGAAGGAGGGCGCAAATGATGATCAGGAGGGCCGTCACCCATTGATCATTGAAACCGAACTGGAGGGAACGAAATGAAAGCCCGTTCCGATATTGCTCAGTCCGTCCAAATGAAAGCCCGTATGAATCACCGATTGATCCCGCGTACTGCACTGGCAATGGCCTTAGGTATTGTTTTCTCACCACTGGTTAAAGGCGACGAGACACAAGGTAAGCGGGTTGATAATGCCCGCGTCGACCGACGCGCTTTGCCTGCACCCTCTGAAATCGAGCCAACATTCAGCTTTGCTTTGCCTTCCGGGGTAAGCCGAGCCGATGCGCTCGCGATGCGTGGTGCCAACCAGAACCTGCCGGATCGTCCGGCGCAAAAACGTGAGTCATTTACCGAGCAACTTCCTAATGGCTCCTATTTTGCTTCTGGCCGGGCCGAACTGACCGAGTTTGCGCAACGTTCGCTGACTGAATTTGCTGTCCCATTCAAAGGAAAAACCGGCATCAAGCTTTCCGTCGTTGGCCATACCGACGATCAGCGCCTCTCGGCTAATACGCGCAAGCTATATCACGACAATCAGGCCTTGTCGGAAGCGCGGGCAATGGTGGTCGCAGATTTTCTGCGCCACGAACTGGGTGTTGCTGCTAACGATGCGGCGATTGTCGGCAAAGGGGAATCAACCCCTCTGGCCAGTAACCGCACACCAGCAGGCATGACCCGTAACCGTCGGGTTGAAGTGTCGATCTGGTTTGACCAGGCCCTTGCCCAAGCCCCTGCTCCAGCGGCAATTCCCCGGCCGCCTTGTGCCCCGGTCAGCAAGCTGGCCGGAGATTTACCTTTCAGTGTGACGGTGGATGGGGAGCCGCTGAATCTCGACCAGCAACCGCTGGAAGCCGATCGCCAGCGTTGTACCGATGTCGCGCTGGAAAAGAGCAATATTCAGGTGCGTTTTGATAGCCTGGCGGTAATGCCCAACCTGAATGCCTGGGCTTATCCGAATGCTATTGTCCGTGGTGAGTCGGTAGAGCTTTTTGTCTGGTCAAATTACCTACCGTGGATCAAGAAAGCCGAGTTGCGTATTTTCCGTGCCGGGCAGATGCCGCAGGAAAACCCGCTGCAAGTTCTGCCGGTGAAATGGCAAATGGCTAATCAGTGGACACCGCCGTCGGAAAAGGATGAAGAGTATTTCTTCCTGTTGCGTGTGTATGACGCCGAAGGCCGTTTCGACGAAACTAGCCTGAAACCGCTCAAGGTAATCACCCGTGCCCGCCCAATGGCGGACCGCGATATGGTTGAACGCGAGCGGCTGATTGGCTACGGTGAAAACAGTCTGTCCTTGCGCAATATTCCGGTCAGTGGCGGTACTGTTACGGTCAATGGTAGTCAACTCAAGCCCGGTCAACGCGTCGAGGCGCTCGGCCAGGAGGTGCCGGTTGATGCTAATGGCCGTTTTGCCATGAAGCAGATCATGCCGGCTGGTGCTCATTCGGTGGAGGTCAAGGTGCGCGACGAGGATGGGCAGGTCACTAGCTTCCGGCGCAACCTGAGCATTGCCAAGGATGATTGGTTTTATATCGCATTAGGCGATCTCACCGTCGGGCAAAACCGCACCGCCGGGCCGATCAAGCTGGTGTCGGGCGATACGCAGCATTTTGAAGACAAAGTGTACCTTGATGGTCGCGCTGCCTTCTATTTGAAGGGCAAGGTCAAGGGTGACTGGATTCTGACGGCCGCCGCCGATACGCGTGAGCAGCCGCTTGAAAACTTGTTCAGAAATTTCACCTCGAAGGACCCACGTTACCTGCTGCGAAACATCAACCCTGACCTTTATTACCCAGTCTATGGTGATGACAGCACAACAGTTGACGACGCGCCGACGCAGGGCAAGTTTTTTGTCCGTCTCGAAAAGGGCGAATCACAAGTGATGTGGGGTAATTTCCAGACCGCCTGGAGCGGGACGGAGTTATTGCAGTATTCCCGTGGGCTTTATGGCGCTCGGGCTCGTTACCGTTCCGCGGAAACGACTTCTTACGGTGAAAAGCGTACCTTGGTCGACGCCTTTGCTGCCGAGCCTGGGACGCTGGCGGCGCGCGATGAATTTCGTGGCACCGGTGGTTCCCTGTATTACCTGCGCCATCAAGACATTACGCGCGGCTCGGAACGGATTTGGGCAGAAACCCGGGACAAGGATTCGGGGCTGGTCATTCAGCGGCGTTTATTGACCCCGGCTCAGGATTACGAGATCAATTACCTGCAAGGACGGGTATTGCTGACCTCGCCGCTCAGTTCAACGGGTAGTGACGGTAGTCTGATCATGACCTCGGCGCTGAGTGGCAATCCAACTTATCTGGTGACGACCTATGAGTTTGTCCCGGGTCTGACGGCGGTCGATAATCTGGCCACGGGGGCGCGTGTTAGTCATTGGGTCAATGATTACCTGCAGTTTGGCCTGACTGGTTATCACCAAGGTGAGAGAAGCAGTTCCAGTCAGACCTTGCGCGGGATGGATGCGACGATTCGTTACCGGCCTGGCACCTTCCTTAAACTGGAGTCGGCCGAGTCCGATGGTGCCGGCAATGGTAGTTTGACTTCGCAGGATGGTGGTTTTGGTTTCAACGGGGTTAGCACCTCTGGCGGCAAAGCCAGTGCCCAGCGCGTCGAGGCTTCGGTTGATCTGGCTGAAGTCACCGACGGTGGGCGCGGTCGACTCAGTGCCTATGTGCAAAACCGGGAACGGGGATTTTCTGCCCCGGGCCAAATTGTCATGAATGGCGAAGCGGCAAAGCAAACCGGGGTCAAAGCGTCTATGGAAGTGATTCCGGGAACGACAGTCGAAGCCAAGGCTGACGTGCGTAACACCGATACCATGGATACCAACAATACCGAGCTTGGTATCCGTCAGCGTCTGAATAATGAATGGCAGGTCTCGGTGGGGGCTCGTCACGATAATCGTGATTCGACTGTACCGAATGCCAGTACGATTCTTTCCCAGAATGGGGCGCGTACTGATGCCATTGTTCGTGCCGACTACAAACCGCTGAAGGCAGGTGGTAATGCGGTGCAACGTGAGGATTGGGAGCTCTATGGCTTTGGCCAGGGAACGCTGGAGCGCAGTGGTAACCGGGATGCCAACAATCGGGTCGGTATTGGTGGTGGCTATATGGTCAACGAACGTCTCAAGCTGCTGGCCGAAGCATCGGATGGCAATATGGGCTGGGGTGGCCGTTTGGGGGCTGATTACCGTCTTTCGGAACGAAGTAATGCTTACCTGAATTATCAAATGGAAACGGAAAACCCGAATGTAGCTTGGCGTGGTCGCCAAGGCACTTGGGTGGCTGGTAGCTCGACTCGGGTTTCTAATGAGCTTCGCCTATTTGGTGAAGTCAGGGAAACGCATGGCGCGGGTCCACAAAGTTTGATCAATGCTTTTGGCCTTGATCTTGCTCCGAATGATCGCTGGAATTTCGGCCTCAAGGCTGAAGTCGGCACCGTTTCCGACCCCTTGGCTGGTGATCTCGATCGCCATGCGCTCGGCTTCTCAGCAGGCTACAAGGTACAAAATTTCAAGTATTCCGGCAATGTCGAGTGGCGTGAGGATGACAGCAGTTTGTCCGGTAAGCGGACGACCTGGCTGGTGCGCAATACGGTCGGGTATCAGGCAACAGCGGCCTGGCGTTTGCTTGGTAAGGCCAACTGGTCGACCTCAAGTAATTCTCGGGGCGCTTTCTATGACGGTGACTTCCACGAATTTGTCGCCGGTGCCGCTTATCGCCCGGTCGATAATGACCGTTGGAATACCTTGATCAAGTACACCAACTTCAATAACGTCCCGTCACCAGGACAACTTGCACCTTCCGGACTGGTCGCCGATTACGCTCAGCGCAGCCAGGTTTTTGCCATTGATACCATTTATGACGTAACACCTTGGTTGGCACTGGGCGGCAAGTATGCTTTCCGGATTGGCGATCTGAAACCGACCAAAACTGCGGGCGACTGGTTCTCTAGCCGGGCTGACCTGTTTGTTCTGCGGGCTGATTTCCATTGGGTCAGAGAGTGGGATGCGCTAGTTGAAGCCCGCCAATTGGCGGCTCAAGAGGCTGGCGATGCCCGCTCCGGGTTCCTGGTTGCTCTCTACCGTCACGTCGGGCAAGGTGTCAAAGCCGGGGTTGGCTACAACTTCACCAACTATTCGGATGATCTGACGGATATGTCGTATCGCAGCCGAGGTTGGTTTGTTAACGTGATCGGCACTATGTAAACAGGCGTATTTGCACCTTCTGGTGACGACCTAACCCGGCCCGACAGGCAAGCCTGTCGGGCTTTTTCTTTTCCAAAGTTTAGTCTTTGAATTTTGCTGCTCGGCGTTCTTGCTCGACCGTGATGCACTCATTGAGATCGCCTGAAAGCAGCATAGCGACGGTCCTCGTAGTGACGCAGTTGAAACCGTCGGTAACCAAGTGGTCGCGACTGAAATTTATCACTTCCTTGAGGCTACGAATGGCGAATTGGTATTTGGCGGCGATGTTGTCGATGTGCTAAGGAGTCGCTGATTTAATCAATTTTGTCGTTCCCGCGAAGGCGGGAACCCAGGAAAATCAAGGTGCTGGATCCCCGCATGCGCGAGGATGACGAATTAATCAGCGCTTCCCTAAGGTTTTGCACACATGGGTCCCATATTCAGAACTTCTGATGACGGCCGTTTCCCGCCGTGTAGCACATGCTCATCATCAGCTAATGAGTGGTAAACCGCACTCTGCAGGCTGTTCGCTTCGACGCAACGGTCAAAATCACTGACCCGGGGAGACCAAGCCCAAACCCGCTTACCCCCTCCCCGGCTATAATCCCACCTTTGTAATATTGCGAGAAAAGCATCATGGAAGCAGAACAAATCAACAGCATTTCTAACCAGCTCGACGATCTGGCGCAGCGCGCCGCCGAGCTGCGGAGGTATCTTTGACTACGATCACAAACGCGAACGCCTGACCCTCCTCAGCAAGGAGATGGAAGATCCCAAGATTTGGGATGACGCCAAACGCGCCCAGGAATTGGGCCGCGAGAAAAAATCGCTGGAAGACATCGTGCTGGTGCTGGAAGCCGTCCAGGGCAGCCTCGACGATGGCCGCGAGTTGTTCAGCATGGGCAAGGAAGAAGGCGACGACGAGACATTGCTGGCTGTCGAGGCCGATAACGCCGAGGTCGAGAAACAAGTCGCTGCCCTCGAATTCCGCCGCATGTTCAATAACCCGATGGACCCCAGCCATTGCTTCCTGGAAATCCAGGCTGGTGCTGGCGGCACCGAAGCTCAGGACTGGGCCTCGATGTTGCTGCGGATGTATTTGAAATATGGCGAGAAAAAGGGGTTCACCGTAGAAGTCATGGAAGAGTCCGAAGGTGAAGTCGCCGGCATCAAGGGCGCCACCATCAAGTTCTCCGGTGACTACGCCTACGGCACGCTGCGCACTGAAACCGGTATTCACCGGCTGGTGCGCAAGTCACCGTTCGACTCGGCGGCGCGGCGCCATACGTCATTTACCAGCGTCTTCGTTTTCCCGGAGGTGGATGACTCGATCGAGATCAACATCAATCCGGCCGATGTGCGTACCGACACCTACCGCGCTTCCGGCGCTGGTGGTCAGCACATCAACAAAACTGACTCTGCGGTGCGTCTGACCCACATCCCGACCGGCATCGTCGTTCAGTGCCAAAACGACCGTTCGCAGCACCGCAACCGTGATGAAGCCTGGCAAATGCTGCGCGCCCGGATTTACGAGCACGAACTGCGCAAGCAGCAAGCCGAGCAACAGAAGCTGGAAGACGCCAAGTCCGATATCGGCTGGGGCCACCAGATTCGTTCCTACGTGCTCGACCAGTCACGGATCAAGGATCTGCGCACCAACTACGAAACCGGCAACACCCAGGGCGTGCTCGATGGCGACCTCGATCCGTTCATCGAAGCCAGCCTGAAACAAGGCGTTTAAGGCGAACTGACGGTGAAACGCCTCCTGGCCTGGCTGGCCGGCACAGTGCTCCTGCTTGTGCTGGCGGCCGGGGGGCTGATTTTGGCTAGCCTCGACAACCAGCCACTGGTCAGCCGCAGCGCTACCATCGCCCCGCAATCGGTTGCCCAAGCGCGCTGGCTGCTGCTGACCAATGACCCGCGCCGACTGCGTTCTGGCGATTCTCGGCGTACCGCCATCCCGGCCGCGTTGATTGACGATGGCGTCAATTACCTCGCTACCCGCTTCCTGCATGGCCGTGGTGCCTTGGTTCTGGCGGAGCAAACGGCTGAAATTCGACTCACCTTGCGCGCGTCCTTTTTCCCCGGCGAACGCTATCTCAATCTGAGCGCCACGCTGCAGCAAACCGCAGGTGAACCACGCATCTCGGCGGCCAAAATCGGCGCGCTACCGCTGCCCGCCGCATTCGTTGAATTTGCCCTTGCCAGCGGGGTTCGCCTCGCTGGTTACGAGCACGAATGGAATCTTGCCCGCCACGCCGTAACCGAATTGAAGTTTGAACCGGAACACCAGCGCGTCATCGTCGGCTACGTCTGGGAATCCGCCCTGCTTGAGCGAGCCCGCTCAGTAGCGGTCAGCCGCGACGATCTGGCCCGCATGCGTTCGGCTCAGGAAATGCTGGCGGCGATGCTCGACCACCAGGCGCCGGGCAGCAAGATGGAGCTGGTGACCATCCTCGGCCCAATGCTCGACGTCAGTGGTAGCGATCAGCGCGAAAACCGCCGGGCGGCAATTTTTATTCTAGCCGCTTATCAATCCGAAAAAAATATTGTTTCGCTGATTCCGGAAGCCGCCAATTGGCCGCGACTGCGCCCGGTCAAACTTACTTTGCACGGGCGCGGCGACAGCGCCCAGCATTTTGTCGTCTCGGCCGGGCTTGCCGCTTGGGCCGGCGAGCCGATTGCCGACGCGATTGGCCTTTACAAGGAACTCGACGATGCCCGCCACGGCAGCGGCTTTTCCTTCGCCGACCTCGCCGCCGACCGCGCCGGCACGCGTTTTGGCGAGTTAATCAATAAAAACGACGCCAAGCTGCAACTATTAACCCAAGGAAAACTGAATGACCGCGATCTGGCACCAACGCTGGACGACCTGCCGGAATCACTCAACGAACGCGAGTTCCGCCGCCAATATAGCAACACCGGCAGCCCCACCTACCAGCACTTGGCAAATGAAATCGAGCGTCGTCTCGCCGCCATGCCGCTCTACCAGACGAAATAGCGATGACTGAAAACCTTTTTAGCCAATTGCCCCGGTCGACCGCAGTAAATGAGCAATTTTCCGAATTGCTCCAGCGCCCCGGCCTGCGCATCGAGCGCATCGTTTCAACTGGGCAGAGCAGTCCGCCGGATTTCTGGTACGACCAGCCGGGCGGCGAATGGGTTTTGCTGATTCAGGGCGAAGCCAGATTACGCTTTGCCGATGAGCCGAAAGCCTGGCATCTGAAAGCGGGCGATTACCTCGACATTGCGGCGCAGCGAAAACATCGGGTGGAGTGGACGCCAGCCGGCGAGCTCACCATCTGGCTGGCGGTGCATTACTGAAAAAAAAGGTTCAATCGTCATCCCCGCGCAGGCGGGGATCAACGCTTACTGCTGGATTCCCGGTCAAGCCGAGAGTGACTAATTAGTCAGCGATTACCAAAATCCTGGCAAGAATCGCACCGCTCGACCCTATTTCTTGATCGGCTGATTGCGCCCGGAAAACTGGTCGCTCAGGCGAAATACCGCATCGCTGAATTGATCCTTGGGATTCAATTTGCAGTAGCGTTCCACAAACATTTCGATGGTGCCACTGGAAATCGTCGACACTTGCTGGCTTTGCTGGCCGTAATTGTGGCCAGTGAGCACCCCGCGCATCCAGACCAGATAAGCACGCCGCTGGTCGACATCATCTTTTGAATTGATCCAGGCGGTGCACGACATGTCGTCGAAACCGAGCAGGTTTATCGGTGCCGCCAAGGCGGGAGCAACGACAAGGCTGGCCCAGAACAAGGCGATCAATTGAACAGGTTTGCGCATATGCACCTTCTTTTCTTCTTGGCTAGCCAACGGCAATGAGACACCCAAAGAGAGTGCTCGGCCGGGCGAAAGGTTCGAATCATTGTTTTTCATCGCGCAATTATCCCATTCGTGGCGGCAAAAAATAGCCGACATGCTTTCGCGGCAGGCTGAAATGGGCGAAAATTGCAAGTTACGCGCCCATTACAGGCGATCTACCGTTTCCAAGGAAGAATCATGTCCAACGCCGAACAGCAAGCCCCGGTTCAACAAGACGAAAACCAGCTCATCGCCGAGCGGCGCGCCAAGCTCGCCGAATGGCGCAAGACGGGCAAAGCCTTCCCGAACGACTTCCAACGCGAGAATACCGCCGCCAAAGTCCTTGAGGGCTATGGCGAAAAGACTACGGAAGAACTGGCGGAACTCCCTGTCGAAGTAAAGGTAGCCGGCCGCATGATGCTCAAACGCGTCATGGGCAAAGCTTCGTTTGCAACGATTCAGGACCTTTCCGGCCGTATCCAGATTTACATCACCCGCGACCGCCTTGGCGAAGAAATCTACGCTGATTTCAAGACATGGGACTTGGGCGACATCATTGGTGTCACTGGTATCCTGATGAAAACCAAGACCGGCGAACTTTCGATCCAGGCCGCCGAAATCCGCCTACTGACCAAGTCGCTGCGCCCGTTGCCGGACAAGTTCCACGGTCTGGCCGATCAGGAAATGAAGTACCGCCAGCGTTACGTCGACCTGATCATGAACGAGGAAACGCGCTTCACCTTCCGCGCCCGTTCCGCCATCGTCTCGTCGATCCGCAATTACATGCTCGGCCACGGCTTCATGGAAGTCGAAACGCCGATGATGCACCCGATCCCCGGCGGCGCCTCGGCCAAGCCGTTTGTGACGCACCACAACGCGCTCGACATGCAGCAGTTCCTGCGTATCGCCCCGGAGCTTTATTTGAAGCGTCTGGTCGTTGGTGGCTTCGAGAAAGTTTTCGAGATCAACCGCAACTTCCGCAACGAAGGTTTAAGCCCGCGCCACAATCCTGAATTCACCATGATGGAGTTCTACGAGGCGTACGCCAACTACCATACGCTGATGGACTTCACTGAAGGCCTGCTCCGCCATGCTGCCCGCGAGGCACTGGGCAAGGAAGTCTTCATCTATCAGGGTCGCGAACTCGACCTATCCAAGCCGTTCCACCGTCTGACGATCAACCAGGCGATCCAGGGCCAGCATCCAGAATTTACCGATGCCGAACTGGCTGATAGTGAATTTCTCAAGAGCAAGATCAATGCCTTTGGTGAGAAGGTTAAACCGGGCGGTCTCGGCAGTCTGCAACTGCAGCTATTTGAAGCCTGCGCCGAAGCTCAGTGCTGGGAACCAACTTTCATCATCAATTACCCGGTTGAAGTTTCGCCGCTGGCGCGCGCTTCTGATACCGACCCGGAAATCACCGAGCGTTTCGAGCTGTTCATCGTCGGCCGCGAAATTGCAAATGGCTTCTCGGAGTTGAACGATGCCGAAGACCAAGCGGCACGTTTCCAGGAACAGATGAAAGCCAAGGATGCCGGCGATGAAGAAGCGATGTATTACGACGCCGACTTCATCCGCGCCCTGGAATATGGCCTGCCGCCGACCGGTGGCTGCGGCATCGGCATTGATCGCCTGATCATGCTGCTGACTGATGCTGCGGCAATTCGTGACGTCATCCTTTTCCCCTCGATGCGTCCGGAGTGATGTGGCCGGCGGCGCTTGCCAATACAGCGTTGCACGGCACCGGGCATAGCGCTGCTATGCAGTGGCACCGTACGCCTTGTCTTGGCGGCGTGGGCTCGACCACACTTGTCGTTACCGTAAATATCACTCCGCCAGAAAACTTCAAATAGATGCCCGTCCGCCAAATCCAGGTCGCTAACGACAGCGTTCAAGACCGCTTGATCCTGCGTATTGGCACCAGCGCCAATGAAGAAATCCGCGTTTTTTTAACTCGTCGATTTCTCCGTGACATCTGGCCACACCTTTGCGAAATGCTCGCCGGGCACCTTGCCGCCGAGCCCTTTTCGCCAGCGGAATCAGAGGAAGAGTCGAACACTGAAGTAAGCAATTTTGAGCTGGCTTTTCAGGAAGACAACCCGACCTATCCGCTCGGCGCGAAACCACTGCTCGCCACCGAGGCAATTCTCGAAGCTAGCGGCAGTGGCAAAGCCACCCTGACCTTGCGTGAAGCCCGCGAGCGTAGCTTCAAACTGAGCTTGAATGCCGAGTTGCTGCAGGCGCTATGTGCCATGCTGCGCGCCGCTAACGAGCACGCCGGCTGGGATCTGCCGCTGGATTACACGCCGCCCACGGCGATCACCAACTTGCCAGCCAATTCATTTTTGCATTAGTGGAAAAACTCCAGCCAGCGCAACTGGAATTCACCCGCAACGGCGAGCCGTTTTCTGCCGCCTATGACGATATGTATTACTCGGCCTACGGCGCCGCCGCCCAGGCCCGCTTTGTTTTTCTTGGCGGCAATGGCCTGCCCGAACGCTGGCAGTACAAAGACCGTTTCGTCATTCTCGAAACCGGTTTTGGCCTTGGCCTCAATTTCCTGACCACTTGGCAAGCCTGGCGAGACGACCCGCAGCGCTGCCGGCGCCTGCATTTTGTCTCGCTGGAAAAGCACCCGTTCAGTGCCGCCGATCTGATTCAAGCCCAGAAAATCTGGCCGGAATTTGCCGAGCTGGCAGCGGAACTGCAAAAGAAATGGCCGCCACTGACGCCGGGCGTGCATCGCCTGCATCTCGATGCCGGGCGAGTCATCCTGACTCTGTTTTTTGGTGATGCCATCACCCAACTGCGTGCAGTCGACGCCGCTGTTGATGCTTTTTTCCTCGACGGATTTTCCCCGGCCAAGAACCCGGCATTGTGGACACCTTATTTCTGCAAGGGCCTGACCCGCCTGGCCAGCACCGGGACTACGCTGGCCACCTGGTCGGTCGCCGGCACGGTGCGCGAAGCCCTGACCGCTGCTCAGTTTGAGGTCAAAAAAAATCCCGGTTTCGCCGGCAAACGCCAGATGCTGGTCGGCAGCTTCCGTTCGCGCCGGCCCAACCGCCACCCTGCCCCGACCGATCGCCGCGCCATCGTCATTGGCGCCGGCATTGCCGGCAGCACCACGGCGCATCGGCTCGCCTCGGCCGGCTGGCTGGTGACAGTGTTGGAACAGGCGGCCGAACCGGGCAGCGGCGCGTCGAGCAATCTGGCCGGCATGTTGCGGCCACTCCCCAGCGCTGACGACAACCGGCTGTCCCGCCTGACCCGGGCCGGCTATCTCGCCACCCGTGCCCTGCTGGCCGAACTGCCTGACGCTCGCTGGTCAGGTTGCGGCGTCATGCATCTCGGCCGGGAACCGGAACACGAAGCGCAGCAACAACGCACCGTTAAAGCACTCGGCCTACCACCCGAAGTCATTCAGTTTGTCGACAAAGAAACAGCCAGCCAAAAACTGAACTGGCCGGTCGACACCGGCGGCTGGTGGTTTCCCAATGGCGGTTGGGTGCAACCACCTTCTGTCTGCCGGGCGGCGCTGGCGGCTTATCCGGAAAAAATCACGGTAATCTTCAATGCTACGGTCGACCGCTTAAAAAGGGCAAAAACCGGCTGGCAAGCACTCGACGCGGCCGGTGCTATTCTCGCCGAAGCGCCCTACCTCATCATGGCCAGCGGCGTTGCTGCCACCAATTTTGAGCAATTCGCTTGGCTGCCGCAAACCTCAGCGCGTGGCCAGGTCAGCCATTTACCGGGCAACGCCACGCCACCGCTCGAAGTCGTCGTTTGTAAACTGGGCTACGCCATGCCGGAAATCGACGGCATCCGGCTGGTTGGGGCCAGCCACTTGCTTGGCGATGCTGATCCGAACACAAGGGAAGTCGACCACCGCGACAACCTGGCACGCCTCAACCTGATCCTGCCTGGCTTTGCTGCCAGCATCGAGCCGGCCAGCATCGAAGGCCGCGTCGGTTTCCGCCCGATGTCTCCTGACCGCCTGCCCATCGTCGGCCCGGTCCCGAAACCTCTTCCCGCCGGCAGCAATAGCCGCCTCCACGATCTGCCGCGGCAGCCCGGCCTGTGGTGCGTGCAAGGCTTTGGCGCCCGCGGCATCGTCTGGTCAGCGCTAATGGCAGATCTGCTGCTCAGCCAGCTCGAAGGCGAACCGCTGCCGCTGGAAAATGATCTGGTCAATGCCCTCGATCCCGGGCGCTTTCTGATCAAACGTGCCCGCCTGACAACACCTGAAAACGACGACAACAGCTAAGCCAAGCTACGCCTGCTAGACTTGATTTTTTACCCACCACAAAATAAAGAGAGACTCGCCCATGAAGATTGAAACCATTGCCGTCCATGGCGGCTTTTCGCCCGACCCGACCACCAAATCCGTTGCGGTGCCGATTTACCAGACAACTTCCTACGCTTTCGACAGCACCCAACATGGCGCTGATCTGTTCGACCTGAAAGTCGCCGGCAATATCTACACGCGCATCATGAACCCGACGCAGGATGTACTGGAAAAGCGCGTTGCCGCAATGGAAGGCGGCATTGCTGGTCTGGCCATGGCCTCCGGCATGGCGGCAATTACCGCGGCGATCCAGACCATTGCCGAGGCCGGCGACAACATCATCTCGTCAAGCACACTTTACGGCGGCACTTACAACCTGTTCGCGCACACCCTGCCGCAGTACGGCATCGACGTGCGCTTTGCCGATTTCAGCGACCCGGAAGCTTTTGAAAAGCTGATCGACAACAAGACCAAGGCTGTTTTCTGTGAATCCATTGGCAACCCGCTCGGCAACGTGACCGACTTCGCCAAGCTCGCCGAAATTGCCCATAAGCATGGCGTGCCCGTCATCGTCGACAACACCGTGCCTTCGCCCTACCTCTGCCGCCCGTTCGAACACGGTGCCGATATTGTGGTGCATGCCCTGACCAAATACCTCGGCGGGCACGGCAACAGCCTCGGCGGCATCATTGTCGATAGCGGCAAGTTCCCGTGGGCCGAGCACAAGACCAAGTTCAAGCGCCTCAACGAGCCGGACGTTTCTTACCATGGCGTCGTTTATACCGAAGCGCTCGGTGCCGCCGCCTACATCGGCCGCGCCCGCGTCGTGCCATTGCGCAATATGGGCGCCGCGATCTCGCCGTTTAACGCTTTCTTGATCCTGCAAGGTATCGAAACACTGGCCTTGCGCATGGACCGCATCTGCGAAAACTCGCTGAAGATCGCCAATTTTCTGAAGAGTCATTCGAAGGTCAGTTGGGTTAATTACGCTGGCTTGCCGGACCACAAAGACCATGCTCTTGTCCAAAAATACATGGGCGGCCGAGCTTCCGGCATTCTCAACTTTGGCGTCAAGGGTGGTAGCGTCGGTGGTGGAAAATTCCAGGATGCGCTGCAGCTGGTCACCCGCCTGGTCAACATTGGTGACTGCAAAACCCTGGCTTGTCACCCAGCCTCTACGACGCATCGCCAGTTGTCGCCTGCCGAAATGGCCAAGGCGGGGGTGTCAGAGGACATGATCCGTCTTTCCATTGGTATTGAGCACATCGACGACTTGATCGCTGATCTCGATCAGGCTTTGAACGCCGCCTGATTCTGCCTTGGCATCAAAACGCAAAACCCGGTTTTACACCGGGTTTTGTTTTTTAAATTTGGCCATTTTTAGGCGTCGACCGCACCCAAAGAAAGTCCCTTTATGGGACAGCGCCATCAACCGGCAACGGCGGTTTCGGCCGGCTTATGACATAAAGTACCACCGCGCAGAAGCAGAGAAAAAACACCGTGGTCAGCGCGCTCGGCGTCCAGGTATCGTTCAAGCCTTTATTTTGCCAAAGCCAGAGGAAAATACCGAATACCGGCAAGGCCAGCACCAGGCAGGAAATGGCCGAAATCAGTGCGGCTTTTTGGCCAAAATTACGTTGCAAATTACTCACTGCACTTCCTCTACCATTAACCAGATTGAGCGATTATCTCTTGCCTCACTCGTTGAAATACTGAACCCACCGCTCTGCTGGCCACCAGCCTGACGACCACCACCGCCCAGCTCAATCCATTCGCCCAATCGACCGGAAACCGTTGTCGACAAACGCTGGGTGTTGATACTACCGCGTCCATAGCCGCCCACGTTGTCGGCTTGCTGGCTAATATCCAGCGTTACCCGTTCGCCATTGAGTCGAGGCGCCGCATAAAAGCCGCGCCCGACATCCTGATAAACGACCGTTTCGTTGATCACCGCGCCACCGGGACCAATCACCACTTGCCGCATTGGAATCGGCAGCGAGCGGCCAATCTGGATAAAGGCTTGGCCACCTTCGACGGTCTGGACCATTTGCCCAGCGCTTTCACCACGCACGCTCTTCGTATCCCAAACTTGCGCCTCAACATTGCTCCGCCGCGTGCTACCGAGCACTACCTGGCCAGTGGCCTCGGCGCCACGGGCGTTGTTCTCACTTTGCCGGTTCTGGCTGATGCGAATAATCAGCCGCCGCGTCGGCGTATCAATCGCCGCCAGGGCCTTCTTGATATCGGCCCGATTGCGTGGCGACGCACGCAGGAAAAGCTGGTTATTCATGCCGGTCAAAGTACCACCCGGCTCCACCAAGGGCAGCAGGGCAGGCAAAACGTCCTCGACACTCTTGCTTTTCAGTTCGATCACTTCCATCTGCTGCGCAATAACCAGCCCAACCCACAGGGCAATTACTGCGGTCAACAGCGTTTTGAGCGCAATTTTCATCATGCCACCTCAGACAGCCACAATATGCGGCAGAGCCAGATATTCCTTGGAGTGCATTTCGGTCAGACGGCTGACCGGGCGGATAAATTCACTGGCTTGTGTGCCCTCGGTGTAAAGTGCTTCCGGCGCACAATCCGCAGTCGAAATCAGCTTAACCTTGTGGTCGTAGAAAACGTCAATTAACCAGGTAAACCGTCGCGCTTCCGAAGCTTGGCTGGCCGACATTTTAGGGATGTGCGAGAGCAACACGGTATGGTAACTGCGGGCGATTTCCAGATAGTCGTTCTGCGAACGCGGCCCGCCACAAAGCGCTTTAAAATCAAACCAGATCACCCCGTGACCGCGCCGAACCGTTTCAATCTGCCGTCCCAGCACATCGATTGATCCACCCTTTTTTCCCTCCTCACCCGCCACCATGCGGAAATAGTCACGCATTTTCTTCTCGGCAGCGGCATCCGCTGGGCAATGGTAAATCTCGACCTGCTCCAGGGCACGCAAACGATAGTCAACGCCAGCCTCGACCTCAAAGACTTCAAGATGCTTTTGCAGCAAGGCGATGGTCGGCAGAAAACTGTCGCGATGCAAACCATTCGGGTAAAGCATGCTGGGCGTATAATTTGAGGTCATCACCAGAATAACGCCCTGAGCAAACAATCCATTAAGCAAGCGACCGAGAATCATCGCATCGGCAATATCGGAAACATGGAACTCGTCAAAACAGAGCAGCCGCACCTCGCGCGCAATCTGTTCGGCTACCTTCAACATCGGGTCGGCTTCACCTTTGTACTGATCGAGATCGCGATGAATCTGCTGCATGAAGGCGTGAAAGTGAATCCGTTTTTTCCGCTGATAGGGCACGGATTCGTAGAAGCAATCCATCAAAAAGCTCTTACCCCGCCCTACCCCACCCCAGAAATAAATTCCCTGCGGCGGTTTCGGTGGCGCCAGAAATCGCTTCAGCGTACTCCCCCGACCAACTTTGAAAAATAGCAAGCTGCTATATAGATTCTGCAAGGCGCTTGCCGCAGTCAATTGCGCCGCATCGGCAACATAGCCACGGGCTGCTAACAATGCCTCGTAGGCTTCCAACATGCCATGGGCGGAGACATTTAATTTTTTGTGGGGCATTTTGAAATCTAGTTGGGGGTGAGAGCGTATTCTGCCCAAGAAAAAGGCGGGTGCGTTACCGCAACCCGCCTTTTGTGAAGCTTAAGTCTTGATCAGAAGTTCAGCGTGCGCTTGTCGCAGGCCAGCGCTGCTTCATGGATGGTTTCCGAAAGCGTTGGATGAGCGTGGCAGATGCGCGCCAGATCTTCCGAAGCACCACCGAACTCCATCGTCACAACGGCTTCGCCAACCAGTTCGGAAGCGTTGGCCCCGATGATATGCACACCGAGAATACGATCGGTCGCCTTGCAGGCCAGCATCTTGACGAAGCCAGACGTGTCGCCCATACCGAGCGCCCGACCATTGGCCAGGAAGGGAACCTTGCCTACTTTGTAGGCAACGCCATCGGCCTTGAGTTGTTGCTCCGTCTTGCCGACCCAAGCAATTTCCGGCGAGGTGTAGATGACCCAGGGAATGGTGTCAAAATTGCAGTGACCAGCCTGACCAGCCATCAACTCGGCAACCATGACGCCCTCTTCATGCGCCTTGTGGGCCAGCATCGGGCCACGCACGACGTCACCAATTGCCCAGACACCCGGCAAGTTGGTCTTGCAGTGGCCATCGACTTCAACCATACCGCGTGCATCCAGTTTGAGGCCAACGCCTTCGGCATTCAGGCCATCCGTATTCGGCACGCGGCCGATAGAGACGATCAGGCGATCGGCATCCAGCTTCTGTTCCTTGCCATCCTTGTCGGTATAGGCAATGGAAACCGATTTTTTGGTTGCCTTAATATCGCCAATCTTGACGCCCATTTGGATGTTCAGACCTTGCTTGGTGAACAGCTTGAGTGCTTCCTTGGCAACGTCGACATCAGCCACCGCGAGGAAATCCGGCATGGCTTCGAGGATGGTAACTTCAGAACCGACACGACGCCAAACCGAACCCATTTCCAGTCCGATGACGCCAGCGCCAATGATGGCCAGCTTCTTCGGCACGGATTCCTGATTCAAAGCACCTTCGTTATCCATAACGATTTTCTGGTCAACCGGCAGATTCGGCAGGTGACGGGCTTTGGAGCCAGTAGCGACGATGACCTGCTTGGCCAGCACTTCCTCATCACCAACCTTGACCTTCCAGAACTCGCCTTCCTTGCCGACGAAGGAACCGTGGCCAGCCAGGAAGGTAACTTTGTTCTTCTTCAGCAGCATCTTGATGCCGGCGGTCAGTTGATTGACGATGCCATCCTTGCGCCCCTTCATTACCGGCACGTCGATCGTTGCCTTGCCCACCTTGATGCCCTGGGCTTCGAAAGAATGGCCTGTTTCTTCAAACAGATGCGAAGTGTGCAGCAGGGCCTTGGACGGAATACAGCCAACGTTCAGGCAGGTGCCACCCAGACGCGGCTCACCCTTCGGGTCGGCATAAGGATTGGATTCGGCACAAGCGGCCGTGAAACCAAGTTGGGAAGCGCGAATGGCGGCGATATAACCGCCAGGACCACCACCGATAACGAGCACGTCAAATTGCTTGGACATGTGACAACCTTTCAGAATTCAGATGTGCAAAAGCGCCAGCCCCCGAAAAACGGGAACTGGCGCCGGGCTAACGTCGATTAGACGCCGAGCAGCAGGCGTGAAGGATCTTCCAGCGCTTCCTTCATGGTCACCAGACCGAGAACAGCTTCGCGGCCGTCGATGATGCGGTGATCGTAGGACATCGCCAGATAGTTCATCGGACGCACGACAACTTGACCGTTCTCAACCATCGCACGGTCCTTGGTAGCATGAATGCCGAGGATCGCTGATTGCGGCGGGTTGATAATCGGGGTGGACATCATCGAGCCGAAGATGCCGCCGTTGGAGATGGAGAAGGTGCCACCAGTCAGGTCTTCAATGGTCAGCTTGCCATCTTTGGCCTTGGCGCCAAATTCAGCAATTTTCTTCTCGATTTCGGCAATGCTCAGCTGATCCGCATTACGGATGATCGGCACTACCAGACCACGCGGCGAACCAACCGCAATACCAATGTCGATGAAGCCGTGATAAACGACGTCACTGCCATCAACCGAGGCGTTCAGAACTGGGAACTTCTGCAGAGCAGCACAAGCAGCCTTGACGAAGAAGCCCATAAAGCCAAGGCGAACGCCGTGGGCTTTCTCAAACTTCTCGCCATATTGCTTACGCAGCGCCATCATTGGGCCCATGTTCACTTCATTGAACGTGGTCAAAATTGCGTTGGTGGCTTGCGACTGGAGCAGACGCTCAGCAATACGAGCGCGCAGCCGGGACATCGGCACACGCTGTTCGGTGCGATTACCGTTATCAATACCTGTCGCCGGCGTTGGCAGCGCGACCTTGGCAGCGGTCGGTGCAGCCACCGGGCCAGACGAAGCAGCGGCTTTAGGTTGTGCCGAAACAGCATCTTCCTTGGTCACACGGCCGCCACGGCCAGAACCAGCGACGTCAGCAGCAGCAACACCCTTTTCGTCGAGGATCTTGCGAGCTGACGGGCTAGCCGTGCCAGCCGGCGCGGCAGCAGATGCAGCCGGTGCTGCGGCAGCAGCCTTCGGAGCTTCAGCAGCCGGGGCAGCAGCGCCAGCCTTGGCTTCGGTGTCGATACGGGCAATCAGTTCGCCCGAAACAACGGTTTCACCATCAGCCTTGATGATTTCAACCAGAACACCAGCACTCGGCGACGGAACTTCGAGCACAACTTTGTCGGTCTCGATGTCGATGAGAATTTCGTCACGGGCGATAGAGTCGCCAATTTTCTTTTTCCAGGATGTCAGCGTACCTTCAGCAACGGACTCAGACAACTGGGGAACTTGAACTTCGATGATCATAATGACTCCACTCTGTTGTAATTATTAGTACTCAATTTTGCCCAAGGCGGACTCGGCCAGTGCCTTCTGTTGCTCGTTGTGCTTCGCCGCATAGCCAACCGCCGGTGACGGAGAGGCTGGACGCGAAACCAGCAACAATTTTTGTTTAAGACCGAGTTCGTTTTCCAGATGCTGACGGGAAGCGATCCAGTACCAGGCGCCTTGGTTGCGCGGCTCTTCCTGACACCAAACAATTTCAACAGCCTTCGGGTACTTGGCTAGTTCGGTGTGCAGCGACTCCTTCGGGAAGGGGTACAACTGTTCGATTCGAACGATAGCGATATCGGTAATCTTCTTTTCCCGACGTGCCGCCAGCAGGTCGTAGTAGACCTTGCCGCTACAGAGCACAACCCGCTTCACCTTCTTCGGATCGATTTCGTCGATTTCACCAATGACACGCTTGAACTCGCCATTGGCCAGCTCCTCCATGCTTGATGCTGCATCCTTGTGACGCAACAGCGATTTTGGCGTCATAACGATCAACGGTTTGCGCTGCATACGGATGCTTTGGCGGCGGAGCATGTGGAAGACCTGAGCCGCGGTAGTCGGCACGCAGACTTCCATATTCATTTCAGCGCAGGCCTGCATGTAGCGTTCAAGGCGAGCCGAAGAGTGCTCCGGGCCCTGACCTTCGTAACCATGCGGCAAGAGCATGACCAGACCACAGGCACGGCCCCACTTGGCTTCACCGGAGGCAATGAACTGGTCGATAACCACTTGAGCACCATTGGCAAAGTCACCGAACTGACCTTCCCAGATCACCATTTCATATGGATTGGCGGTAGCGTAACCATAATCGAAAGCCAGTACCGCTTCTTCGGAAAGTACCGAGTCGTAGCACTGGAATCCAGCCTGCTTTTCCTGCAAATGCTGCAACGGAAGATAGGTGCCCTCATCCCAGCTTTCACGATTTTGATCGTGGAAAGCAGCATGACGGTGGAAGAAAGTGCTACGACCAACGTCTTCACCCGATAGTCGAACACCGTAGCCGGAAACCAGCAATGAAGCGTAGGCGAGATTCTCGGCCATACCCCAGTCGACTGGCAACTTGCCTTCGCCCATTGAGGCCCGGTCGTCAGCGATTTTCTGAACACGCGAATGCAGCGTGAAGCCTTCCGGGAAAGTCGTCAGGCGTTTTGAGAGGCGCTGCAGTTCCTTCATCGGCACCGTCGTATCACAGGTTTCGACGTAATTTTTGGTCAGGAACGGTGTCCAGTCGATCGTGTTCGGGTGCTTATAGCCAGCCAGTACCGGGTTATAGAGCAATTCGCCCTTGTCCAGATGTTCGCGATATTCCTTGATCATCTGATCCGGGCCATCGGCCGGCAGTACACCTTCAGCAATCAGCTTGTCACCATAAAGCTTGCGGGCCCCCGGATGCTTGCTGATGATCTTGTACATCAGCGGCTGGGTAACCATCGGCTCGTCCTGCTCGTTGTGGCCGAGCTTGCGGAAACAGATGATGTCGATGACGACATCTTTCTTGAACTGCTGGCGGAACTCGACGGCCAACTGGGTAACCATCGCTACCGCTTCGGCATCGTCGCCATTAACGTGAAAGATAGGCGCATCGGCCATCTTGAAAATATCGGTACAGTAGTGGCCAGAGCGATAGTCGCGCATGTCACTCGTGGTAAAACCAATCTGGTTATTCACCACAATATGCACCGTACCCCCCGTACCGTAACCACGGGTCTGGGCAAAATTGAGCATTTCCTGATTAACGCCCTGCCCGGCCACTGCCGAGTCACCGTGAATAACGATGGGCAGCACTTTGGACTTACCTTCTTCGCCACGACGCACTTGGCGCGCATAGACCGAACCTTCGACCACCGGGTTAACGATTTCGAGGTGCGACGGGTTGAAAGCCAGCGTCAGGTGGCACGGGCCTCCCGGGGTGGATACGTCAGAGGAGAAGCCCATATGGTACTTGACGTCACCCGCCGTTAGATCGCTCTTCTTTTTGCCTTCGAACTCAGCAAACAGCATCGACGGCGCCTTACCCAGCGTATTGACCAGGACGTTGAGGCGACCGCGGTGAGCCATACCAATGACGACTTCATCAACGCCCAGCCGGCCACCAGTACGAATCGTTTCGTCCATGGCGACGATCAGTGAATCGCCACCTTCGAGGGAGAAACGCTTTTGCCCGACATAACGGGTGTGCAGATAGCGTTCCAGCGTCTCTGCTGCGGTCAACCGCTCTAGGATGCGTTTTTTCTGCTCGGCCGAGTAGCTTGGGCGCGAGCGAGTCGTCTCAAGGCGCTCCTCCAGCCAACGCTTCTCTTTGTAGTCGGTCATGTACATGTACTCGACGCCAACCGTGCCGCAGTAGGTCTGCTTCAAAGTTTCGAGAATGTCACCGAGCTTGGCGGTTTCCGGCAGGCCTTTGAGAGAACCAACGCTGAAAGTTTGATTCAGGTCGGCATCGGTAAAGCCGTAGAAGGACAATTCCAACTCATCGAGTTTCGGGCGGGGCAAACGCTTGAGCGGATCAAGTTCAGCCCAGCGGGTACCCATTGAGCGATAGGCAGTAACCAGTTGGCCAACCGCGGATTGTTTCTTGATGTCGCCACCGGAGACGGTTGCAACGGGCTGGAAGCCACCTTCTTTGCCCAGTTCGGCAAAAGCAGCAATGACTGGCGCATGCGCCACGTCACGGGCAACAAAACCCGGCATCTGGGCCAGGCGGTCAAAATAATCGCGCCATTCAGCGGGCACGGCGGTCGGATTATCAAGATAATTTTCGTAAAGCTCTTCGACAAACGGTGCGTTGCCGCCAAAGAACAGTGTGCTGTCGGATAGTTGATTCATCGTAGTCATAGGCGTCCCCTCTAGGGTGTTGTCTTTTTGGGTAGCTACAAACCGCGAAGTTATGAAACTTCGCAGGTAAAAAAAGGGCGGCCAAACGGCCGCCCGGTTTCCAGCTTAGCCGCGTTGAGCCAGCGGAACCACATCACGCTTGGCGGCGCCGATGTAGAGCTGACGTGGACGACCGATCTTGTATTCCGGATCGGTAATCATTTCTTCCCACTGTGTCATCCAGCCAACCGTACGGGCCAGCGCGAAGATGCAGGTGAACATTTCGGTCGGAATGCCGATCGCTTTCTGCACAATGCCGGAGTAGAAATCGACGTTCGGGTAGAGCTTCTTCTCGACGAAATACGGATCTTCCAGCGCAATACGCTCGAGTTCCATGGCCAGCTTGAACAGGCGATCGTTCTCCAGACCGAGTTCGGTCAGCACTTCGTTGCAAACCTTACGCATCAGCATGGCGCGCGGATCGAAGTTCTTGTACACGCGGTGACCGAAACCCATTAACTTGAAGGAATCGTTCTTGTCCTTGGCGCGAGCGATGAATTCCGGCACGCGGGAAACGTCACCAATTTCTTCCAGCATCTGCAAACAAGCTTCGTTCGCACCACCGTGTGCCGGGCCCCACAAACAAGCGATACCGGCAGCGATACAGGCAAACGGATTGGCACCGGAGGAGCCAGCCAGACGCACCGTTGAGGTTGATGCATTTTGTTCGTGATCGGCGTGCAACGTAAAGATCGTATCCAGAGCACGGACCAGAACCGGGTTTGGCTCATATTTTTCGCACGGATTGCCGAACATCATGCGCATGAAGTTGGCGGTATAGTCCAGCGAATTGTCCGGATACATAAATGGTGCGCCGGTGTTGTACTTGTACGCCATGGCAACGATGGTCGGCAGCTTGGCAACCAGACGGTTGAAGCTGACATTACGATGTTCAGCGTCGGAGAAATCCATCGCGTCGTGATAGAAGGCAGACAAGGCGCCAACCACACCGGTCATAACTGCCATCGGGTGTGCGTCACGACGGAAGCCAGAGAAGAATTTTGAAAGCTGCTCATGCACCATGGTGTGATTCTTGATGGTGCTTTCGAAATCGGACTTCTGCTTGGCATTAGGCAATTCGCCGTTCTTCAGCAAATAAGTAACTTCGAGGAAGTTACAGTTTGCTGCAAGCTGTTCAATCGGGTAGCCACGGTACAGCAGTTGGCCAACATCGCCGTCGATGAAGGTAACTGAAGACTTGCAGCTCGCCGTTGAAAGAAAACCGGAGTCATAGGTGAAAAAACCGGTCTTGGCGCCGAGCGTACGAATATCAATACACTCGTTGCCGTGCGTCGGGGTCATGATCTGGAAATCGACGGGGGCTTGGCCCTCGATTGTCAAAGTTGCTTTGCGTTCAGTCGTCATGGAGTCTTCCCTTTACAGGTGTTGGTTATCACTACAATGTCAAAAACGGCGGTAAAAAGCATAAGTTAGAACGCCAACCTTACTTAACTCTTACGAAGTATAGATATAACGTGCGTAAGACGAGGATCATCGATCTCGGCCTTGCCTGTCAGCAAATCCCAAAGATCGTAATCCTCCATATCGGCAAGTACAACAAACGCCTGCTGCTCCTCTTCATTCAACTTTTCAAACCCGTTGTCGAGAAACCGCGTCAACGTAATATCAAGTTCAAGAAGGGCGCGTCGAACACAGCGCCACCGCAGGCGTTCGTAGTCTTTTCTTTCCATCAGACAGCGCGACGAACCATCATGTCCTTGATCTTGCCGATCGCCTTGGTTGGGTTCAAACCCTTCGGGCAGACATCGACACAGTTCATGATGCTATGGCAGCGGAACAGTCGGTATGGATCTTCAAGATTATCAAGCCGCTCATTAGTTGCCTGATCGCGCGTATCGGCGATAAAGCGGTAAGCCGCCAGCAAACCAGCCGGGCCAACGAATTTGTCAGGATTCCACCAGAACGACGGACAAGCTGTCGAGCAACAGGCACACAGGATGCATTCGTAGAGGCCATTCAGCTCTTCACGATCCTCCGGCGACTGCAGACGCTCGCGTTCCGGCGGCGGATCGTTATTGATCAGGTAAGGCTTGATCGAGTGATATTGCTTGAAGAACTGCGTCATATCAACAATCAGGTCACGAATGACCGGCAGACCTGGCAACGGACGCAAAACGATCGGCTGCTTCAGACTGTCGATATCGGTCAGACAAGCCAGACCGTTCTTGCCATTGATGTTCATGGCATCGGAACCACAGACACCTTCGCGGCAGGAGCGACGATAGGAAATCGCATCGTCCTTGGCTTTCAGTTTGGTCAGCGCATCCAGCAACTTACGGTCAGTTGAATCGAGATCAACCGTAATTTCCTGCATGTAAGGCGCGTCATCCTTATCGGGATCGTAGCGATAAATACTAAATTGAACCGTGCGTTTACTCATCGTGAACTCCAATTAGTATGAGCGCGTCTTGAGCTCGACAGGCTCGACGGTCAGGGGTTGCATATTGACCGGCTTGTAGCTGATTGAATTATCAACCGGCGAGAACAAGGTATGTTTGTGCCACACGGCATCGTTCCGGCCATTCGGAAACTCTGCTGTATCTGGTGCGTCATCACGGACGTGCGCACCACGAGACTCCTTGCGGGCCTCAGCGGAAATCATTGTTGCCTTGGCAACTTCAATCAGGTTTTCCATTTCCAGAGCTTCGGTGCGAGCCGTATTCCAGGCCATCGACTTATCCTTGATTTCCAGATTACGGGCCGCCTTCTCGATCTCAAGGATATTCTCAACACCCTGCTTGAGCATGTCATTAAAGCGGAAAACGCCGGCATGATCCTGCATGGTGCGCTGCATGGCCAGACGGGTTTCATGGACGTTGGCACCGCCTTTGCGGTTATCCAAAGCACTGATACGGGCCAAGGTCTTGTCGGCAACATCTTTGGGCAATTCACGATGCGCCCGACCAGACTTGAGATCTTCAACAGCAGAATCACCCGCTGATTTACCGAAGACCAGCAGATCAAGCAGTGAGTTGGTACCGAGGCGGTTGGCACCATGCACCGAAGCACAGGCACACTCGCCACCAGCATAGAAACCAGGCACAACACTATTCATGTCGTCACCCTTGGGCATCACAACACGACCAGAGTAATGCGTCGGGATACCGCCCATTTGATAGTGACAGGTCGGCACCACCGGCAGCGGCTCTTTTAGGCAATCGACACCAGCAAATTGGATACCAATTTCGTGAATACCCGGCAGACGCTTCATGATCGTCGCTGGATCAAGGTGGGTAATATCAAGCAGCACGTAGTCTTTATTGGGACCACAACCGCGACCTTCCTTGATTTCGGTCGCCATGGCGCGGGAAACAACGTCACGCGACGCCAGATCCTTGGCATTCGGGGCATAACGCTCCATGAAGCGTTCTTTGCTGCTATTACGCAGAATGCCGCCTTCGCCGCGCACGCCTTCGGTAATCAGCAC
>JBBSCQ010000022.1:0-48345 GCA_038250105.1 Burkholderiales bacterium | reverse complement strand
TTTGGGCCCCGGAGCGCGGCGGACTGCCTCGATGATCATTACGCCATGCGTTGTTCAACCAGTCGATAGTCATGCCAACGCCGACAGTGTCGCCTCCTAACGATGTGGTACGCGCTTGGTAACGAGTGACGTGTGGCGGGCTCGGATCATCAAAGATACCAAACAGGGTGCGCAGGTTGGTGACGACGACAGGGTCGTCAGCATTGGCCCGGACGACAGTTCGCGTCGCACCAATCAGCGGGATGGCCCTACGTTTGCGGACCGGCGCGCTGGATTCATTGGCGGTACCGAGGAAGCGGTCCAATCGGGTTTCGACCGGTAGCGGGTCGCGGCTGGCAACCATTGGGCGTGGATTGGCTGCATCACCTACAAAATAGACTTCGTGGCTGGCACCGCCGGCGGTGCGAAAGGGTTTGCGCTGCCGCCACCATTCGGCCACCCGACCGACCGCCCCGCGTGCCGCGCTCATGAAGCGCTGCCCCAGACGGACTATCCAGTCGACGACACGATCGAGCGCCCGGTCGATCGGCGCGCGGATGCGGTTGATGATGTGGGTGATTGCGTCGCTGACCCGGCCGAGGCCGACCAGCCGGGCGAGGAAGCTGATGACCAGGGTTAGCAAGCCAGCCATGGTTTGCTCGACGCGATTTGCCGCCGCCCAGATGGCGCCGCTGGCAATAGCGGCAATCGAATCAATGAAGGCGGTGGCGACCTGGGCGATCTGGCGCAGGCGTTCGACAAAGAACATCACCGTGTTGTAAATGGCGATGATCGCCTGGATAAACGCGCCGGCGGGGTTGAGCATGGAAACAAGCCGGGTAATAGCGGCGGTGACGATGTTGTTCTGGACGAAGGCCATGATCTGCTCCATGACCATTTCGCGCAGATTGGAGAGGCTTTCGCGGATGCGTTCCCAGGCGGCCGCCGGGCCGTCGCGAACCAGCGTAACGACGATATCAAAGCCGGTTTCCATCGCGGTGACGACGTTTTCGCCAGCAACGCGAACCAGTTTGCTGCGGATATTCTGCCAGGTCAGGCCGAGCACGCTGAGTACGAACTTGATGATTTCCTGCAGCGTGAAAGCCTGCGGGATGTAAACGTTAGCCGCGCCCAACGCGCCGGTTAGCCAGCCGATCAACGCGCCGCGCAGGTGGGTCAGGATGTTGCTGGCGAATTGCCGAAAACCTTGAATGCCGGCCTGCACCAGATTGCGCACAAAGCCGATCGGGTTGGCGATAATCGTCCGGAAGGCCCCGGCGGCGCGGCGGATGTAGGGCATGATGGCCGGTGCGACAACGTTGAAGATGATTTCGAGCAAGCTCATCACCTGCGCCCCAGCCCAACTGAAGAAGCGCCCAGCGAAATCGCCGAAGATGCGGACGATGCGCCCAAAGGTCTGGATCGGCGTCAGCAGGTCGTTGATGCCGAGGCTGCGCAGCGTGTCCATGAACAGCCCAGGCAAGGCGGTGACGAAACCGATCAGGCCGGCCAGCGCGCCTTGGAACCAGGCGAAGGCGCGTGGCACGGCGCGGCTTTGCTGCAGGTTCTGCCAGATTTCTTCCTGACCGATCAGGCGCATGAAGCCGCCGATCAGCGTTTCGGCGCTGCGCGGCACGGCGTCGCCGGTGATCGGATTGCGGCCGAGAACGGTGCACAACAAACCCCAGCCGCGCGTGCCTTGTGCCAGCCCGGCCAGCGGCCGCAACACGGCATCGCGAACGAACTGGAGGATGCCAGACACGAGTTTGCCGACAAAGCTGGTGATTCGAGCAATCGGCTCGGTAACGATGCGCTTGGCCCGTTCCCAGACGCCACCCAGATCGAAGATATCAGTCCAGCTCAGCGAGTCGAGGAAGCGGCCGACCGCTTGCCGGATGCTGCTCGCCACCAGCCCGATGCTGTTCATCTGCTGCTGCGCCCAACCGGCAACGCGGTCGATGATGCCGTAACTATCGAGCGCCCGAGTGATCAGCGCACCGCCCGGCATCAGTTCGACAAGGGCGCGCAGCAGGTTGCCGGGCGAACGATCGACGGCCCGCATGTTGATCGGATTGACGCCGAGCACCAGCGTGAACATCCGGAAACCAGGAATGAAATTGGCGTGCTCGGCAAAGTAATTTAGTGCATCACCCAGGCCGAGGCGCTGCACGGCGAGCGCGCTGCGCTCGTTGATTGCTGGGCTTCGCTGGATCAGTTGTTGCCCGGGCGCCTGACGTTGCACCTGCGGTACAGCGCTCTGTTGAATAGTGTGGGTCAGTTCATGAGCGATAAGTTCGCGCCCGCTGGCGCTATCCGGCTGCCACGTTCCCGGCCCGAACCAGATCTGGTTGCCGACGGTGAAGGCAGCAGCATTGAGCGAACGACTGGCCTGGGCCGCATTGGCGTCGCGATGGATGCGAATCTGGCTGAAGTCCGCCCCGAAACGCGGCTCCATGTCCTGCCGTACGGCCTCGGGCAAGGCTTCGCCGCCACTGGCAGCCGGTGGCGGCTTGCCGGCCCGCAACGGCACAGGAGTGGCAACTGCCGGCCCGCGCACCGGCGTGGCGCGATGCAGCAAAGCCGGGCTGACCACGCTGGCTGGCCGGGCCGCAGCACTGGCCGGCATGCTGACTAAACTGCGCGCAACGTGCCGGGCTTCAACTTCCGCCGCATCGCCCGGCGCCGAGACACGCAGGCTCTGGCACTGGACCCGCACCGGCGAAGTCTGCACCACCGGCTCGGCCACCTTGACGGCGGCGGCCGGCATTGGCGGCGACGGGCGATTGACCAGGTGGGCAGCGGCTTCCATAGCCGATCGGGGTCAGAAGCCCCGACCTTCCTTGAGTAGTTCGCGCCGTAGGCCGTTATCGACATCTTCGGCCAGCAAGCAACGGTCACCCCGCACCAGGCTGCGCAGCGCGGCGTAACGGATAACGTTGATGATGGTGCCGCCGGAAATCTCATGGCGCTCGGCAATGCGGCCGAAATCAAGCTCACCGTCGCGTTCAAGCAAGGCCGGTAGCGATTCAGTCCACAGCCGGTAGCGCTCTTCGGCTTGCGGCATCGGGAAGGAAATCACTGACTGGAAACGGCGGGTAAAGGCATCGTCGATATTGCCGCGCAAGTTGGAAGACAGGATGACAACACCCGAAAAATCTTCGATGCGTTGCAGCAAGTAGCTGACCTCCTGATTGGCGTAGCGGTCGTGCGCGCTATCGACGCGAGTGCGTTGGCCGAACAGGGCATCAGCCTCGTCAAAAAACAATATCCAGCCGTGCTGTTCGGCCAGATCGAAAACACGAGCAAGGTTTTTTTCGGTTTCACCGATGTATTTGGAGACAACTATCGACAGGTCGACGCGATGTACCTCGCGCTCACACAATTTGCCAAGCAGGCTGGCCGACAGCGTTTTGCCGGTGCCCGGCGGACCGTAGAACAGGCAGGTATAACCCGGCCGCATGCGGCTGGCCATGCCCAGGGTGTGCAATAAAGTTTCGCCATGCGTCAGCCAGTCGCGCACCTCCTCAAGCTGAGCCAGCGTCGCCGGGGGCAGTACCAGATCGGACCAGTCCAGCCCGGTTGTCACACGCTGGGCCGGCGACGCATCAAGTTCGCTGCCCGGCGTTTCCAGCCCACACAAGGCGAGTACGGCGGAGGCTGGTTGCAGCCGTCCAGCCAACATCGACTCGCCGGGCGGGGCGAGCAGCGGCTGCAGCACGTCACCGGCGAGCAGTGCGTCGCTGTGCGTCAGCCGATGAATGACGCGCAGGCGTTCGGCCAGCGCATCGCCGGCCAGCAGGAAGCAAGCGGTTTCGCCAGTCGGAATAAAATGCCCGGACGCGCTGCCCTGTACCCCACCGAATTCACTATAACCGCGCTGATTGGCCGAATTGCGCGCCCACAGTACATCAAGCAGTTGCGGCCGGAGCAGCGGCGCCAAGGCCAACAGCAACAAGGCACGCGCTTCGGCAGTCAGAGACTGATGGCGAAGAAATTCAGCATAAGGCGACGCACTGTCGTCGAGCCGTGGCGGCAGGCGCTCGCCGGGCAAAGGCGGGTTGGCCGGTTTTTCAGCAAAATAAGTGTCGAGCCGATGCTGCAACAGCTCGGCCAGCCAGCCGAGGTCGGCTTCAAGATCACGCGCGGTGGCGTTCAGGCGCTCAACCATTCGGTGTGGAGACTGCGCGACATCCAGGGCAGGCGCACGATGGCGATGCCCCAGGCCAGGCGGTCCAGCAGAAGATCAAAGGATTCGGCGTGCGGCCGCAGCAGCCAGCCGTCGTCTGTCGCGTAGAGCAAACCGCCGCGTTGCAGGAAAGAGACGCGCAGGCCGTCGATGCTGGTCTTGCCGAGCGCCGACCAGTGGCCGACGACAGCGTTTAGCAGGGCCTCACCCTCTTCCCGTTCGGCCTCATTGAGTAGACCGGCGGCGACCGGTAACGAGTCGTCCGGCGTCAGGCCGAGCAGGAGTTTGATGGCACCCAGCGCGAACTCGTAAGGTTCATCGCGGCCGGTCGCCAGCCAGTGCAGCAAGGCTGCGGCACGGGGCAAGGCAGCCCAGGGAAAAGGCTCGTCCTGGCGATGATCGGCGGCCACCCAGCCGAGCGCCGAGAACAGACGCGGCAGGTAGGGGTGGAGCAGGATCAGTCCGGCAGCGTGCACCGGCTGGCCGAGGGCAATCCCCCGGTCGACCGCGACAATTGGCGAATTTTGCCGGCTTTCTAATGGCTGAACCGATGGCGTCTGGTTGCTTGGCGTGGCATCTGGATGCAAGCTCCGGTTGATCTGCCGGGAGATTTCGTCAGATTGGTTGTCAAACAGGTTTTCGATTTTTAGCCATTTTTCCCGGTCGACCGTACGGCCAGCATCTGCTTCTGTGGTCCTAGGGCCAGCCGTTGTTTCTATGGTCGCAGCAAATGGCCCCAGCCGGCCGGTGCAAGATTGAACTGCTGCTAGCCATTCGTCGCGGCGCTGAAGCGAGCGCATCGGTCCGCCAGCCAAAAGCAACAAGGCCAGCGCCTGCAGGCGCAAGGCATGGTCGGCCGGTCGCCTGGCCTGCAACTGGCGCAGCAAGCCCAGCGGCAGCGAAAATCCATCACCGACTGCTTCACTTTGCTGTTCAACAAAATCCCGCCAAGCGGCCCGCCCAGCCTCGTCGAGCAATTGTAGAAACCGAAATAAGGCATCACTCCGTGCCGGCCCGGCTGGCGGTAGATCAGTCAGTAAATAGGACCAGGCGGTGGCCGGCGAAGTGCTCCATTGGCGGGCTTCATCGGCCAGTTGGCGAGCCACCTCGGCCGGATCGCGGTCAGCATCGAACCACTGGACTTGACCGCTGCGCAGATAATGGCGCAGCCGGGCGGCCGGCGACAGGTCGCGGGGCGCCGCCGGTTTGACCGCCGGCAAATCTGTCACCGCTTCGGCCAGCGCCTGCATAGCCGCAGCGGCCAACTTGACCGGCAGTTCATCGGCCAGATTCTCCAGTGAGGACACCCTGACTGTCAGCGCCAGACGCGGCAGATGAATTTCGCGCTCGCCAACATCACAAGCGTCGAAGGCAGCTTCCAGTGCCGGCAGCAAGTGCAACTCACTCTCCCGGCGTAGTGTCGCGCGCAGCGCAAAGGCATCCGCAACGCTGGCCGCCCTGACCTGCCAGCGCTGGCGACGAATACGATGAGTGACGCTCATGGCGCTTATCCGATCAGCCGATGCGGAAGCCAGCGTTGGTCATTACCTGGTTGGCAATCAGCGCCGAACTCCCCGTATTCAACTTGCCGGCGTTGATTGCCGTCTGGTTGAGATTGGCCTGAAGCTTAGTGCTGACCTCCTTGTCGGTGACCAGATTAACCGCCGAACCCACTGTCTCGTAAACCGCCGCCTTATCGGCTTCGAAGCGCACGGTTTCCGGCGCCGCGACAGCGAAATACTCGACCGTGGTGCCGACCGAAACGGCCAACTGCGCTTCGAGCACCTTGGCCTGTTCGAGCGCCTTGTTGCGGGTTTCCACCGTCATCCGGTCGTCGCCTGCGACTTCACGCAAGCCAGTAATTTGCGCCTGCTGGCCTTTGATGACGGCCAGCATCTGCTCCATATACCTGTCGTTGGTCGCCGCCTTGACCCCACCCAAGTCGGTGGCGACAGCGGCTGCTTTGGTGTTCTTGAGCACATCGCCAAGCGAGCCGAGCGATTTCTGGAAGAAGCTGCTGTAGTTTTCCTGAATCCGGATTTCCGGCGTAATTTCCCGCGCCTTGAAATCGGCCAAGTCGAGATGCAGCGGCTTGATCACCTTGATCGGCAGCAGGTCTTCCGGCAGCCGGGCGCGAATATCGGGCAAGGTCAAGACGGGCTCCATGAAGTCGCTTTCGTCGTTGTCGTCGATCCAGTAAGGCAGCATCAGATCGCCGATAACCACGCCGGCATCGTTGTAAACCAGCACAAAGGTGCCGCCCGGCACGGCGCCACCCGCATGTTCCAGTCCTGGATGTTCGTTGAGCATATTGCTCAGCAGCAGGCGCTCCTTATGTTCCACCTCGCGCTGGTCGATGATCGCGCCCAGCCAGTCAACCCACAAGTGGGACTTTGTGCCGCTCAGCGTATCGACCGGCGAGATGATATCGGTGCGTACACTGTCACCAATGCTCGTCCTCGCCTTGCCGGCATTGAGTACGGCCCGGTCGAGCGGCTCGGTCCAGTCCTTGGCGACGGTGCGGAAACTGGTGTAGTTGCGGGCGCTTAACGGTTTGCCTGCACCGACCAGCTTGCCTTCGGCGGTCTCCAGCTCCTTTTTCGCCGCAGCAACAGTCTCGGTCGCCGTCGGTTTTCCAGTTAGCGCTGGCATCCAGGCCTTGTCCACATCGAAGCGTTTAACCAGCAAATCGCTGTAGGCAATATTGTCCTTGAGATGGCTGGCGACATCCTGGCGCAGCAGGTAATGCATGCTGTGCAGGCTGGTCTGCTTGAATTTCGGGCCACGGATAATCCACTTGCGCTCGTTGTGGGTCAGCGCACTGATCACGGCAATCGGCAAATTACGCTGGCGGATCAGCTTTTCAATTGCCAGTTCGGCAACATCTGCCTTCAGGCCGAGGAAGCCTTCAATACGGTAGAAATCGTTGGCGCCCTGGTCGAGCAGAAAGGGATCGGCCAGCACGGGCTGGCTTGGTAGCGCCAGCTTGCCCAGCTCGGGCGTCCAGTGATAGCCGGTGTTGTCCTCGCTCTCGCCGCGTTGCTGGCGACCCTCGTTCCACAATTCGCGCAGCGTCGCATCGGCGCGGTAGTAGATCGGAATGGCCCGCTCGTCGAGCGACACACTTTCCCGCCGGCTCGGGATAATCTTCACGGCATTCGCTGTCGGCAACTCGAAAGTATCAATCAGCACGGCAAATTTACGCATCAGCCGAACGACCCGCTGCCGCTCAGCCGTACTGCCGGCCAGCCACGGCGATGGGTAGCAGCCCGTTCGATCCACTGTCGGATCGGCCAGCGCGCCAAGTAACAAATGCTTAGTAAAGGCCTCGGTCGGTGGGCACAGCACGCCATCGTCGGCAAACAGGGCGGCTCGTAGATCATTCCAGACAGCGATCAAATCCTTGGCGTATGCATGCAGGTACTGGATGCCGGCGACGGTCGCTGGCAAAGACTCGATGCGCTTGATCAGCGGGTCGAGCCAGTTGGACGAACTGGGCAAGCCGAGGGCGGCGCTATCGCCGACTTGTTCGATCAAGTGCTTGACCGCCAAGTAGAGTTCTTTAAAGCTGGCGTTGGCGGCGCTGCGATAGCGAGCGGCGAATAACTCAGCGGAACTCAGATCGACCTTGGCATCGGTGCCGGTACCCAGGTCGGCGCGCACGGCGCGAACACGCGGCAACTTCTTAGCTAGGTCGGCGCCGGTGGTGAATCCTGCGGTCAACCGGATTTTTTCGGCAATTTCGCGCTCGATCAACAGAAAGCGCTGGCGATTTTTGGCTGTCTTCCCCCGGTTGTCGCAATCACCGCCGGTGCACAAGTCAGGATCGTTTTCGTAGCTTTCCATGAAAGCGACGAGCACCATCTTTTGCAGCCCGTCGGCAATCTCGGCCAGCGGCTTGCCGTCGCGCTTCTCCTCGATGGCGAGCAGTTCGAGCAGCGGCCAACGTTTTTCGCCGTTGTAGAACAACTCATAGGCCGGGGCGCTTTCGTCGTAGTCAACGAAGCGATCGAAGATCGTATCGGTGGCCAGGCCAAGCAGGTCACCATCGCTGGTCACACCGATGCCCTTGCTGATCGTGATCTGCGCCTTGCCCAGCACCGGCAGCAGGCCGCCGACGATGCCGATGCCAAGTAGTTGCGTCCGCGTCAGGCGGCTCTGGTCATCAAGATATTCAACCACGCTGTTGAGTTGCTGTTCAGTCAGCACTTGGTCACGTTCAAAAACGGCGTAATCGGTAGTGACTGCGTCGAGGCGGCGGATGATTTTCAGGGGTTCGGCCATGGTCGTGCTCCCGGACTACGCAATAGGGGTCTCGTCAGCACTGCCCAGCGCAGTACGACCGAGAACGAAGGGTGGCGGCTCCAGCTGGCCGCAGGGATGCAGGCCACTGGAGGGATAGACATTCTTGGCATGGGTCAGCGCGTCGTTCAGCGCCTGGATCTTGGCGCTGCGCTCAGCCGTGGCGGCACCGGCCCGAATGGACAGCCAGTCACGATAGGCCTTTTCAATGACCGCCATGTCATCACTATTAACCCAGCAGATGCGCGGCAGAATATGCGCTGGCGTTTCCTGGCGCAGGGTTTCCTCAACAAAACGGCGGAAATCTATGTCGCGGAAACGGCCGGTAAAGGCCGGCAGGACGATGGTGATGCGGTCAGAATAAGGATCAAAATCGGCACAATCAGTGCAACCGGCATCGACGCAGATGTCCATGAACGGATCGCCGGCTTGCTCAGGCATCAGCAGCAGATGTTCGATGACATACAGACCTTCGCCGCTGTAATAGTTGCGCAAGTGGGCGATCAGCGCGGCAATCGCCAGCTCCATCGCCTCCGCTGTAGCGAAGTACTCGATGCGCCGGGCGACGACTTCGCCGCTGGCATTGATGATATTAAAATAGTGGCGCCGCTCGGCGTCCGGCGTCGTTTCGTCGCCGGTACGTTTGCGCTCGTAGCCTTCCGTCAACTGGGCGCGAGCAATAGCCTGTTCCATCTCGTTGCGTGCCTTGTCCGGCGTCGTGTAATGGGTGCTGCTCGAGAGCAGAATTTTGCCGCTGACCGGATGACGAACGCGGAAGCGGAATTCATCGGTCGGCGTCTTGTCGAGTTCGGCATAGGTGTCGTAGGCGACTTCCGAGAGGTTGCGGCGCTGCCAGTTGCTAATGTCGAGCAAGCGGGCGATACGGCGCTCGAAACCGGAAATGTTCTCGCTGTTCCACAAGTTGGCCGGGGCGCCAAGGGCTGCATCGTAAGCTTGGCCACGCCCGCCGCCCAAGCGCGGGTAGTCATCGAGAAAGACGCACTTGGCGGTGGCCGCCTGCGCCGCCCCCATGCCAAAGCGGGCCTGCATGACCGCCGCGTATTCATGAAAATCTTCGGCATAGCGCGCCAACATGTGGTCGAGGCAGCGGTTGCGGCGCTGCAGGCCGCTGCCCGCCGGTTCGACGACCTTGCCCAGTTCGCTGGCGTCGAAGCCAGCACCATAGACCTTTTGCCAATCCGGGAAGCTATCGACCAGTTGGCTGAAGTAGCTCTGGGCCAGATCCGGCTGCGTCGAAAACAGGTCGCGAACATGCGCCAATTGCGCCTGATAGTTGGCCAGCACTTGTTCAAAAAAGAGCAGCCAGGCCTTGAACTGCAAGGCCTGAGCAGCGCGCTGCGGCGAGGCGCCGGGCGGCAGGCCAACTTCTGAAACGCCGTAAATGGCCGGGAACTGGGTCTGGAAAGCGTGGTAGCGGGCCGGGTCGCGGAAGCGACCGAGCGGGATCGGCAGGTCGTCGCGGCTATCCTCTTCCAGTTTTTTTCGTTCGACATTGCGCAGATCACCGAGCAACGTAGCAACGCGAGCGGTGTTGGGCGGAATGGGCAGGTTTTTCTTGTAAAAAACCAGTCGACCGCAGGATTCGGACAAGCGCGGCTGACGCCCGGCTGGCACCGGGATGCGCCACTTGTCGGTCGGTTCGACAGCCTTACCGGTGGCGTCCAGCGCATTGAGCACGATGTCGCGGATGGCGATGACGCCGGGAATATCCATAATCACACTGATCACGTCGGACAAGCGGACCTCGCTGCGCAAATCGGCAGTGGCCAGCTCCTCGTCGTCGATAAAGCCATTAACCAGCACTGGGCCTGCGAAAATTTCCGGGATGCTCCACAGCGAACCGTCGGCCCGCCGGCGCTGGCGCATTTCGGCTAAGGTGTAATTCATCACTGGCGGCGCGAGAAAGCGGTCCACGGCGAAAACAATATCGGCGGCGACGCGGTCGGCATCGGCCTCCACCGTCAGATCGAGTTCGGCACACAGGCTAAATAGCTGCGCTTCGATGCGCTGGATGCCGATGCAACGGGTGCACAGCGAACGATGGGCAGCGAGGGCGGCCAGCGCGTCACGGTCGATTTCGCTGCGGCGCGCCTCAGTCGTCACCTCATCCATGTAATCCAGCGTAACCTTGAAATGGCCGCCGACAGTGATTTCGCGCTCACTTTTGGCACCGGTTGGCTTTGCCGCCAGCGAACCGGTAGCCGTGTCGGCATAGAGCGTGACTGGCGCGGCATGCAACCAGGCGTTTTTGACGCCGCGCAGGTCGATCAGCAGTTTGCGATAGTCGGCCTCGGTGACCGGTTCGCCGGGCAATATCTTGCCAGCGCTGGCGAACAGCTTGGCCATCTCGCTGGCGTTGTTTTCCTCAGTAGCAAGCAAATCTTCGATCGAAAAGCGGCTGCGATAAGCCAAGTCGGTCAGCGCATAGGCGAGCAATTCAAGCGTCGTGATGCCCGGATCGTGCGTGTTGTGGTCGGTCCATAGTCGGCGTGACAGGCGAAGCACGGCATCGAGACCAATGCCGGCGAGCTGCCGCTGATCAAGCGCCGGATCGGCTTCGGGCAGGGAGGAGATGGTCGGATGCAGCAACATGGCGGTCCCCGGTTCAGTCAGTGGCTTCGGCGATTAGATGTCGGGGAGCCGAGACGAGGATGGTGTCGGGCCGATCGGCAACAATCTCGGCAACATCGTTGAGCAGCAAGTCGCCGGCCCCGGCCAAGCCGCAGCGAAAATCGGTGACGAAATCGACATAAGGCAGCTCCTCGATAAAATCGAGCAGCACTGAACGGTAAATGCGGCCGCCGAAATCGAGCTGCCGACCGGCTGAAAAAGCCCACGGCGAGAGCGCCTCGACAATCGCCTGATGCAGTTGCTGGCGGGTGTAGTCGAAGGGGTAGCCGGGCCGGAAGCGCACCTTGAAATCCAGCCGGATGGCCTGATAGGACGGGTTACGAACGCGCACGCTGATCTGCGGCGCGGCATGAGCCTGGGCCAGCTCGGTCATCTGCGTCAGAGTATCGAGATCAACCTTGGGTTGCAGCAGGTCCGGCATATTGCGATTGCGCAGATCGGGAATGGCGACGATCAGCACATGGCCGGCCGCCATCCACGAGGTTTCGCTGGCGTGCGGAATGCATTTAACGCGATGTACGGCTGGGAAGTTTTCGAGCAGCAGGCGCTCGTAATCCCATGGCGTGATGCAACGCTGGCGGTGGCGTAGGCGTTCTGCCGCCCGGCGGTTGAGCATGGCGGCGCTTTCGCCGGCTCGGCCGGCAAAACTGGCGTAAGGCTGCGTGATCTGCTTGAGCGTTATCGCCGGCGCCAGCAGCTTGGCGATACTGCCCGGCGCCAGGGTTTCAACGCTCGGCGCGATGGCATTTTCCGACCACAGGCGCACCACTTCAACAGCATTGGTATGGACCGCCAGCAGCTTGCACGCCGCCGCACTATCCTTGTTAACGGCCGCCTTAAGCCAGACCGGCCCGGCCGGCAGCCAGCTATTGTCATTACTTGTCGACCGCGACAGCACTATGCCGACAATGCCACTGGCGCGCAGGCCACGGGTCGTATCAAGGGCGATTTCTTCGGGCGCGACGGCCCGCCAGTAGTTATCGCAAAGCACCGACCAGCGCACCGGCTGGGCACTCAGCTCGGGATCGGCGCTACCTTCTGCCACCTGCAGCAGCAGATGGATGCTGCCGCCGGCGGCCACGCCATCGACGCCGATGATGAACTCGCCCGCATCGTGATAGTTCGGCAACAGGCTGATTTTCTTTTCGGCCACCCAGCCAAGATCGCGGCGCAGGAAGGGATGTTCACGGCGCGGGCCGAAGGCGCCAACATGGAAGAACTGCAGGTCGAGCGAGGCAGCAAAGGCATTTTGGTCGTCGCGCGTCAGGTCGGCAACCGGCGACTGGGCGGTGTAAGCCAGCGTGATCTCCTGCACCGTCGGCGTGTACGGCTCGCTGAGCACCTTCGGGCTGGTCTTGCGGGCCTGCTCCATCGTTTCGCGGCGATAGTCGGCGTGCAGGAAATCCTCGACCAGCGCGACGGTGACGAAACCGCTGCGCAGCGGTGGTGGTGGCACGTTTTCGCGCAGGAAAACCGGCCGCGCTTTCATGAAATTTTTGCCAAACTGGCGGGTGAGGCGGCTGCCAGCCGACAGCATCGAATAGATAAAACCGACTTCCGAAATGACCGGTGTTGCCGTTGCCACCGGGGCGCTCGGGCTGAGTGTCGTGATGCCATCAACCCGGTTCATCAGGTTCAGTTCACGGTTGGTCGCGTTGCCGGATTGATCCTGATAAACGAGGCGGGCGGCGATGCCATCCTTAATCACATCAACATTGCTGTAATCCTTGTACCAGCTGCCAAAATCGCTGGGGGCACCTTGCCAGCGCAGGCGGATTTTCAGGTCGGTCAACGGTTTGGCGAGCGCCTCTTCGCAGCCGACCATGAAGCGCGAACCCTTGACCGGCTGCGGACCGAAAGGCAGGAAGGCTTTTTTCGGATTGAGCGTGCCGAAATCGTTTTCCAGATTTAGCGTTTTTACGCCGTCGACCGCAACATTCAGGCTGGCCTTGGCTAGCCGCAGCTTGATCAGTGCCGAGTAAGCCGCTGCCGATTCGGGCCGGAGCAGCAACTGGACGACCGGCAAGACGGTGGCAAAAGCGCCGCCGTGCAGCGTCACGTTGTAATCAACCACCGCCGCTTCGCCATCGGCCATCGTGAAGCCGAGGCTTATTTGACCATTGATCAGCGTACCGCTTAGTGAATACGGGCCAAGCCAGCCCTTTTCACCACTGACAAAAGCCTGCAGGCAGTCGGCAATTTTCTGGCCATCAAAGCCAACCGAATCGGCAAAGGCAACATCGAGGACCACTTTGATGTCGCGTCGCCCTTCGCACAGGCGGAGCAGCGACGAGGCCAATGCAAAGCCGAGCGGCGCGGTGACCAAGCCGGCGTAGCCAAAGGCCGACCAATACGGTCGGGCCGGATCGAGCGACGCACCGAGACCATCAGCCGAATTGGCCACCGGTGCGAAACGCACGCCATTGGCGTCGCGGAAGACACTGTGCAGCGCGGCGATCTTGCCTTGGCTAACCAGCGTCTCGCGCAGCGGTGCATACAAACGTTC
Organism: Burkholderiales bacterium; assembly: GCA_038250105.1. Lineage (GTDB taxonomy): Bacteria > Pseudomonadota > Gammaproteobacteria > Burkholderiales > Rhodocyclaceae > Azonexus. The sequence continues at coordinate 34,720 of JBBSCQ010000022.1, read as the reverse complement.
GCTGCCGTCGATCCCCTTGCCGGCGGTGAAGCGATGCGCTGGTGTGATAGCCAGAGGTGCGGCGCCCTTCTTCAGCGCCAAAGTCAGATGGGCATGTTCCGGCTGCGCCGGCAGCGCTTCGAAACCGAGCACCCGACGAAATTGGAAGTCGAGATGGCGCGCCGTCAGGTCGTTGATTGCTCGACTAGCCGGCGCCAGCATGTCGAGAAAACCACCGAACAGGCCGAGATGTGGCGGCACGGTGCCATCGTTGCGGGCGAGCAATTCGGCCTCGCCGCCGGCCGGAAAGTAAGCCGCCCAGTCACCGCTGGCCACCTCGGGATCGGCGGCATAAAAGCGTAAATGCTTGGCCAAGCGGCGCGCTTCGGCCAACCGGTCAGCTGGCGAACGGCCGTCGACCGGGGCAAAGACAGGATCGAGGGCGGCCGGCGAGCGGTCTTCCTGGCTCTGCCCGAGGCGGGCGATTGCGTTTTGCAGGATGCGGTCGTTGGCCATGATTGTCTAGCGGTTAGCCGACGTCAGCGCGGCGCGCAACTCGTTGCCATCAGTCTTGTAGAAGGGATAAACGAGGTTGAAACGCGAGTTGGTGGCGCGCACTTCGTAATCAAGCTGAATGTTCAGCTGGCCGCTATTCGGGTCGGTGCTGTCGATACTCAGTGCCAGCACCTTAATGCGCGCCTCGTGGATCAGGATGGCGGTGCGCACGCGGTCGAGCAGCAGTGTACGCATCGTCGTGCTCATTGGCTCGAACATCAGTTCATGCATATCAAGGCCGTATTTCGGCTCGAACAACCGCTCGCCGACTACGGTGCCGAACAGGATGATCAGGCTTTCATGAATATCAGCCTCGTTTGACACCATAACGACGCCGCTGCCGGCGAAACGCGGCGGAAAACTCCAACCGGTGCCGAGGAAGGATTCGTAACGATCGCTGTTGTCGCTCATGAGCCAGCCTCTTGTTGGAAAACCGGATTACTGCGGCCACGAAAACAACGGCTGGCCCTAGGACCACAGAAGCAGATGCTGGCCGTACGGTCGACCCGAAAAAACAGCCAAAAATGAAAGTTCATGGCGGGCCTCATCCAATCTTCACGGTTGGGCTGCCGACTGCTGCCGATGCACCGCACAGGCAGCTGTCACCAACGCGCAGGGCTGGCCGGCCGGCGATCATTACCGTCGTACTACCGAGCGGAAACGGGCTGACCGGCGGCACATGGCCGGGTGGCGGAATCGGGCAAACGTGCATGTCGCCGACGACAGCAGCTGGCTGGCCGGCGATCATCACGGTCGCCACGCCCGGCCCGGTGATCGTGCCACCGTGGTTGCTGATATCGCCGACGCGGGCTGCTGCTGGCATCGCGTTTTCCCTTTTCTGACCTAGTTGATCTGCACCATCGCGCCACTGAGCTTGGCCATGCCGCCGCCCTTCAGTTCCGCGCTAGCGCCGCCTTCGAGCTTGAGTTCGCTGCCGGCCTTGATTTCGAATCCGGCCGTCGCTTCCATCTTGCTTTCCGTACCGGCTTTCCATTCGATCGCCTTGGCGCTTTCGATATGGATGCCGTCGCTGTCCATGACCAGCTTGTTGCCATTCTGGTCAGCCAGGGTCAGCGACTTATTATCTTCGTCGAGGACCAGCGAATTGCCGGCCGGCGTATCCAGCGTCATGACGATTTTTTTATCATCAAAATGCAGGCGCATGCCGGAACGGGTCTTCAGCATTTTTTCGTTGTTTTCGTCGCTGCCCGGCAGCGGCGCCAGCTTGGCACTACTGTGCAGCATGCCGAGGATGACCGGATAACGCGGATCGTCGCCCATGAAGCCAACCGTCACTTCGTCGCCGATTTCCGGGCGGAAGAAGAAGCCGCGATCGTCGCCAGCATCCAGACTCGCCACCCGCGCCCACAAGCCGTCGCTGGACAGGCCAAGCAGCGGCAAACGAACGCGCACGCGATGTTCGTTGTCCGGGTCATCTTGGTTGCTGGTAACGATACCGATTTGCAGCCCAGCAACGCTGGGCAACAGGCTGGCAGCAGCTTTGCCAGCTTGTTCGAGATCGACCCCACCAAACTGCACATGTGTTTTCCAGCCCTGCACCAGACTGAATTCATGGCGCACGCCGCTGACCATTACCTTGCCGTTGAAGCGCCGACCAAGTCCGGCCAGTTCAACGATCACGCCGGGTTTGACACTGGCAATACCCTGGCACTTGCCGCGTCCGGAAACCTGATCGACCCGGCGATACAGCGCCAGCCCATCAACCCAGGCTTGCGCCTCAGCTTCCGGCATGGCCGGGTGACGAACATCAAGCGGCTGGTTGGCAACCGCCGACAAATCATCGCTGCTCAAGTTACCGGGTGCCGTGAAAGTCGGCGTCGCACTTTCGACTTCGATGATTTCCTGACCCGCCGGATCCCAGCTTGCGCCCTTGAAACTGGGGTGTTGCAACCGGGCATCGATCTCGCCTTCGAATTCGAGCAGGGTCGCACCGTATTGCAGGGTGCACACCGTCGCGCCATTCAACGCCGGCTTGCGAACGACGACTTTCTCACCCTCGCACCAGACCAACTGGCCATTGGCCCGCGCCCGTGCCAGCAGAAAATCCCAGTCGCTGCTCTGGAACTGCAGCACCTGTTTATGTTTCAGCGCAGTTGTTTGGATATCGGCGCCGACCCCCGCCGTACCAAGAATAGCTTCGATGATCTCGCTGTCGCTTTGCTCGAAGAAGTAGGCCGAATATTCGGCAACACTGAGTTTCATTGCGGCATGCCGGCAATCGACGACCAGTTGCGAGGCTGCCATCTCACGCACCCGCATGCCTTGGCGAACGACGACACCGATGAAGACAGAGGTGTTTTCGCTACCAGCCCCGGCGAGAATTTCGATGCGCTGCCCGGGCTTGAACAGGTCGCTGTCGCTGAGCGGAAACTGGCCGCTAGCCGGTGCACCATCGACATAAACCAGTTTGGCCGAGGCGATCCGGTTGGCCGCCAGCATCACGCTAACCGAGAGCAATTGATGCTCGCGCGGCACCACCTCGCCACCCGCCTTGACGGTAAATTCGCGATGTTCGGTGGCGATGGGCAGGACGCGAGTTTCCGGCACGGTCTATTTCTCCAGTGGCGGAAAGAACAGCTCGGTCCCCGGCGCGATCTGCCGAAAATCATCGAGCCCGTTGGCTTCAGCGACGCGCAGGAAAAGGCGCGGATTGCCGTAAATGGCGTTGCACAGCGCCGGCAGCCGGTCGCCGGCCTTGACGATGCGCCGATGTGTCAGATCTGGCGACTGATCCTGTGCCATCGCGACACGTGTCCGGTCATCCGAATTGTCGGTGAAGACGGCCGTGATCACGGCGCGCAGTGGCACACCATCCGGGCGGAACAGCTTGTAAGCAATCGAGGCGCTTTTCAGCACGCAGCGCTTGACCTGCAGCGTGCCCCAGACAATTTCCAGATAATTGGTACGGTGAATATCACCGTTGTAGCTGCTCGCCTTCTGGAAATTCTCGACCTCAGCCTGCACATCAGCCTTATGGCCGTTCGCCCCAGTGCCGTCAATGAAGAAAGTCAGCGTCATGTCGCCCGGCTTGACTTTCTTGAACTCCATGCGGCTGTTGGTCGTGCCGGCGCCCTGCGCGGCGTCGTATTCGATTTCGTAGGCCAGCGTAATTTCAGACGGATTGACGAAGGCGGCAAAGCGGGCAATCGGCCGGTCGCTGTAATCCGCCTTGGCATGCGCCAGGATAGTCAGCTTTTCCAGCGTCCCATTCGGCGTGCCGCCAACATTCAGCGACCCCAGTCCACCGGCCCCGATGGCGGTACCCATGATTAAGACTCCGCCCGTTCACGCAGGATTTCCAGCACGCGGGCGACACATTCCTCGACCAACGCCTGTTTTTCCTCGACCGGCACTGCCGCACCCGCCGTTGCGCTCGCATCGCCCCCGGCGGCGCGGTTGCCAACTTCGACTGAGATCACCACTTCATCAACGATGATGGGCATTTCGGCTCCTAATGCTTGTCGACCGTGAAATACTGATAAGCGAGCTGCATTGATTCGACGGCGTAGGCGTTGTTGCTGGCATTGAGATCACCGACCGCCCATTTCGTTGGCCAAGCACCAATCACATGCCAAGTCATTAGCGGCTCGTGCGACTCGTTAAGCAAATGGATATCAACATTGCACGGTTTGATCTCGTAATCGACGATGCACTGCTTGATCCAGTTCCAGATGTCCGAACTCTTGAGCAGCCCGCGCTTCAGCACCAGTTCCGGGTATTTGGCCCGGGTTGGGTATTTCTGCACGAAACGGTTTTCGCCACCCTCGGCGACTTCCTCGCTGCCCATCTCGACCGCCAGCCCACCGACTTCAGTAAAACGCGTATCGGCGTGACTTCCCAGGCCAATGAACTCGACCATGAAGTGAAAACCAACCGGCGGGTAGTACTGGGCCATCTGCCTGTGTGCCTATGCCATCAGCCGTTTTCGACCGAAAGACCTTCGTGTGCCAGTTCAATGCTCTCGATCGCCACCTCATTGCCCGAAGCCTTCAGTTGCGGCCCATCGACCTTGACCGGAAAGGCATTGAGCGCCTTCCAGGTCATCACCGGTTCATGGCTTTCGTTGAGCAGGCTGATCGTTACATCGCGCCGTTCGACCTGATTCAGCTTGATCGTCGACAGCCATTTGAAGAACTCGTTGTCAGCCTTGATCACGCCACGTTTCAGCGTGATGTTACTGAACTTGCGCAGGCCGGGCATCTTGATCGACGAATACTCCAAGAACGAGCCATCGCGATACTCAATGGCCTGGTTTTCCTGCGTCAGACCGGTCACTTCAGAAAAGCCGATTCGTGTGCCGCCCCACTCGACGCGGAAGTGGAAGACGGGCAGCGGATATTGTCCAGGCATGTTGATTTTCCTCTCGTGTCAGATTGCAGATCAGCTCGTTTGCAGCTTGTGGGAGAACTTGAGGATGATAAATTCGGCCGGCCGCACGACCGCCATGCCGATTTCGACATTCATCCGCCCTTCGAGAATGTCCTGCGCGCTCATCGTGACGCCTAGGCCGCAGCGAACGAAGAAGGCGTCCTTGGTCGTCGCACCGGCCAGAGCGCCTTCGCGCCATTTCTGCGTCAGGTAGTTCTCGATCATGCCGCGCACCTTGACCCAGGTATTGGCATCGTTCGGCTCAAAAACGGCCCAGTAGGTCGATTTCTTGATCGACTCTTCGACCATATTGAAGAAGCGACGAACCGAGATGTAGCGCCATTCGTTGTCATTGCCGGCCAGCGTGCGGGCGCCCCAGACCAGCGTGCCCTTGCCGACGAAAGCGCGGATGGCGTTGATCGACTTGCCGGCGGTGGCATCGACATTCAGCGCATCGGTTTCGCTGGTCGTGAAGCTGTCGGCTGGCGCAATAACACCGTTCAGGCTGACATTGGCTGGCGCCTTCCAGACGCCACGCTGGTTATCGACCAGCGCGTAAATACCGGCAATGGCACCGCTCGGTGGGCATAAGGTCAGCGTCGAGCCGATACCCTTGATTACATTGCGGTAAGGCGCGAAGCTTTCGTACAGCGTCTGCTCAGCCAGGCCACGATAGTTGCCGATGGCCGAGACAATACCGGCGATAGCGGCGCTGGCTGCTGAAAAGCCTTTTTGCACGCCGCCCAGCCCACTGCTCATGACCGCTTCGACCGTAGCGCCCGAGGTATTGCCATTCGAAGCAGCGGGCGTTCCCGCTGCACCACCGAACAAGCCGTTCCAGGCAGCAGTGGCCGGCGGCGTGTTCTGGTCCCATTCGACGGTGTAAGCCCCGCCGGCGGTGGCAATATCGGCGGCCATTTCCTTTTCCAGCCCAATCAGCGCCGAGAAGGCTGGAGCCAGCGTGCCGCTGATCATCGTCTGGATATCGGTGACCAGCTTGGCATTGCTCAGCGGTGTCGCGTCGGCCAGTCGATCAACCACCTTGGCGATACCGAAAACATATTCGAAAAGCAGCGCAACATCGGCCGGCACTGGCGCCGCTTTGCCCTTGAAGGTCGTCAGTTTTTTGGCGAAGGCGCTGGACAGAGTTTCGCCGGGGCCGGCATAGGCATTGACCGCTGCCGTCAGCGTCGTGCCGTCGGCGGAAAGTTGATCAAGCGTGCTCAGAGCGGCGAGCAGATCCGCTTCGCTGGTCAGATCCTTCAGCGGCACCTGAATGCCGTTCTTGAACACCTTGTCGCGTACCTGCGCATAGCCGACCGGCTTGCTGTAGTTGAGCTTCAGCCACGGCGTGTAAGCCGCGCCGTACTTGAGGTTATTGATGCCGATTTTGTCGCGGAAACTGGCGCCATTCGGGTCGCTTAGCCGCAGATCGAGCACTGCAACGCGGTCCTTCAACTCACCGCACTGCTTGAGCGCTTCTTGCTGCACGGCAGCGAGATCATCGGCACCGAGCGTCGCCGCATCGGGGAAGAGCAGGATGGTCGGCTCGTCCACCTTGGCCACCGCCTTGATGCCATTCTTGACCTCTTCGCGGTCAACCGACGAACCGGCTGTTTTATAGGCGCCGACCGAAATGATGTAGCAGTCACCGCCGCCGTTGTCATAGAACAGGCGCAGAGCGTCGTACATGAAATAGCTGTTGCTAATGTCGGCCGAGAGGAAATTGCCGGCCTCGTCGATATTCGCTGCCATCACCGTGTAGTTCGGTCCTTTACCGTAATAGGCCTCGAATTCGAGCAAGGACTTGATTCGGCGCGGCGTATTGACCAGATCGCCGGCGATGATCAGCGTGGTATTAGCGGTATAGCCGACAAAGGCGGGAATGGCCGTCTCGACCTCGGCGACCGAAGGCGGGAAGACTGATATTTCCTCGATATAGACATCCGGAGTGCGATAGGTTGGCATGAGCTGACCCCCTTCTAAGGTTTGGCGAGGTGGACGATGAAACGCGCCTGCGCCCGGTCGGACCCGGCCTGGGGCAGATGCTGGACAAGAATTTCGGCATTGCGTTTGAGTTGCAGCTTGCGATAACCGCCGGCCCGCCGAGCCACCGGCGCGGATGACTGGAACATGACGATGCGCGCACTGGCATCGCCGAGCGACAAGGGCGACAGGTCGTCGTTGGCGAAGTTTTCCGGGATGACTTTCTCGAAGGCGAGCGCCGGCCGATCTTGCTCGCCAGCCCCGGCGTCGGCCAACTGCAACTGCCCGAATTCGGTGGCACCAAAGTTGCGCGCGACGACGTAGTACTGCAGCGGCTCGCTGCGCGCCTGCAGCACGACACGAAACGTTGGCGAATTTGCGTAAAAATCCCGGTCGACCGTAAGCGCCAGCACACCCCACAGACCTTCACCAGCAAGCGCCGGCGAGTGCAGCCAGTGGGTTTTCTGCGGCGTGCCACCGGCCGATTCGGTGAGCGAATAGCGGCCAAGCGGCCAGTCGCGCGTCTCGAATGCAGCCGCATCCTGACTAGTGGCCAGCACCTGCTCGGCAATCTGCGCTGTACCCAACTGCCAGCGCAAGCTGGCCGAGCGCACAGCCTGGGCCGGACTAATACTCTGGCGCGGCCGGATGAAACTGGCGGCCAACGCCGGATCAAGGCTGCGCGGCTGCGTCGGGTTGCCGTAAAGCACCAGAGCGTTTTGCCCGACAGGCGCGTCGGTAAAGTTGGCGAAATAAGGGTTGGTAATTCGCAGGCCAATTAGCAGCGTCGTGCCGTCAATGTCACGCAATGGCTTACCGTCATCGTCCGCCTCGAACAGCACTCGCAGGCGGCCATCGCGCACCTTGGTCAGCAACTTGCCGGCGGCCAGCGCAGGCTCCGCAACAGGAATGACGAATTCGATGTCGGCACACAAGCCACGGTAGTAAGCGTGCTCAACTTCGACCTCGAGAAGGGTGCGGAAATGGATGCTCATTTTTCGTGCAATGCCAGGCCAATGTCGGTGATCGATTCGCCCAGCTTGAAGGGCTCCTGATCCTGGATGGTGACCAGCCGCGCCCGATACAGTACCGAGGGTTGGTACTTGGCGCCGACGCTGGCCCAGATCTGGTTCAGGGTTTCCGGCGTCACGCTGTACAACTCGATGACGATCTTGCCGATCCGCGCATCAAGGGCCGGATAGTCCTCGGCGCTGAATACCGGATGCGACTGGAAGAAGGTCAGCACATTCGACAAAGCCTTCAGCGTCGTCGGGTAATCGATCATTTTCGCCGCGAAGAGCAAGGTCAGATTGAGCTTGAGTTCGGGTTGCAGCACCATCTCGCGGCCATTGCTGATGACCCGGGCCGGCACATGCTCGCGCATGACGCACTCTTCCTCGATATTGACCAGACTTAAAGCCACCGTGCCGCTGGCAATCGCCAGACCGCCCTTGTCGTCGAGAATGCTGCCCGGCACTACCTGACCGAGCGCAGCCGAACCCGTCCGGCGCAGCAGGTAGGCATTGAATTCATCCGCCAGGAAGGTCACCGCGACATCAAGCATGCTACCTCTCGATCTCTTTCAAGCAGGGCTGGCAAGCCGAAAACCAAGCGGCCGCACAGTTTCGAAACAAAGTTCAACCTGGTGCTGCAGAAACTTGTTTTTCAGTAAAGCATAGGAATTATTTTTTGTCACCGACATTTTCATCATGCATATTCGCAACAACAAAACCGCGCCACGAAACAAATAAATAGCAAATATATCAACCTATATTAAAACGGCCGTTTGTTACGAAGCCAACCATTAAAGATGCTTTATCTGCTATATCGCAGATCTTGTTAACAATTCAGAAAATTTTGTTTTCTTATAGCGCGAGCGTGGGCTAGAATTTGAGATGACAGTTTGATAGCACCAAAACCATCGACAGCTTGGCCAGGTTAGGACAAATGAATGCGCCATACTGTCTCGGCAATAGCGACAAAATCCAACACGAAATACTGAAAGGTGAGACATGCAGTCCATTTTTCGAGCAGTCGTCGGGGGAGAAAAATAATGCTTTGCTGGCATCGTCAGCCTGTCCACCCAGCGCTGGCCAGCGCTGGCCAGTCGCAATCACACCCTCCCACGGCAAGCTGCGGTCGACTAAAAAAACAGCCAAAACCTTTGCCTAAAGTTTCTCGGCAATCCAGCAGCACAACTGAACCGGAAGGAGACCCATCATGGCGAAGAAGGCACTTTGCATCGGCATCAACAACTACCCCGGCACCCACATGGACTTGCAGGGTTGCGTCAATGACGCCCTCGACTGGGCGGCAGCATTGCAGGGGCGAGGCTTCGCTGCCACCGTACTGATCGACAGCAAGGCCACCAAGGCCGCGATGATTTCCAGCTTGGGCGCGCTGATTCAGGGCGCCAGCAAAGGCGACAACCTCGTCATCACCTTTTCCGGCCACGGCACCTATCAGCCGGATACCGATGGCGACGAAGTTGATGGGCTGGACGAGGCGCTCTGCCCCTACGACCTGCAAACCAACGGCGCCGCCCTGACCGACGATGAAATCAAGATGCTGTTCACCAAGCGCAAAGCGGGCGTGCGGATCGTGCTGATTGCCGACAGCTGCCATTCCGGCACCGTCACCCGTGCCGCCAAGGCGGAAGAGGGGGCCGACACCCGTCCACGCTTTATGCCGATGGGCAACTGGCTACCCGCCAACATGTTGCCGAAAAACCTCGCCGGCAAGCCGGCCTTGACCATTGCTGCGCCGCTCGGGGCCTCACCGCTGCTGGCCGCCTACTCGCGCGCGCTGGGTGACCTGCTGCTGGCCGGCTGCAAGGAAGGCCCAAACAATTACAGCTATGACGCCAAGATCAATGGCCGCTTCAATGGCGCCTTCACTTTTTACGCTTTGAAGGCACTGAAAACCTTGAAAACCGAAGCAACCTATGCCGATTGGCACAAGGCCATTATCAAATATTTGCCCTCGGCGAGCTATCCGCAGTCACCGCAAATTGTCGGTAGCGAAACCGCCCGCAAGAGCATCGTTTTCGCCTAGCCCCCTGCGCCAATCGCGCCCCCATCGCCAACGAGGATCACCCCATGGCAGAGCACCTGTACAAGATACGCGGCACCTTGGGTGACATCCACGGCCGCAAGATCGGTGGCATCACGCCAACACACCGGCTGACCCCGGGGGCCGCCCGCGATGGGGCTGGTGACGAAATTGAGGTGACCGGCGACGCCGTCGTCCGGGTCGAACTAGACAATGGTTTCGTCCTGTGGAGCCGGGTTGATGACCTGACCCGCGAATACGGGGCGCTACCCGCGCGGGAAGCCGGTGGTTCCTGGGAGTTTTCCCGCCTGACACCGCGCGGGGTTACCGGTGGTGAGCGAGGCATCGTTGGACTGGCGATCAAGGTACTCGACTTTTTTGGCGTCGAAGTCGCCGCGCAGTCCGCCCACAAACTCGGCATCCATTTCGAAGAAAAATTACTCGGCGACCACCCGCCCGGTTTCTATCGGCTTGATCTGACTGGCAGCTTGCATCTCACCGCCGTCAGCCCGGACGAAAACATTCCAGCCGACCGTGGACCGCTGCTGGTCTTTCTGCATGGCACGGCATCAAGCATGGCGAGCAGCTTCGGCAAGCTCTGGGATCCGGCCAACAGCGAAGGCGCCCGCCTGCGTCAGGCGCTGGCACCAACCTACGGCAACCGCGTTTTTGCGCTGGAACACCGCACCTTGAGCGAAAGCCCGATTGAAAACGCCCAAGCCTTGATCGAACGCCTGCCAGAAGGCGCCGAACTACATTTGGTCAGCCACTCACGCGGCGGCCTGGTCGGTGAAATCATCGCCCTCTCGGGCAGCGCCAAGCTGGCCGAAGTGTTAACCGAAGGGCAAATTCAAACATTATTTGCCGTTGACCGCAGCATTGCCCCACAACTCGGCTTGGCACCACTAAGCGACGCAGAAGCAAAGGAGCGCGACGCCGCTTACGAAGCCGACCGCCAGCGTCTGCTTGATCTGGTCCAGCAGCTCGGCGAAAAAAAGCTGCGCGTCTCGCGCTTCGTCCGCGTCGCCTGCCCGGCCCGTGGCACAACGCTCGCCTCCGGCCGGCTGGATCGCTGGCTTTCGGTCCTCGACTACCTGGTGACCGCCACCACTGGCAACGGCCTGTTCGCCGATGGGCTCGAATTTCTCGTCGCCGTCGTCAAGGAACGGACCGACCCGCGCACGCTGCCGGGTATTGAGGCGATGATGCCCGGCTCGGCCCTGACCCGCCTGCTCAATGGTCTACCCGAGCTGGTCAGCAGCGCCGATCTCACCGTCATTGCCGGCGACATCGAGGCCGGTGATGGCCTGTGGAACACCCTGAAAGTACTGGCGACTGACTGGTTCTACCGCAACGAGCACGATCTCGTCGTCGATACCGGCTCCATGAGTGGCGGCCTGCTCCGCCTCGGCAACGGTGCCCGCATGCGCCAGGACGCTGGGCCGAAGGTCAATCATTTCCGCTACTTCACTAACGAACAGAGCGTCCGTTGGCTCAAGGCCGGCCTGAGCCGGGACGACAGCGACAGCGCCGGCTTTCTGCCGATCACCCTGCCCGCCCCCGCTGCGCCGCGCTGCCAGGCCGCTGTCGCGCGTAGCCGGAGCAGCAACCGGCCCCGGCCGATTGTCGTTGTCCTGCCCGGCACCATGGGCAGCAAATTGCGCGTCGATGACGATACGGTGTGGCTCGATTACTGGTCATTGCTCAAAGGCGGCCTGAAGCGACTGGCCATGGGGCGCAGCGGCATCACGCCGGTCGGCCTGGTTGACCAGTTTTACGGCCCGCTGGTCGAATACCTCGCCAACAGCCATCAAGTCGAAATCTTCCCCTACGACTGGCGCTTTTCGGTCCGCCAGGCCGCCGTTCGCCTGACCGAAACGCTGACCCCGCTGGTCGCGCTGGCAGAAAGCAGCGGCCAGCCCCTGCGCTTGGTTGCGCACTCAATGGGCGGCCTTGTCGTGCGTTCGATGATCGCCGACAACGGCGCCGGTAGCGCCCTCTGGCAGCGCATCACCCGCCTGCCCGGCAGCCGCTTCTTGATGCTCGGCACGCCCAACCTCGGTTCCTACGAAGCCGTACGCTGGCTGACCGGCTTCAACCCGACACAAGGCAAGCTCTCGCTGCTCGACATCACACAAAGCACTGACGAAATCATCGGACTGGTCGCCCGCTATCCCGGCCTGCTCGAACTGCTGCCCTTTTCGCCGAACGACCCGGACTTCGCCGACATCAGCCGCTGGCAAAACCTGCGCAAGGAGGTCGGTGGCCGCTGGCAAACCGCCGAAGCGCCACCGCTCAATGAAGCCGCCGCGACCTGGAAACTACTGCGTGCCGCGCCGCCTGATCCCCGATACATGTGCTATGTCGCCGGCTGCCAGCCGGCCACCGTGATCGATTATCAACTCTCGACCAGTGAAAGCTGGTGGCACCCAAACCTCAAGCGCCTCGAATTCATCGCCACCGGCGAGGGCGACGGAACGGTCAGCTGGCAATCCGGCCGCTTGCCTGGCGTACCGACCTGGTACGTCGAAAACACCGCCCACGACGGCCTCTGCGCCCAACGCAAAGCCTTCCCCGGCTATCTCGACATTCTGCTCAATGGCCGTACTAGCCTGTTACCTGCCGCACCGCCAGCGCGCGCCCGAGGTGTTAGCGGTGAAGAGCGCTTTATTTTGCCAACGACACCACCAGCCGACGGCATACCGGCACCCGGCGACATCGCCGCCTTCAGCTTCTCCGGCAGCGCGCCGGAAAGTGATCCAGTAGCCGCACCAGCCATACCGGTGATCGAAGTCGCCATTCGCCACGGCAATCTGGCCTACGCCCGCCATCCAGTGTTGGTCGGTCATTACCAGGGCGACACTGTAGTCAGCGCCGAAGCCGTGCTTGACCGGCAACTTGGCGGCACCCTGACCCGACGGCTTGATCTTGGCGTTTACCCCGGCGCCTTGGGCAGCAACACCATCTTCCTCAACGACTCAGCCAGCGCCAAGCCGGCCGGGGCAATTGTCGTTGGCCTCGGCCAAGTCGGCGGCCTCAGCCCCGGCCTGCTCGAAGAGTCGGTGCGTTCGGCCCTGCTCGATTTTGCGCTGAACGTGGCCCATTGGCCGGACAAACGCTTCGGCGAAGATGGCCGGCCTCGCTCGGCCGCCGTCACCTGCTTGCTGGTCGGCACCGGGGCTGGCGGCTTGCCGGTCGGTGATGCGCTGGAGGCCATGTTACGCGCTGCGGTTGCCGCTAACCAGCGCCTGGCCGGACAAAAACTGGACAGCCGGGTAATGATCGACCGACTGGAAATCCTTGAACTTTACGAAGATGTGGCCATCACTGCAGCCGACGCCCTCAGTCGCATCCTGCAATACGAAGCGCTTTCTGCTGCGGTGCGCTGGCCGGCAAAAGCCGTCGAAACGGGCCAGGGTGGGCGCCGCCGGGTTCGCTTCGAAGAGGCACCGGAATGGTATCAACGCCTGGAGATCTACGAAGACGCCGGCCGACTGCGCTTCACCTTCCCGACCGATCGAGCGCGCGCCGAAGAAACTTTGGCGACCGGGCAGCTCGCCCTGGCTCGCAGCTTCGTCCAGATCGCCAGTCGCGATACCGGGCAAAACTCGGAAGCCGCCAAAACCCTGTTTGAAATGCTGCTCCCCCTGCGCCTGCGCGAACTCGCCCCACAGCAAGGCAATCTGGTCGTGGTGGTCGACGCCAAGACGGCACCTTACCCTTGGGAACTGGTCGAAAATCGCTGGGCAACGGGCGAACGTCCGCCTTCAGTTGCCGCTGGTTTCATTCGCCAGTTCCGCACCAGCGAATTCAGACAACACCCGGTCCACGGTCTTGGCAACACAGCCCTGGTGATCGGCAACCCTGACCTGAGCGGTTCGACCAACTTTGCTGACCTGCCGGGTGCGCGCGAGGAAGCCCGGCAAGTAGCGGAACAACTGGCGACGGCCGGCTATGACGTTCTCGACTGCATCGACCAGGCCAGCACCCCGATCATGGAAGCAATGCACAAAGACAGTTGGCGCATTCTCCACCTGGCCGGGCACGGCGTGCATGAGTTCCCTCGGCCAACCGCCCACGGGCCCGGCAAGCCGATTTCCGGCATGGTGATTGGCAACGACACCTTCCTGACACCCGGTGACATCGAACAGATGCGTTTCGTCCCGGAACTGGTTTTCATCAATTGCTGCCACCTTGGCCGTGTCGGCGACGAGCGCGAGCTTGACCGGCTCGGCCTCGCGGCCAACCTGGGCGAAGAGTTCATCCGCATGGGTGTGCGCGCAGTAATTGCTGCTGGCTGGGCGGTAGACGACCGGGCCGGCCAGGCTTTCGCCGCGACGTTCTACCGCAACATGCTGCGCGGCGAAGCCTTTGGCGAAGCTGTCCGGCTCGCCCGCAAGGACGTCTGGAACCGCTGCTCCGATGTCAACACCTGGGGTGCTTACCAGTGCTACGGCGACCCGGACTTCCGCTTTCACCGTGGCGGCAGCACCGCGCCACGCATCTGGCCGGATTTCGGCACGCCACATGAACTGGTCGCCGAGCTCGAAAATCTGACCGCCGACCTCTGCGCCGGCGGCAATAGCAGCGATGGTGCCGAACGCATTGCCCGCCGTCTGGCGCGCATCCCGGCGACCCAAAGCGAGCGCTGGCTGCAGCAGGCCAATGTCTGCTGCGCCCTCGGTCTGGCTTGGGGCGAATTGCGCAACTGGACGGAAGCGACGACCTGGCTGGCCAAAGCCTTGACGGCCGAACGCGGTGAATGCTCGATCCGCGCCCTAGAACAGTACGCCAACTTCCGCGTCCGACTCGCCGCCGAACGCTGGCGCGCCGCCCAAGAACTACCGGCAAGCAAGCGCGAGGCCGTGCGTAACGATCATATCGACAGCATTGAAGCAGCCATTCTCGATCTCGACGTACTGTGCCGCCGCGCCCCGACCGGCGAGCGCCTGAAGCTGTTGGGTAGCGCCTATAAACGCCTGGCGCTGGTCGAGAAAGATGAGAGCAAACAACTCGAAGCCCTGGTAAACATGGCCCACCATTACCAACTTGCGCTAGGGCAGCAGCGCGATGCCTATGCCTACACCAACTGGGCTGCGGCCGTCCTGTTGGCCGAGCAAAAGGGAGCGCCCCAGTCGCTGAACGCCACAGACCTGCAGCGCAACTTGGTGGAACTACAGCGCAGCACCAGTCAGCGCGATGCCATTGAGCCGAATTTCTGGGATGCGGCCAGCCTGGCCGATCTGGCCTTGACCGCCTTGCTCGGGCATGACCTCGACAGGACAGGCAGCTCCCGCCGCCGTGACAGCAGCGCCAGCGGGGAAGCGGCCAACACCGTGCTCGCCGCCTACCGCTGCGCTACCGGTCGGGCGGGCAGTCCGCGTGAAATAGCGACCCTGAGCGAAAACATCGACTTCCTGCTTGACCTCTGGTCACCGCGCGACAAGGTGACGATCCGTGTTCTGGAACAACTTCGGGAGAGCCTGCAATGAGCCCACGCCAAGCCAAGAGCGAAACCACACCGCGCCTCATCCGTCTACGCCGTGGCATCAAAGCCGGTTCAGCCGAAACAGCCGAAACAGCCGAAACAGCTGGCACCGAAATAGTGCCACGGACTTTGTCACCGACTTCGCCGCGAACCGCGCCACGAACCTCGCAAATGTCGGCGCCCGACCTGAGCGGCACACCGCCCGAAAAAATCAGCCTCGCCGGACTGGACCCACGCACCCTGATTTCGCCCAATTTTCGCGCTTACGAACTCACCAAGTCCGAACTCGCAACGCGCCGCGGCATCGCCAATGGCTTCACCAGCGACGACCATCTGCGCGCCGCGATCAACCTGGCTCGCCAGGTGCTGCAACCGATACGCGACAAGTTCGGCTCGTTTACCCCGAACAGCGTCTATCGCAGCCAGGCACTGGAAAGAGCGCTGAAGAACAAGCCGGCCACCTGGCAAAGCACCAGTCAACATGCCCGTGGCGAAGCCTGCGACATTGAAATTGTCGGCATGGCCACACTCGCACTGGCGACCTGGGCGCGTGATCATCTCAGCGCTTTCGATCAGATCATCTGCGAATGTTACGACCCGCGCCAGGGGCCAAATTCCGGCTGGGTGCACATTTCACTGAAAGCGCCGGGCCAAGGCGCTAACCGCCGCCAATGTCTGAGTTATGTCACCGACGCAAGCGGTCGCCTGGTCTATGTTTCCGGCCTGCAATCGACCGCCTGAGCAATGGCCTCCGGCAAAATACTGACGCTGTTGATCATCGCCACCTTGCTGGCGGTGATCGGCGCTTGGTTTGTCGCACAGCGCTATCGGGCGAGCATGCAACGCCTGATGAAAATACCGCTAAATTCACTGTCGACCGCAGGATCAGCCCTTGTTTCAACGGTCGCCACCGGCCCGGAAATCCCGGCTCAATATCCCTCGCGCAGCACCGCACCAGCGCCACTGACCCTGGCCGACAACCAACGCGCCTACCACCGGCTGCTCCTCTCTTTTCTCATCCTGACGCTGCTCATGGCGCTGACCCGAACGCTGATCATGCAGGTCATTGCCGACGGGCCAATTACTTTAAAAACCGTTATAACCCTTGGCGCCGCCTACGCCTGGCCGGTGCTGCCCGTGATCGCCATGATCAGCCGCTGGTCGCGCTGGCGCTTTTTCGGCGCCATGTTCGGCTGGTTCATTCTCGCCGTGCCGCTCCTCAGCTGGCGCACCAACGAATCAGTCAGTTTTGCGCAAGTCTTCGGCTGGATGCTCTTCGACATCGGCCTGCCGCTCGTCGTCGTCACCGCGCTTTGTTTGGGCAGCGCAACGCGCGCCGTTGGGCCATGGTTGGCCCCTTTGTTCATGCTATTCAGCGGCTCTTCGCTTCTTGGCGTCGACTTTCTTGGCGTTCTGGTCGCCGCCGACAACCCGGTCATTCAATGGTTGGCCAGTTGGCTCGGGGCAATTTCAGCGATTATTCTCTTCGCCCTGTTGCCCTGGCTGGTCGCCTGGTGGCCGGCCCGAGCGCTCGGCCGCTGGCTGGCCCAGGCCTACCGGCAACGGCAAATCTCCGAACTGTTCTACCTATTCACCGCCGTCTGGACGATCGCCCTGATCGGCCCCGCCCTGGCGGCGATTGGTAGCCTGGGCTGGGGTGCGCTGGTCTGTTTCCTGCCGTTGCTGTGGATTCCGCTCGGTGCCAAGTTGATGCAACTTCGCGCCAAACCACTAGCGACCGGCCGACCGCCCACCCTGCTCGTACTCCGCGTTTTTCAGCAGGATGCCAACGTTCAGGACATCTTCGACCGCGTCATCGAGCGCTGGCGTCTGACCGGCAACACGGTACTGATCGCCGGCACGGACTTGATCGAACGTACCATCGACGCCGATGACATCTTCACTTTCATCGACGGTCGCCTCGGTGAACGTTTCATCCACAGCCCGGAAGATGTCCCGCGCCGCCTGGCCGCCTTTGAATGGCAGCCCGATGTCGAAGGGCGTTACCGGGTCAATGAATGCTACTGCCACGATACGACCTGGCAGGAAGCACTGACCGAGCTGGTCCGGGTTAGCGACATTGTCTTGATGGACCTGCGCAATTTCGTAGCCGAAAACAAAGGCTGTCTGCACGAACTGAACGTCCTGAGCACGACACCAGGATTGCGCCGCGTGGTCGTTCTGATTAATGACCAGACGCATCTACCCGCAGCCCAGGCAGCCATCGCAGCGGCGCCCGACCACCGTTTCGTCTGGCTAAGCCAGCAGGGCAAAGCACCGCTGGCTACTGAAGCTGTGCTGGCGCCACTGTTCACTGGCAATTAGTCGCGGTTGCGGATATTCCCTGACACAGCGAAGGCCCCCAAGTCACGAGGTAAGGGAATATCCGCAACTCGCACAGAAACTCCCCCGGCCGTTCGAACGGGACAATCTGATACGACTCACCCAGGCGCTGAACTGCGCCACCAGTCCACAAGCGGCTATTTTTTTCAGGCGCGGGCGACGGCGAGCGCTTCGATCAAATCGGCAACCAGCGCATCGCAGTCTTCCGCCCGTACCGCGCGCCCTTCGTTGTAGCCGTAAGGCACGCAATAGGCAGCACTGCCGGCCAACTTGGCTGCATGAATATCGTGGATCGAATCACCAATATGCAGGTTGCTGGAAGCATCGCAGCCCATCACCCGGCAGGCATGATAAATCGGTTCGGGATGCGGCTTTTTGTGGGGGGTCGTATCACCGGCCACGACCACATCAAAGGTATCGGCCAGACCTTTTTTCTTGAGCAAGGCCAGGGTGAAATCGCCGGCCTTGTTGGTCACGACGCCCATCGGCAAGCCGGCCGCCCGCCAAGCTTTCAGACCTTCAAGCACGCCCGGATAAAAGGCTGCCATTTCACCGTTGACCGCAGCATAGTGACGTTTGAAAATTTCAATGCCGCGCGCCAGCAATTCCGGCTCAGGGGCGCTCCCCCGCGTTAGACAACGCTCAACGAGGACATTGATCCCACGCCCGATGAAGCTGCGAATTTCGTCCTCGCTGTAGATCAATTGCCCCAACTCCAGCATGGTGCGATTGCTCGCCTCGGCAAGATCGGCCACGGTATCGAGCAGCGTGCCATCAAGATCAAAGGTGACTGATTTGAATTTCATCAGAGGCTCGCCAATTGCCCGCGCAAGGCGCTGATGATCGAGTCGTAACGATGCGGGTCGCTCTCCTTGCTGGCACCAAAAACCGCCGAACCGGCGACGAAGGCATCAACGCCGGCACGGGCAATCTCGGCAATATTGGCCGTGTTCACGCCGCCATCAATCTCCAGACGAATCCGCCGACCGCTTTCCCTTTCATAAGCATCAAGCTTGGCGCGCGCCAAACGGGCCTTGGCCAGCGTGCCGGGAATAAATTTCTGACCGCCAAAGCCGGGATTAACGCTCATCAGCAGGATCACGTCGATCTTGTCGAGAACATGATCCATCAGATCAAGCGGGGTTGCCGGGTTGAAAACCAGGCCGGACTGGCAGCCAGCCTCGCGGATCAGTGACAGACTGCGATCGACATGCTCGGAAGCTTCCGGGTGAAAGGTGATGATGTTGGCGCCGGCCTTGGCAAAGTCGGGAATGATGCGGTCGACCGGTTTTACCATCAAATGAACGTCAATCGGCGCTGTCGTGCAGGGGCGAATCGCTTCGCAAACCAGCGGGCCGATGGTCAGGTTGGGGACGTAATGGTTGTCCATCACGTCAAAGTGAATCCAGTCGGCACCCGAGGCAATCACGTTGGCGACTTCTTCGCCCAGTTTGGCGAAGTTGGCGGAGAGCAGGCTCGGGGCGATGACGAAATTGCTAGTGGACATTGCGGACTCCTTGGGAAGAAAAAAAGGCCCCGCGAACGGGGCCAAAGACGACGAACGTCGCAGAGTGATCGGGTACAGGCTTAACTGAATTTAGCTGCGGTAAGTGGCGGCAATTTTTTCCAGCGAAACCGGCTTGATTCGAGCCGCTTGACCGGCCGAACCAAACGCTTGAAAACGGAGAACGCAGATGTCCTTGGCGGCTGCCGTGGCCGCCTTGAGGAAAAAGCGCGGATCGAATTCTTCCGGTTTTTCAGCCATCGCTTTACGCATGGCGCCGGTCATGGCGAGGCGGATATCGGTGTCGATATTGACCTTGCGCACGCCGTGGCGGATGCCCTCGACGATTTCCTCAACCGGCACACCGTAGGTTTCCTTCATCGCGCCGCCGTACTGGCGAATAACCGCCAGCCACTCCTGCGGCACACTGGAAGAGCCGTGCATGACCAGATGGGTGTTCGGAATACGGGCGTGGATGGCTTTGATGCGGTCGATGGCGAGGATTTCGCCAGTCGGCGGCCGAGTGAACTTGTAAGCACCGTGGCTGGTACCGATGGCGATGGCCAGCGCATCGACGCCAGTCTGGGCGACGAAGTCGGCGGCTTCTTCCGGGTCGGTCAGCATTTGCGCGTGATCGAGCTTACCGGCCGCGCCGATGCCGTCTTCCTCGCCGGCCTCGCCGGTTTCTAGCGAACCGAGGCAGCCTAGTTCGCCTTCGACCGAAACGCCGATGTAATGCGCCATTTCAACCACCTGGCGCGTCGTTTCAACGTTGTAGGCGTAGCTCGTTGGCGTCTTGCCGTCAGTCCCCAGCGAGCCATCCATCATGACGCTGGAAAAACCGCTGCGCATCGACTGCTGGCAGACGGCCGGCGAGGTGCCGTGGTCCTGATGCAGGCAGACCGGAATATCCGGGTACTGCTCGATGGCAGCCTCGACCAGCTTGCGCAGGAAAGGCTCGCCGGCATATTTGCGCGCCCCGGCCGAGGCCTGCAGGATGACCGGGCTGTCGCAGGCTTCGGCCGCCTGCATGATGGCCTGGATCTGCTCCATGTTATTGACGTTGAAAGCAGGTAGACCGTAGCTATGTTCGGCCGCGTGGTCGAGCAGTTGGCGCAGGGAAATGAGAGCCATGGTGAGTCCTTAATGTTTTAGGGAAGCGTTAACAAAATGAAGCGTAGCGATTCTGGCTAGGCGCGCCGCCGCAGACAGGACAAGCGGTACGGCAAGGCGGCGCAATGACGCCAGAATTATTTTGTTGGCGCTTCCTTGTGGGCAATGTGCTGGACGAGGCGCAGCATGTTGCAGGTGTAGCCGTATTCGTTGTCGTACCAGGCCACGACCTTGACGAAGGTAGGGTCGAGCGCGATGCCCGCCGTGGCGTCGAAAACCGACGGCTTGGCGCAGCCACGAAAATCGGTAGAAACGACCTTCTCATCGGTATAGCCGAGCACCGCCTTGAGTGGCCCTTTGCTCGAGGCGGCCTTCATGGCCTGGCAGATTTCTTCGTAGCTGGCCGGTTTTTCCAGCTCGACGGTCAGGTCGACCACCGAAACATCGGAGGTCGGCACGCGAAAGGCCATGCCGGTCAGCTTCTTTTTTAGCTCCGGAATGACTTTGCCGACGGCCTTGGCGGCGCCCGTGGTGGACGGGATGATGTTTTCAAGGATGCCGCGCCCGCCGCGCCAATCCTTGCCGGAGGGGCCATCGACGGTCTTTTGTGTCGCCGTTGCAGCATGCACCGTGCTCATCAGGCCGCGCTTGATGCCGAAGTGATCGTGCAGCACCTTGGCCACTGGCGCCAGGCAGTTGGTCGTGCACGAAGCCGCCGATATGATGGTTTCGCCGGCATATTTCTGATGATTGACCCCGAAGACGAACATCGGCGTCTCGTCCTTGCCTGGCGCCGACTGGACAACTTTTTTCGCCCCCGCCGTCAGGTGTTTCTCGCAGCTTTCCTGGGTCAGGAAATGCCCGGTCGCCTCGATCACCACATCGGCCTTGACCTCCCCCCAGTTCAGTTCAGCGGCGTCCTTGATGGCGCTGAGGCGAATATTTTTGCCGTCGACAACCAGATGGCTGCCTTCGACGGTAATTTTGCCGGCGAAATTGCCGTGCACCGAGTCGTACTTGAGCATGTAGGCGAGGTAGTCCGGCTCAAGCAAGTCGTTGATGGCGACCACCTCGAAATTGGCGAATTCCGCCTCTTTGGCGATGGCCCGAAAGGCCATCCGCCCGATCCGGCCGAAGCCGTTGATTGCCACCCGTATTGCCATGGTGTTGTCTCCAGATAGTTGTTAGTAATTAGTGGTGAGTCGTTAGCTAAAAACTAACGACGGCCAATGGCCAACTCGCGACTAAAAATCGCCATCGCTGCCCCCGCTGCTCACAATGGCGCGCAGCACCGTTTGGACCAGGCATTCGCTAGTCAGGCCGAAATGCTGATAAAGCGCCGGCGCGGGCGCCGATGCACCGAACTCGTCGATACCGAGCACCTCGCCGTCAAGACCGACATACTTGCGCCAAATATCGGTCTGCCCGGCCTCAACGGCGACCCGGGCAATCATGGCCGGTAAGACGCTGTTCTTCCAGCTCGACGGCTGGCGATCAAAACGCCGCGTACAAGGCATCGAGACGACGCGGACCGCAACCCCCTGCGTTTTGAGCATCTGCTGCGCCTGCATGGCCAAGGAAACCTCCGAGCCAGTGGCGATAATCACCGCCTGGATCGGGCCTTCTGCTTCTGACAGGACATAGCCACCGCGCCTGGCACCTTCCACCCGGCTTTCGGCCGCGCCGTATTGCGGTAGATTCTGGCGCGACAGGAGTAGGGCGGAAGGGCCGCTGTTCTCACCCATGCGCTCGATTGCCTCAACCCAGGCGGTGGCCGTTTCCAGCTCATCACACGGACGCCAGACGTCGAGGCCGGGAATGACGCGCAAGCTGGCGGCATGTTCTATCGGCTGGTGGGTCGGGCCGTCCTCGCCAAGACCAATCGAATCATGGGTCAAAACATGGACGACACGCAACTTCATCAGGGCGCTCATCCGAATCGCGTTGCGGGCGTAATCGGAGAACACGGCGAAAGTGCCGCCGTAGGGAATCAAGCCACCATGCAGGGCGACACCGTTCATGATCGCCGTCATTCCAAATTCGCGAACACCGTAAGAAATGTAGTTAGGCTGCCGGTCGCCCGCTTCATGCAGGGCAACGCTGCCTTTTCCGGCAGTCAGGTTGGAGCCAGTCAGGTCGGCCGAACCGCCGAGCAGTTCAGGGAGTCGGTCGACCAGCAGGTCAAGGCAGTTCTGCGATGACTTGCGGGTGGCGATGGCGCTTTCCCGACGGCCGGCATTGGCAAACAGTTCACTTTTAATTTCGGGCCATTTTTCCGGTAGACCGCAAGATTGAGTGCGCTCAAACTCCGCCGCAAGTTCCGGATACTGGGCGCGGTAGGTGGCGAATTTTGCCTGCCAGCCGGCTTCAGCGGCAGCACCGCTGGCGCGGCAATCCCACTCGGCACGCAGGCTATCCGGCACAGAGAACGGCGTATGCGGCCAGTTGAGCGCCGCCCGGGTGGCAGCCATTTCGTCAGCACCGAGCGGTGCCCCATGGACGTCATGCGAACCTGCTTTGTTCGGCGAACCCCAACCGATCTGTGTGCGGCAGACGATCAGCGTCGGCTGGCCGGATACGGTTTTTGCCTCGGCGATGGCGGCGGCAACGGCGGCTGAATCGTGGCCGTCGACCGGGCCGACAACGTGCCAGCCGTAAGCGCGGAAGCGGGCCGGCGTGTCGTCGCGGAACCAGCCTTTGACGTGGCCGTCGATGGAAATCCCGTTGTCGTCATATAAGCAGGTCAGCTTGTCGAGACCCCAGACGCCGGCCAGCGAACAGGCTTCGTGGCTAATGCCTTCCATCAGGCATCCGTCGCCGACGAAGACCCAGGTGCGGTGATCAACGATCTCGCAACCCGGCCGGTTGTAGCGTTGGGCCAGCAGTTTTTCGGCCAGCGCCATACCGACGGCGTTGGTCAGCCCCTGGCCGAGTGGGCCGGTGGTCGTCTCGACGCCGGGCGTGTGGCCGACTTCCGGGTGCCCGGCGGTACGGCTGCCGAGCTGACGAAAGTTCTTCAGGTCATCAATCGACAGGTCATAGCCGGTCAGGTGCAACAGCGCATAGAGCAGCATCGATCCGTGGCCATTCGACAGCACAAAGCGGTCACGATCCGGCCAGTGCGGGTTGCCCGGGTTATGTTTCAAATGGTCGCGCCAGAGCACTTCGGCAATGTCGGCCATGCCCATCGGCGCGCCGGGGTGGCCGGATTTCGCCTTTTCTACGGCGTCGACCGCAAGAAAACGGACGGCGTTGGCCAGTTCGCGACGGGAAGTATGTTGGCTCATGTTTTCGCTCATTGTTTGGCTCATGTTATGGCTCATTTCTCTCTCCTATTTTTTGTCGTGTCAGGCGCGGCGCTTCTGGTCCATCAGGCGAAGGACCATCGGCGTGAAAATCATCTGCATGGCCAGGCCCATCTTGCCGCCGGGCACAACCAAGGTATTCGGGCGCGTCAGCATGCCGCCATGCAGGATGTTGAGCAGATACTGGAAGTCGATACCTTTCGGGTTGGCAAAACGGATAACCACCATGCTCTCGTCAGCCGTCGGAATATCGCGCGCGATGAAGGGATTAGAGGTATCGACAATCGGCACGCGCTGAAAATTGACATGGGTGCGCGAAAATTGCGGGCAGAGGTGGCTGACGTAATCCGGCATGCGACGCAGGATGGTGTCAGTGACTGCTTCCTGCGAATAGCCACGCATTTTCTGGTCGCGGTGCAGCTTCTGGATCCATTCGAGGTTGATGGTCGGGACAACACCAACGCAGAGATCAACCTGTTTGGCGATATCGATCTGTTCATCCGCGTAGGCACCGTGCAGGCCTTCATAGAACATCAGATCAGTCGCTGCGGTGATCTCCTGCCAGGGCGTAAAGGTGCCCGGTTCCTGCCCGAAGGGCTCCGCTTCGCCGGCATCGTGCAGGTATTTGCGGACCTTGCCGGCGCCATTCTGGCCGTAGGCGATGAAGAGATCCTGCAACGCCTCAAGCAGATTGGCGCCGGGACCGAAGTGGCTAAAGTTGCGATTGCCGGCCACTTCCTGCGCCTTCATTTCGGCGCGCATCGCCATACGGTCGTAGCGATGAAATGAATCGCCCTCGACGATCTGCGCATTGAGGCACTCCCGGCGAAAGATGTGCTGAAAGCTCTGCATTACCGTACTGGTACCGGCGCCGGACGAGCCGGTGATGGCGATGATGGGGTGTTTGACGGACATTTGTTTCTCCCTGCAGATGTAAATTCTTTTGCTCTACCAAGCACCGATTGATTTGTCATTCCCGCGCAGGCGGGAATCCAGAAAACTCAAAGAACTGGATCCCCGTTTTCATGGGGATGACGAGATCATCGTCAGCTCCTTACGCCTGATCGCGGAACAGCGAGCGTTCCGAGAACAGCGGCGAAACGAAGGGGCGGTCGGCGCCGGTGTCGTATTCCTGGTGATAGCGCTCCAAGCGCTCGACCTCTTGCTTCGAGCCGAGGATGACTGGAACGCGCTGATGCAGCGCATCGGCCTGCACCTCAAGAATGCGCTGGCGGCCAGTGCTCGCCGCGCCACCGGCTTGCTCGATCAGCATCGCCATCGGGTTGGCTTCGTAGAGCAGGCGCAGGCGCCCCGGTTTACTCGTGTCCTTGCTGTCTTTCGGATACATGAAAATGCCGCCGCGAATCAGGATGCGATGTACTTCGGCGACCATCGAGGCGATCCAGCGCATATTGAAGTCAGCGCCGCGGACGCCTGTTTTGCCCGCCTTACACTCACTGACATAACGCTGCACTGGTGGTTCCCAGAAGCGCTCGTTGGAAGTATTGATCGCAAATTCGCGAGTCTCTTCCGGCACCCGGATATTGGCGTGGGTCAGAAGGAAGTTGCCGCTCTCCCGGTCGAGCGTGAAACCGTGCGTGCCGTTGCCCAGCGTCAGCACCATCATCGTCGACGGGCCGTAGATGGCGTAGCCGGCGGCCACCTGTTCGCTGCCTTGGCGCAGGTAGTCGCCAAGTTCGGCGTCGCCTGCGGTCGACCGGGAAAATATCGAAAAAATGGTTCCGACCGAGACATTAACGTCGCTATTCGAGGAACCGTCGAGCGGGTCGAAAACCAACAGGTAGCGGCCACGCGGATACTCAGCGGGAATCGGATACGGGTCGTCCATTTCCTCAGAAGCCATGCCGGCCAGCTGGCCGCCCCATTCGCAATGGCGCAGGATGGCCTCGTTAGTTAGTACATCAAGCTTCTTCTGCACCTCGCCCTGGATATTAGTGCTATCCAGCGCGCCGTGATGGCCAGCCAGCGCCCCCTTGGCGACCATCGCCGAGATGGTCTTGACAGCGGCGGCGACGTCGATGAGCAGAGCGCCGAGTTCGCCGTGACTGGACCGAGTGTTTTCAATGACAAATTTCGAGAGGGTGGTACGACCGAATTGCATGGTGTCTCCAATCATTTTTGTTTTACCGCATTGGCAGCAAAGATAAGTGACTTCTTAATTAAGCGATAGTCAGACTTTCTTATTGGCCAAGTAAGTGATTGCTTATTAAATCAAGGCTTATCAGGCAGTTCAGAAATCCTGACTGGCTAGCGCACCCACCCACCGCTATCGTTGGCGGCATGCACACACTCAAAGCCCTGATCTTCGACGTCGACGGCACGCTGGCTGACACCGAGCGCGACGGCCACCTCCCCGCCTTTAATGCAGCCTTTGCCGAACATGGACTGGACTGGATTTGGGATGAAGCGCTTTACGGCCAACTGCTCGATATTACTGGCGGCAAAGAGCGCATGCGCCACTTCGCTGAACGCCATTCGCCCGGCACAGCCGCCCGGCCGGACTTCGCCGCATTGATCAAGGCGCTGCATACCGCCAAGACGGCACATTACCTGCGGCGGGTCGAACAAGGCGGCCTGCCCTTGCGGCCTGGCATCGCCCGCTTGATCGGCGAGGCACGGCAAGCCGGCATTCGCCTGGCCATCGCCACGACGACCACGCCAGAAAACGTCACCGCCCTCCTCAACGCCAGCCTCGCCCCCGGTTCGAGTGCGTGGTTCGACGCCATCGGCGCCGGCGACGTCGTGCCGGCCAAAAAACCGGCGCCGGATATCTACCGCTGGGTGCTCGAACGGCTGAACCTTCCAGCTAGCGCCTGCCTCGCTATCGAAGATTCAGAAAATGGCCTGAAATCGGCGTTGACCGCAGGATTGTCTTGCCTGATCACGACCAACGCCTACACTGCCGGCCAGCACTTTGCCGGTGCCCGGCGCGTGGTGGACGATCTCGGCAAGACTCGTTTGAACGAGCTGCAGCAAATTTTTGCACCTTGACGCGGAAAGGATATTGGCCGGCGCCACGAATATCGCCATCGGTTAATATTTCGCCTCGTCATTCAACGTAAAAACGCCCATGAAAATCGCTGACCCGACCCAGACCACGCTGGTCAATGAAGTAAAACTGATGCTCGGAGAACTGCCACTTGACGGCGCCCGAGTCCTCGAACTCGGCTGCGGCAAGGCCGAGAAAACTCGCAGCCTGGCGGAAACGGGGCGCATTCGGGAAATTGTTGCGTTGGAGGTTGATCTCATCCAACACGCCCGCAACCTGCTGATCACCGACCTGACCGGCGTCAGCTTTGCCCACGGCGGTGCCGAGGCCATTCCGGCCGAGGACGACAGCGTGGACATCGTCATCATGTTCAAGTCGCTGCACCATGTGCCGCTGGCCGATATGGACCAGGCTTTGGCAGAGATTGCCCGCGTTCTGAAGCCGGGCGGACTGGCTTGGATTTCCGAACCAGTTTATGCCGGAAAATTTAACGACATCCTGCGCCTGTTCCACGACGAAAAAAACGTTCGCGAAGCCGCGTTCACCGCCGTCTGCAAGGCAGTGGACACGGGCCGGCTGGCGCTCGACCGTCAACTCTTCTTCAACACCCGCAGCCGGTTCGACAATTTCGAACAATTCGACGCCCGGATGATTCGCGTCACCCACTCCAACCACCAGCTCTCAGCCGAGTTATACCAGCAAGTTCAGGCGCGATTCACCGCCCACCTGACCCCGGAAGGCGCCACTTTCCTCAACCCACAGCGCGTCGATGTGCTGCGTAAACCGGCCTGACGCAGGGGGGTTTCGAAGGGGGCCGGAACCATCGCCAATGGTCCAACAAACCATCAATGGCATTGTGCGTTGCAAAATATGATGCCTGCCGTTGCCCCGGGCCGTCGCCCCAAAAAATTCTCGGCGGGCTTCTTGCTGATGAACTCTGCCTTCTATCCTGCATTTAGCCGGATAAATCTTGAAATTACCCCAACTTTCACCCTGCCATCACTCGCCAACGCCTCCGCAAAAACATCAGCGATAACTTAATGGTTTGATAAAAATATGTGACTTTTATTTATCTATAGCTTTTCCTAATATTCAGTCCATCGCAGCCGCTCTGGCAAACAACACCACAAGGAGACAAGACGATGGACCAGTCAAACCGCTATGCCGACCTCAGCCTGACCGAAGCCGAACTGATTGCCGGGGGCCAGCACATTCTGTGCGCCTACAAGATGAAGCCCAAGGCCGGCTACGGCTACCTGGAGGCGGCCGCCCACTTCGCCGCCGAGTCTTCCACCGGCACTAATGTCGAGGTATGCACTACCGACGAATTCACTAAGGGCGTTGATGCGCTGGTCTATATGATCGACGAGGCGACCGAGGAAATGCGCATCGCCTACCCGCTTGATCTCTTCGACCGCAACATCATCGACGGCCGGATGATGATCGTCTCTTTCCTGACGCTGACCGTCGGCAACAACCAGGGTATGGGCGATATCGAGCATGCAAAGCTCTACGACTTCTACGTGCCACGCCGTGCCATCGAGCTGTTTGACGGCCCGGCAGTCGACATCAGCAACCTCTGGCGCATCCTTGGCCGGCCGGTTGAAAACGGCGGCTATATTGCCGGCACCATCATCAAGCCCAAGCTCGGCCTGCGCCCGGAACCCTTCGCAGCCGCTGCCTACCAGTTCTGGCTGGGCGGCGATTTCATCAAGAACGACGAGCCGCAGGGCAATCAGGTGTTTTGCCCGATGAAAAAAGTCATTCCACTGGTTTATGACGCCATGAAGCGCGCCATGGACGAAACCGGCGAAGCAAAGATTTTCTCGGCCAACATCACCGCCGACGACCATGGCGAGATGATCGCCCGTGGTGAATACGTGCTCGAAACTTTTGGGCCGGATGCCGACAAGGTGGCTTTCCTGGTCGACGGTTATGTCGGCGGCCCGGGCATGGTGACCACCGCCCGCCGCTACTTTTCGCGCCAGTACCTGCATTACCACCGGGCCGGCCACGGTGCCGTCACTTCGCCGTCGGCCAAGCGCGGCTACACCGCTTACGTGCTGGCCAAAATGGCGCGCCTGCAAGGGGCTTCCGGCATCCACGTCGGCACGATGGGCTACGGTAAGATGGAAGGCGATAAGGATGACCGCGCCATCGCCTACATCATTGAGCGCGAGGAATACCAGGGGCCGGCCTACTTCCAGAAGTGGTACGGCATGAAGCCGACGACGCCGATCATATCCGGCGGCATGAATGCGCTGCGCCTACCCGGCTTCTTCGAAAACCTCGGTCACGGCAATGTCATCAACACCGCCGGCGGCGGCGCCTACGGCCACATCGACAGCCCGGCGGCCGGTGCCAAGTCATTGCGTCAGGCTTATGAATGCTGGAAAGCCAAGGCCGACCCGGTCGAATGGGCCAAGGAACACCCGGAATTCGCCCGTGCCTTTGCCTCCTTCCCGAAAGACGCCGACCAGATTTACCCGGGCTGGCGCGACAAGCTCGGCGCCCACAAGTAAGCGCTAAGCACTGACCGGAGACGCGACATCATGCTCAATGCTGAAACCTGCAAGATTCGCCAGCAGCCGTTCTACGCCCCGCAGGGCAACGAGATCGCGCTCTATGAGGCGGCCTACGCCGCCCGTCTGCCGGTCATGCTCAAAGGGCCGACCGGTTGCGGCAAGTCGCGGCTGGTCGAATACATGGCTTGGAAGCTCGATAAACCGTTGATCACCGTCGCCTGCAATGAGGACATGACCGCCGCCGACCTGGTCGGCCGCTTCCTGCTCGACGCCAACGGCACGCGCTGGCAGGACGGGCCGCTGACGCTGGCGGCGCGCATCGGCGCCATCTGCTACCTCGACGAAATCGTCGAAGCACGACAGGACACGCTGGTCGTCATCCACCCACTAACCGACCACCGGCGCACGCTGCCGCTCGACAAGAAGGGCGAACGCCTCGACGCCCACCCGGATTTCCAGCTGGTCATTTCCTACAACCCGGGCTACCAGAGCCTGATGAAGGATCTCAAGCAATCAACCAAACAGCGTTTCACCGCCTTCCAGTTCGACTACCCGCCAGCCGAACTTGAGGCGCGCATCGTCGCCGAGGAAGCTGCGGTCGACGCCGAAATTGCCGCGAAATTGATCGCCGTCGCCGCCGCTGGCCGGCGCCTGAAAGGTCATGGCCTCGACGAAGGCATCTCGACCCGGCTGATCGTCTATGCCGCGACACTGATTCGTCAGGGCGTCGCACCGGTCGACGCCTGCCGGATGGCGATGGTGCGTCCGATCACCGACGACGCAGACATCATCGACACGCTCGATCACGCCATCAACGCCGTTTTCGGCTGAACGACGATGGCCGTCCCCGGCATTCGCAGCGTTGCCGATGCCCGCCAGCGGCGCATGGCCAGCCCGGCCGCGCAGGCCGCCTGGCTGGTGCTCGATTGCGGCTTCGCGGCGGTGGCCGATGTCTTCGACGCCTGCTACGGT
This sequence comes from Burkholderiales bacterium, assembly GCA_038250105.1. Classification (GTDB taxonomy): domain Bacteria; phylum Pseudomonadota; class Gammaproteobacteria; order Burkholderiales; family Rhodocyclaceae; genus Azonexus. The sequence goes on along the minus strand of JBBSCQ010000022.1, from coordinate 4,500 downwards.
GCGGCCCGGCGAGTCATCACGGATGACGACCTGGGCGATTTCATCGAGGCCGCCAGCTTCATCGGCAAACTCGGGCGCGGCGCCGAACCCTTGCTCGCCTTTCTCGAACACTGGCCGACCGTGCTCAGCGCTACGGGTCTCGCTCAGTCGGCGACCCTGCCGCCGCTGATGGCCGCCATCCGGAGGCTGCAAAAATCGCCCAACGGCCCGGCCGTCACGCCGCTGCTGCAAACGCTGGCAGCAGTTGCCGAAAAGCTGCGCACAGCCGAAGCTCTGCAACATTACCTGACGCTGGTTCTCGATCTCGCCGCCCGTACCTCAGGTTCCATCCACGGCCAGAATGCCACTGAAGCCAGCCCGGCTCTGCCCGTATTTCTCCGCGAAGCGCCTCGCCTGCTCGGCGTTGTGGCGCTGGCCGGCCTGCGCCGCTGGCTGGACGACGGCATCCGCCTGAGCGGCGATCACCCGGAGCGCCAGCGCGCCTATTTCGCGCTGGCCGCCCCGGAAAGCCGCGCCATCCTGCAGCGCCAACGCGACGGCACGCTGTTCGCTCGCGTCGAGCGCCGCCTGAGCCTGACCCTGCAAGCCCTGTGGCAAGACGACAGCGCACTCGTCCCCTACTCGACCGCTTTTGCCGAACAGCGCCTGCAACCCTATCTCGCCGCCGACGGCATCCGCCTGCCCGACGCGCTGGACGATCGCCCCGGCGTCAACGGGCTGAACCGCTACCGCGCCATGCTCGCCCATCTGGCCGGTCACCGCCGCTGGAGCCAGCCACTCGTCGCCGACAACTGGAGTCCGCTGCAACGCCTCACCGTCGAAACTTTCGAAGATGCGCGCATCGACACCCTGCTGCTGCGCCGCTTCCCCGGCCTCGCCACGACCCTGCTGGCGCTCCACCCGAAGCCCACCGCTGGTGCCTGCGACCCGGCCAGCGAGAGCTGTCTGCGCCACCGGCTAAGCTGCCTGTCACGCGCCTGCCTTGATGCCGAACACGGCTATGCCGACCCGCTGCTCAAGGAATTTGTCGGCCACTTTCACCGCCTGCTCGCCGACGGCGACACCTCAACCCGCGCCATCGCCGACCTCGCCATGCGCTATGCGACGCGCAGCCGCCAGCCCGGCGACCAGTTCGCCCGGGTCCATTTCACCGACACCGAAATCGACTACCGTGACGACAACCGCCACCTGTGGACTTTCATCGAAGCCGGCGACGAAGAAGATTTGTTTGACCCGCCGCCGGCCACCACGCGCGACGAGCCAGACAGCCTGCCACCGCGCCACTATCCGGAATGGGATTACGCCGCGCAAAGCGAGCGGCCGGACTGGACGGCTGTCTATGAAGCCTTGCACCCGGCCGGTCGCGCCGCTGACATCGACCAGTTGCTGGCCAAACATGCCATCCTCGCTCGCCAACTGAAGCGCCTGCTTGACCAGCTCAAACCGCAGGACCGAGTCCGCCAGCGCTATCAGGAAGAAGGCAGCGAACTTGATCTCGATGTGGCCATCGGCGCGCTGGTCGACTGGAAGAGCGGCTACCTGCCGGAGCCGCGCATCAACATCAGCCAGCGCACCGACAGCCGCGACATCAGCGTGCTGCTGCTCATTGACCTGTCAGAATCACTAAACACCAGCCTGCCGGGCAGCGGCCAGCGCATTCTCGATACCGCCCGTGAAGCCGTCGCCCTGCTCGGCTGGGCCATTGATCAACTGGGCGACGCCTGCGCCATCGCCGGCTTTCACTCGAACACGCGGCACGAAGTGCGCTACCACCACATCAAGGGCTTTTCCGAAGCCTGGGACGATACCGTCAAGGCGCGGCTGGCGGCCGTTGAGGCCGGCTGGTCGACGCGGATGGGCGCCGCCCTGCGCCATGCCGGGCAAATGCTCGGGGCGCGGCGCAGCGAAAAACGCATATTGCTCGTATTGACTGACGGCGAACCGGCCGACATCGATGTCAGCGACCCGCAGTACCTGATCGCTGATTGCAAAAATGCCGTCGAATCACTGTCGACCGCAGGAATCACCTCTTTTTGTCTGAGTCTCGACCCGCAGGCCGATGCCTATGTCGGCGCCATTTTCGGACGTAACTGGCGGGTACTCGACCACATCGAACGCCTGCCGGAAACCCTGCCCATGGTTTACCTGAATCTAACGCGCTGATTGACGCCGTAGAGGTCGCCCTCTAAAGTCAGCTTTCACTGAACCTAGACGCCACGAAATTCACCTCCCCATGAACTTCATCCGCACCCTGACGCTGCGCCAACTGCAGATTTTTGTCGTCGCCGCCCGCCACCTGAGCTACGCCCGCGCCGCCGAAGAACTGCACCTGACGCCGCCGGCTGTCTCGATGCAGCTCAAGCAACTCGAAGACAATGTCGGCCTGCCACTCTTTGAGCGCATGGGGCGCGGCGTCGCATTGACCGATGCCGGTGACCTGCTGATGCACCACGCCCTGCGCGTGCTCGGTGAGATCAAGGATGCCGAGGCCAATCTGCAGGGGCTACTTGGGGCAGAAGCCGGCCAGTTGTCAGTTGGTCTGGTCAGCACCGCCAAATATTTTATGCCGCGTCTGCTCGCCCAGTTTTCGCAGGCGCATCCGGGCATCGAGGTGCAGTTCTCGGTCGGCAATCGCGAAAGCCTGCTGCAAAAGCTGCAAGACAACGCCATCGACCTTGCCGTGATGGGGCGTATTCCAGTCGAAATAGACGCTCACGCCGAACCGATGGCCAGCCATCCCTACGTCCTGATCGGGCCATCCGATCACCCGCTGCGCGAGGCGCGTCGTTTCGATCTGCAGGAGCTGCGCCACGAAATCTTCCTGCTCCGCGAGGAAGGTTCGGGCTCGCGCCGGGTTGCCGAAGAGATGTTCAAGAATCACCTTTTCAAGCCAGCCAAAACAATCAGCATGGGCAGCAACGAGACGATCAAGCAGGCCGTGATGGCCGGCATGGGCATCGCGCTGATTTCGCTGCACACCCTGCCACTCGAACTTAAAACGTCCGAGATCAGCATTCTCGACGTGATCGGCACGCCGATCGAGCGCACCTGGTACGTCGTGCATATGAATAGCAAGCGTCTGCTGCCGGCCGGCCAGCGTTTCCGCCAGTTCCTGCTCGAACAGACGGCACCCGGGCTGGAAAAGGAATTCGGCCGCTACCTCACCGCACGCACCGCATCCTGAATCGCTTACGCTACAATCTGCTGCACCGCAACAATGACGCCATCGGCACCGATCATGCACCCTCGTCTAACGCTTTCCGAGCTACAGGAGCACCCGCTCCGCCAGCGCCTGAACAATGAGTTCCACGCCCGGCCGCCTGTACCGCTGGTTGGGGCGATGCTCGTCTCACATCTGGTCTTCAAGCACAGCACCGAGAAAGCGCCGGCCGCCCGCGACAACCTCGGCAAACTTTGCCAGGGCCACGTCTGCAACTCGATCGAAAGTTCCGATTCGCACCTGATGATCGACACTGGCGCCTTCCGCATGCGCTGGGAGCTGCATACCGAATTTTCCAGCTACACCTTCTTCCGGCCACTGACCAGCGGCGAGGAACTGCACCCGGATGTCACCGCCTTCGACGCCGTGCATCCCGAGTGGATCTCCGGCATTCCCGGCAAGCTGATCGTTGCCACCCACGTCGAGCTGCGGTCGACCGACGAAATCAGCCCGGATTCGGTGCTTGCCAGCCTGACGCCGAATGGCCGGACGATGGTCGCCGCAAGAGTGGCCGACGATACCGCCTGGATTTTCACCGACTTCAAGATCGACAATGGCTTCTCGCGCTTCCTCGTTCTCAACGCTGGCATGACCCAGCGCCAGACCGGCCGCACGGTACAGCGCCTAGTCGAGATCGAAACCTACCGAATGATGTCCTTGCTCGGCCTGCCCGTCGCCAAGGAAGTCGGCCGCTGGCTGTACGACGGTGAAAAGCAATTGGCTGAACTGATGGACCGCATTGGCCAGGCCAAGTCACCGACCGATGAGCGCGAAGTACTTGGCACGCTGTCCGCACTGGCCGCCGAAGTCGAACACTCCGTCGCCCGCACCACCTTCCGCTTCGGTGCTTCACACGCCTATCACGGGCTGGTCATGCAGCGCATCGAGGAGCTGCGCGAAACCCGTATCTCCGGCCTGCCAACTTTCTTCGAATTCATGCAGCGCCGCTTGCTGCCGGCGATGAACACCTGCGAGGCAATCAGCCGCCGGCAGGAAGAACTCTCGGCCCGCGTCGCCCGTAACAGCCAGTTGCTGCGCACCCGTGTCGATATCGAGCTGGAACGGCAGAACCAGGAACTGCTCGGCCAGATGAACAGCCGCGCCAAGTTGCAACTGCGTTTGCAGGAAACGGTCGAAGGCCTGTCGGTGGTCGTGCTGACCTATTACGGTTCGCAACTCGTGCAATATTTAGCCAAGGGCACGAAGGAGCTGCATCACCTCAACACCGATGTAATCACTGCCATTTCGATTCCGCTGATTGCTGGCCTGGTTTTCTGGGG
>JBBSCQ010000021.1:0-48769 GCA_038250105.1 Burkholderiales bacterium | reverse complement strand
TCCCGAACAGGACCGTGAAACAGCATCGCGCCGATGATAGTGAGCTTCCGCTCGCGAAAGTAGGTCACCGCCAGGCTCCCACATAACAAAGCCCCTTCTCTTCTCATGAGACGGGGCTTTGTCCGTCTACGAATGGATTTCCTTGGCTTATTACCCTTGAAATATCCGGTATAGGCCCCATCTCTCGATTCACGTTCGTTACGCTTTATTGGGAGTTTTACGCATGACCGAATCTGCTGCTACTAATCGCGAAACCCTGGGTTTCCAGGCTGAAGTCAAACAATTGCTGCATCTGATGATTCATTCCTTGTACAGCAACAAGGAAATTTTTCTACGTGAATTGGTTTCGAATGCCTCCGATGCTTGTGACAAGCTTCGTTTTGAGGCGCTGAACAATAGTTCGCTCTATGGCGACGATTCGGATCTGAAGATTCGTATCTCCTTCAACAAGGCGGCGCGCACCGTTTCTATTTCCGACAATGGTATTGGTCTTTCCCGTGATGAAGCAGTAACGCATCTTGGAACCATTGCCAAATCGGGAACACGCGAGTTTTTCTCGGCGATGACGGGTGATCAGGCCAAGGATGCACACTTGATTGGCCAGTTTGGCGTGGGTTTTTATTCGTCTTTCATTATTGCCGACAAGGTTACTGTTACTTCCCGCCGCGCCGGTGTTGAAGCCAATCAGGCGGTTTGTTGGGAATCTGGCGGCGAAGGTGATTACACCGTTGAGATGGTTGAAAAAGCGAGCCGAGGCACGGATGTCGTCTTGCATCTGCGTGAAGGTGAGGATGAGTTCCTGGGTGGCTGGAAATTGAAGTCACTCATCCGCAAGTATTCCGATCACATCACGCTGCCCATCGTGATGAAGAAGGAAGACTGGAAGGATGGCGAGCAGGTGATGACCGAGGAAGACGAAACGGTCAATCAAGCGAGTGCGCTTTGGGTGCGCTCCAAGTCTGACATCACCGACGAGCAGTACAAGGAATTCTATAAGCACGTTTCTCATGATTTTGAAGACCCATTGGCTTGGTCGCACGCGCGTGTTGAGGGCAAGCAGGAATACACCCAACTGCTTTATATTCCGGCGCGCGCTCCATTTGATCTGTGGGATCGCAATGCTCGCCACGGCATCAAGCTTTATGTGCGGCGTGTATTCATCATGGACGATGCTGAACAGCTGATGCCGCTCTACATGCGCTTCGTACGTGGCGTCGTTGATTCCAGTGATTTGCCGCTCAATGTGTCGCGTGAAATCCTGCAGCAGAGCAAGGATATCGATGGCATTCGCAGTGGTTGCACGCGCAAAGTTCTGTCGATGCTTGAAGACCTGGCTGAGAACGATAAGGAGAAATACACCAAGTTCTGGGAAGCTTTTGGTGCTGTGCTCAAGGAAGGTGTCGGTGAGGATCATGCTAACAAGGAGAGGATTGCCGGCCTGATTCGTTTTGCCTCGACACTTGCGAATACGGTGGATCAAACCGTTTCGTTGGCCGAGTACATTGCGCGCATGAAAGAAGGCCAGGAAAAAATCTATTTTGTTACCGCTGATACCTTTAACTCAGCCAAGAACAGTCCGCATCTGGAGATTTTCCGTAAGAAGGGAATTGAAGTCCTGCTGCTTTCGGATCGGGTTGATGAGTGGGTGGTTGGTCATCTGACAGAGTTTGCGGGTAAGCAAATGCAGTCAGTTGCCAAGGGTGGACTCGATCTCGGATCGCTCGAAGATGAGGCTGAAAAGCAGGAAGCTGAGAAGGCGGCTGATGAGTACAAGGAGTTGCTGGAAAAGGTGAAGGCATCTCTTGGTGACAAGGTTAAAGATGTTCGTGTCACCTACCGATTGACCGACTCGCCGTCTTGTCTAGTCTCTGACGAGCATGACCCATCGGGAAATCTTGCCCGCCTGATGAAGGCAGCTGGACAGCAGGCCCCTAATGTTAAGCCGATTCTTGAAATCAACCCGCATCATCCGGCGGTCATGCGTCTGAAATATGAGGAAAGCCGTTTTGATGATTGGGCTGCGCTGCTTTTTGAACAGGCACTGTTGGCTGAAGGTGGCCAGCTTGATGATCCTGCTGGCTTCGTCAAGCGCATCAATGACTTGATGATGGCGTTGTCGACTAAGTAAGCACTATGTTTCAGCGCAGGTCGCTTGCTGCGGTCAACGGTTGAAAATTGGCGAAAATGAAAATGGGGCATTTTGCCCCGTTTTCTTTGCGGCCATTCCTTTGGCACAATGCCACTATGAACCCTGACGACCTGTTATTACTTGTTAGCCGCAACATGCCGTATGGCAAATATAAAGGGCGTCTGATTGCCGATTTGCCCGGCAATTATCTAAACTGGTTTGCCCGCCAAGGTTTTCCGGACGGTGAGATTGGCCGTTTGCTGGCACTGATGCAGGAACTTGATCACAACGGGTTGTCGTCACTGCTCGATGCGTTGCGCCGAGGTTGATGCGGCGACGTAACTGATAAAAAAACCGGTTGCTGCGGTCAACCGGTTCAGGAAGCAAAAACCAGCGTCGGTTTTATTTGGCGTTGAACTGCTCGCGCAGGCAGGCTTTATGTTCCGGGCCAAGTTTGTCTTTGCAGGCTTCCCGCGCTTTTTGGTGCAGATCGCAACGTTTCGGGTCGCCGGCCTTACTGCAGTCAACCGGTGGCATTTTCTGCTGAACGCACTGACGGAAAGCTGGACCGGACTGATCCCGGCATGCTTTATAGACCTGCTTACGCGCTTCGCATTGTTGCGGGTTGGCCGACTTGCTGCAATCAAAGTTTTGCCTCTGATCACCCATGCATTGACGGCGGTCCGGGCCGGCTTTTTCTTTGCAGGCTTCGCGAGCCTGAGTACGAGCCTGTTGATGTGCCTTGCAAGCCTCTGGGTTAGGTGATTGCGCACAGTCGCGCGGGGTGCGCTGGTATGCCCTGTTCATGCCCGGTGACATGCCAGATCCCTTAGGTTGGCCCATCCCTGGCCCCATTCCATTCATCCCTTGTTCGCCCATTGTCGGTTCGGCTTGCGCCATCGCTGGTGCGGAGAAAAGCGCGGCGAGCAGCGTGCCCGTAATCATCAATAGTCGAGTGTTCATTTGTATCTCCTTGTTGTTGGTTCGCTTTAATTTTAGGTGTTCCTAATGGCTATTGCGGGCGTACTTGTAAAAGAGTGCAAACGGATTGCGGGATGCTTACAAAGCGTTACGAATGCCATGATATATTTCCCGATATGAGTGAAAACAAAGTGCACGAGCATCGCCTGACAATTTCAGAAGTGCTTGAATGGATGGTCGCTGATGGTTTGGTCGAGCCGGCCGTGGCTGATGCCCTGAAGGCGGAACGGCGACTGCATGGCGGCAAGGTACATCCCCTGATCGTGCTGGCGGATCAGAAGTGGCGCACGCTCAAGCCGCCGGTTCGGCTACTCTCGCTTGAATATCTGACTGAGTGGTTGGCCGCAAAGACCTCACTCGACTATTTGCATATTGACCCACTGAAGATTGATTTCACTGGGGTGGCCGAGGTGATGTCGAGTGCCTACGCGGCGCGCTTCAGCATACTTCCGGTGGAGGTTAATACGCGCGAAGTCGTGGTCGCCACCGCTGAGCCTTTCCTGCGCGCCTGGATCGAGGATATCAAGCCGATACTGCGCAAGGAAATCCGCCTGGTGATGGCAAATCCGGAGGATATTGAGCGCTATCTAGTTGAGTTTTTCAATCTTGCCAAGTCGGTAAAAAAAGCGGCGGCCAAGGGGGAAATCAGCTCCGGTCTCTCCAGCTTTGAGCAACTGGTGGAACTGGGCAAGGTCAATAAGCAGTTCGATGCCAATGACCAGCATATTGTTCATATTGTCGATTGGTTGTGGCAATACGCCTTCGATCAGCGGGCTTCCGATATTCATATTGAACCACGCCGGGATATGGGGATTGTCCGTTTCCGCATTGATGGGGTGTTGCATCAGGTCTATCAGATACCAATGACCGTCATGGTCGCGATGACCAGTCGTATCAAGCTGTTGGGACGGATGGACGTGATTGAGAAGCGTCGGCCGCAGGATGGTCGGGTCAAGACGCGGACCCCGGCAGGTCGTGAGGTTGAGCTGCGCTTATCAACACTGCCGACAGCTTTTGGTGAAAAACTGGTGATGCGGATTTTCGACCCGGAAGTACTGGTGCGCGATCTGCGTTCTCTGGGTTTTTCCGAGGAAGACCAGACGCGCTGGAAACAGATGACCAAATCGCCAAATGGCATCATTCTGGTAACCGGTCCGACAGGCTCAGGCAAGACGACAACGCTTTACACCACGCTGAAACAACTGGCGACGCCGGAAGTTAACGTGTGCACCATTGAAGACCCAATCGAAATGGTCGAGTCTACTTTTAATCAGATGCAGGTGCAGCACAGCATCAATATCGGCTTCGTCGATGGTATTCGCGCCTTGATGCGGCAGGATCCGGATATTGTGATGATCGGTGAAATTCGCGATCTGGAAACCGCAGAAATGGCGATTCAGGCGGCCTTGACCGGACACTTGGTGCTGTCCACGCTGCACACCAATGACGCACCTTCGGCGATTACCCGCTTGCTCGATCTTGGTGTGCCGGCTTATCTGATTAATTCGACGCTACTTGGCGTCATGGCACAGCGTCTGGTCCGCACACTTTGCCCGCATTGCAAAAAAGCGGTGCCGACGACGGAAGCCCAGCGCGCTTCGTGGCACGGGCTGGTCGCGCCGTGGAAGTCGGGCGAACCGGCGCAGATGTATGAGCCGGTTGGCTGTCTGGAGTGCCGAATGACCGGCTATACCGGGCGGGTGGGTATATATGAAATCCTCGTCAACTCGGTCGAGATACGCAAGCTGATCAAGCCGCTGACCGATATTCCCAAGGTTCGCGAACAGGCCTATCGCGAGGGAATGCGCCCGCTGCGCATTTCCGGCGCTTTGAAGGTGGCGCAAGGAACGACCTCGTTGGAGGAGGTTATCAAGGTGGCACCGCCGGCTGATGAGGGTTGATCGCGCTCGGCGCTAATCAAAACAGGCTGGCTTTGCGGCGGACGGCATCGACATAGGCCATGGCATCCATCGGCTTGCCTTCACGCTGGCCGCGCCAGATCGTTTCACCTAAGCATTCGAGTAACACGTGTTCGGCATCGTGCGGGTCCATGCGCGACCGCAAGCTTTCGAAAGCGCCGCGAATGCCCGGCGGCTGGTCGATGCTGACTTGTTCGTAAATCGCCAAGTGGAGCGAGAGATGCAAGAAGGGGTTCATTTCTCCACCTTCCGGCTTCCATTCCTTTTCCAATGCACCGGCCGAATCGGCTAGCAGGGCATGGTATTCCGGATGGCGGACGGCGAGATCGGCGGCGGTAACTTCGGCACCAACCAGCGGCAGGCGTTCGATGTGTTTTTTCCAGGCGGCACAAAAAAACTGGCGGACCTGATCGCGTGAAGGACTAAACATGAGTGCTTTCAAAAAGTAGGGTGATGACTGAATTTTGAAACAGGCAATTCTGCCCGGCGACCGGCGCAATCTGACCGCTGCCGTAGGCGCCGAGTAGCGGCAAGCCAGGAAACTGTTCGCGGAAGGCGAGCAGGTCGTGATCGTCGTCGCCATAGAACAGCGGGCCGCGACCGATGCAGGAAAACATCAGGGCGAAATTTGGCGTTTTTTTGCGGTCGACCGCAGCAAGCAGCGAGTCGCGCATATCCTGCTCGGCAGACATGGGCTGGCGGATTGCCCAGGTGATTTCTTCCCCGGCTTCAAGCGGCGCGGCCATGGTCAGCGAGCCATCGGCATTGGCCGAGATTATGGCGATGCCGGGCGTACCCGGTTGGCGCTGCGCGGCGACATGGTGTAAAGGCGGATGCTGGCGCAATGCTGCGGGTAAACTTCGGCGGAGGCTCTCTAGCGCACTGTGCCCGCCGATACGAAATAATTCGTAACTTTTGGACTTTTCCACCGGTTGCGCTTTGCCCAGACGGTGCAGGCCGGTCGAGATGGCCAGGCTCGTTTGCAGGCCGGGCAGACGTGTTTCGCTGTTGCCGAGCGGGGTTTGCCGACCATGCGCCCAAGTGGCGGCGTTGCTGTCGAGCAGGCCGGCCCGCGCAGGGCCGGTTTGCCATTCCTGCGGCAAGGTGCTGTGGCCGGTGAAAGAAAAGATCAGTTCGTCGTTTGTAAATTCGTCGTTTGTGCTTTGGTCGGTGGCTTCGCGGTCAAAAACCAGAGCCGCTGCCGCCGGTTGGTCGATTTGCCAGCTGCGTTCGGTAAATAGTCCGTTTGCTGTGCCCCCGCAAACCTGAGTCGTGCCAGCGCTGCGTGCCGCCGCAAGAATAGCTGCTTGAGGATGCCGGCTGAATTCGCGGCTAAGTAACAGAATGACCTGCTCGGCGCGGATCAAGCCGGCTTCGGCCAGTGCCGAACTGACTGCCGCTGCCGCCAGTTCCGGGCCCGGCTGTAAGCCCGAGACGAGACTGCTTGCCACTTTCATAGTGTCTTCCCCTTGAACGTGCAGAGATCGGCCACGACGCAACGCTCGCACTCCGGCTTGCGCGCCTTGCAGATGTAGCGGCCGTGGAGAATTAGCCAGTGGTGCGCATCCTTCTTGAATTCGTCGGGCGTGGCGCGGAGTAATTTTTGCTCGACCTCGACCACGGTTTTGCCGGGTGCGAGGCCGGTCCGGTTGCCGAGGCGGAAAATGTGCGTGTCGACGGCGATGGTTGGCTGGCCAAAGGCAGTATTGAGCACGACATTGGCTGTTTTGCGCCCGACACCGGGCAGGGCTTCGAGGCTGGTGCGGTCATCGGGTACCGTGCCGCCATGCTGTTCCAGCAGAATGTGGCAGGTGGCAATAACGTTCTTGGCCTTGGTGCGATAAAGGCCGATCGTCTTGATGTATTCGCTTAGTCCTTCAACGCCCAGAGCAAGCATTTTTTCCGGCGTTGGTGCAATCGGGAAAAGGCGGGCGCTTGCTTTGTTCACACCTACATCCGTTGCCTGTGCCGAAAGAATTACCGCGATCAGCAGTTGAAAAGGGGTTTCATAGTTCAACTCAGTCGTCGGTGCCGGATTGGCGGCGCGAAGGCGGGCGTAGAACTGCGCTATATCAGCTTTTTTCACAGATTTTCAGGGTTGATGGGTTGTCAGGCGAAGGAGAATACGCGATATTGCAAAAAAGAAATTTTACCTGACAGAGAAGGATGATGGTCACGATGCCGCTGACACCTCACGCTGACCGAATCGCTCTGGCCCAATTGATTGATGGGAATCCTGTTGCGACCATCGTGATCGACGCGCAGCATCGCGTTATGCACTGGAACCGGGCTTGCGCTCAGTTGACCGGTGTCCCAGCCGAGAAAATTATCGGCACACGGGAGCAATGGCGGGCTTTTTATAGTGATCCCCGACCGATTATGGCGGACTTGATCGTTGATGGCGCACTGGAAGCTGCGGTCGACCAGTTTTATCACGGAAAATTTCGCCGTTCCGAACTGATTGACGGGGCTTTCGAGGCGGAAGATTTTTTCCCGGCTTTCGGCCAAGGTGGGCGCTGGCTGTTTTTTACCGCTGCGGCGATCCGCAATGCGGTCGGCGAAGTCATTGGCGCGATTGAAACACTGCAGGATGTGACCCAGCGCTATCGTGCCGAAGCGGCGTTGCGTGAGAGTGAGGAACGTTATCGCCAGTTGAGTCTGACTGACTCGCTGACCGGACTGTTCAATTCGCGTCACCTGCACCAGCAATTGCACAGCGAACTGGAGCGGGCCAATCGCTACCAGCGACCACTTTCCATGCTGACGCTTGATTGTGACAACTTCAAAGGCATTAACGACAACTTTGGCCATCCGGAAGGTGACAAAGTCCTGCAAGCGCTGGCCGCTGCCATCACGCGCTGCTTGCGTGCTACCGACATTGGTTTTCGTTATGGTGGTGAAGAGTTTGTCCTGCTCTTGCCGGAAACCGCCGCTGAAGCTGCCCATACCTTGGCCGAGCGCTTGCGCTGCGTATTTGCTGATCAGGCAGTTATTTCTGCGGCAGGGCAATCGATTCGGTGCACGGTGAGTATAGGCGTCGCCGAGTCTCACCCCGGTGAATCCGAAAATTCGTTTATGCGGCGGGCCGATGACGCTTGTTATGAGGCAAAGCGGCGCGGCAAAAACTGCGTCTTCATTGCCCCGTTCCCGGCCTGAGAGAGCGTTCCCGGCCATCGGTTTGCCGGCTAATTGATCGACCGGTAACTCTGCTACTGATATTTAGTACGGCTACGCTGGCGTGATCGGGATAACATTTTTGCTTTTTGGTATGGCTGATCGGGCGCGTAATTGGCCACAGCCGCCGTCAATATCCTGGCCGGCAGAGTTGCGCAGCTTGGTCAGAATCCGCCGTTGATGCAGGCCCTTGGCCAGCGCTCTGGCCCGTTCGGTGGATGGCCGCTTGAAACCGAGATCATCAATGGTGTTGTAGGGGATCAGGTTCATGATGGCGTATTTGCCGGTGAGCAGGCGGACGATGCCATCCATTTCTTCCTCGCTGTCATTGATGCCGTCAAGCAGCGTCCATTGATACTGAATCGGGTAACCGGTACGGCGGGCGTATTCCTCGCCGAGTTCGACCAGTTCGTCCGGACTGATGCGTGGCGCCTTGGGAAGCAACTGGGCGCGTAAATCAGCGTTGCTGGAGTGGAGCGACAGGGCGAGGGCCGGTTTAACCTTTTCCAGCGGTAAACGCTCAAAGACGCGCGGATCGCCGACGGTCGAAAAAACCAGGTTCTTGTGCCCAATGCCGCCAGCCGTACCGAGTAAATCGATCGCAGCCAGGACATTTTCCAGGTTGTGCGCCGGTTCGCCCATGCCCATGAAGACAACGCGCTTGACGATACGCCGGGAGCGACCAAGTACGACCTGGGCGACAATCTCGGCGCTATCGAGTTGGCGCAGCAAACCATCACGACCGGTCATGCAAAACACACAGCCTACGGCACAGCCGACCTGGGTCGAGACACACAGGCCATCACGCGGCAGCAGCACGCTTTCGACGGTTTGGCCATCCGCCAGTTCGACCAGCAGGCGTTCCGAGCCATCTTCGCCAGGGTGGGCCGAGCGCAGGTGGGCCAGACCATTCAATTCGGCTTCGAGTGCCGGCAGCGCAGCCCGCAGTTCGAGTGGATGAAAGTCTTCAGCCGGACGACGGCGCGGACCGCTATTTAGCGGCTGGGCGAGCAGCCAGGCGCGCAAAATGCGTTCTTCGTGGCAGATTTTTGCCCCGTGGTGGCGCAGGGTCTGGCGGATTTGTTCAATCTGCATGCGGGTATTCTTCCCCCGGCGAAGCCCGCCGGAAGCTGGTGCTTAGTTACAGCCTGCCGTCGCTACCGGCATCGGTGGTTTGCGCTTGGCGCGTATCGCGGCGCGGGCATCCATCCAGTTTTTCCAGGCGATCATGCAGCCGAGCAGAATAAAGGCGCCGGGTGGCAGCAGGGCGAGGAGGAAGCTGGGATAGCTTTCGGGCAGCAACTGGATCGGGTGCAGGCTGGGGAAAACCATGTCGATGCCGCCAAACAAAGTACCGGCACCGAGTAGTTCGCGCATGGCGCCGAGCAAGGCCAGCGTCCACAACATGCCGACGCCCATGAAGATGCCATCAAAGGTCGATTGCAGCGGTGCGTTTTTGGCGGCAAAGGCTTCAACGCGGGCCAGCACGATGCAGTTGGTGACGATCAGTGGGATAAAGATGCCGAGTACCAGATAAAGCTCATGCAAATTGGCATTAAAAAGCAGGTCGACCACAGTAACCAGTGCAGCAACAATCAGGATGAAAACCGGGATGCGGATTTCGTGCGGGATGAAGTTGCGCAAAGAAGAGACAGCGAGGTTGGAAATCGCCATAACCAGAATCGTCGCCAGCGACAGCATGATGCCGTTAACCGCGTTGGTGGTTACCGCCAACAAGGGGCAAAGACCAAGTATCTGGGCAAGCGAGGTGTTTTGTTTCCAGATGCCATTGCCGGCAATGGTCTTGAATTCGTCACGGCTCATCATTGCGGTGCTCCCGGCGGGGCAAACAACTGATTGCGGTTGGCTTCAGCCCACTTGACCGCCTTGAGTACGGCTTTGGTCACGGCGCGTGGGGTAACAGTGGCGCCAGCGTAATAATCGATACGGCCGCCATCTTTCTTGACTTTCCAGTCATGAGCAGCGACTTGCGCCAGCGACATGCCCTGGAACTGGGTGATCCATGGGCGGGCTTTGTTTTTGTCCTTTTTGACTTCGACGTAATCGCCCAGGCCCGGTGTCTCTTTGTGTTGGGTGACGCGCACGCCAGCCACCTGGCCATCGGTACGGACGGCGACAACTAGCTTGACCTTGCCGGCGTAGCCATCGGGCGCGACGGCTTCGAAAACCACTGCAACCGGCTGGCCGGCTTTGCGGGCGCGATAAAGCGTTGAGCTTTCGCTCAAGCCGAGTTCGGGCGTTGCCGGCAGGGTGAGCGTATCCTCGAGCAGCGCATTGTCGTACTCACTGCGGGGTAGCACTTCGTCGACCAGTTTCATCTTTTCTTCGGCGGCCGAGGCTTCGATCGCTGGTTTGGTCCATAAATAGGCGCCAGAGAGCAGGCCGGTGAAGATGATGACGAAGACAAAAAGCGTTGCGGCTGTGCGGGCTGCCATGCCGGTTGGCGAGTATTCGCGGGCGCTACTCATGCCTTGTCCTTCATGCCGAAGATCGGTGGCTGAGTGAGCAGGTCAATGACCGGAGCGCATAGGTTCATCAACAGAATGGCGAAGGCGACGCCGTCCGGATAGCCGCCAAAAACACGGATGATGTAGGTAAGCAGGCCGGCACCGGCGGCAAAATACAGCTTGCCGCGTGGTGTCGTGCAGCCGGAAACCGGGTCAGTAGCAATAAAGAAGGCGCCCAGCATGCTGCCACCGGAGAACAGGTGAAAGAGCGGATTGGCAAAGTGCGCCGGGTTGTAAAGCCAGAGCGCGCCGGAAATCAGCGTCATGGCGCCAATGAAGGCGAGCGGGGTGTGCCAGGAGATCAGTTTGCGTTGCCACAACCAGAGACCACCAATCAGGTAGCCTGCCGCCACCCATTCCCAACCACGCCCGGCGAAGTTGCCATAGATATCCTGATTGGCCAGAAGCTGGGCGACGTTGATGCCACTATCGCCCAGATTGAGACTGGTCTTCAGCGCGTCAAGCGGCGTGGCACCGGAGAGCGCGTCAATGCGAGGTGAGAGGCCGAGAATGATATTGATCTGCTCGATCAGCGTCGCTTGCAGACCGACACTCGGCCATTGCGACATCAGTGCCGGGAAGGAAACGATGCAGACCGCAAAGGCGACCATCGCTGGATTGAAAGGGTTCTGGCCCAAGCCGCCATAAAGGTGCTTGGCGACGACGATGGCGAAAAGCGTGCCGACAACGATTAACCACCACGGCGCGAGCGGTGGAAAAGTAAGCGCGATCAGCCAGGCGGTGACAATGGCCGAACCATCGGACAGGAAGATGGCCAGCGGCTTGCGCTGGATGCGTAGCATGATGGCTTCGGCGAGCAGTGCGATGAGCGTGGCAATGACCAGTTGCGCCAGGATAGCCGGGCCAACTAGCCAGGCGTAGGCGGCGATACCGGGAATCAGGGCGATGCAGACCTGGATCATCACCAGGCTGACGCTGGTGTTTTTGAGAAGGAAAGGAGCGGGGGCAAACATTATTCGGCTTTCTCGCTGTTCTCGCCGGGCGGTGGGCGTGTTGCCGGCGCCACCGGGTCAAGAACGGCGCGGCGCGCTTCGATTTCGGCGACGTCATGTTGCTGTGCCGCCGTCAGCGTTTCAGTGTTTCTGGCTGGCGTTGCCGCCCGTTGCGCCTTGGCACGGGCCATGGCGGCTTCGATGGTGGCCATTTTGGCGGCTTTTTCAGCGTCGACCGTAGCAGGCGGTGTTTCGATGGTTGTGGCAGGCGGTGTTGCCGACGGGGTTGCCGCCGGTGATTCGCTCGCGGTCGGGGAATTTCCCTCGCTTGCCGCCGCTACTGCTGCGGCAGCTTCCGCAGCCTTCTTGGCCGCTTGTGCCGCAGCAACCTTGGTCAGCTTTTCGGCTTTTTCCGCCTTCTCGCGCTCGTCACGCAGTTGCTTGAATTCAAAACGCGCCTTGGCGCCATCGGCCGCATTTTTGTCGCGTTCGCGCGCCCAGATTTCGCTCTTGGCAAAGCGGAAATACTGGACGAGGGGAATTCGTGACGGGCAGACGAAGGAGCAACAACCGCACTCGATGCAATCGAAAAGGTGGTATTCCTGCGTCTTGCCGAAGTTTTTGGCGCGCGAAAACCAGTACATCTCAAATGGTTGCAGTTCGTGCGGGCAGACTTCGGCACAGGCGCCGCAGCGGATGCATGGCATTTCCGGTGCTTTGGGCGGGAAAACGCGGTCGGCGTGGGCGATCAGGCAATTGGTCGCCTTGATCACCGGCACGTTGGCATCGGGGACGAGAAAGCCCATCATCGGGCCGCCCATGACAATGCCGTCGGTATCGGGATGCGGTGTGGCCAGCTTAAGCAATTCGCCCATTGGCGTGCCGATCAGCACTTCATAATTGCGTGGCGCGTGGACGTTGCCACTGACCGTAACCAGCCGCGAAACCACGGGCTCACCATGGCCGATGGCGCGCCAGGCGGTGTAAGCGGTGGCCACGTTAAAGCACTGGACGCCCAGATCGGTCGAGCGCTTTGACGCGGGAACTTCCTTGCCGGTCAGCACGCGAATCAGCTGCTTGGCGCCGCCGGCCGGGTAAAGCGTTGGTACCTGGATAACCAAAAATGGCTCATTTAGCGCGTCGACCGCAGCACGCATCGCGGCGGCGGCTTCAGGCTTGTTGTCCTCGATGCCGATCAGCACTTTCTTCGGCTGCAGCAGATCGCGGAAGATGCCAATACCGCGCACGACTTCCTCGGCGCGTTCGCGCATTAGTAGATCGTCGCAGGTGATGAAAGGCTCGCACTCGGCGCCGTTGATGATCAGTTCATCCATCGGCACGGTTTTTGAGGCGGTCAGTTTGCCGTGGGTCGGAAATGCTGCGCCACCCAGGCCAACGACGCCTGACTGCTGCAGGTGTTCGCGCACCGCTTCCGGCGTCATTGCTGCATAATCGAGGGGGTCGTGGGCGATCCATTCATCCTTGCCATCCGGCTCAATCACAACGCACAGGGCATCAAGACCCGACGGGTGCGGCTGGACATGCATGGCAACTTCGATGACGGTGCCCGAGGTCGGGGCGTGAACAGCGGCAGAAATCCAGCCATCCGCCTCGCCAATCATCTGGCCCTTCAGTACTTTATCGCCGGCCTGCACGACTGGCCGTGGCGTGCCGCCGATGCTTTGGTGCAGTGGCACGACGAGGCGTGATGGTAGTGGCGCCTGGGCAATCGGCAGGGTAACGGATTGCATCTTGTTGGTCGGCGGTTTGACGCCACCCTTGAATTTGAACAGGTTCATCAGCATCAGGCAGCCTTCTGCAGCGCTGCCGCCTTGATTTCGACCACTGGATATTTCCATTTCCAGTTATCGAGGTTTTCGCCAATCGCTTCCATGCGGATGCACTCGACCGGGCAGGGCGGCAGGCAAAGTTCGCAGCCGGTGCACAGCGGCCCGATGATGGTATGCATCTGCTTGGCGGCACCAACGATGGCATCGACCGGGCAAGCCTGAATACACAATGTGCAACCGATGCAGGTTTGCTCATCAATGATGGCAACTTGCTTCGGTTTTTCCTCAGCTTCCAGATCCTTCACCTCGCGGCCCAGCAGGTCGGCAAGTTTCTGCACGCCTTCCATGCCGCCGGGCGGGCAGAGGTTGATGTCGACTTCACCCTTGGCGATCGCTTCAGCATAAGGCTTGCAGCCGGCAAAGCCACACTGGCCGCATTGCGTCTGCGGCAGAATACCTTCGATTTTTTCGACCAGCGGATCGCCTTCAACCTTGAATTTGATCGAAGCAAAGCCGAGTGCCGCACCCAGCACGACGGCCCCAAGGGCCATGATGGCAATCGCGAGAAGAATGTCCATTTACTGGTACTTGTCCAGACCGGCAAAGCCCATGAAGGCAAGGGCCATCAAGCCGGCGGTGACCATGGCAATGGCGACACCACGGAAATAAATCGGCACATCAGCCC
This sequence comes from Burkholderiales bacterium, assembly GCA_038250105.1. Lineage (GTDB taxonomy): Bacteria > Pseudomonadota > Gammaproteobacteria > Burkholderiales > Rhodocyclaceae > Azonexus. The sequence goes on along the minus strand of JBBSCQ010000021.1, from coordinate 34,611 downwards.
CTTCGATGCGTTCGCGCATGCCAGCAAAGAGAATCAGCACCAGCGAGAAGCCCACCGCGCTACCGGCACCAAAAAGCAGTGAGTCAATGAAGTTGTAGCCATTGGAAATATTGAGCAATGGCACGCCAAGTACCGCGCAGTTGGTGGTAATCAGCGGCAGGTAAATGCCCAGCGTCTGTTGCAGCGTCGGTGACGTCTTGGCGATGACCATTTCGGTCAATTGCACAATGGCCGCAATGGTAACGATGAAGGATAGAGTGCGCAGATATTCCAGCCCAAAGGGAATGAGCAGGAAATGATCGATGATGTAGCTCGCCCCGGTCGCCATGGTCAGCACGAAAGTCGTGGCGGCGCCCATGCCATACGCCGTTTCCAGCTTTTTGGAAACGCCCATGAAGGGGCAAAGACCGAGAATCTTCACCAGGACGACGTTGTTGACCAGGACCGCGCCGACGAGGATGAATAAATAGTGGCTCATAGTTTTAGCAAGCGTTAAGCGCGCATTATCGGGCTTTGCTGCGGCGCAAACAACCGCGCGCCGCGTATGGGCTTAGGTAGATTTTCGCATGATGTTAGCCAGCGTTTCCGTCACTTCGCTGACCAGGTCAGGCCCACGGTAGATGAAACCACTATAGAACTGGACCAGACTGGCCCCGGCGCGAATCTTTTCCGCCGCATCTTCGCCACCCATTATGCCGCCAACGCCGATGATCGGCAGTTCGCCCGCCAGCGCGGTCGACAGTTTTTTCAGGACATCGGTAGATTTTCGGAAGACCGGCGCGCCGGAAAGTCCGCCGGTTTCCGTAGCATTCACCATGCCTTCGACGCCCTCACGGGACAGCGTTGTGTTGGTCGCGATGACACCATCAAAGCGGTGGCGGCGCAGCGCGTCAGAGATCGCGCTGATCTGCGTATCGTCGAGATCGGGGGCGATCTTCAGCGCCATTGGCACGTACTTGCCATGCTTTTCGGCCAATTGCTCCTGGCGCGCCTTGAGCTGCATCAGCAGATCGTCCAGCGCTTCATCCTTTTGCAATTCACGCAAATTCTTGGTGTTCGGCGAGGAGATATTGACGGCGATGTAGCTGGCGTCGTTGTAAACCTTCTCCAGGCAAATCAAGTAATCGTCAGCCGCGTTCTCGATCGGCGTTATTGCATTTTTGCCGATGTTGATCCCGAGAATGCCCCCTTTTTTCGGAAACTCGGCTGCCCGGACGTTCTCCAGCAAGCGATCAACGCCAGCATTGTTGAAGCCCATGCGGTTGATGATGCCTTGCGCTTCCGGAATGCGGAACAGGCGCGGTCGGGGATTGCCGTCTTGCGGGCGGGGCGTGATGGTGCCGATTTCAATAAAGCCGAAACCGAGGCGGGCCAAGGCATCAATGTGGTCGCCATTTTTGTCCAGACCAGCCGCGAGGCCGACCGGATTGGGGAATTTCAGCCCCATGACCTCAACTGGGCAGGGCTGCACCGATTTGACGAGCAGACCGGCCAAGCCGCTGGCATTAAGCAGGGAGACGCCGCTCATGCCGATACCGTGCGCGGTCTCAGCGTCGAGGGCGAAAAAGAATTTGCGAATAAGTGGATATAGCATAGCCCGCGATTTTACCGCATTGCAGCATTTGGCAGCGTGAGCTATAAAAATTACCGTTCGTTAGTGAAACCATTTTCTGTTGTATCAGTCTGTTAAAGTCGATATTTATACTTTTGCAGTTGTGCGCCAGTGCAATTTGTTAATTTCGCCACAGACTCGGCGTTGGACGGGCTGTATCATTGTTACTAACGTTTCGCTTTGAAGGCGAATACTCAGGAGACAGGTGTGGATTCCCAAATTATTTTGATCAAGGCGATACGTTCCGGCCGGCTGGCAGAAGTGCAAGTCGCACTGGATGCGGGTGCCGTGGTTGAATTGGTCGATGGACTCGGTGACCCCGGCCTGCCGATGGGGATTGCCTGTTTCATGGGGTTTGTCGACATTGTTCGGCTACTGGCGAAACGGGGCGGAAAAGTTGATTTCCCCGATAACACCTTGGCCACTTCCCCTTTGAGCATGGCGAGGCGCGGTAACAAAACCGAAGTGGTTCGCGCCCTGATCGAGTTGGGGGCGCAGGTGCCGGCCGGGATGAAAACCGGGCTGACCGAACACGATGTCATGCTGGCGCAGTGGAAGGCGCACCGTGACGGATATAGCAATGTCGCTGGTCATGAAGCATCGGGACAGGAGCTGGTCATTGAGGAAATTCATGTCAGCAGTTGTTTCGGTACCGACACCCAGGTGCTGGATGCGGAAGTGATGCGCGCGGCGCGCAACCTGCGCTGAACTTCGACGGAATTTTTCCGGTTTGGATTAAATATCCCGCCAGCAACAATCTGTATCAGCTTGATCAGCGCGATGGGCGATAAAATAACCGCCATGACGACGCCGATTCGCCGCATCCTTCCGCTTTTTCTCAGCCTCGCCGCACCTGGTGTTTGGGCCGCTAATCTCGATCCATTTGGCACCCAGGCGATAGCGCCGCTCAAGCCCTCGCCCAGACTTTCTGGACGGGTGGGGGAAGCGCCGTGCTCGACAGAGGTACCCATGGCGCCCTTGACGGCGATTGATGCGGTCGACCTGACGCTTTGCAATAATCCGCAAACGCGGGAAATATGGGCTGCGGCGCGCGTCCAGGCGGCACTGGTTGGTGTCGCACAATCCGCCTGGTTGCCTGATCTGGTTGGGCGAGCGGCGGCGACGCGGAATTTCACCGATGTCCGCAATTACAACCAGAACACGGCGTCTCTGACACTTTCCTGGCTGATGTTTGATTTTGGCCAGCGTTCGGCCAATATTGAAAATGCCCAGCAATTATTGAATGCAGCAGCGGCAAGCCAAAGTGCAGCGGTTCAGACGCTTTTCCTTTCAGCTTTGCAATCCTTTTACACGGCACAGGCGGCGCGGGCGGCGGTTGTTTCTGCGATGCAGGCCGAACGCTCGTCGCGCGAAGGTTTTCTCGCCGCCGAAAGTCGCTACAACGTCGGTATTGCGACGCCGGCTGATCGGCTACAGGCGCAGACGGCACTTTCTCAGGCGACGCTGAACCGAATTCGTGCCGAAGGTGATGCCCGCAATTCGCTCGGTGCTCTGGCTAATGTGCTTGGTTTCGATGCGCAGCAACGGATTGATCTGGCCGAATACCCGGGTGTGCCAGCCGAAATGGTTTTTCAGCGCGATGTCGATGCGATGATTGACGAGGCGCGGCAACGGCGGCCCGATTTGAAAGCAGCCGAAGCGCAGCTCAAGGCCGCCGAGGCCAGTATTGATCTGGCGCGCGCCCAGGGGCGACCGACGATTTCAGTGGCGACTGGCCCGACCTGGCAGGATGTCGGCGGTTTGGTCACCAATGGTGGCAATGTCGGCCTGACGCTTAACGTGCCGATCTTCTCCGGTTTTGAAACGACTTATCGCGTCCGTTCGGCCGCCGCGCAGGCCGAGGTGAGAGCTGCCCAGCGCGACCGTATTCGTTCGCAAGTCGCGCTTGATGTCTGGAGGGCGTACCAAAGTTTGACTACTGCAACGCAAAGTCTGAAAGCGACGGCGGATCTGGTGGCCAGTGCAGAACAGTCGGAACGTGTGGCGTTGGGGCGCTACAAGGCTGGCGTCGGCACGGTTCTGGATTTGCTCACGGCGCAGAGCGCCTTGGCCAGTGCACGTTTGCAGCGCATACAGGCGGCTCTCGACTGGTATATTTTCCGCGCTACGTTGGCCCAGACGATGGGCGCACTTGATTACACGCTGCTGCAACCTGCGGCACAAGGAAGACCATGAAACGTATTGGCAAAATTGTTATTGGCGTGGCAGTGATCGCTGGTTTGATCGGGGGTGGTGTCTGGTACACCAAACAACGCGCCGCACAGAACCCGGAACAGCGTTACAAACTGGCGACGCTGGAAAAAGGTGATGTCACCCAGACGGTTTCGGCTAATGGCACCTTGAATCCGGTGGTGCTGGTCAGTGTTGGTACGCAGGTGTCAGGCACGGTGAAGAAGCTTTATGTCGATTTCAACGATAAAGTGGAAAAAAATCAGCCTTTGCTCGAACTGGACGATGCGCTGCTTGCCGCACAGGTGAAGCAGAGCGAGGCGAATGTGGCGAATGCCTCGGCCGGGTTGGATCTGGCCATGGCGACCGAGGCGCGAATGAAGGCGTTGTTTGCCCAGGAATATGTTTCGAAGCAGGAATACGAGCAGTCAAAACAGGCCTTGAAATCAGGCATTGCACAATTAGCGCTGGCGCGGGCGCAGTTGGAGAAAGATCGGGTTAATCACAGTAATACGACCATTCGCTCGCCGGTTTCCGGTGTGGTGGTGGATCGTATTGTCGATCTCGGTCAGACGGTGGCCGCTAGCTTTCAGACGCCGGTGTTGATCAAGATTGCCCAGGATCTTTCGGAAATGCGTATCGACACCAGTTTTGCCGAGGCTGATATTGGCAATATTCGTGAAGGGCAAAAGGCCAAATTTACCGTCGACGCTTTCCCAAACCGTAGTTTCAGCGGTGAAGTGCAGCAGATTCGCCTGAATCCGACCAACCAGCAAAATGTGGTCACTTACAACGTTCGGGTCAACGTCGCCAACCCGGAGCAGGTCTTACTGCCGGGGATGACGGCGTATGTGAATATCGGTGTCAGCAAGCGGCCGGATGTCTTGTTGGTGCCAAACGCTGCATTGCGCTATAAGCCGGCCGATGCCGCCGAAAAGAGAGCGGAAAATGGCACAAAATCGGCGTCGACCGCAGCAATGAGTCCAAGCGCAGGCGCTGGCAGTGACGGCGGCGGTGCGGCGGCCAAGGCGGGTGGCGAGAAGAAGGGGAAGAAGCGTGACGGCCAGAATGGGACGGTCTACGTGCTGGTGGGTGAGGAAATCAAGCCGGTGAGCGTTCAGCTGGGTATTACCGATAACCGCAATACCGAAATCGTCAGCGGTGAGTTGCAAGCGGGTGATCGCGTTGTGACCGGTGAAAATACTGTCAGTTCCGGCAAGCCGTCTAGCGTCGGCATGAGAATGTTCTGATGGCCGAGCAGGTAATCCGGGTGGTTGGCCTGGGTAAGTCCTACGAAACCGCTGCCGGCTTGTTTCCGGCCTTGCGCGGGGTCAATCTGGAGATTTGCGCCGGCGAGTACATCGCCATCATGGGGCCTTCCGGTTCCGGTAAATCGACCTTCATGAATTTGCTCGGCTGTTTGGATACGCCAACGACCGGCGATTATTTTCTCGCCGGTGCGAACGTCGCGCAGATGGACAAGGATGCCCTTGCCATCCTGCGCAATCGCACACTGGGCTTTGTTTTTCAGGGCTTCAACCTGCTGCCCCGGATGAGTTTGCAGGACAACGTCGGCTTGCCGCTGGTTTATGCCGGCAAGGACAAGGAAACCCGCCGGGCAGCAGCACGGGAATTGCTCGATAAAGTCGGGCTTGGCAAGTACGCTGAGTCCTTGCCGAACCGCATTTCCGGTGGTCAGCAGCAACGGGTGGCAATTGCCCGGGCGCTGGTCAATAAACCGCGCCTGATTTTGGCTGATGAGCCGACCGGTAATCTCGATAGCCACACCAGTGAAGAAATCATGCGGCTGTTTGGCGAGTTGAACGCCGAAGGCATCACTATCGTGATCGTCACGCATGAGCCGGATATTGCGGCGCACGCCAAGCGGCAGGTGCGCTTCCTCGACGGTGAAATTGTCAGCGATCATTTGACGGCGGAGGCGGCGCTATGAGTCTCCTCATCGCACTCAAGTTGTGGGGTCGGCTTCAGCCGACGATCGTTGCTTGCCACAAAAGCGGTCGGCTAAAGCCAATCCCACAGGCTTGGTTGGCATGCTGCGGAGTTGAGTCGCTATGTTGAAAGCCATGCTCAGCGAAGCCTGGCTGGCGATGGGGGCGAACCGTCTGCGCACGGCGCTGACCATGCTCGGCATGGTGATTGGTGTGGGCGCGGTGGTGATCATGATGGCGATCGGGCAGGGGGCGCAGTATTCGGTACAGCAAACGATCAGCACGATGGGCTCGAATCTTTACATCGTGCTTTCAGGTTCTTTTACCGCTGGCGGTGTGCGCAGCGGTTCGGCCGGGGCGCCATCGCTGAATGTCAGCGATGCCGAGGCGATGAGTGAACTTGATGGCGTCAGCAACGTCGCACCAACGCATCAAGGTACGCGGCAACTGGTTTATGGCTCGCAAAACTGGAGCACGCAGGTGGTCGGCACAACCCCGCCCTATCTTGAGGCGCGGGCCTGGAATGTTGTCAATGGCGCAGCATTTGGCGATTCCGATGTGCGCTCGTCGACGCGGGTGGCGCTGATCGGTAAGACGGTGGCCCAAAACCTGTTTGGCGACGATGATCCGGTCGGCAAAACCATGCGGATTCAGCAAAATCCGTTCACGGTCATCGGCGTCCTGGGCAGCAAGGGGCAGAATCTGGATGGCCGGGATCAGGACGACACCGTGATCATTCCGCTCAGCACCGCGCAGCGCAAAGTCTTTGGCACGCCTTTCCTCGGTTCGGTACGGATGATCATGGTGCAGGCCGAATCTTCCGAGGCGATGCCCAAGGTTGAGGCCGGCATCACCGCCTTGCTGCGGCAGCGCCATCGATTACGCGACGGCATGCCGGACGACTTCTTTATGCGCAACCTGTCGGCAGCGGCTGAGTCCGAAGCTGAAACGACGCGCACAATGTCGATTTTACTCGGCGCCATTGCCTCAATTTCACTACTCGTCGGCGGTATCGGCATCATGAACATCATGCTCGTTTCGGTCACCGAACGGACGCGTGAAATTGGTATCCGCATGGCTATCGGGGCGCGGCAAAAGGACATTCTGTTGCAGTTCCTGCTCGAAGCCGTAATGATTTCCTTTGCCGGATGCCTGCTTGGCTTATTGCTCGGTCTTGGTATTGCGCTGGCGATTAACGCCTTCACTGGCATGGTCGTGGTCATCTCCGGCAGTGCGGCGCTGGTGGCCTTTGCTGTCGCTGCCGGTGTGGGCATTTTCTTCGGCTATTACCCGGCAAGCAAGGCGGCGCAACTCGATCCGATCGAGGCGCTGCGCTACCAGTAGTGTTAGCTGACCCTGTCCCTGTATAAGGGGGAAATATTCAGACTCTTTTAGTGGCGTGAATGCTGTCGGAAGATTCGCCGCAAAAAAAACGTAATTATGTATTACAGGGATATGGCAAATTCATCTTCAATCAGTTAGGGTTACACAATGGGCAGAAATGCTCGTCGAGATACGCCGAGTTGGCGTGTAGATAAACCAAAACAGGAGTGGAGATATGACTAAAAAAATTGCATACGTAACCGGTGGTATGGGTGGTATTGGGACTTCGATTTGCCAGCGTTTGGCCAAGGATGGCTTTACCGTTGTGGCCGGATGTGGACCGAATTCACCACGTAAAGATACTTGGTTGGCTGAACAAAAAGCCCTCGGTTTTGAGTTTGTCGCTTCGGAAGGCAATGTCGGCGACTGGGACAGCACTGTTGCCGCATTTGCCAAAGTGCGCGCGGAAGTTGGCGAGGTCGATGTCCTGGTCAATAACGCCGGGATTACCCGTGATGGTATTTTCCGCAAGATGTCGCCGGAAGACTGGAAAGCGGTTATCGACACCAACCTGAATTCCCTATTTTTCGTTACCCGCCAGGTGCTTGATGGCATGCTTGAGCGTGGCTGGGGCCGGGTTATCAATATTTCTTCGATGAATGGCCAAAAAGGCCAGTTCGGTCAATCCAATTACTCAACTGCCAAGGCCGGCATGCATGGTTTCACCATGTCCCTGGCGCAGGAAGTGGCCAGCAAGGGTGTCACCGTCAATACCGTGTCACCCGGCTACATCGGGACCGATATGGTGCGCGCCATCCGGGAAGATGTGCTGGCCAAAATCGTTGCTACGATTCCCGTTAAGCGTCTTGGTACGCCGGAAGAAATCGGTTCAATGGTCGCCTGGCTCGCTTCTGATGAAAGCGGCTTTGCGACCGGTGCCGACTTCTCGCTGAATGGCGGCAATCACATGGGTTAAGCCATTGGCTTAGTCGGTGACGTTAGCCCACAACGGCCACCAAAGAAAATGCCCCTGCCGCAATTTGCTTGTAGCAGGGGCATTTTCTTTTCAGGATGTGACTGGCCGGCAGGTTTTATTGCCGCTCAGATGACCAGTTGAGTGCCCAATTCAACGACGCGGTTGGTCGGGATCTTGAAGAAATCGCTGGCACTGGTGGCGTTTTTGGACATCACGGCAAACAGCCGGCCGCGGAGCGGGGAAAACTTCCGTGTAAGGGCCGGCACAATGGTTTCGCGTGACAGGAAGAAAGTCGTTTCCATCAAGTCGAAGCGTTCGCCAAAGCGTTTGCATTCCTCCAGTACGCCCGGCACATCCGGGCTTTCCATGAAACCGTAGCGGACGATCAGGCGCTTGAAGCCCTTGCGCATGCTGTGCATGTAAATTCTTTCCAGATCGTTGACGTAGGGCGTATCGGTCGTCTGTATGGTGAGCAGGATAATGCGTTCGTGCAGCACCTGATTGTGTTTCAGATTGTGCAACAAGGCCGCCGGCACGCCATCCTTGGAACTGCACATGAAAACGGCGGTACCGAAAATCCGATGCACACCATCTATTGAATTCAGGAAATCGTCCATTGGAATGCTCTGCTTGGCCATTTCTTCGGAAACCAGGCGTCGACCGCGCCGCCAAGTGGTAAGAACCGTGAAGGAGACCAGGGCCATGGCAATTGGAAACCAGCCACCCTCGGGAATCTTGATGGCGTTGGCGGAGAAGAAGGCAATATCAACGATCAGCATGGTGCCGGCAACGAGGGCAACCGTGAGTTTGCTCCAGCGCCAGACCAGAACCATCACGAAAGCGACCAGAATGGTGTCGATCAACATCGTGCCGGTGACGGCAATACCATACGCTGCGGCCAGATTGGATGAATTCTTGAAACCGATGACGAGCGCCACGACGGCGAGATAAAGCGTCCAGTTGGTGAAGGGGACGTAGATTTGCCCTTCTTCCTTGCCGGAGGTGTGGACGATTTGCATGCGTGGCAACAGGCCCATCTGGATCGATTGACGGGCCACTGAAAAGGCGCCGGAAATGACCGCTTGTGAAGCAATCACGGTGGCCACTGTGGCCAGCACAACCATCGGGATGAGTGCCCAGTCGGGTGCCAGATGAAAAAATGGGCTGGAAATAGATTCCGGTTCAGCCAATAGCAAGGCACCTTGGCCGAAGTAATTGAGTACCAAGGCAGGCATGACGAAACCAAACCAGGCGAGCCGAATCGGGAAGCGGCCGAAGTGGCCCATGTCGGTGTAAAGCGCTTCGCCGCCGGTGACGGCAAGCACGACTGAGCCGAGGGCGAGAAAAGCTAGACTGGTCTGAGTATGGATGAAGTTATAGGCATAGGTCGGGCTTAATGCCAACAGAACGCTGGGGTTATGGAAAATTTCCATTACGCCAAGAATGCCGAGAATGCCGAACCAGGCAACCATGACGGGGCCAAAGAACATGCCTACCGTGCCGGTGCCGCGCTTCTGGATAAAAAAGATAAAAGTGATGATGACCAGCGTGATCGGAATTACATACGGCTTCAATGTTGGGGTAATCAGTTCCATTCCCTCTACCGCAGAAAGTACCGAAATCGCCGGCGTGATCATGCTGTCGCCGTAAAACAGGGCGGCAGCAAAAATGCCGAGCAAGGTGATTACCCAGGCGGCGCGGGGGTTTTGGGTGCGATCGGTAATCAGTGCCAGCAGTGCCAGCGAACCGCCTTCACCACGGTTGTCTGCTCGCATGATGATGGCCACATACTTGACTGCGACCAAGGCGATGATCGACCAGAAGACCATGGACAGGATGCCGAGGATGTTTTCCGGGGTGACCGGGATGGGGTGATGGCCGCTGAAAATTTCCTTCAGGGCGTACAACGGACTGGTGCCGATGTCGCCAAAAACAACGCCGATCGCGGCAATGGTGACCGCCGGTAGCGCCTGGCGTGAGTGTGTTTTCATGATTTCCCCTGAAGCGCCTGTGGCGCAATTATTTTTTTTTCACCAACCAACCTCTGATGGGTCTTGCACAGGAATGGTGCACTTGGCGAAGGCAGTAATTTAGCACTATGCCGCCCCATGCGACATTTAATCGTGCGAGATAGAGGTCTATTTCAGGCGCTCGTGTTGCGGCGCAGCAAGTGGATGACGATAAAGCTCAAAACTGCCTCTTGGCGCTGGTTGACCGCGTTATTGGGCAAGCGGGCGATGCCCCAATCCGGTTTCGAGTTGGATGGCTTTACTTCAAGTGCTTTGATTTAACTGTGCAGCGTATTGCCCGGCCTGGTGAAACGTTGGCCGGGGGTGAGGTCGTCGAGGTCACGGCTGTCCATTGGTCTCTCCTACGGATTCTGGCATTCGGAAATTTGCTCATCCCCACCTCGTCCGCAGGGTGTGAAGGTGCCGGAAAGCGGATGTGGCGTACCGTTCTCATCCATCTGCGCGGCCAGGGTGTCCCAGAAGATTACGCCGGATTTGTCGAGTTTGAGGCGGAGCAGCCAGCCGCGCTGGGCGGCGGCGTAATCGAAGCCATCAAAAACGAAGTTGCCGAGGCTGTAGATGATTGGCTTCCCTTTATAGGTTTCGGCGCCTTGGGTGACGTGCGGGTGGCCACCGATGACTAGCGCGGCACCTTCGTCGATCATTTTACGGGCGAGCTGCTGCTGACGCTGGCTTGGTTTGCCTTCCTTTTCCCAGCCCCAGTGCATGAAGGGGATGATCAAATCTGCGCCAGCGGCTTTGGCCGCACGCAGGTCAGCAATGACTTGCTCATCCTCGCTCCAGGCGATGCCCGGCCAGTCGGCGCCGGCTTCAAAGGCGCGTGGTTTGAATTCGTTGTAGGCGAGAACAGCGATTTTCAAGCCATTGCGCTCGATCCACAGCGGCTGATGGGCCGCGGCGAGGTTCTTGCCGCCACCAAAATAGGCGATACCCGCGTTGTCGAGGTGCTGCATGGTTTCGCTGAAGGCGGCATGGCCGTAGTCGCCGGAATGGTTGTTGGCCAATGAAACGGCGTCGAAGCGGTTTTGCAGTACGGCCAGTGTGTTGGGCTTGGCGCGAAAAGTGACGATTTTGCTGGCCTGCTCGCTGCCGCTGGTGGCTACCGGGCATTCGAGATTGCCAATGCGATAGTCGGCTGCATTGAGAATGGCCGCAAAGGGGGCAAGTGGATCGCCGCCTTGTTCAATCAGACGGCCGGGGCCGTCGTCGAGCATGATGTCGCCTACGAAAATGAGGTTAATCGATTCGGCATGAACATTGCCAGTGAGCGCCAAAAGCAATGCTGCGGTCGACCAGAGTTTCTGGCTCATTTTGCTGCCTCGGATTTGATTTCGCACCAGTACTGCAATTCGCCATCGCGCACCGGTTCATAGACCAGATTTAGCCCGGTAAAGCCGTTGACCGCAGCTCTCTTGACTGGGTAGGGGAAATTCGCCTGATGAATGATGACCGGGCCGGAATCGCGGTCGGCGTAAGTGTAGAGCTTGATGCCGGCCAGGTCAGCCGGGGCCTGGCGGAAGACAATGCGGAAAAGAAAGTAGGAGCCAAGCGAGACCGGCGCGACGGTATAGGGCGCGTTGGTTGGGCCGGCTTCGACGAGGCGGGTTTCGCCGCCGTAAGTGAGGTGGCAGGCAACCGTTTCGGCCTGAGCGCTCAGGCTGATGGTGGCGAGCAGACCGCTGAGCAGACTGCTCAGCAGGCCACCGAATAGCTTAGCGCGCCAGGTCACTGGCAACTTGTTGTAATTGCATGTCGACGTAGATCGGCTGGCCTTGGCGCATTGCCGGGAAGGGCGTCTTGTTGCTGAAGAGCACTTTGCCGTTTTGTTCAATGCGAGCGCTGACGGTGACGCGACCTTTTTTACCGATCAGGTCGCGGTCGATCGTGGTTTGGAATGAAATAGGTGTCACTTGGTTGTTCAGTTCAATTTGTTGTTCGGCAAGCGTGCGGGGGCGGGCGCCGGCACGGGCTGTGTCTTGCACCCGGATGGTGAGTACGGCATCGGCAGGCAGGGCAGAACGGCTGAAGTAGAAAACCCGGCCGGTAATATCGACAAAGCTGCTCGCGGCGACCGGCGCGCTGGCCTCGGTGGCGGGTATGACGCTACCTTGTTTGCAGCGGCGAACATTGCCCTTGCCATCTTCGAAGATCGCTTCATCTGCCTTGGTATGCAGGCGGATCTCCTCGGCGCGGTAGAGCACGCCGGAAGCGGAGGGGACTTGCGGCAGCGTGATGGCAGCGTCAGAAAAGTGCAGGATGGCCTGCGGTCGACCGGATAAATCGACCGAAAACGAAATGTGGATGCTGCTGCCGTTATCGCACGTATAAGGCAGGCGTTCGCCTTCGGCTAATGCGGTGAATGGCAGGAGTAACAGGGGGAGCGCGTAGATTTTCATCGGATAAGTACATCGGAAATTTCAAGTGGGCCCCATTGGCCGATGGCATAGCCTTCAAGGGGATGAAAGTCGGTTTTGTAGGCCATTTTCGGGCTGTCGGCAATCCAGTAGCCGAGGTAAAGGTAGGGCAGGCCAAGGGCAAGGCATTGGGCGGCTTGCCAAAGAATGTTGTAGACGCCGAAGCTGGCCCCCGGAATGTCCGGATCGAAAAATGTGTAGACCGAGGATAGGCCATCATCCAGAACGTCGATGATGCTAACCATACGGACGGCTTCGTCGTCAGAAAATTCAATCAGCCGGGTATCGACCCGGCTTTGCAGCAGGAACTGGGCATATTGGTCGTGACTGTCCTCGTCCATGCCGCCGCCCGGGTGGCGGGCTTGCTGGTAGCGCTGGTAAAGCGCGTAATGTTCATCAATGAAATGCAGCGGCAGTTCGCGGATGCGCAGATTGCTGTGGCGTTTAAGGGCACGACGCTGGCTACGTTTGGTCGAAAGCTCGGCGACTGGCAGGCGCACCGGTACGCAGGCCCGGCATTTATCGCAGTGCGGCCGGTAGGTGAAGATGCCGCTGCGCCGAAAGCCGGCCCGGACCAACGAACTGTAAATTTCGGCGTCAATCAGGTGAGCCGGCGTTGCCACTTGCGAACGCGCCTCGCGGCCAGGCAAATAGCTGCAGGGGTAGGGCGAGGTGGCGTAAAACTGGAGTAGCGAGAAGGGCAGTGCGGCGTCGTTGGGCTGGGCCATGGCTACCAGTTCAGATCAAGGTTTGCCGTTGACCAGGCGGCGCGGCAGCTGGTTGCTACGGTCAACTGCTTCAATCGACCTAAAAAGGTCGAGCGTGGAATCTCGCGGCCGCCTAGTGAGGCGAGGTGTTCGGTACGCATCTGGCAATCGATCATGGCGAACTGGTGGGCCGAAAGATAGCGGATCAGGTGAGCGAAGGCGACCTTCGAGGCATCATTGCGGCGCGAGAACATCGATTCTCCATAAAACATGTGCCCGATGGCCAAGCCGTATAGTCCGCCGACCAGATCACCTTCGTCATAGGTTTCGACCGAATGCGCCCAGCCAAGTTCGTGCAGACGAATATAGGCGTTCATCATTTCGGGGGAAATCCAGGTGCCGTCTTGGCCGGGGCGCGGGGTATCGGCGCAGCCGGCGATAACGCCGGCAAAGTTGCTGTCGAAACGGACTTCGAGGCGACCGCTGCGCAGCGTCCTCTGCAGCGAACGGGTCAGGCGGAACTCATCCGGGAAGAGCACCATGCGCGGATCCGGGCTGTACCAGAGCGGCTGGCTTTCGACCGTGCCCCAGGGAAAAATCCCGTGGCGGTAGGCGTCGAGCAGGCGGTCCGGGCCGAGATCGCCACCAACAGCGAGCAGGCCACCCATCTCGTCCCCGGCCATTTCGACCGGGGGAAAGGGGTCGAACGGGCCGAGAAACGGAATCATGCGTGCTGTTTTTTGAAGGCGATGACGTGATCGGCATCAAGTCGGATACCGATTTTTTCACCCAGGGCATGGTTGTGGTGCGACGGCACCAGCGACAAGACTTCGGCGCCGCTACTCAGGCGCAGCGTGTAGAGAATATCAGCGCCGCGAAAGGCTTTGTGCAGCACTTCAGCCTGCAATTCGCTGCGGTCGTCATGGACAATATCGTCCGGCCGAAGCAGCACATCAACATCGCAGCCATCCCCACAGTTGGCGCAGGTTTCGCTGCACTCAACCGGCACATCCGAAATCAGCCTGCCGAGTTCCATATCAACACTATGGCCTTCAATGACGATACCGGGCAAGAGGACGCCCTGGCCGATAAAGTCAGCAACAAAGCGGTTAGCCGGGCGGTGGTAGAGGTTGTAAGGCACATCCCACTGCTGAATGCGGCCTTGGTACATGACGCCGATTTCGTCGGCCATCGCGAAGGCTTCATTCTGGTCGTGGGTGACAAGGATTGCGGTCGACCCTTCACGTTTGAGGATTTCCCTAACCTCGGCCGAAAGACGTTCGCGCAGCCCGACATCAAGATTGGAAAAAGGCTCGTCGAGCAGAATCAATTCCGGCCGCGGTGCCAAGGCGCGAGCCAGCGCGACGCGTTGTTGCTGGCCGCCGGAAAGTTCGTGCGGGTATTTGTCACCTTGGCCACCCAGGCCAACCGTCGCCAGCAATTGCCGGACGCGCAGATGGGCATCCGCCTCTGGCTTGCGACCGAGGCCGAATGCGACGTTCTGCTCCACTGTCAGGTGCGGGAACAATGCGTAATCCTGAAAGACCATGCCGATTTGCCGCTTCTCCGGCGCGACCCGCTGGCCGGGGCTGCTGACCACCTTGTCATGTAACCGGATTTCGCCACCAGCGATTTCCTCAAAGCCTGCAATACAGCGTAGTAAAGTGGTTTTGCCGCAGCCCGAAGGACCAAGCAAACAGGCGATCTGACCCTTTTCCAGACGAAAGTCGACGCCATCGACGATGGTCTGTTTACCGTAGCGTTGAACGACGCCATTTAGCTCAAGTTGTGCCATAGCGGTCGATTATAATTCGCATTCACTCTTATGCGCGCCGCCCAATACTCCCCCCTGTTGATTGTCGGCTTCATCGTTGCCCTGCTGGTCGGGCTGCCGGTTGCCAGCGTCGGGCTCAACCTGTTTGCCGGCGGCACCAGCAGCACTTGGTTGCACATGGTGCATACCGTGCTTCCCGAATACATCCTCAATTCGCTCTGGCTCTGTCTCGGCGTGGGCTGTGGCGTTGGCGTGCTCGGTGTGGCCACCGCCTGGCTGACCGCTATGCACGACTTTCCTGGTAGACGCCTATTTTCCTGGGCGCTCGTGCTGCCGCTCGCCATGCCGGCCTATGTCATGGCCTACGTCTATACCGATTTCCTCCAATTCGTCGGGCCAGTGCAGACGGCATTGCGTGAAACTTTTGGCTGGGAACATGGCGACTACTGGTTCCCGGACATCCGTACCCTGCCCGGCGCCATGCTAATGTTCGTTTGCGTCCTATACCCCTACGTTTACCTGCTAGCCCGCAGCGCTTTCCTTGAACGCGCCAGCGGCATGCTGGAAGCTGCCCGCACGCTGGGCATGGGTTCCTGGCGCGCCTTCTTTGCCGTCTCGTTGCCGCTCGCCCGGCCGGCCATCGTCGCCGGCGTGGCGCTCGCTTTGATGGAAACGCTGGCCGATTACGGTACGGTGGCCTATTTTGCGGTCAACACCTTTACGACGGGTATTTACCGCGCCTGGTTCTCGCTCGGTGATCGTATTGCCGCCGCCCAATTGGCGGCCATGCTGCTTGGCTTCGTCTTGTTCCTGCTGATGGCCGAAAAAGTGTCGCGTGGTCGGGCACGTTACAACAACACTACCGGCCGCAATCGGCCGATGGCGGGGGCGCGCCTGACTGGTTTTTCCGCCGCATTGGCCGTGCTGGCCTGCGCCTTGCCATTGTTGCTCGGCTTTATCCTGCCGGCCATTTTATTGCTAAAAATGGCGTTGACCGAAGGCGATGCCCAGTTTGGCCAACGCTTTCTGGTGCTCTCCCGCAACAGCTTTGTGCTGGCTGGAAGCACCGCGCTGATCGCTGTTTTTCTCGCCTTGCTGATGGCCTACGGTGCCCGGCTAGCGAAAACCACCTTCGCCAATGCCCTCAACCGCCTGGTCGGCCTCGGTTATGCCGTGCCGGGGGCGGTCATCGCGGTCGGCGTACTGATTCCGGTGACGCGTCTCGACAATTGGCTGGCCGGGCAATGGGAAATCTGGTTCGGCCACAATCCAGGCTTGCTACTGACCGGCGGCATTGCCGCACTGATCTACGCCTATCTGGCGCGCTTTCTTGGCGTGGCGCTGCATACTGTCGAAACAAGCTTGGCCAAGATCACTCCGAACATGGATGACGCGGCGCGTTGTCTTGGACTAGGCCAGAAAGAAACGCTGCGCCGGGTACACGCCCCGATGCTGCGCGGCAGTCTGCTGACGGCCGGTTTGCTGGTATTTGTCGACGTGATGAAGGAGTTGCCGGCAACGCTGGTCATGCGCCCCTTTAATTTCGACACTTTGGCGACGCAGACCTACACGCTGGCTTCGGATGAACGACTGGCTGAGGCTTCGACTGCTGCGTTGGCGATTGTTGCTGTTGGTTTGTTGCCACTGATTGCCTTGTCCCGGCAAATTTCGAACGCCCGCCGGGCTTGAGCCGCCCTGGCTCAGGGTTATTTGCTACTTTTCCAGAAGCCCGGTTTTTTGCTTTCGGGATTCGGTTTGACCGGCTCAGTGGCTTCACTTAAACGCATAAGATCCAGCGTCAATAAATTTGTATCAGTACCGTAGCAGGCGGTGACATCAACTTCTTCGATCAGATGTTCGGATTCGATTGAGTGTTCTACTGGTGGCGGGGCGCTGGAGAATTCAATAAGGTTGTCGGGTGGCGCAGTGGTTGGCTCTTCGGCGAGTTGCGGAGCAATCGCTTCAATCGGCGTGGTCTCGAATTCGATAATATGACTCGTTGCGCTTGGGCTTGGCCTTTGGCTCGGACTGGCTTCAAGCGACGGTAGCATTTCAGCTCCGTGCAGCAGCAAGAGTTCAACGATAGACTGGTGTCCGCGCCGCTGAGCCAGCCGAAACGGGGCACCCGGACCATCACTGGCAACAGCGTTGATGTTGGCCCCGTGGTTCAGTAATTCACGAACAATCGCTAGGTCGCCTTCGAAGCAGGCCGTGCGCAAAGGCAGGCCGACAAAGCCGTGCATGTCTGCTTCTTCAATATCACAGCCTTCTTCAATGGCCTTGATCACGCCACTGAGAAGGCCTTCGCGAATCGCCACGATGAGTTTGCTGGCGGTGAAATTTTTTTCTGCCATCTTGCCAAATCCTCCAATTGCCGGTCGAGAGTTTAGGGGAAAGCCGGCAATTTGACGAGAAAGCGATTATTTGAAGCCGGCCCGATCAAAAATAATCTGCGCCTTGGCCTGATACATGGCCAGATTTTTGACGGGTAACTTGTCCGCCTTGAACTTGCCCAGCGACTCCAGTGCCGGGTTGGCAACCTTGACGCTTTCAACGACCGGCCATTCATTGTTGCCATCGGCAAAGTACCGTTGCGCTGAATCAGAGGCCAGATATTCCAGGAATTTGACGGCAGCCTCCTTGTGTGGCGCCGTTTTCAGCATGCCGCCACCGGATATGTTGATATGCGTCCCGGTCGTGGCCTGGTTTGGCCAGACGACGCCGACCTTCTCCATCATTTTTAGCTCTTCTGGCTTGGTCGACCGCAGCAGTCGGGCAACATAGTAGGTGTTGGCCAAGGCGACGCCGCATTCGCCGGCTGAGACCGCTTTGATCTGATCAGTGTCGCCACCTTTAGGTGCCCGGGCAAAATTAGCAACCATGCCGCGTGCCAGTTCTTCTGCTTTGGCTTCGCCATCGTGGGCAATGATCGAAGCCATCAGCGATAAATTGTAGGGGTGGGAGCCGGAGCGCGAACAGACCTTGCCTTTTAACTTGGGGTTGGCCAAGTCAGCGTAATTCTGCACATCCTCAGCTTTGATGGTCGATTTATTGAAAACGATGACGCGGGCCCGAGTCGAGAAAGAAAACCAGTCTTCCGTCCGCAAATACTCGGGAATACGCGATTCCAGAGTTTTTGAAGCCACCGGGGCAAACAAGCCAAGCTCATGCGCTTTGGCCAGACGAGCTGCGTCTACAGTGAGGAAAATATCGGCCGGGCTGTTAGCTCCCTCGTTTTTGATTCGCTCGAGCAACTCTTCTTCCTTGCCCTCGATACGATTGATCTTGATCCCGGTTTGCTGCGAGAAGGCGGTATAAAGCGCTTCGTCCGTTTGGTAGTGCCGAGCAGAGTAGAGATTAAGAATTTTTTCTTCTGCCAGACTGGTCTGCGACAGTGTCGCAAGCGCAGCGGCGAACAGGGTGGATGTCAACTTCATACTGAATGCTCCAAGTTAAGATGAGAATGCTTCCAGTTTACTAAGTAGCTTTCGTTTTGTAAATGAGAAACATTATTAAATGTAAGCGAAAAAAAAGCGGCTTGATCGCCGCTTCGTTTCAGTTACCGTTGAGGATTCGTCGAGCGCCATCGTAGCGCTTCATCCAGTAACTATTATCCATATTCTCGACACGAACTTCAGCGCCGGTGCGTGGCGCATGCAGGAAGTGGTTGTCGCCGAGATAAATGCCGACATGCGAAAAAGTGCGGCGCATGGTATTGAAGAAAACGAGGTCACCCGGTTTAAGCTGGCTTGAATCAATCTGCTGGCCAACCTCGCTCATTTCCCGAGCTGTCCTGGGTAGGGAGGTGCCAATGCTGTCCTTGAACACCAGTCGAACAAAACCGCTACAGTCCAGTCCGCTATCTTCGTCGTTGCCGCCAAAGCGATAACGGACGCCCACCAGTTTGAGGCCTTGCAGAATGACATCCTGCGCCGCGTTGGTGTAACGTTCAAAAAAAGACTGCTGTTCTTCGGTTTTGCGACTCAGCTCAGCGGCTGTAGACGCGCTGATTGTCCCAGTGATCAGGGCGGTGGCCAGAAAAATTGAAGATATAACTTTTCGCATAGAGGCCGAATATATTTCAAATTGATGTAACTGTAAATACGCCGGTGCAAAAAACACCGCTTTTAACTATGTTCATAATCCGTAATTATGAATACAATTTCCTTCCCAAGGAGTGAGGATCGCTATGAATTCCTTCAAGGCACTACTGATTGAGGAACGCGACGGCAAGGTGAGCAGCGGTTTTGTCCGGATGGATGAGCCCGCGCTTGATGCTGGTAGCGTGACGATTCGGGTCGCCTACTCAAGCATCAATTACAAGGATGCTTTGGCGGCAACGGGCACGGGAAAAATTATCCGTCGCTTTCCCTGTGTTGGTGGTATCGATCTGTCTGGTACGGTCATCGAGAGTGCAGATCCGTTATTTAAATCGGGTGATCAAGTCATTGCGACAAGTTTTGATATTGGCGTCGCGCATCACGGTGGTTACGCAGAAATCGCCCGCGTGCCGGGCGACTGGGTCGTGCCATTGCCGGCCGGGCTGAGTTTGTTTGATGCCATGGCGCTGGGAACGGCAGGGTTCACTGCCGCCCTCGGTATTGTCCGGATGGAAGAAAACGGCCTGTACCCGGAAAAAGGGGCGGTTATTGTGACTGGCGCCACCGGTGGGGTGGGTAGCTTAGCGGTTGATATGTTGGCCCAGCGCGGCTATCACGTCGTCGCGCTGACCGGCAAGGAAAGTGAAGCCTCCTATCTGCGTGACTTGGGGGCGGCCGAAGTCATGTTGCGGCAGAGTCTTGACCTGAGCAAAATTCGGCCACTTGACCGTGGTCGCTGGGCGGGTGCGGTCGACAATCTGGGGGGCGATATCCTGGCCTGGATCGCCAGCACGATGGAGCAGGGTGGAACGATCGCCAGCATTGGTCTGGCGGCGAGCATGTCGCTAAATACAACAGTGGCGCCGTTTATTCTGCGCGGTGTTTCCTTGCTAGGTATTGATTCGGGGTATATCCGCGAGCCTTATCGCAGTGGGGTCTGGCAGCGTTTGGCCACTGATTTGCGACCGCCGCATCTGGCCGCGATGGCACGGCGGATTCCCTTTGATGATTTACCGGCAGCTTTCGGTGAATATATTGCTGGCCGGGCCAAGGGCCGCGCGGTGGTGGAAATTGCCGGAGGTTGATGTGGCGGCTTTGCCGCGCATCCTGATGGTTGATGACTCACGGGTCGTCAGAATGTCGATTATTCGCCATCTGAAAGGGGTTTACGAGGTTCGTGAAGAGAGTGACGGCGAGGCTGCATGGCAATCGCTGGTGTTGGATCACTCAATCCGGGCCGTTATTTCCGATATTCAGATGCCGAAATTGACCGGCTATGAGCTGCTGGAGAGAGTTCGCACGTCGAAATTGCGTCGACTGCAGCAACTGCCATTTATTCTGGTTTCCGGTGAGGAAACCGAAGAGGAGCGAGCCAAAGCGCAGGCCTTGGGTGTTTCTGATTTCGTCACCAAAGGCGCTGGTAGTGCCGAGATTCTCTCCCGTTTGAATAATTTGCTCGCCTTGTCGAGCGCCCAGGAAAACCTTGATGCGGGTCGTGATCAGATGGTTCAGAATCCGGTCAGTGGCTTGTTTACCCGAAAATTTATTGAGCAGCAGACGGCACAGGCACTGTCACACTCGGCGCGTCATGGTGTTGAGACTAGCGTGATGGTTCTGGGTTTTGATCGATTTGAAGGCATGCGTGAACGACTCGGTGCACAGATTGCCGAAGATGTTGCAACGCGTTTTGCCAAAATGCTGGCCGGAAAAATGCGCCAGGAGGACAGTCTTGGTCATTTTGGGGCGGGTCAATACGCCGTAGTTTCGCCGGGAACCGCTGTGGCATTCTGTGTGACTTTTGCTGAACGAGTGCGTCAGGCGGTTGAGTTGGCTCGTCTTTCAGTACAGGGCCAGATGGTTGCGGTGACTGTCAGTATTGGTTTGGCCAGTGTGCCGGTTGATCAGGTGAGTTCGGCTGGTGCGCTGCTGGATCTTGCCGGGCAGCGGATGCTGGCAGCTATGGATGGTGGTGGAAATCGAACCGAGTCGGGTGGTGTATTACCAGCTTCACGGCCGATTTCGCTGAATCATGCGCTGGAATTACTTGCGGCAAACCGGCCTGGGCCGGTAAAGCCGCATCTTGAGGTGTTGGGTCGGCAGTTACTGCCGTTGTTGCGTTTGATGGATCAGGAATTGGGTTTGACTTTGCCGATGGCAGAGATCGAACGTCGTTTGAGTGAGCGGAGTTCTTAAAAAATTCAATCCGTTCAGTATTTTGTGGTGCAGGAAAACTAAATAAAAAGGGATCTTCTTTATGGCGACTTACAAAGAGTTTCACCAGCGTTCCATTGAAAAACCGGATGAGTTTTGGACCGAACAGGCCCAGCTTATTGACTGGAATGAACCGTTCACTCAGGTGTGCGACTATTCCCGTCCGCCGTTTGCCAAGTGGTTTGTCAACGGCAAAACCAATCTGTGTCATAACGCGGTTGACCGTCATGCGGCCAAGCGCCCGAATGATCGAGCGCTGATTTTCATCTCGACTGAAACTGACGAAGAGACGGTTTACAGCTTTGCCGAGTTGCAGCGGGAAGTTGAGCGCATGGCAGCGATCTACAAGAGCTTAGGCGTCAAGCGTGGCGACCGTGTGCTGATTTATATGCCGATGGTGGCGCAGGCCTGCTTCGCCATTTTGGCTTCAGCCCGTATCGGTGCCATTCACTCAGTGGTTTTTGGTGGTTTCGCTTCTGGTTCGCTGGCCACCCGCATCGACGATGCCAAGCCGGTGCTGATTGTTTCCTCTGACGCCGGCATGCGCGGTGGCAAGGCGGTGCCTTACAAGAATTTGCTTGATGAGGCTATCGAGCTGGCCGAACACAAGCCGACCAAGGTGCTAATGATCGACCGTGGCCTGGACAAGGCCTACAACAAGGTGGCTGGTCGGGACGTTGACTACGCCACCTTGCGCACCCAGTTCATGGATGCTCAGGTGCCGTGCGAGTGGTTGGAGTCATCCGAGCCGTCCTACATTCTTTACACCTCAGGCACGACTGGCAAGCCGAAGGGCGTTCAGCGCGATACCGGCGGTTACGCCGTAGCGCTGGCTTCCTCGATGAAGCATATCTACTGCGGTGGCGAGGGTGAAACCTTTTTTTCCACGTCCGACATCGGCTGGGTGGTCGGTCACTCCTACATCATCTACGGCCCGCTGATTGCTGGTATGGCCACAGTGATGTACGAAGGCACCCCACTACGGCCGGATGCGGGTATCTGGTGGAAGATCGTTGAGAAGTACAAGGTCAACGTCATGTTCTCGGCGCCGACCGCTGCTCGCGTGCTGAAGAAGCAGGATCCGGCCTTCATGCACAAGTACGATCTGTCTTCGCTCAAGCACATCTTCATGGCAGGCGAGCCGCTTGATCAACCGACGCACGAGTGGTTCATGACCGAACTGCAAAAGCCGGTAATCGACAATTACTGGCAGACCGAAACCGGCTGGCCAATGCTGGCTGCTTTGCCCGGTGTGGAAAATACGCCGATCAAGTACGGTTCGCCAAGCTTCCCGGTCTACGGCTATAACCTGCAGATTTTCCGCGAAGATGGTTCGGTTTGCGGTGCCAACGAAAAGGGTATTGCCGCAGTGATTCCGCCGTTGCCGCCGGGTTGTTTGACGACGGTTTGGGGGCAGGATGACCGCTTTGTCAGCACCTATTTCAATCTGTTCACCGATCCGCTGGTTTATTCTTCCTACGATTGGGCAATCAAGGATGATGATGGTTATTTCACCATTCTGGGTCGTACTGATGACGTAATCAACGTCGCCGGCCATCGCCTCGGGACGCGTGAAATTGAAGAAGCGATCCAGAATCACCCAGCCATTGCCGAAGTCGCTGTGGTCGGTGTTGAAGACAAGCTGAAGGGTCAAGTGCCAATGGCTTTCGCCGTCGTCAAGGATGCTTCCAAAGTGGCGACGCCCGAGCAGGTCAAAGCGCTGGAAAAAGAAGTGTTTGGTACGGTCGACAGTATTTTGGGCGCAATTGGCCGTCCGGCCCGTGTCCACTTTGTCACTGGTTTGCCAAAAACCCGTTCTGGCAAGATGTTGCGCCGTTCACTGCAGGCGCTGGCCGAAGGCCGTGATCCGGGCGATCTGACGACGATCGACGATCCTTCAACGCTGGAGCAAATCAAGAACGCACTGGTGAACTAATCTCGCTTGCGTTGCTGTTAAAACCCGCTGGTGCAAGCCGGCGGGTTTTTTTATGCCTATCTTTACGCCTGTTTGGTAATAATCCTGGCTGGGGCAGGGTGATAGAATGCAGGCCAGTCCTACATTCCCGCTATTTCAAGTACATGATTTACGAAACCGTTGCTGCCGTCGACCTGGGTTCCAACAGCTTCCGCCTGCAAGTTGGGCGGGTGGTTGATAACCAGATTTATACGCTGGACTCTATGAAAGAGCCGGTTCGGTTGGCTTCCGGTCTGACTGCAGACAAACTGCTCGATCTGCCGGCTCAAGCGAGGGCGCTCGATGCTTTGCGCCGTTTTGGTGAGCGCTTGGGTGGGCTGGATGGCGGTGCTGTCCGTGCTGTGGCGACCAATACGCTGCGTGTGGCGAAAAATGCTTCCGATTTTTTGCCGCAGGCAGAAGAGGCGCTTGGTTTCCCCATCGAAATCATCGCGGGACGTGAAGAGGCGCGTTTGATTTACATCGGCGCTTCGCATTCCTTGCCTATGGTGGCCCATAAACGACTGGTTGTTGATATCGGTGGCGGTTCAACTGAATTCATCATTGGCAAGCGGCACGATCCGCAGCTAATGGAGTCGCTCTATATGGGCTGCGTCAGTTACACGCTGCGTTTCTTTCCGGATCGCAAGATCGACAAGCTTCGCTTGCGCCAGGCGCAAATCGCGGCGGCCAAGGAAATTGAGCTGATCGCCCACGATTATCAGCGTCTGGGTTGGAAAGAGGCGGTTGGTTCCTCTGGTTCGGCGCGGGCGATTGCCGATGTGCTGGAAATGAATGGCTTGAACCCGAATGGTGAGAGCGGTATTACCCGTGTCGGGCTGGAAAAGTTTTGCGTCTTGTTGATCAAGGCGGGGTCTGCCGAGGCGCTTGATTTGCCGGGCGTAAGGGGTGACCGTTTGCCCGTGCTTCTCGGGGGTGTCGCCATTATGTCGGCAGTGTTCGAGGAATTGGATATTGAGAAGATGACCTACGCCGATGGCGCTTTGCGCCTAGGCGTGCTCTACGATCTGCTCGGTCGTTTTCATCACCTTGATATGCGTGATTCGACGGTGGCGCAATTCCGTCGCCGTTATCAGGCAGAGGCGGATCAGGCGGAACGGGTTGAAGCCACCGCTTTGTCGGCTTTGACCCAACTGGCCGAAGGAGCGCCAACCGAGTCGGATCTGCAGTTTTTATCGTGGGCGACGCGTTTGCACGAGATCGGAATTTCCGTCGCGCATAATGCCTATCACAAGCACGGTGCTTACATTTTGACCTATGCCGACATGCCGGGTTTCTCCAAAAAAGATCAGGCGCGGCTGGCGATGCTGGTGCTGGGTCATCGTGGCAAGTTGGAAAAAATTAAGAGCATTCCTGCGGTCGACAGTGCTTGGCGGCTAATTTTCTGTTTGCGTCTGGCTGTTCTGCTACATCGCACCCGCGATGATCGCGCCTTGCCGGCCTGGCACGTCAGTTTGCTCGGCAACGGGTTCAAGCTTGATCTGCCTTGTGAGTGGCTGGCAGCCAACCCGTGGACGGCGGCGGCGCTCAATGAAGAGGCCGCTGTCTGGCGCCAGATCGGGCGTGAGTATGCAGTCAATGTCAATTTGCCGGAGAAGCTTGCATGAACGAGACTCCCCGTCTGCAAGTTGAGTCGGGGAATGTAGTCTTGTCCGGGCAATGGACGCTGGCGGCCATGTTGCCGCACCTGAGTCAGCTTCGTGAGCAACTCGCCGAGCAGTGCAAAGATGTTGAGCGCTGGGATCTTTCAGCCCTGAATCGACTGGATAGTGCAGCAGCTGTTTTGCTCTGGCGAGCCTGGGGCAACGCCTGGCCAGTGAAACTTGAAATATCGCCGCTGCATCGGCAGGTGCTGGCGCGCGTCGCCGAATTGCCGCAGGAAATTACGGCGCCGCCCATCCAGCCTTTCCATCCGATCGAGTATATCGGCAATCTGCTGCTCAAGGCATGGGGAAACCTGCGTGGAATAATTACCCTGTTTGGTCAGTTGCTGCTTGATATTGGTTTTCTGTGCCGCCATCCGGGCGATATTCCTTGGCGGGAATTTGCCGCCAATGTCTACAAGTCCGGCGCACAAGCCTTGCCGGTGACCGCGCTGGTTGGTTTTTTAATCGGCATCACGATCAGTTATCTGTCGGCCTTGCAGTTAAAAAACTTTGGCGCCGATTTGTTTATCGTCAATATTCTCGGCGTTTCCATTGTCCGGGAGTTGGGGCCGGTGTTGGTGGCCGTGCTGGTGGCCGGTCGCTCCGGTTCCGCGATGACCGCGCAAATCGGTGTAATGCGGGTGACTGAGGAAATCGATGCGCTGTCGACGATGGGCATCTCGCGCACCATCCGCGTGGTTTTACCCAAAATTATCGGGTTGACCGTAGCAATGCCCCTGATTGTACTTTGGGCCTCAGGTGTGGCACTGTTTGGTGGCATGCTGGCGGCGATGCTGCAACTCGATTTGTCGCTAAGCTTTTTCTTTGAAAGCCTGCCGCGCGCCCTGCCGGTGGCCAACCTGTTTATCGGCTTAGGTAAAGGCGTGGTTTTTGGTTTCATTATTTCACTGGTTGCCTGCTATTTTGGTCTCCACGTCAAACCCAATACCGAAAGCCTGTCAGCCAATACCACCAGCGCGGTGGTGACTGCAATCACCACGGTCATTCTGGTCGATGCAATCTTCGCTGTGTTCACACGCCATATCGGCGTGCCGCAGCTATGAACCAGCCAGCCATCGTTGAACTGTCCGGCATCAGCACTGCGTTTGGCCGGAACTTTGTGCATCGCGATCTGAATTTGCGGGTTGAGGTAGGGCAGATTGTCGGTTTGCTGGGCGGTTCGGGCAGCGGCAAAACAACCCTGCTGCGCGAAATGCTCGGTCTGCTCCGGCCCACAGCCGGTAGCGTCAGCTTGTTCGGGGTTGATCTGAATGATCCCGACGCGCTCACTCAGCGGCAAGTGCGGCGTCGCCTGGGCATGCTTTTCCAGCATGGTGCATTGTTTTCTGCGCTTTCCGTCTTCGACAACATTGCCTTCCCTTTGCGCGAGTTACGTTGTCTGGATGAGGACTGGATTCGCCGTCTGGTTCACCTCAAACTGGCCATGGTCGAAATGGACGCAACCCATGGCAAGTTGATGCCGGCCGAACTCTCTGGTGGCATGGTCAAACGCGTTGCATTGGCACGCGCCTTGGCCCTTGAGCCCGAGTTGTTGTTGCTCGACGAGCCAACCAGCGGCCTTGATCCGGATCGCAGCCAGAATTTTGTTGAACTGGTCGGCGCACTCCAGAAGGCGCTTGGCCTGACGGTGGTCATGGTGACGCACGACCTGAATACCCTGGCGGGTTTAGCCAGCCATGTGGCCGTGCTGGCTGATCAACACATTATCGCCTTCGGCCCGAAGGACCAGGTGATGACGGTCGATCACCCCTTTGTCACCGGCTTTTTTGGCGCAGATCGTCGGAAACTGCTTTAATAAGCACTCATGGAAAATAAATCCCACGCCTTCGTTGCCGGCCTATTCGCGCTTCTGCTCGGGGCGGCAGTTATTCTCGCCATTTATTGGCTGGGTGGCAGCAAGGAGGCAACGCACGACTATGTGGTCGTCACTAAACAAAATATTGGCGGACTGAACCCGCAGGCGCAGGTTCGTTATCGTGGTATCCGGGTTGGAAAAGTTAGCGACATCCGGCTCGATCCGGACGACTACAGCAATATTCTGGTCACCATTTCGGTCACAGAGGATGTGCCTTTGACGCTGGGAACCGTGGCTAAGTTGAACTATCAGGGCGTTACTGGTTTGGCCCATATTTTGTTACTGGAGACCGGCAAGGAAATCGGGCGACTTGAGCCGAATGACGATAATCCACCCCGGATCACGATGATTCCTTCATTGCTCGAAGAGCTCGGTGAAACAGGTATGGCTACCTTGCGTCAGGCGCGCCAGGTGATGACCAGCGCCAACAGCATGCTTAACGAAGAAAACCGGCAGCATCTGAATGCCACGCTGGTCAATCTCGAAGCTGCTTCAGCCAACATGAAGCCGGTGCTGGAGAATTTGAATGGCACACTGACACAAGTAAAAAAACTACTTGATGATCAGAATGTGAAAAAGCTTTCACAAGCCGCCGGCGAAGCGGGCCCATTGCTGGCTGATACGCGCCTTTTGATTGGCAAAATGCAGGCCGCAACGGATAAATTCGACGTTGCCATCGGCGATGCCTCAGCCGGTGGAACATCCGCCCTGATGCCTCGTCTAAATGAGTTGGCGAGTGATTTTTCCATGACTTCACGACAGTTGAGCCGTGTTTTGCGCATTCTTGAAGATTCGCCGCAAGGCTTGGTATTTGGCGCACCCGCCTTGCCGGCGGGGCCGGGTGAGGCAGGGTTTTCTGCCAGTGGGGACAAATAGCATGCGCAGCTTGGTGATGCTAAGCCTTTGTCTTTCCCTTGCCGCTTGCTTCACGGCCGGTAAGCGTGGCGAGAATAGCTTGGCTGTATACGATTTAGGCCTATCCCCCGTGCGGCTGATCGTGGGTGAAAGAAACCCGCCAATGGCGCTGGAGGTGCGAGCGCCGCTCTGGTTTGATGCCTTGGGTATTGAATATCGGCTGGCTTATACGGATGCTTCGCGTTTGCGCGAATATGGCCGCGCCCGCTGGGCTGGGCCTCCGGCGCAGTTGATCCAGCAACGGTTGATGCAGCAGTTGGGTTTGACGGCTGCCGGGCAGGGACGCACTAATTGTGTCTTACGGGTTGAGATAACCGAGTTTAGTCAGGTGTTCACCAGCCCAGAAAGCAGCAAAGGGATCTTGCAGGGCAGGGCGCAGTGGCTTGATCGCTCGCGAAAGCAACTTGCCGAGATGGAATTGAATATTGAAAAAGTTGCGCCAAGTCCTGATTCTCGTGGTGGCGTCAGTGCCCTGCAATTGGCATCCGAACAACTGGCGATTGATTTGCTCGCCTGGGAAAAACGATTGCGAGCAGCCGGGAAAGCCACAGTATGTGCCGGTTAGTCGGCAACGATACGTTCGGCAATACGCTTTTTGAGATCGGTGAGGTTGTCGTCAAAATGGTTGTAATGCATCAGCGAAAGTCCGAAAACGCAGGCATAGAGCAGCAAGCTGCGGCTCTTTGCTTCTGCGTCGGACATGCCTGCAGCAACAAACAGCTTGCGCGTGCACTCCAATCGATAAAGGTCAACCGACTCAACCACCGTCGCCGCCTGCGTATCGTGGCGCGCCCAGTCGCGCACCGCCAGTTCGATCAGCATGCCCTTGCGATTGCGGTTAGCCCCATAAAGCTCAATCGCGTAATGCAGTTGATCACGCTCTTTGCCGGGAGTAACCGCGGTCGTTTTCTCGATATCGCGAATACGGCCATCTTTCCATTGTTCCAACAACGCGTCGAGCAAGGCCTGCTTGTCTTTGAAGTGCCAGTAAAAGCTGCCTTTCGTCACGCCGCAATGCTTGGCCAAGACCTCTACGCGCAAGCCCGAGACGCCCTCTTTCGCCAACACGTCGACGGCCGATTCGATCCAGCGCTCGCGGTCGAGTTGGGGGCGCGGCGTTTGTGCTTCGCCACGCGCCTTGGCTGGCGTTGTTTTTAATGAGGACTTGACAGGTTTATTTTCCATACGCTACCGTATGTCTTTTCCATACGACACAGTATGGGCATTGTGCGGATTGAGTCGGCTTCTGTCAAACAGGCAGCCTAGTTTAAATAAGAGTTACGAGTACAAAGGAGATGCTTATGAAAATTCTCGTCCCCGTCAAACGGGTAGTTGATTACAACGTCAAGGTCCGCGTCAAAGCCGACGGCTCAGGTATCGACCTGGCCAACGTCAAGATGAGCATGAACCCCTTTGACGAAATCGCCATCGAAGAAGCCGTGCGCCTCAAAGAAGCCGGCATCGCCAGCGAAGTCATCGCCGTCTCCTGCGGCGTCACCGCCTGCCAGGAAACCCTGCGCACCGCCATGGCCATTGGTGCCGATCGCGGCATCCTGGTTGAAACTGATGTTGAACTGCAACCACTCGCCGTCGCCAAACTCCTGCAAGCCCTCTGCGCCAAAGAACAACCGCAACTCGTCATCTGCGGCAAACAAGCCATCGACGACGACGCCAACCAGACCGGGCAGATGCTCGCCGCCCTGCAAAACTGGCCGCAAGCCACCTTTGCCTCGAAAGTCGTCATCGCCAATGGCAAGGCCACGGTCACCCGCGAAATCGACGGCGGCCTCGAAACCCTCGAAATCGGCCTGCCAGCCGTCGTCAGTACCGACCTGCGCCTGAATGAGCCGCGCTACGCGACGCTGCCCAACATCATGAAAGCCAAGAAAAAGCCGCTCGAAACCGTTAAACCAGCTGACCTTGGTGTCGACGTCACGCCGCGCCTAACCACCCTCAAAGTCAGCGAGCCAGCCAAACGCTCGGCCGGCATCCGGGTTGCCGACGTCGCCGAACTCGTCAACAAACTCAAGAACGAAGCCAAGGTGATCTGATCATGACCATTCTCGTTATTGCCGAACACGACCAGAACAGCCTCAAAGCTGCCACCCTCAACACCATTACCGCCGCCAGTAAAATCGGTGGTGACCTACACGTCCTGGTCGCCGGTACCGCCTGCTCGGGCGCCGCCCAGCAAGCAGCCCAGCTCCAGGGCGTGACCAGCGTCAAAGTTGCTGACGCCGCCCACTACCAAAGCCAGACCGCCGAAAACCTCACCGCCTTGATCATCGCCCACGCTGCCGGCTATACCCACATCCTCGCCCCGGCCACCACCTTCGGCAAAAACCTGCTGCCGCGCGTCGCCGCACTCCTCGATGTCGGCCAGATCTCCGAAATCACCGGTGTTGAATCACCAGACACCTTCATTCGCCCGATCTACGCTGGCAATGCCCTGGCTACCGTGCAGAGCGCTGACAAAATCAAAGTCATCACCGTCCGCAGCACCGCCTTTGAACCGGCCATCACCGGTGGCAACGCACCGATCGAAGCCATCGCTGCAGCAGCTGACACCGCTCAATCGACACTAACCCACCGCGAACTGACCAAATCCGAACGGCCCGAACTCGGCGCTGCCAAGATCATCGTCTCAGGCGGGAGAGGACTGGGTAGCGGCGAGAACTACCACAAGCTGCTCGAACCGCTCGCCGACAAGCTCGGTGCGGCGCTCGGAGCCAGCCGTGCTGCGGTCGACGCTGGATTTGTGCCAAATGACTACCAGGTCGGTCAGACCGGCAAAATTGTCGCGCCACAGCTTTACATCGCGGTCGGTATCTCCGGCGCGATCCAGCATTTGGCCGGCATGAAGGAGTCGAAAGTCATCGTCGCCATCAACAAAGATCCGGATGCACCGATCTTTCAGGTGGCGGATTACGGGCTGGTCGGGGATTTGTTTGAGCTCGTGCCGCAGTTGGTAAGCGCAGTCGGCTAACACCATAAAGCTAACAGTTGGCACTAGAATAGCCGGGTGAATTTACCGGATACATTACTGAGCGAAGAATGGTACTGGGCGGCTTGGACCGTCTGGCTACTGTTTTTCGCCCAAAGTTTTTGGCGAGCGCCTTGGCGCCGCTTAAAAGATTCCACGCAGTTAAATGTCTGGCTTGGTTTAATTGTTTTGCTGACGGTGATCTGGAGTCTGAAAGCCGGGGTCAAGCCAGGATTGGGGCTTCATATGCTCGGGGCGACGGTGTTCACCCTCAGTTTCGGGCCTCGTCTGGCCTTCGTTGGCCTGTCGCTGGTCACGGCGGGCATTACATTGAATGGTGATAGCGGATTTTTCGCCTTCGGGGCGAACGCGCTTTTATTGGCCGGGTTGGGTGTGGCGTTCAGCCAATTTTTTTATCGCCTTTTTTTTCGCTTGCTGCCCAAACATTTTTTTGTGTACATATTTGTCCAAGGCTTTTTCGGAGCCGCCCTGACGATTTTTTGTGTCGGATTTTCGATCACGCTGTTTCTTGCGCTGGCCGGCGCTTACTCGTGGGACTACCTGATCACTGAGTATTTCCCCTATTTCTTGCTTCTAAGCTTCTCCGAAGCTTGGTTATCCGGCATGATGATGACACTTTTTGTCGTCTATCGCCCTGATTGGGTGATAACCTTCGACGATTCAAGTTATCTGGTCGATAAATAATGATTACAATTCCAGAAATACTCTGCCATCGGGGGCTGTGCCGTTGAGTTGCTCGGTTTTTCGTGTTTCTCTGCCACTTATTTTGCTGTCACTTTCAGGTGGTGTGTCGGCTGTTGGACTCGGTGAGTTGCGTGGTCAACCGGCCTTGGGTGAGCGATTGCAACTGAGCATTGTTTTGCTCGGTGCCGACAAGCAAGTGCTTGATGCGACATGTTTTCGTTTGATTCAACCTTCGGGAGCCGGTGATCTGCCCTGGCTGAAGAAGGCCGCCATGAGTATTCGTAAATCGACACCGCCGGTGTTGGAAATTCGTTCTGAAATTCCGCTGCGTGAGCCGATTATGCAATTGGCCGTGCAGATGACCTGCGGTGTTGAGGTTTCGCGAGAATATGTTCTGCTCGCATCGCCGCTCAATGATGCCTCCCCAGTCGTTGCCACCCCACGTCCTGAGAGTGAAATACAGCGTGAAATGCAGCGCGCACCGGTTCAAGTTGCGCCGAGAGTGGTTCGGCCACGCCCAACGCCTGTTGAGCCGATTGACGTGCTTCCCCGTTTGAAACCGCAAGGTTTTGAAAAGCGCGCAGCATCAGTTCGTTTGCCGGATC
The DNA here is from genome assembly GCA_038250105.1 of Burkholderiales bacterium. GTDB lineage: Bacteria > Pseudomonadota > Gammaproteobacteria > Burkholderiales > Rhodocyclaceae > Azonexus. The sequence goes on along the minus strand of JBBSCQ010000021.1, from coordinate 2,620 downwards.
GGTTGCCGGTGGCCGGCGAGCCGTCGTTGCGCTTGGCAAACGAGCTTCTATCGTGGCGTGGTGGTGCGGCAGAGGCGAAAGAGCCGCAACGCGAAATTTTGCGCCTGGAGTTCCGCATGTTGTCGGCACTGCATGAGCAAGTGACGACACAAATGGCGACAGCGGAAAAGCTGCGCAATATGGAATCCACGCTGGTTGAGTTGCAGCAACGGACCACGGATTTCGCGCAGCGAGTTGAAAAAACTGGTTCTGGACCCACTGCTACCGTCACGGACGCACCAGCCCAAAAAACCGCATTGCCGGCAAATCAGCCGCCTTTGTCTTCTCAGTCAGCGCCGTCGATCCCCGCTGCTCCAGCTGTCAAGCCGTCGCCCGTCGTTCCGCCGCCGCATGTGGCCTCTGCCAAGAGTTCGTCCTGGCTTTCCGAGTGGAGTTTGTACGGCGGTGTCTTGGGCGCGCTTCTTGGTGTGGTCGGTTGGCTGGGTTGGCGAAAGTATCGCGAACGTCAGCAGGCGCTTGTCATGTCCGAGGATGAATTTCCGCTCGAATCTCCGGAAATGGAAGTTGATCCGCAACGGAAAGATGAACGGGAGGAATTGGGTGGCGTTGATTTGAATGTCGAACCCGCCGTCATGGGTATGCCCATGCAGGTTGATCTGCATCTTGACGGTGGTGAAGATAACAATGCGAATGAAGTGGTCGCCTCGGTAAATCCTTCACCGGTTGCACATGACCCCTTGATGTCAATTAGCGCTGCTACGGTCGACGAGCATTTTGAAGCAAATCCGGTGATGGAACTAGCGGACATCATGCTGTCCTTCGGTCGCGTCAAAGGTGCTGCGCAGGCTTTGCAGGAATACATCGACAATAATCCGCAGGAAGCCTTGCAGCCGTGGATTCGCTTAATGGATGTTTACCGGATGGCCGGCATGCGCGCTGAGTTTGAGAGCGTGGCGTCGAGTCTGAATCAAAACTTCAATGTTGAAGTTCAGAGCTGGGAGGCCACGCAGCCGGCTTCTGGTGGTGAAATGGTTGATCTGGTGCTAGACGAAGTTGCGCCTCCGCCGGTTGCTCCCCACCCACAATCACTTGAAGATATGCCGCGCATTATTGCGATGGTTTGTGAACTTTGGCCGACCGGCGATGTGGTTGGCTATCTCTACCAGTTGTTACGCGACAACCGAGGTGGAAAACGCCTTGGTTTTGCCCTTCCTGTTGTTGAGGAAATACTTTTCCTTGTTGAGCTTAAAGAAACCTCTAACCGAATTGAATAGAAAGAAGCCGTCACATGAGTGAATACATTGCCCCGCTGAAAGACATTCGTTTTGTCATGCAGGAATTAGCCGGTTTGGAGCAGGTTGTTGCCTTGCCTGGCTGCGAGGAAGCCTCCCAGGATGTGATTGATGCCATTCTCGACGAGGCTGCCAAGTTTGCTGGTGCCGTACTGTCGCCGCTAAATCGTGTTGGCGACCGCGATGGCGCCAAATGGAAAGACACTGTCGTCACGACCTCGCCGGGATTCAAAGAAGCTTACCGCCAGTTTGTCGATAACGGCTGGAATGGCTTGGGGTGCGATCCAGAGTTTGGTGGTCAGGGCTTGCCGAAGCTATTGTCCACCGCCGTCAGTGAAATGTGGAAGGCGTCCAACCATGCCTTCTCGCTGTGTCCGATGCTAACGCAAGGCGCTATCGAAGCGCTCATGATTGCCGGTACGGACGAGCAAAAAGCAGCCTATCTGCCGAATCTGGTTTCTGGCGAATGGACGGGGACGATGAATCTGACCGAGCCTTCTGCCGGGTCAGATCTAGCCGCAGTGCGCAGCCGTGCGGAGCCAGTTGGCGATGGTACTTTCAAAATTTTCGGCCAGAAAATTTTTATTACCTATGGCGAACACGATATGACGGATAACATTATCCATCTCGTGCTGGCGCGAACGCCTAATGCGCCGGAAGGCGTCAAAGGTATTTCATTGTTTGTCGTGCCCAAGTTTTTACTTAAGGCCGATGGTTCGCCAGGTGAGCGCAACGACGCCTATTGTGTTTCGATTGAACACAAACTTGGTATTCACGGCAGCCCGACGGCTGTTCTCGCTTTTGGTGACAACGGTGGGGCGATTGGCACCCTAGTCGGCGAAGAAAACCGTGGTCTCGAATACATGTTCATCATGATGAACGCGGCGCGTTTCAACGTGGGACTGGAAGGTCTGGGTGATGCCGAGCGGGCCTATCAGCGCGCCGTGGCTTATGCGAGGGATCGTGTTCAGGGAACTGAAGTCGGTGTCCGCGGTGGTCCGAAGGTGCCAATCATTAAACATCCAGACGTGCGTCGCATGCTGATGTCGATGCGGGCTCGTATTGAAGCCATGCGTGCATTGGCTTACGTAACTGCCGCCGCGCAGGATAATGCCCACAACAATCCGGATGAAGCGTTGCGGAAAAATGGTCAGGCATTTGCCGAGCTGATGATTCCGGTAGTCAAGGGTTGGAGTACGGAAAGTGCCATCGACATCGCCTCACTTGGGGTGCAGGTGCATGGTGGCATGGGTTATATCGAGGAAACGGGCGCCGCTCAGCATCTGCGCGATGCTCGCATCACCACGATCTACGAAGGGACGACAGCG
>JBBSCQ010000020.1:0-50270 GCA_038250105.1 Burkholderiales bacterium | reverse complement strand
CAGATCGTTGCCCTGGCCATCGGGCTGATGGCGATGCTGCTCCTGACCGTCACCCGGAGCGAACTACTTGATGCTTGGCAAAGGTCTGTACCCGCCGATGCGCCCAACCGCTTCATGATCAATATTCAGCCCGATCAATGGCAAGCGGTAGCGCAAACCCTGGCTGCGGCAGGCATTCCGGCGGAACTGTCGCCGATGATCCGTGGCCGCCTGCAAAGTATTGCCGGGCGCAATGTGGCTGCGACGAATTACCCCGAGGATGACCGGGCGCAGCGCCTGGTCGAACGCGAGTTCAACCTATCCTGGCGTGCCGAGATGCCACCGGGCAATCAGCTGGTTGCCGGCCACTGGTTTGCCCCCGATGAGGCCGGGCAGGGGCTGGCTTCTGTTGAGGAAGGCTTGGCCAAGACGCTGGGAATAGCGCTTGGTGACGAACTGGTCTTTTCGATTGCCGGGGTTGAGAAAAAGGTGCGCGTCAGTAATTTGCGCAAACTCGCCTGGGATTCAATGCGGGTTAATTTCTTTGTCATCATGCCGCCCGGTGTGCTAGACGATGTGCCGGCTAGCTACATCACCAGCTTTCATCTCGGCAGCGAGCAAGCGCTTATCGGGCGGCAACTGATCAAGCAGTTTCCCAACCTTACCTTGATCGACGTCGGCGAAGTGATTCGCCAGCTGCAGGCCGTTGTTTCTCAGGTAGCCGGTGCCGTGCAGTTTGTATTTATTTTCACCCTGCTGGCCGGGGGCATTGTGCTTTATTCGGCCCTGCTTTCTGCATTTGACGAACGGCGCTACGAACTCGCCCTAATGCGTGCTTTGGGCGCGCAACGGGCGCAATTGCGCCTGGCCATGCTGGTTGAACTTGCCGTGGTGGGTGGTGTGGCGGGATTAATTGCGGCTTCCGGGGCAGGTTTGCTCGGCATGGTCATCGCGCGGCAGGTATTTCAACTTGAGCTGCCTTTTTCTTTCATACTGCCATTGATGTCGATGCTGGGCGGGGCTTTGCTCGCCGTGCTAACCGGTTGGTTCGCCGTCGGCCGATTGTTGCAAACGCCACCATTGTTGGCGCTCAAAGCGGGGGCTTGAAAATTACTTTTCTCCAGGAACTGGCACTGGATGGGTATTTCACCGAACACTACGGTCAACGGTATTTTTTGGGTGATTTTCAATAGTGTCTGTCAGCAGATCAATGCTTGCACTAGCGTAAATTTGCGTAAAATGGCAACTTATAAAAAAATGTTTGGGAGCGTGTGGTGAGCAAAATATGTCGAACTGTGGCGGGGGCTTTGGTTGTCGCCAGTATGAGTTTCTCCGCGCTAGCGGTTGATCCGGCCGGTATGGTGAAAAGTAGCAAAGGTCCGGTCAGTATTGAACGCGGCGGGCAAAAGCTGCTGGCGGTTGTTGGTACACCGGTGCTGCCTGCCGACAAACTACGGACGGGGCCGAATGCTGCCGTTGGCGTGACTTTGCGCGACAACACCTTGCTTTCGGCTGGGCCGGACTCATTAATTATTATTGATAAATTTGCTTATGAGAGCAGTGATCAGACGGGCAACATGTCGATTTCCATCCGCAAGGGAACGCTTTCGGTAGCGACTGGCAAAATTGCCAAAAAGACACCGGAGTCGGTGGATTTCAATACGCCGACCTCCGTTCTCGGCGTGCGCGGTACTGAATTTGTTATTGAAGTCGGCGAGGGTAATGATGAGTAACTTCAAACTGCCAGTCTGCCTGCTTGCCCTGTTGTTGCTGGCTGGTTGTGCCAGTGAGCGGGTAGTGCTCTTGCCTTCGGCTGATGGCAAGGCAAGCGCCGTGATCATTCGTGATGCCAAAGGCGAGGTCGTCCTCAATCAGCCTTATGCCGCGACGGTTCGGCGGATTGATGCGAACAGCACCTATCAGGCATCGCCGGAGGAGGTCAAAGCACGGTTTGCCGATGCTCTGGCCGCTCAGCCAGTGCGGCCGAGTAGCTATGTGCTGTATTTCGAGCCGGGTGGCAATGTCCTGACGGCCGAGTCGCAAGTGGTGCTGAGCCGGATTAGTCAGGAAATAACTGAACGCGCAGCAGCTGAAATCATGGTGATTGGCCATACGGATCGGGTGGGAAGTGCCGATAGCAATGATGCTTTGTCGAAAAAACGGGCCGAAGCCATGCGTGAGGTGTTGATTGAAACCGGGGTGGCTGCCGACAAAATTGAAGCGGTCGGTCGTGGTGAACGCGATCCGTTGATTCCGACTGAAGATAACGTCGCTGAAGCAAAAAATCGGCGGGTTGAAATTAACCTCCGTTAGCCGGTTGACCGCAGTAACGTAAAAGTAGCAGGGTCAGGTCATCCGCCGGTGGATGGCCGGCTTCGAAAGCGCGCACGCTGTCCCGCAGGCTAGGGGCAATTGTTTGCAGGTCGGCGTGTTCGAGTGGCAAGAGCGCTGCTTGCAGGCGCTTGCTACCAAACATTTCATTGCCGTTGTCGGCTTCCGTTATTCCATCGGTGAAGAAGCAAAGCAGATCGCCCGCCTGCAGCATGATGCGATCCGCCATGAACGGGTAATTGCCGACAGCACAAAGCGGCGGTCCGCCGTTGTTCCTGGTGTCGATTTGGGAGATCTCGCCATTGCGAATAATAAAAGGCGCGTCGTGCCCGGCGCAAACGTATTCCAACTCACCGCTCGCCAGATTCAACACGCCAACAAAAGCGGTGACGAAAAGATATTCCGGGTTATCCCGGCTCAACTCGATCTCAACCTCGCGCATCGCCTGACCGAGGTCACAACTGCGCCGCGCCAGGGTACCGCTCAGTGTTTTTGAGATAGCCATGAAAAGGCTGGCCGGAATCCCTTTGCCGGAGACATCGCCGATACTCAGGTAAAGCCGCTGGTCGTCAAGCAGGAAACAATCGTAATAGTCGCCACCCACCGCGCGGGCTGGCTCCAAAAGCGCGGCGAGCGAAAATGCGGTTTCACTCGCAAACAAGCGGCGTGGATCAGGTAACAAACCCATTTGAATACGCTTGGCAGCATCCAGTTCGCCATTAACCCGGGCTGCCTCTTCACGGCTGAGGTGTAATTGTTTTTCTGCCTGTCGCCGGTGCTGGTCACTGGCAATCAAGGTATTGCTCAGTAGCGAGATGAAGACCGGGCTGAGCAGCATGGCGAGAGAAAGGCCGTCAAAGAGCCATTTTCCGGCATAGAAGGCGAGGTAGCCGCTCGTGATGGTACTCAGGCTCAGGCCGACAAAAACCAGTGCGGCATAACTTGGCTTTAGCCTTGGGGTCAGGATGATGAGCAGTAAGCCCACCAGCAGCAACGTCGCTAGTTCCAGCCAGGGCATCCACCAGGGGCGCTTCAGGGCGGTGCTGGCGAGTAGGCTTTCAATCACCTGGGCGTGGATGTCAATACCCGGCAAGTTTTCCCCAAGCGGGGTGATGACTCTATCTCGCAGCCCCGTGCTGTTAAAGCCAATGATGACGAAACGGGAGTGAAATATTTCCGGTGGATGTAGTCCGGCGAGGACATCGGCCGCCGATAAATAGTAGTTTGAGCTGGCCCGGCCAAAATGCAGCAGCACTTCGCCATTCGGTAGTGTCGGCAAGCGATAGTCACCGATCTGGATGCTTTCCATGCCCTGGGGGCCGCTTTTGGCCGTTACAACACCGCCATTGCCCAACGCCAGCCTGACCATTTCGAGTGGTAGGGAGAGAAACGGTTGATGTTCAATCAGCGACAGGCTCGGCACGCGCCGCAGAATACCGCGCGCCGAATTTTCCTGAAGTTTGTCCGTGCTGGCATTGATCAAACCCTCTCCGGCGGCGGCTTGTTCAAGAATGCTTTGGCTGGTCAGTGCACTGGCGTAGCTGGTCAGCGCACTTTCGAGTTGCTTGTCCTGAACTAAAACAGGCAAGGGTCGGGCGGGGTGCTTTGACCCTGGCAACTCGCGGCTCAAGCCAATCACCGCTAATGCACTCGGGCCCGTCCGGAGGGCCTGGGCAAGTAGTTTGTCCGGCTCGGGGAGGGTTCGCAACGTCGATTTTGGTAATTCAGGCAGGCGGGCAGCAAGTAGTGCCGGGCTGTAACGGTCAGGTTCGGCAAAAACGACGTCGAGGCCGAGGGCCAAAGGCTGGGCGGCCTGTACCTTACCGACCAGTTGCGCCAATAAATCGCGCGGCCAGGGCCATTGCCCGTGCTTAACCAGGCTTTGACTATCAATACCAATAATGACCACGGGTTCGCTTTCGCGGACACGGGGCATTTGTTTTTGATAGCGATCGAACTGCGTTTCGCGCAGACCGGCGAGGGGTGTTGAATCAAGTTGCTGCAGGGCCAATGCGGCGATAAATAGCAATAGGGCGGGAAAAGCCCGACCACGACCGGAGCGGATCAGGGCGAGTCCAAACCTGTGCAGCCAGGTCACAATTCGATGATCAGATCGTCGTAAGCCGAGATCACTTCAAGTGGCTGATGGGTGCCACGCGTGATTTGTTCAAGGCGTTGCGTTTCTTTCAGCAGCCTGCTGAGTTGCCGATCATCATGCATGGGTTCGTGGTGGAAAAGGGCGACGCGCTTGGCTTGAGCCGCCTGACAGAGTTCTACCGCGACCACATTGCTTGAATGACCCCAGTCGGCCTTGACGGATACCGCTTCAGCCAGGGAGTACATAGCATCAAAAATAACCAAGTCAGCTTTGGCAAAAAAATCGACGCAAGCCTGACGCGCCGGCAAGTCTTCCAACTTGTGCTCCGAGTCGGTCGAATAGACGACTGTCCGATTCGTGCTTTCAAAGCGGTAGCCATAGGAATCACCAAGATGCAGTTGCAGTTTGGGGATGACGTTGATCCCGGCGATAAAATGCGCCTTATTGGGGGTCATCAAATCAAACTCAATCTGGGCGCCAGCCTGGGAGTAGTCCACCGGAAAACTGGGGCTGCGCATTTGCATCCGAAATGCTTCTTCCAGTTGCTTATGGCAACCGTGAATGACGATGCGGTTGCCGGGGATGTACATCGGCGCGAAGTAGGGAAAACCCATCAGGTGATCCCAATGCAGATGTGAAATGAAAATGTGATAAGTCTGTGGGTTTGGCGCACCGTAGCGGGCAATTTTGGCTTGTCCGAGCGGGCGGGCGCCACTACCCATGTCACAGATAAAATGCTCTGGGCCAGTATGCACGATCTCGACACAGGCCGAGTTGCCACCAAAGGTACCCGCGACGGAAAAAGGCAGACTATCGACAAACTCGCCGAGTGCGCTGCGTGTTTTAAAGGTTTTGCCATTAGCTGCAGTCAAGGCAGCCAGCACCTTTTCCCGAACATCATTGCGGGATAAGGCAACGGGTAGCGAACCACGGGTTCCCCAAAAAATGACCTGATTCATTTGCCGAGCACCTTGCAGGCTGTTTCCACGCTGATGTAGCAGGGCATGATCAGTGTGAAGCGGCTGATCGCAAAAATTTCCTGCACCAGCGGTTTCAATGCGGCAATGGCAAAAGCGCCTTTCTGGGACTTGGCGCGATTCGATGCCATCATCAGGACGCGCAGTCCGGCGCTGCTGATGTAATCGACGTTGGAAAAGTCGAGCAGTACGGGCGGATTTTCCTGGCTGCAGCGGTCGATCAGGGGGCTGAGCCCTGAATTGAAAAGTTCACTCGTCACATGGTCGAGACGACCATTGACGCAAACAACCAGAACGCCGGATTGCTCACGGGTGGAAAGAATCATTTTGTCCGGCTTAAAATACTCAAGCTGCAAATTATGCCATAACTCATATTTCAGGCTGCTGCTTTAATGTTGGGTTTGGCTGCTTTACTATGGGATTCGCTTTGGCCTGGACGCTGGCAGCCAGGCGTCGAATTAATGATGTATTTTTTAACTCACACTCTGGAAATCCCTTCTATGTCAGCGCCCCTGAGCGACTCAGTTTTTGCCACGCTTCAGCCAGCCGTTGTCTGGTCGCATTTTGCAACGCTTTGCGCAATTCCCCGCGCTTCAAAAGCGGAGGGCCGTTTGCGCGATACGTTGCAAGCCTGGGCTGAGGCGCGCCGTCTGAATGCTACGGTCGACGCCGCTGGGAACCTGCTTATTCGCAAGCCGGCCAGCCCGGGGCGGGAAGCAATTCCGGGTGTCATCCTGCAGTCGCATCTGGATATGGTTTGCCAGAAAAACACCGAGAGCGACCATGATTTTTCCTGTGATGCGATCAAGGCGATTTTGCGTGACGGCTGGCTGATCGCCGAGGAAACCACCCTGGGCGCTGATAACGGTATCGGCGTGGCGCTGATGCTCGCCGCTCTTGAAGACAACAGCCTGGAACATGGCCCGCTTGAAGCGTTATTTACAGTCGATGAAGAGGCCGGCATGGGCGGCGCGCGGGGGCTGGCAACCGGTATGTTGCAAGGGCAATTGATGCTGAATCTCGATACTGAAGAATGGGGCGAGTTTTACCTTGGTTGTGCCGGTGGCCTTAATGTGAATGTCGCGCGGCCAGCGGTTGCTGAGTCTTTGCCTGACGGCTTCGACCTGGCTGATATTCGCTTGTGCGGCCTGCGTGGTGGTCACTCCGGGGTCAATATTCATGAAGAGCGCGGCAACGCCATCAAGTTGCTGGTGCGAGTACTCAGAGAACTGGAAACCAGCTTCGCCTTACGCCTCGTTGAGCTAAAAGGTGGGTCGGCGCGAAATGCCTTGCCGCGTGAAGCTTTTGCCACAATTGCCCTGCCGTCTGGCGGTATGCCGCGTTTGATTGAACTGCTGGGTGAGATCGAAGCCCGATTACGCCACGAATTGGGTGTAGTTGAACCCGCCTTGCGCCTTGATATTTTCCCCGGTGTAGCTGCTCAGCAGGTCATGTCACTGGCTGAGCAGCAGATCTGGCTGGCATCAATCCATGCCGCGCCGCATGGCGTGCACCGCATGAGCCAGCAGGTGCCGGGCGTGGTGGAAACGTCGAATAACCTTGGCATGGTCGATCTGCAAGCCAATGGAGGAACCTGCAACTTCATGGTTCGTTCCTTGTTGGCGAGCGGCAGCATTGCGCTGGCTGATCAAATTGTCAGCTTGTTTGCCCTGAGTCGCACAGCAGCGGAAAAGTCGGGCTATTACCCTGGTTGGACGCCAAACCCGGCTTCACCCTTGCTCGCTTTGTGTCAGGCGGTCTATCGGCGTGATTTTGCTGCCGAATCGTCGGTGCAGGTGATTCATGCCGGGCTCGAGTGCGGCATTATTGGCGACAAGTATCCGGTTCTGGATATTGTCTCCTTTGGTCCGACCATTCGTAGCGCGCATGCGCCAGGTGAATCTGTCGATGTTTTATCGGTCGACCGTAGCTGGTCGTTATTAAAGGCAATTTTGGCGGCAGTTGGCCAAAAAATGGAGATCGAAAAATGCGGCTAGTGCTGATGATCGTTACTGCTATATCCCTTTCAGCGTGCGGCATTAAAACGGTGGGTTCCGCAGCTACGGCTGCGGCGCTGAAGAAACAGGAAACTGAACAGGGCAAAAAATCGATGGAACAAGTCCAGCAAAAGCTGGATCAAGCAACGCAACAGATGCAGCAACGGGCCGAGCAGACAAGTGAGGCGGGCAAGTAAGCAAGTAAGCAGGTAAGCAGGTAAGCAAGTAAGCAAGTAAGCAAGTAAGCAAGTAAGCAAGTAAGCAAGTAAGCAAGTAAGCAAGCGCGTCGGTTTTGTATGTGCAGGCCAAACATGCTGAGTGCCAGCCAAGCGATTAGAAACGAGGCATGGTAGCGGTTTGAGCGAAATTCGGAGCGGAGTTGCATGACGCATTCTCAACTATCAGTCGAGCCGAGCAAATATGACCTTGGCAGTAGTAAAAATTGCTTATGGGATAGTTCTTGCCGGTGATGTGAGGCGTATTAACGGCGGCGTATGGCTTCCCGGCGAGCCAGGCCAAGTTTGCTTGAACGTTCCATTTTTTGTACGAAAGCAGGAAAATCGAGGCCAAATTTGGCGCGTAATTCTTTGGCGTAGTTGTTCAGCCAGCGCCAGCGCGGTTCAAAGTAGCGTTCCTTGAAGGCGTAGAGAATATGGTTGCCGTCTTCCGGCACCGAAATGACGATGACTTGATCGTCGAAGACGTGCATGGCCTCGCCGATCAGACCGGCATAGGTGTCTTTTTCGCCGGCCAGGTTAATGACCAGAACGCCGTTGCCGGTCAGTTTGCTGAAGGCGTTTTCAAAGAATTCACGATTCGCCAGGCTGGGGGCGAAGCCAGTTTTGTCGAAGGCGTCGACCAGCAAAACGTCGATTCCTTTTTCCGTTTGCTCAAGATATTCGGCGCCATCCGCCTCAATTACCTGCAGGCGCGGTCCATCTTCCGGTAGCAGAAAGCTATCACGCAGGGCAATTACATTGGGGTCCAGTTCGACGGCGGTGAGTTGGCTGCCGGGCATGCGGTGATAGCAGAATTTGATCAGCGAGCCGCCACCGAGGCCGATTAGAGCAATACGTTTCGGGCGCGGGTGAAAAAGCAGAAAACCCATCATTTTCTGGGTGTACCGCAGCATCAGGTCGTTCGGCGTCTTGAGCGACATTTCGCTCTGCATCAAGCGGACGTTGAAGTAGAGAAAGCGTGATTTGCCATCGTCGACAATAAAAGGCTTCGGGTAGCTTTCGTCGAGTAACTGGGCACGTAATTCACCGGCGCGAGCCCATTCAGGTTCCAGCATGAAAACCGTGCCCGTTTCGGTCTCGAACGGGCTGGGCATGCTGAACAGTTTATTCAAGCTCAATGACTCAGTGCTGCAGCGGTGCGGTGGCGTGAAGGAAGTGCATTGCTGCCCTTAGAAATCTCAAAGCCTGGGCGACCCTGCGGTTCAAATGGATGCTTAATCCGGCAACTCTTCGGCGCGCAACAGGAAAACGTATTCATCTCCGGCGCTTGTGTCGAGCCAAGTGAAGGGTAGCGTTGGGTAAGCGGCTTCGAGGACTTCACGGTTATGGCCAATTTCGACAACGAGCAGGCCATCCGGGGTCAGATGCTGCTTCGCTTGACGCAGAATGATATGGGTGAAATCGAGGCCATCTTCGCCGGAGCCGAGGGCCATTTCGGGCTCATGCAGATATTCCGGCGGCAGCGCGTCAACCGATTTGGCATCGACGTAAGGCGGGTTGGAAATGATCAAGTTGAAACGCTGGCCTTTGAGTTGGGTAAAGGCGTCGGAGAGGACGGGATGCACCCGGTCATTCAGGTGGTAGTCAGCGATGTTGCGCTCGGCCACGGAAATTGCATCTTTTGACAGGTCGACCGCAGTCACCTGGGCTTCCGGGAAGGCGAGGGCGGTGAGAATGGCTAGGCAGCCGGAACCGGTACACAGATCAAGTGCCGAGCTAATAGCCCACGGGTCATCGATCCACGGCGTTAGTTGTTCTTGCAGCAATTCAGCGATGAAGGAGCGCGGCACGATAACGCGGTCGTCGATGAAAAAGCGATGCTCGCCGAGCCAGGCTTCGTTGGTCAGGTAGGCGGCAGGCAGGCGCTCTTCGCAGCGGCGGCGAAAAATTTCCAGCAGCGCTTCACGCTCATGCGGCAGCAGGCGGGCGTCGAGGAAAGGTTCAAGGCGGTCGAGCGGCAGGTTGAGCGTGTGCAGCGTTAGATAAACGGCTTCGTCCCAAGCGTTGTCGCTGCCGTGGCCGAAGAAAAGTTCGGCGGCGTTAAAGCGGCTGACGGCATAACGGAGGTAGTCGCGAACTGTGATCAGTTCATTGCGGGCGGTTGGGTCGCTCATGCGGGCAATATCTGTTCGAGGATACGGTTATAAATAGCGGAAAGTTGCGGCAGCGCAGCGATATCGACGCATTCGTCGATCTTGTGGCTGGTCGCGTTGACCGGACCGATTTCAAGCAACTGGTCACAGATTGGCGCAATGAAACGGCCGTCAGATGTGCCGCCAGTGGTCGATAGCTTGGTTTCGATTCTGCAGACTTCACGAATTGCCAGGCTGGCGGCATCGGCCAGCAAACCACGGCCCGTCAGGAAAGGATGAGCGCCGATTGTCCAGTCTATTTCGTAGTCCAGTCCGTGCTGGTCAAGAATACCAATCAGCCGCTGCTGCAGGCTTTCGACGGTGCTGGCCGTAGCAAAGCGGAAATTGAACTTGATCTCGACACTGCCGGGAATGACGTTGGTCGCCCCCGTGCCGCCGTGGATATTGGAAATCTGCCAGGTGGTTGGCGGGAAGTATTCATTACCCTGATCCCATTCGGTCGCGGCCAGTTCGGCAAGCGCTGGCGCTGCTAGATGTATCGGGTTCTTGCCGAGATGTGGGTAGGCGATGTGGCACTGAATGCCCTTGACCGTCAGCTTGCCTGAAAGCGAGCCGCGCCGGCCATTCTTGATCATGTCGCCGAGCCTATCGACCGAAGTTGGCTCGCCAATCACGCAGAAATCAAGGCTTTCAACACGGGCTTTCAGGGCTTCGACCACGGCGATGGTGCCATCGATGGCATCGCCTTCCTCGTCGGAGGTGAGCAGGAAGGCGATCGAGCCGGGATGGTCCGGGTGATTGGCCACAAAGGTTTCGACTGCGGTCAACATCGCTGCAATCGAAGATTTCATGTCCGCCGTGCCGCGACCATAGAGCATGCCGTCGCGGATTTCCGGCGAAAAGGGGGGCGAGGTCCATTTGTCGAGCGGCCCGGTCGGTACGACATCGGTATGGCCGGCAAAGACAAACAGGGGCTTAGCCGTGCCGCGCCGCGCCCAGAGGTTGGTGACGCCGTTGCGGTTGATGAATTCGAGGGAAAAGCCGAGTGGTTTCAGGCGTTCAACGATAATTTCCATGCAGCCTGCGTCATCGGGCGTGACGGAGTGGCAGGCAATGATTTGCCGGGCGAGCGCCAAGGTGGGATCTGACATCAGGTATTTTCTTCTTCAGTGTCGGAAAGGCTGAGCGAAAACTCCTTGAAGGAGGTGCCGCCAAAATTGGTGCTGTCAAACTCTAGCGCCGTATCGATTTTCTTCTCTTCTTGGCCGCTACCGCTGGTCAACTCAGAATTGTTGATCAGCCAGGAAAGATTGGTTGGCGAATCGGCATTGGCCAATGCTTCGTCGAGCGTGATGACCTCTTCGCGGTAAAGCCGGAACAGATCCTGCTCGAAAGTCTGCGAGCCGGGGGCCAGCGTCTGTTCCATCGCATCCTTGATGCCCTGAACCTCGCCGCGCTCAATCAGTTCGCTGATGTGACGGGTGTTCAGCATCACTTCGCAACTTGGGGTACGTTTGCCGTCCGATTTCTTGACCAGGCGCTGCGAAACAATGGCGCGCAGAGCCACCGACAAGTCGAGGAAAAGGGCAGCACGGTTTTCCAGCGGGAAGAAGCTGATGATGCGGTTCAGCGCGTGGTAACTGTTATTGGCATGCAGTGTGGCCAGGCAAAGATGGCCGGTTTGCGCGTAGGCAATCGCCGCCTGCATGGTTTCCTTGTCGCGAATTTCGCCGATCAGGATGCAATCCGGCGCTTGGCGCATGGCATTTTTTAGCGCCGAATTCCAGTCGACCGTATCCATACCGATTTCACGCTGATTGACGATCGATTTCTTGTGCTTGAAGAGAAATTCGATTGGATCTTCAACCGTCAAAATGTGGCCGGAACGATTGGCATTGCGATGATCCAGCATCGAAGCGATGGTCGTCGACTTGCCCGAACCAGTGGCGCCGACGATCAGGATCAGCCCGCGCTTTTCCATGATCATGTCAGAAAGGACCGGCGGCAGGCCGAGATCATCAAGTTCCGGAATGTTGCCGAGAATGAAACGCACCACGAGGCTGATCGAGCCGCGCTGGCGAAAGATATTGACCCGGAAATTGCCGACCTTGGGCAAACCAAAGGAGAGATTCATCTCCCAGGTTTCCTCGAAAATCTTGATTTGCTCCGGCGACATCAGTTCGTAGGCAATCTTTTCGATCATCTCGGGCAGCATCACCTGTTGATTGACCGGTAATGTGTTGCCCTGAATTTTGATGTTGATCGGCGCGCCAGCGGAAATAAAAATATCCGAGGCCTGCTTTTCTGACATCAGCAGGAACAGTTTGTCGAGGATCACTTCAAGAACTCCAGGTCCGTAGGCTGCAACTTAGGGGCGCAGCAGATCGTTGATGCTGGTTTTTGAACGGGTTTGCGCATCAACCTTCTTGACGATAATGGCGGCGTACAGGCTGTAAGCGCCATTGGCTTTGGGCAGCGAGCCGCTGATCACGACGGAACCCGGTGGGACGCGGCCGTAGGTCACTTCGCCAGTTTCGCGGTCATAGATCGGCGTGCTCTGGCCGATATATACGCCCATCGACAGAACAGAGTTCTCGCCAATGATGACGCCTTCGACGACTTCGGAGCGGGCGCCGATGAAGCAGTTGTCTTCAATGATGGTCGGGTTGGCTTGCAACGGTTCCAAAACGCCACCAATGCCGACGCCGCCGGAAAGGTGTACGTTCTTGCCGATCTGGGCGCAGGAACCTACCGTAACCCAGGTGTCAACCATGGTGGCTTCATCAACGTAAGCGCCGATGTTCACAAAGGATGGCATCAGCACGGCATTCTTGGCGATATAGGAACCCTTGCGAACGATGGTGCCCGGCACCACGCGGAAGCCGCCGTTGCGGAACTGATCTTCGCTCCAGCCTTCGAATTTGGTGTCGACCTTGTCGAAGAAACGGATGTCGCCAGCTTCCTGCACGCGGTTGTCGCGAACGCGGAAAGAAAGCAGCACGGCTTTCTTAATCCACTGATGGGTGATCCATTCACCATTGATCTTCTCGGCAACGCGCAGGGCGCCGCTATCTAGGTCGCCAACCACCATATTGATGGCGGCAATGGTGTCGACCGGGGATTGCGGGGAAAGCTCGGTACGACGTTCCCAAAGTTCTTCAATGATGACTTGCAGCGGATGACTCATGGTTGTTCTCTCTGTTTAAAGTTTTTGAGCAAATTGACGAATACGTTGGGCGGCGTCGAGGCATTCGGCCAGCGAGGCGACGAGGGCGATACGAATGAAATTGACACCCGGATTAATCCCATTGACCTCGCGAGCAAGGAAGCTGCCGGGCAGAACCACCACATTATAGTGTTCGAGCAGACCCCGGGCGAACTCGGTGTCAGCAATAGGTGTCCTCGCCCATAAGTAGAAGCTGGCATCCGGCACGCGAGTGCCCAGCACCTCGCTAATCAGCGGTGTGCAGGCGGCAAATTTTTCACGATACTGGTTGCGGTTATCCAGGACATGAGCCTCATCGTTCCAGGCTGCGACAGAAGCGGTTTGCACCGGTGGCGCCATGGCGCAGCCGTGATAGGTGCGGTAAAGCAGGAATTTTTTCAGGATGGCCGCATCGCCGGCAACGAACCCCGAGCGCATGCCCGGCACGTTGGAGCGCTTCGACAGACTGGAGAAGGCGACCAGCCGCTCATTGCTGCGGCCGAGCAGTTTTGCCGCCTGTAAGCCACCCAGTGGCGGGTTGGCTTCGTCAAAGAAGATTTCCGAATAGCATTCGTCGGAGGCGATGATGAAGCCGTATTTGTCGGACAGAGCGAACAGCGTTTTCCAGTCATCAAGCGACAAGACCTTGCCGGTCGGGTTGCCTGGTGAGCAGACGTAGAATAACTGGACGCGAGCCCATTCTTCAGCAGAGAGCGAGGCGTAGTCGAAGGCGAAATCGTTTTCCGGCAGATTGTGCAGGAAGCGCGGTTCGGCGCCGGCCAGATAAGCCGCACCTTCGTAAATTTGGTAGAACGGATTCGGGCTGACGACTAGCGGTACATAGCCACGGCTGGGGTCGATCACCGTCTGGGCAAAAGAGAAAAGTGCCTCGCGGGAACCGTTGACCGGAAGAATCTCGCTTTCCGGGTTCAATTCCAGGCCATAACGGCGCTGGTTCCAGGCGGCGATGGCTTGGCGCAAGGCCGGAATGCCTTGCGTCGTCGGGTAATTGGCCAGCCCTTTCAAACCATTCGACAAGGCATCAATGATGAAGCTTGGCGTTGGGTGCTGTGGCTCACCAATGGAAAGTTTGATCTCCTTGTAGGCCGGGTTTGGCGTGACGCCGGCGAACAGGGCGCGCAGCTTTTCAAAGGGGTAAGGCTGGAGTTGGGCGAGGTGTGGATTCACGTCGGCAGTCGAATGAGTGTCAAAATGGGAATTATCCCCGAAAACGGATTCGCTGCCTTGTGAACAAACAGTCATTCATCGTTGCGCTACTTGTCTCACCACTGCTCGCCGCTTGTTCGGTTGGCTATCAGGCGCGCGGCAGCCTGAGCGACGTGCCGGGCGAAATGCGCGGAAAGGGCTTTCCCGGCAATACGAGTGGTGGCGGGCGTTTCATTCTGACTGACAGCAAAAGTCGCCTGCAATGCGACGGGCAATTGTTGCCGCCGGAGATGTCGCCCGTACCGGGCAGTTGCGAGGGCGAGACTGGGAAAGGTATCGTTCGTTGCAACGATGGTCGGGAAATGCCGGTGCGCTGGAAGGCTATCACCTGTCGTTCCTTCGAGGGCAGCGGCGAAGATAAATTTGGAAATCAGCTGATTTTTCGGGTTGACCGTAGGCAGTAGATTTTTGGCAGTTTCGGCTGAAAAATTTTCGCACAACCGGGTGTCGTCATGGAGGGCTGTCCAATGTCTGGCGTATTCATCAGTTACCGTCGCGACGATCAAGCCGGTTTTGCCGGGCGGCTGGCCGACGCACTTGAAGCGCGCTTCGGCGCGGAAAATGTGTTTCGCGATATCGAGGATATTCATCCTGGCGAGGATTTTGTCGTTGCCATCGACCAGCATCTGGCGTCCGTTGATGTGATGTTGGTCCTGATCGGTCCGGCCTGGTTGACGCTGAGCCGGAACGGTGTGCGCCGTCTGGATGAGCCGGATGATTTTGTGCGCATGGAGATCGAGGCCGGTTTGAAGTCCGGCAAAACGGTGCTGCCGGTTCTGATGGGCGGGGCAACGATGCCGGCGGAGAAGGACTTGCCGTCATCTATCGGCGCTCTGGCTCGGCGCCAGGCCATGACACTTTCCGATGCCAGCTGGGCGTCGGATGTGGCGCGTCTGGTCGCGGCGCTCAAGCCTTTACTGCCAGCTGCCAGCCAGCGCACGACGCGGTCGTGGCGGGTCTGGGGCGGCGCGGCACTGGTGCTCATTGCGTTGCTGTTTCTTGGTTTGAAAGGCTTTTGGCCGTTGCGGATGGCCGTTGTGCCGAATTCGGTGTCGGTAGAAAAGGCACAAAATTTTTTCGGAAAATGGCAGGCCAATGTGAAATACGACTGGGGTGCCGAGCACGCCGAGCGTTTCGAGCTGCGCCTGGATAACGGCGAAGTGCACGGTACGGCGAGCTATCTCGGCGTGGCGCGCACGGTGGAAGCAGGGCGCTTGAACGGTGAGCAGTTGAGCTTCATCACCCGCAGCCAAGAGATGCTTGGCGATGGTCCGGGCCGCGAGGTTATCCACCGTTACCGGGCAACACGCCAAGCTGACGCCTTGCATTTTGTGCTGGAAAGCAGCGGCGGGCAGAGCACCCATACGCCGGTCAAGTTCATCGCCCGGCGCTGAGGGACAGCGTACAGCTGTCGCTGGGATTTCAAATTTGGTTGTTTTTTTCCGGTTGACCGTAGGAGTGGGGAAAGTTAGGCGTGTACGCGTTCTCGCCACCAAATATTACGAATCTTGCCAGCCAGGTGGTATCAGGCAGCAATCGGCTAGGTGCTGCCGTTCGATCATTGCGGAACGCAGCCATCCGAATGACTACTGTACACAAAATCTGGACATCTCCTTATCTCCTCGTTTGCAAAATGGGTATTGCAATCAGTTTACCTAGCCCCGCCAACGTACGGCGACATACAATCGCCATATTCGCGGAGACATCCGGTCACCCAAAAAACGGATTCAAGGTATGAATGCCAACGATAAAATCATCCTCGAGCAAATTATTGACCAAGAGCATCAGGAACGCGCCGCGTCGTCACCGAAGTCTGAGTTCTTCGAGATATTCGTGGCAGAGCAGGTTCTCAAAGATTACGACCTCGGGTATGACGAAATCGAATCCGGAATAATCGGCGGCGGTAACGATGGCGGCATTGATTCGATCTACGTGCTCGTCAATGGCGAGTTGGCACAGGAAGACTTTGACATTTCCGCCCTCAAGAAGGGGGTTCTCATCGAGACGGTGCTTATCCAGGCCAAGTTCACCGACGGGTTTGGCAAGACCGCCATCGAAAAACTGACTGCGGCTACCGAAGATCTTTTCAATCTCGGGAAGGGTCTCGACTCGATGAAGGCCGTGTTCAATGATGGGTTGCTCTCGTCTGTCGCCAACTTCCGCCGCATCCACGAAGGTCTGGCGTCTAAGTTCCCCACTCTCCGTTTTCGATACATTTACGCGTCGAAAGGAGCTGATCCACATCCCAATGTCCGACGCAAAGCCGAAATCCTCGGAGAAAAACTGAAAGGACTGTTTTTTCATGCCGATTTCTCTTTTGAATTCCTCGGTGCTGCCGAACTGCTCACCCAAGCGAGGCGCGAACCTCCTGCCGCCCACAATCTGATCCTTGCGGAGAACCCCATTAGTTCCACGGGCGATGTTGGGTATGTGGCCCTCGTCAAGCTCCGCGACTTCGATGCGTTCATCAGGGACGGGGCGGGCAAGTTGCGGCGTAACTTGTTCGAGGCGAACGTGCGTGACTATCAGGGATCGACAGCGGTGAATGACGAAATTGGCAACTCGCTCAAGGCCAAGGGCCGCGAGGATTTCTGGTGGCTCAATAACGGAGTGACCATCGTCGCTGGAAAGGCGACCGTCAGTGCCAAGACACTAACGCTGGAGGATCCGCAGATTGTCAATGGCCTTCAGACCTCCAACGAGATATACCGCTATTTCAGCGAAGCAAACACCGCCGGCGACGAGCGAAACTTGCTTGTGCGGGTCATCGTCCCCACCAAGCCGGAGAGTCGAGATAGGGTCATTAAGGCCACCAACAGCCAGACCAGTATCCCGCCGGCCTCGCTGCGGGCAACGGACAAGATACACCGTGACATTGAGGAACATCTCCGTCCATATGGCCTGTTCTACGACAGAAGAAAAAACCTGCACAAGAACGATGGACGGCCGCTCGACAAGATCGTCAGCATCCCGCTCATGGCTCAGGCGGTAATGTCGATTCTGCTACAGAGGCCCGACGATGCACGGGCTAGACCTTCATCACTACTCAAGAAGGATGAGGACTATTCGAGTGTGTTTTCGACTTCGATTCCGATTGGTGTATATCGGGTATGTGCCACAATCGTCAGGAAGATCGACGCGCTCATGCGTACAGATGCCACGCTGGATGCGAGAGAGAGAAACAACGTCATCTTCTATGTCGCTATGCGCGTTGCCGCAATAGCCTTAGGAAAAAAGAAGCTAAATGCGGTAGATGTGGACACCATTGATCCCGCATCAGTTGATGAGGATGCCGTTCGGAAAAGCCTTGCCGTGGTTAAGAAGCTCTACGACGGCATGGGCGGCGGCGATCAGGTCGCAAAGGGCAGTCAGTTGGTCGAAGCACTTAAAGCCGAAATCGGGACTGCAATCACTTAGAGATACTTTCCGCCTTGACGAGGAACTACCTGTATTTGGATCATGTTTTTCAGCGTTCAATACGTACTGCTCTAAGCCAATTAGCTAACCTTGAAGGGCTGCTGTACTTTTTTACCTGCCTTTCCGACGTCGGCAGCATGAAGGTCCGGATGGGGTCGATTGTTGTAGCCCAACACAAACGGCCTGCATAGCCAACTACCCAAGCAGCGTAACCTTCAGCTTCTGCAAAAAATTCAGCCCCTCCCACCAGGCCGACCTTTTTGGCGGAATTCGCTGCCTTGTTCGGTCAATATCAGCTTGATGGCGCCGAGTTCGGTTTTGCCGGCAGCGGCGATGAAGCCACTATCCACCAAGAAGCAGGCGATGACGGGTTGGATCTCTTGGCCGGAGAGGATCCAGCGTGAGCCATAGCCGTCTTCGTCGCCAATCAGCATCAGGATGGGTTCGAACGGGCCCAGCAGGCGAAGCACCTGTAGGGTTTCGGCACTTAGCGGGATGAGGGCGGGGTCCATAGTTCTGGCCTGTCGATCAGTAGAGAATTCGACACGAATTGGTTGCCCAGCGTTCAAGAGGTTCCAATGAGCCGGGGGTTGGATGGTGTTCCATGACGATGCTGCGTGCCGAAAAGTGGCGGTTCAGTTCGCTGTATAGCTCATCGTCACAGAAGCCGATGGCGGCTGCTTCGGTTCGGCTGTTGGCGAAGACGATGCGTTCGATGCGCGCCCAGTAGGCAGCGGACAGGCACATTGGGCAGGGTTCGCTTGAGGCGTAGAGGGTGCAACCGGGTAGGTGAAAGTCCTTGATATCGGTGCAGGCACTGCGGATCACGTTGATTTCGGCATGGGCTGTCGGGTCGTGGGTGGCGACGACGCGGTTCCAGCTTTCAGCAATGATCTTGCCGTCACGCACGAGGACGGCACCAAACGGGCCGCCTTCGCCGAATTCGCTACCTTGCCGGGCCAGTTCGATGGCGCGGGCGAGAAACTGGTCATCAGTCATCTGGGCGTTCCTTCCTGAGGGCCGAGCGATCAAATAGTCGATGTTATTATACGGTCCCCATCATGGCGGGGGCATGTACCCCGCCGGAATCAGGCATGCGTCTTACCAAACTCAAACTCGCTGGTTTCAAATCCTTTGTCGATCCGACTGCGGTTGCCTTGCCGGGGCAACTGGTGGGGGTCGTCGGGCCGAACGGCTGCGGCAAATCCAACATCATGGATGCCGTGCGCTGGGTCTTGGGCGAGTCGAAGGCTTCCGAGTTGCGCGGCGAGTCGATGATGGACGTCATCTTTAACGGCACGACCAGCCGCAAACCGGTATCGCGCGCTTCCGTCGAGCTGATCTTCGACAACCTGCTCGGCCGCGCCCTTGGCCAATGGACGCAATACACTGAACTGTCAGTCAAGCGCACGCTGACCCGGCTGGGGCAGTCGGACTATTTCATCAATAATCTGAAAGTGCGGCGCAAGGACATTACCGATCTCTTTCTCGGTACCGGCCTTGGGCCACGCGCTTACGCCATCATCGGCCAGGGCATGATTTCGCGGATCATTGAGGCCAAACCGGATGATTTGCGGGTTTTCCTTGAAGAGGCGGCTGGCGTTACCCGTTACAAGGAGCGGCGCAAGGAAACCAATGGCCGTCTGGAGGATACGCGGGAGAATTTGACCCGGGTCGAGGATATCCGGATTGAACTGGGTAGCCAGATGGAAAGGCTGGGGGCGCAGGCCGAAATTGCCCGCCGTTACCATGCGCTGAATGAACAACTGGTGCAGCGCCAGCAGGTTTTGTGGTTGCTGAAAAAGCGTGATGCCGAGGCTGAGCGGCAGCGGGTGGCGTTGGAAGTCGAGCGCGCCAGCACCGAACTGGAAGCGCAGAACGCCGCCTTGCGCGAAACCGAGGCGCGTGCGGAAGAAACGCGGGAAGCCCACTTTGCCGCTGGCGACGCGCTACATCTGGCGCAGAGCGAGATGTATTCGGCCAATGCCGAGGTCGCCAAGCTGGAGGCGGAAATTCGCCATCGCCGGGAGTCGCGCAATCAACTGGAAGCGCGTTTGGTTCAGCTGGAAGGCGAGTTAGCGCAGTGGAGCCAGACGGCAGAGAATCTTGCGGTCGACCGCCAAAAATGGGAAGAAATGCAAGCGCTTATCCGTCTGCGCGTTGATGAGGCCGAGGCGCGCCTACATGAGCAGATGAATATCGCACCACAGGTTGAGGAGAGCCATACCCAGGCGCAGGAAGAGTTGCAGCGCCTGCGGACGCGCACTACCCAAGCGGAGCAGCGTCTTGAGGTTGAACTGACCAATAAATCCCATGCTCAGCGCGCCCTGCAGGCGATTGCCCTGCGCCGCGAACGGCTGCGTGAGGAAACCGGTGGCCAGGACGCGCCGGATGCCATGGATCTGGCAGAGAAAGAAGAGGAGCTTTCCTTGTTGCGCGAAGAGCTGGCTGGTGATCAGGAGCATTTGCAGCAATTGCAGCAGGAATTGCCGCAACTGGAAGCGAGTCGCAAGCAGGTACAGGGTGACATTCAGCGGATTGAACGCGAACTGGCGGCTGGTCAGGCGCGCCGTGTTGCACTGGAGCAAATGCAGGCGCGAACGCGGGAGAGCGGCAAGTTGCCGGAATGGCTGCGTCGTCATGGTTTGGAAAACGCGCCACCACTCTGGCAGCAGATTCATGTTGATGCCGGTTGGGAGTCGGCCGTTGAAGCGGTTTTGCGCGAGCGGCTTACCGCCATTGCCTGCGACGACCCGGCCAAGCTCGATGAGTGGTTGCATGACCGGCCGGATGCCCGTTTGAGCGTCATGCTAGCGGCAGATGCTGGTTTTTTTGAAAATACTGGAAGATTGAGCCAGCGGGTGCGCAGCGATAACCCGGCGATTGCTGCCGTACTGGCCGATTGGCTGGGTTCGGTATTCACCGCTGATTCGCTCGATGCTGCCCTGGCCCGGCGCGCCGAGTTGTCGCCTGGGGCGGTATTGGTCACTGCCGGGGGCGATCTGCTGACTCGCAGCAGCGTCACATTTTTTGCCCCGGACAAGGGCGAACATGGCCTGCTCGAACGCCAGCGCGAAATCGAAACCTTAGGCGAGGGCATCGCCGCTTATGAAGAGCAGGCCGAAGCGGTGCGTGAGCAGTGGGTGATGCTCGACGAACAGTTCGCCGACAAGCAGGATGAAATCGGCGAAACCCGTCAGTACGTCACTGATCGCCAGCAACGCGTGCATGCGGTGCAGCTCGATGTGGTGAAACTTGCCCAGACGATCGAACGCTTCCGCGAACAACGCGAACGTTTGCAGGAACAGTTGGCTGAAATCGCCGAAGAAGAAGAGTCCGAGCGCGAACGCGATATGGCGGCCGATGAAAAAATTGCCGAAGTGCGCGAAGGTTTGGGCCGTATCCGCGTACTGGTCGCCGGGGCGCAATCGCGCCTTGACGAAGCCGAGCGGGCGGTACGCGCCGAGCGGACGCGCAATGCCGATTTTGACCGGGCCTTGCGGGAAGCGCAGTTTTCCTTGCGCGAAAGCGAAGGCAAGTTGCAGGGGATTTTTGGCCAGCAGGCGACAGCCGAGCGCGAACTAAGCCGGATCGAAAAAGATCGCGCCCAGTGCGCCGAACGGGTCGAAGCGGCGCCGGCTGATGTCATGGAAGACAATCTGCAGGTGGCGCTGGAAACCCGGCAAGCGAAGGAAATGGTACTGGCCGATTGCCGTAACGTGCTGGAGGCCGCAACAACGGCGTTGCGCGGCTTCGAAGAGCAGCGCATGAAGATTGAACAGGGTCTGGAACCGCTCCGGGTGCGGATCGGTGACTTGAAATTGAAGGAGCAGGCGGCGGCACTCAATACCGAACAGTTTGCCCAGCAATTGCTCGAAGCCGGGGCGGATGAGGCGGCGTTAGAGTCGGAACTCGTCGGGATGGGAAATTCAGCCAGGCCGGCCAGTCTGCAAGGTGAAATCACTCGGCTGGGCAATGCCATTGGCGAACTCGGCGCGGTCAACCTGGCGGCGTTGGAAGAGCTGGAAACGGCCAGCGAGCGCAAGGGCTATCTCGATATGCAGGCGGCCGATTTGAACGAAGCGATGGAAACGCTGGAAAACGCCATCCGCCGGATTGACCGCGAGACGCGTGATCTGTTGAAATCGACCTTTGATACGGTCAACGGCCATTTCGGGCAACTTTTTCCGGAGCTATTTGGCGGCGGTCGCGCCGAATTAGTGATGACCGGCGAAGAAATTCTTGATGCCGGTGTGCAGGTGATCGCCCAGCCGCCGGGCAAGAAAAATTCGACCATCCATTTGCTCTCCGGCGGTGAAAAAGCGCTGACGGCTATTGCCCTGGTTTTCTCGATGTTCCAGCTCAACCCGGCGCCTTTCTGTCTACTTGACGAGGTCGATGCGCCGCTCGACGATACCAATACGGAGCGTTTTTGTGCGATGGTGAAGAAAATGTCAGCCAATACGCAATTTCTATTCATCTCCCATAATAAAATTGCCATGGAAATGGCCGAGCAATTAGTCGGCGTCACAATGCAGGAATCGGGCGTTTCGCGGGTGGTGGAAGTGGATATTCAGGAAGCTTTGAAAATGAGGGATGCGGCGTAATGACCGAACTCCAGATGGGTTTGATTGGTTTGGGTGCGACGGCGGTGGTCGGCGTGTTGGGCTATAACAAATGGCAGGAATACCGCCATCGCAAGCTGGCCGAAGCGGTCTTGAAGCCGCAGCACGATGATGTGTTGCTCGGTGATGGGCCGAAGGCCGCAACCAAGCCGGTGCAAGTTGAGCGTAGCGAACCGGAAATGCGCGATGAAACAACGGCGCAGCCGAGCGAGCGGCTTGAGCCGATGTTTGCTGAGTTTGAGGCGCCTGCGCCAGTCGAAAATATTCCACCTGCCAGCGCGGCAGAAGCACCCGCTGCGGAGTTGCCAGCAGTTGCGCTGCATGACACAGCGCAGGACACCTCGCTGCCGATGCGAGCTGAGCCGACGAGCGATGCCGAAACCCATGAAGTTGTTCCCGGCGCCTTACCACCGGAATTGCTTGATCCGCGCCTCGAATTTATTGTTGCCATGGAACTGGTTGAGCCAGTTTCTGCGCTGCAAATCCTGCATTCACAGCGCGATGCCTTGCACCGCCTGAACAAACCTGTGCATTGGGTCGGCTTTAACGAGCGTAATCGTGAGTGGGAGCGCTTGGTAACCGATAACGACTTGCCTTTGCGTCGCTTGCGCGTTGGGCTGCAGCTGGCGAATCGTATGGGGCCGGTTGCCGATGGTGATGTCGCTATTTTTATCAACGCCATGCAGGCGCTGGCTGACGAATTGATGGCCGTGGCTGAAATGCCTTCTTCGCGCGTACTGGATCAGGCCGCCGAGCTGGATCGCTTCTGTGCTGCGGTCGACCTTGAAATTGGCGTAAATTTGGTGAGTCGAGCCGGCGCCTTCTCGGGCACGAAGATTCGCGCTTTGGCCGAAGCGGCCGGCATGGTGCTGGGTATCGACGGGCTATTTACCCGCTACGACGAAAACGGCCGCCCCCAGTTCAGCCTGCAAAATTACGAAAGCACACAATTCACCGCCGAATCGATCCGCAGCTTGTCGACGCATGGCCTGACTTTCCTGCTTGATGTGCCACGGGTTGATCATGGCGAACGCGTTTTCATGCAGATGACTGAGCTCGCCAAACGCTTTGCCGAAACGCTGCAGGGCGTGCTGGTCGATGATAATCGTCAGCCGCTGTCCGAGTCGCAACTCGATCACATTCGCCGCGAATTCATTGGAAAGCCACAAGCGACGATGGCTGGTTTTGGTCTACCGGCCGGTTCGCCTCAGGCGCAACGGCTGTTCTCCTGATGTCCGTGCCAGAAGCGGCGGTGCAGCGCGCCGCCTGGCTACACACCCAGATTGAGCGGCATAATCAGGCTTATTACGTCCTGGATGCGCCGAGTATTCCGGATGCCGAGTACGACCAGCTGTTTCGTGAATTGCAGGGGCTGGAGGCCGAATTTCCGGAGTTGCTGACCGCCGATTCACCGACTCAACGCGTCGGTGCGGCGCCGCTCAAGGTCTTTCCGCCGCGTCGCCATGGCGTCCCAATGTTGTCGCTGAACAATGCCTTCGAGCCGGCCGAGGTTGAAGCCTTCGATCAGCGCGTGCGTGATGGCTTGGAGACGATTGCTGCGGTCGACTACGCGGTAGAGCCAAAATTCGACGGCCTAGCGATCAGCCTGACTTACGAAAATGGCCTCTTTACCTGTGGCGCTACGCGAGGCGATGGGGCGACAGGTGAGGAAGTGACGCCAAACCTGCGTACTTTGCGTTGTATTCCGCTCCGCCTAGCGGGTGAAGGCTGGCCGACGTTGATTGAAGTACGTGGCGAAGTTCTGCTCTTCAAGCAGGCATTCGCCGAACTCAATGCTCGGCAGCGTGAAAAGGGCGACAAGGAATTCGCCAACCCGCGCAACGCCGCCGCTGGCAGCTTACGCCAACTGGATTCACGAATTACCGCCAGTCGTCCGTTAGCGTTTTTTGCCTATGGTGTTGGTGCCGGGGCCGATGCGTTGCCGATTAAAACGCATGCAGAATTGATGAATCAGCTTACTGCCTGGGGCTTTCCAGTGGCCGAAGAGCGCCGTGTTGTACAAGGCGCCAAGGGTTTGCTCGGCTATTTTGCCGAGATTGGCGAAAAGCGTACTAGCCTGCCTTACGACATTGATGGCGTGGTCTACAAAGTCAATCGTTTAAGCGCCCAAGCGCAACTGGGTTTCGTTTCGCGGGCGCCGCGTTTTGCCATCGCCCATAAATTCCCGGCCGAGGAAGCCCTGACCGAAGTCATCGGTATCGACGTTCAGGTTGGCCGCACCGGGGCGATTACGCCAGTGGCCCGCCTCAAGCCGGTCTTTGTCGGCGGGGTGACGGTAACCAACGCAACGCTGCACAACGAAGACGAAGTGCGCCGCAAGGATGTGCGGATCGGCGATACGGTTATTGTTCGCCGGGCCGGTGATGTAATTCCCGAAGTCGTCGCCATCGTTCCGGAAAAGCGCCCGACGCGCGATTTATTTGGTGGTGAGCCACTGCATCCGCCTTTTGAGTTACCGAAAATTTGCCCGGAATGCGGGTCGACCGTAGCAAGGGCGGTAGATGAAGCGATTGCCCGTTGCACTGGCGGCCTCTATTGCCCGGCCCAGCGCAAGCAGGCGCTACTGCACTTTGCGGCGCGGCGGGCAATGGACATCGAAGGCTTGGGTGACAAGCTGGTCGATCAGATGGTTGATGCCGGTTTGTTGCATTCGCCGGCTGATCTCTATGCACTAACGCTGGAAACGCTGGCTGGCCTGGAGCGGATGGGCGAAAAATCAGCGCAGAACTTGCTCGCCGCCATTGAGAAAAGTAAACAAACAACGCTGGCCCGCTTTATTTTCGCCCTCGGTATTCGCAATGTGGGCGAGGCCACGGCGCGCGATATGGCCCGCCACTTTGGCCGGATCGAAGCGCTGATGGCGGCCGATGGTGAAGCTTTGCAGCAGGTGCCGGATGTCGGCCCGATTGTCGCAGCCAGTCTCGCCGCTTTCTTCAGCGAGTCACACAACTGTGAAATCATCGACCGCCTGCGTGCGGCGGGTGTGGTGTGGCCGGAGGGTGAGCCGGCTGACACTGGGCCACGGCTGTTCTCCGGTAAAACACTGGTTCTGACTGGTACTTTGCCCACATTGAAACGCGACGAAGCCAAGGCGCTGATTGAAGCTGCTGGTGGTAAGGTCAGCGGTTCGGTATCGAAAAAAACTGATTTTGTCGTGGCCGGTGAAGAAGCCGGTTCCAAACTGGAAAAAGCCCAGGAGTTAGGTGTTCCAGTCATTGACGAAGCAGAATTGTTGAAATTGCTCGAAAAGGGAGTCGAAGAATGAAAAAAGTTCGCAAAGCCGTATTTCCTGTAGCCGGTATGGGTACACGTTTCTTGCCGGCAACCAAAGCCAGCCCGAAGGAGATGCTTCCTATCGTGGATAAGCCCTTGATCCAGTACGCCGTTGAAGAGGCGGTGGCGGCGGGCATTACCGACATGATTTTCGTTACTGGTCGTTCCAAGCGGGCGATTGAGGATCACTTCGACAAGGCATATGAGCTGGAATCGGAACTGGAAGCGCGGGGTAAAACCGAGCTGCTAGAGTTCGTCCGCAACATGATTCCGAAGAGCATCAACTGCATCTACATCCGTCAGGCCGAAGCGCTGGGGCTAGGTCATGCCGTGCTCTGCGCCAGGCCGGTGATCGGCGACGAGCCATTTGCCGTCATTCTTGCCGATGACTTGCTCGACAGTGAGACGCCCGTGATGAAGCAAATGACCGACACCTATGATTACTACCGCTGTTCGGTCCTCGGCGTGCAGGATGTGCCTCGTGCCGATACCCGTAGTTACGGCATTGTCGATGCCCGTCGGGTCGCCGATCGGCTGGAACAGGTCAATGCCATCGTTGAAAAGCCGAAACCTGAAGATGCGCCGTCCACGTTGGCGGTGGTTGGCCGTTACATCCTGACACCGCGTATTTTTCACCATCTGGAGAACGTCAAACCGGGCACCGGCGGCGAGATTCAATTGACTGACGGCATTGCCTCGCTGCTCAGCGAAGAGCAGGTACTAGCCTACCGTTACATCGGGACGCGCTACGATTGCGGTTCCAAGCTGGGCTATTTGCAGGCGACCGTTGTGTTCGGCCAGCGCCACCCGGAAGTCGGGCCGGCTTTTGATGCTTATTTGAAAACATTGGGTGCTTGAATGGACGCACAAAAAGCCCGTCAAATGCTCGCTGACGCCGAGCTGATTCATTCGGAAGCCGTCGTTCAGTCGGCATTGAACGATGTCGCTCAGGTGATTCGTGAACGTTTAGCCGATAAAAATCCGCTAGTCCTGTGCGTCATGACCGGCGGCGTGATTTTCTGCGGTCAACTGCTCCCCAAGCTCGATTTTCCGCTTGATTTCGACTATCTCCACGCGACGCGTTATGGCCCGGAAACGCAGGGCGGCAAAATCTCTTGGCGGATGGCGCCATGGACCTCAGTCAAGGACCGCATCGTGCTGGTTATTGACGACATTCTCGACGAAGGCATCACACTGGCTGCGGTCAAGGAAAGCCTGACCCGGCTCGGCGCGGCCGAGGTTTTGCTGGCGGTCTTTACCGATAAGTTGAACGGTAAGGAAAAACCCATTTCTGCCGATTTTTGCGCGTTGACCGTACCGGATCGTTTCGTCTTTGGTTACGGCATGGATGTCGATGGCGCCTGGCGAAATCTGCCGGCTATCTACGCCATGAAGGAAACTGAATGAGTGGAGCAACCATCGCCGAATTTCTCGGCTATTGGGAAACAGAAGGCTTGTCTTACGTCCGGCGTGGCGATTACGAGTGGATGGCTTCGCTGGTGCCGGGCCAACGCGTACTGGAAATTGGCTGCGGCGTCGGTTTTGCGACTCAGGCGTTGGCCGCGCGGAGCTTGCAAGTGTTGGCACTGGATAGCTTGCCCGAGTGTTTGGCAGCAACGCAGGCACGGGTTGCTGGTAGCGAAGTCAGCTTTCTGCCGGCCGAGGTCACTGCCTTGACTAATGAGCAACGGGCGCAACTTGCTGCATTCGCTCCGGATACGGTGGTCTGCTGGCTGATGGGCGCACCGGCCGAAACGACCGGCGCTAGGGCATCGGATGGCGGCCAGGCAGTGGTCGCCTATCGCGAAAAAATTCATCGTTTGGTCGCTGAACTGGCCGCCAGTCTGCCGAGTGTGCAGGCACTCCATTTCGTTGATCGGACAGCTATTCACTGGCAGGCCAAGGACATCGGCCGCGACACACTGGTGCGTTATCACAGCGAGAAAACCCTGCTAGATTTGCCGTGGAGCGCAGAACGGCGCCATGCCGTTTATCGCAAGCTTGACGATGCTGCGGTCAACCGGGAAAAACTGCGAATTTCACATCCAGCGCTGAAAAGCGTCGTACCCACACTGGCCTCGTTGCTGGTCGAAAGGAAAAAATAACATGCTGGCAATTATCGGCGGCAGCGGTCTGACGACGCTGTCCAACCTCGATGTCTCACACCGTGAAGTCGTCCGCACGCCTTATGGTGAGCCCTCTGGCCCCGTCGTTTTCGGGGAGATTTGTGGCCAGCCGGCGATGTTTCTGCCGCGCCACGGTTATGGCCATACCATTCCGCCGCATGCCGTAAACTACCGGGCGAATCTTTGGGCGCTGCATCATCACAAAGCAATGGGTGTAATTTCCGTGGCCTCGGTCGGGGGCATTCGTAGTGACTTGCAGCCGGGCGATATTGTGCTGCCGAACCAGATCATCGATTACACCTGGGGGCGAAAATCAACCTACTTTGATGGAAATGGTACGCCAGTCACGCATATTGACTTTACAGAACCCTACGATCCGGAATTGTGTCGGCGCATTCGCGAGGCTGGCGTGCAACTGGGTATCGAAATCAAGATCGGTGGCGTCTATGCCGCGACGCAAGGGCCGCGCCTTGAAACCAGCGCAGAAATCAATCGCATGGAGCGGGATGGGGCCGATCTGGTCGGTATGACCGGTATGCCGGAAGCGGCATTGGCGCGCGAACTTGGCCTGCCTTACGCGGCGATCAACGTCATTGCCAACCATGCGGCGGGGCGCGGCAGCAGCGCTAACGGCATCCACTTTGAAAGCCTCGATGTCGTCTTGCAGGAAGCCATGGTCCGCGTCAAGGCGATCATCGAAACGCTGGTCGGTTGCCAGAATGGCTGCACACCGGCCAGCTTGTCGAATTAACGCCTTCGCGCCTCAAATTTTCAGCCGATTGACCAGTTCGGTTTCCAGACGGATCCGACTGGTGCTTTCGCGCAAGTCGCCACCACTAATCAGGAAAACGTCTTCCGCCCGTTCACCCAGCGTGGTGATTTTGGCAGTGTGTAAACTGGCCCCATGTTCGGCCAGCGTTTTCGAGACGGTATAAAGCAGGCCAGGGCGGTCCGCCGCGACGAGTGACAAGACGAAATGAGTGCCTTTCTCGTCACCGAGGATGCTGACTTCCGGCTTCATCGGGAAGTGTTTGACCTGCCGCGACAGGCGTCCTGATGATGGCACGTCGGGCGGTAGCTGATGAATCAGACGTTGCTCAAGTTCATGCTCGATGTAGGCGAGCATTTCCCGATTGTTGTCACGATTCTCCACATCGAGCACGACAAAGCTGTCGAGCGCATAGCCATGCGCCGTCGTGTGAATCTTGGCGTCGACAATGCTGTAGCCGGAGCGCGCAAAGAAACCGACGATGCGGGTAAACAGGTCCGGCTGATCCTGGGTATAAACCATTACCTGCAGGTCTTCACCTTCCTGATGCAGGCGGGCGCGGACAACGGGCTTGTTGTTGGATATCCGGTAATGCAGCGCACGGGTGTGCCAGGCGATTTCCTCCGCTGAATGGCGCAGGAAATAAACCGTGTCGAGCTGCTTCCAGAGCCGCTCATGCACTGTGTCGGAAAGGGCAAAGAAGCGCAACAGGCGCATTGCTTCTGCCTGGCGCTCGGCGATGACACCGTGCGGGGCAGGGGGCTCGCCTTGGCTGAGATGGTGCAGTGTCTGGTAATAAAGATCAGCCAGCAGCTTGCCTTTCCACTGGTTCCAGACCTTTGGGCTGGTACCGCGAATGTCGGCGTGGGTGAGCAGGTAGAGCGCGGTCAAATGGCGCGAGTCACCCACCAGACGGCTAAAGTTGGCAATGACGTCAGGGTCGGTCAGGTCTTCCTTTTGGGCGACTTGTGACATCACTAGGTGATTGCGCACCAGCCAAACGATCAGTTCCGTATCCTCAGCATCCAGCGCATGTTGTTCGCAGAACTCTTGAGCATCGACGGTGCCCAGTTCGGAGTGATTGCCACCGCGCCCCTTGGCAATATCGTGGAAGAGGGCAGCGATATAGAGCAGCCAGGGGCGATCCAGTTCAACGATGGTGCGTGAACAGAGTGGGTATTCGTGAGCGAATTCACTCATCATGAAGCGGCGTAGGTTGCGCAAAACCTGCAAAATATGCTGGTCGACCGTATAAACATGGAAAAGATCGTGCTGCATCTGGCCAACAATCCGGCCAAAACTGGGCAGGTAGGCACCGAGAATATCGAGCTGATTCATCCGTCGAAATTCATGCACAACCCCTTTGGGGCTCTGGAAAAGCTTGAGGAATGCCGCTTGGTTTGCCGGGTTGGCGCGAAACTCCGGGGTGATCAAGTCACGGGCTCGCCACAGGGCGCGTAGCGTTCGGGCTGACATGCCGTGCAATTCATGGTTTTCCTGCATCACCAGAAAACTGTCGAGAATGGCTGCCGGCTTGCGGACAAATAAATTTTCGTCGCGGATATCGAGCAGGTTGCCGACGGACTGGAAATTGTCGTCGAGCACCTGCGGCATCTGTTCACTTTCCGGCACCAGTGCTGCCCCCATGTTTTGCAGCAGGATGGTGTTAAGGAGCGAAATTGCCTTGGCGTTACGGTAATAACCCTGCATCAATTGTTCGGAGGCACGCGTGGCGTCCGTAGATGTAAAGCCGAATTGATCGGCCAGCGTGTTCTGGTAATCGAAAAGTAGTCGGTCTTCACGCCGCCCGACGGTGAAGTGCAGGTGAATGCGCAGATGACGAAGATAGTTTTCGCACTGTTCGCCATGGGCCATTTCTTCATGCGTTAAAAAGCCATTCTTCTCAAGATCAGCCCAGCTGCCACCGAAGTCAGCCGCTTTGGAAATCCAGAAAATAACCTGAAGATCACGCAAACCACCGGGCGAATCCTTGCAGTTTGGTTCAACGCTGTAGGGCGTTTCGTTGAATCTGATGTGGCGCTCTTGTTGTTCCAGTCGCTTCGCTTCAAAAAACACCAAGGGATCAAGGTGGCCGCGCAAGCGCTTTTGAAAGTTGGAAAACAGCTTCTGGTGCCCCGTTAGCAGGCGTGCTTCAAGCAACGAGGTTTGTACTGTAATGTCGTTGGCTGCTGAATCCAGACACTCCTGAACGGTCCGTACGCTGTGGCCGATTTCCAGGCCAATGTCCCAAAAATAGCCGACCAGCCGCTCGAGCTTTTCCTGTAAGGGGGCGCTGGCTTCCTGCGGCAGCAGAATTAGCAGATCGATATCAGAAGCCGGGTAAAGCTCTCCCCGGCCGTAGCCACCCACGGCGGCGAAAGCGAGAGAGGCAGGAAATTCAAGCTTGGCCCAGAGTTTTATCAATACAGCATCAACTTGCTCAGAGCGTTGCTGTAGCAGGCTTAAGGCGTCGCCAGTTTCCTGGTATTCCTGCTGAAGGCAGATTTGATTGCTTTTGACCTCGACCCGGAGGGCGGCGACTTCGTTTGGCATTAGCGGATCCAGTCTGGTTTTGGCCGGCAGGCAGCAGAAAGAGTCATGACCTCGTAGCCTGTCTCAGTGACCAAAATGGTGTGCTCCCACTGGGCCGAAAGGCTTCGGTCCTTGGTGACGATGGTCCAGCCATCAGCCATTTCACGGATGGCTGCCTTACCGGCATTGATCATCGGTTCAATGGTGAACATCATGCCCGGCAGCAGTTTGGGGCCAGTGCCGGCCTTGCCATAATGCAAAACTTGCGGGTCTTCGTGAAATTTTGCGCCAATCCCGTGACCACAGAATTCCCGAACGACGGAATAGCCATTTTTCTCTGCATATTTCTGAATGACCGCCCCGATATCACCCAGAAATGCGCCGGGACGGACAACCGAAATGCCCAGCCACAGACAATCAAAAGTGATCTCACAGAGCCGCTTGGCCTGAATGCTGCCTTCGCCAACAACGAACATGCGACTGGTGTCACCGTGATAACCATTCTTGATTGTCGTAATGTCGAGATTTATGATGTCGCCCGACTTAAGCACCCGATCGCTCGGTACGCCGTGGCAGACCTGTTGATTAATCGATGTGCAGATTGACTTGGGGTAGGGGTTATAGCCGGCTGGGGCGTAATTCAGCGGGGCGGGAATGCAGGTTTGAACATTGACCATATAGTCGTGACATAGACGGTCGATTTCTTCGGTGGTTACACCCACCTTGACGAAGGGTTCGATGTAATCGAGTACTTCGGAGGCCAATTGGCCTGCAAGGCGCATTTTCTCGATTTCTTCAGATGTCTTGATGCTGATGCTCATGGTTGTTCTGTTTTGCCTTGGGGGAAGCGAGAAGGATAAATGACAGGCACAGTTTCTCAAAGCCAGGCGTGCCGAAAATGGCATACTTGGCTTCTCCGGGCTTCAAGTATGTGTCAATGACTATTCTCTTATTGGGTAAGGATGGCCAGCTTGGCTGGCAATTGCAGCGTTCTTTGGCGCCACATGGCCGACTTGTCGCTTGCGGGCGTGCTGAGTGCGATTTGTCCGATCTGGAACAGATTCGTTCCGTTGTTCGGGAAATACAACCCTCAGTTATTGTTAATGCGACAGCCTATACCGCAGTCGATAAGGCCGAGGCAGAGCCGTTGCTGGCCTACCGGGTAAACGCCGAAGCGCCTGGTGTGCTGGCTGAAGAAGCCGTTGCGTTGGGGGCACTGTTGGTGCATTTCTCAACCGACTATGTTTACGATGGTAACAAGTCCGACCCCTATCTTGAGACGGATGCAACTTCGCCGCAAAGTGTTTACGGCCAGAGCAAGCTGGCTGGGGAAAATGCCATTCGTGCCGTTGGCGGCAAGTCGCTGATTTTTCGCACTAGCTGGGTGTTCGGTGCGCGCGGGGGGAATTTCGTTAAAACCATTCTGCGGCTGGGGCGAGAGAAGGATAAGCTAAATGTTGTCGATGACCAGATTGGTTCGCCAACGCCAGCGGCGATGATCGCCACGATAAGCGGTGTGGTGCTGGCGATGTTGCGCTGCGGTCAACTGCTTGAAAAAGGCGAAAACCGGCTTTATCACCTGGCGGCGGCGCGGCCTGTCAGTTGGTGCGAATTTGCCCGAACAATTATTGACCTTGCCGAACGTACGCCAGGCTTTGACTTGCGCCTGAAGTCAGCGGCAATTCAGGCGATATCAACTGAGCAATACCCGACACCAGCCCAGCGTCCAGCCAATTCCAGGCTTGAATGCCGTCGCCTGGAAGCCGACTTCGGTTTGCAAATGCCCGATTGGCAGCCCTATCTTGAGCGCATGCTGCAACTGTTGGCGCTCAAGCAGAACGGCTATTAGTTCGATTTAGCAGAAAAAAGATGTGCCAATTAACCGCACAGAAGGCGCCGTAGGCTTTCAGCTAGTTCATTCTGCTGTTATAATCCTCGGGTTTTTCTCGGCAATCACGGCCGAAAAGAACGGTTGTGTGCACTCTGTGCGCAACCAAAATTCACACATTCGTCAAATAAGGGTGCTCGCCAGAATTTAATGATGGCGGGCGTTTCCGGCGAATGGAGGCTCAACCCTTAAGGAGTTTTACAATGTCCGTTACTATGCGCAATATGTTGGAGGCCGGTATCCACTTCGGTCACCAAACCCGTTTCTGGTCTCCGAAAATGGCACCGTACATCTTCGGTGCTCGTAACAAGATTCACATCATCAATCTTGAGCAGACCCTGAACAAGTACAACGAAGCTATCGCTTTCGTCAAAAAACTGTCGGCCAATCGCGGTAACGTCCTGTTCGTTTGCACCAAGCGTCAGGCTCGCGAAATCATCGGCGAAGAAGCGCTGCGTGCTGGCGCCTCCTTTGTTGAGCAGCGTTGGTTGGGCGGCATGCTGACCAACTTCAAGACGGTCCGCACCTCGATCAACCGTCTGAAAGAAATGGAAGTGGCTGTTGAAGCGGGCGATCTCGAGCGCATGCCAAAGAAAGAAGCGCTGACCTTCCGTCGCGAACTGGAAAAGCTGCAAAAGTCTATCGGCGGCATCAAGAACATGACTGGCTTGCCGGATGCTATCTTCGTTATCGACGTCGGCTACCACAAGATTGCAATTACTGAAGCCGGCAAGCTGTCGATTCCAGTAATCGGCGTGGTTGATACCAACCACTCACCGGAAGGCGTTTCCTACATCATTCCGGGTAATGACGACTCTTCCCGCGCGATCCAGCTGTACGCTCGCGGTATTGCTGATGCGATCCTCGAAGGCCGTAGCCAGGTACTGCATGAAATCGTTGCTGCCGCTGGTGGCGACGATGAATTCGTCGAAGTTCAGGAAACTGCACAGTAATCTGGTAACGGCGGGGCTTGAACAGTCCCGCCTGATTTAAATGCTCAGGAGATAAATATGGCGGCAATTACCGCAAGCATGGTCGCAGAACTGCGCGGCAAGACTGATGCACCCATGATGGAATGTAAAAAAGCCCTGACCGAGGCTGATGGCGATATGGCCAAAGCGGAAGAGATTCTTCGCGTCAAGCTTGGTAACAAGGCAAGCAAAGCGGCTAGCCGCATCGCTGCAGAAGGTATTGTTGCGCTGCATATTTCGGCTGATGGCAAGTTGGGTGCCATGGTTGAAGTGAATAGCGAAACTGACTTCGTTGCTAAAAACGATGACTTTATTGCCCTGGCCAAAGGCTCTGCCGAACTGGTCGCTGCCAATAATCCGGCTGATGTAGCTGTATTGTCGGCGCTGCCGATGGGTGAGGGTACCGTTGAGTCCACCCGCTCCGCACTGGTTGGCAAAATCGGTGAAAACATGTCGATTCGTCGTTTCAGTCGTTTCGAAGCCAAGGGTTCGCTAACTTCCTACATCCATGGCGGTTCCAAGATCGGCGTGATGATTGATGTGATTGGTGGTGACGAACAGTTGGCCAAGGATCTGGCGATGCACATCGCTGCCTCCAAGCCAAAGTCTCTTGATTCCACCGGCGTTTCTGCTGAACTGCTGGAAACTGAGCGTCGCATCGCGATTGAGAAGGCACGTGAAGCCGGTAAGCCGGAAGAGATGCTGGCCAAGATTGCCGAAGGTACGGTTCAGAAGTACTTGAAGGACGTTACTCTGCTTGGTCAGGTCTTCGTCAAGGCGGCCGACGGCAAGCAAACCATTGAGCAGTTGCTGAAAGCCAAGGGCGCATCCGTCGCTGGCTTCTCGCTGTTTGTGGTTGGTGAGGGCATTGAGAAGAAGGTTGATGACTTCGCTGCAGAAGTTGCGGCTCAAGCTGCTGCCGCCGCTGCCAAGAAGTAATTTGTAAGGAAAATCGATATGACCACGCCCAAATACAAGCGAATTCTCCTTAAACTCTCTGGCGAGGCCCTGATGGGTAATGACGCCTATGGCATCAACCCGCAGACCATCGCGGGGATTTGTCGAGAGATCAAGGCGGTCGCTGATCTGGGTGTGGAAATCGGTGTGGTAATCGGCGGTGGCAATATCTTTCGCGGCATGGCTGGTACAGCAACCGGAATGGACAGAGCGACCGCAGATTACATGGGCATGCTGGCCACGGTGATGAATGCCATGGCGCTGTCCGATGCGATGCGCCAGTGTGGTTTGAATGCCCGTGTGCAGTCAGCGCTGAATATTGAGCAGGTTATCGAGCCGTATATTCGCGGCAAGGCAATCCGCTATCTTGAAGAAGGCAAGATCGTGATCTTTGGTGCCGGCACAGGTAATCCATTTTTTACGACCGATACTGCTGCAGCGTTGCGCGGTTCGGAAATAGGTGCAGAAATAGTACTTAAAGCGACCAAAGTTGACGGTATTTATACCGCTGATCCGAAGAAAGATCCTGCGGCTACCCGCTTTGACAAGATCAGTTTTAATGAGGTTATCTCCAGAAACCTCGCAGTCATGGATGCGACAGCGTTTGCGCTTTGTCGTGATCAAAAATTGCCGATCAATGTATTCTCCATCTTCAAGGATGGCGCGCTGAAGCGCGTAGTCTGCGGAGAGGACGAAGGTACCTTGGTCTATTGCTGAGAGAGAATGATGATTGCTGAACTCAAAAATGTATCTGAAAACAAGATGCATAAATCCCTCGAGTCACTAAAGAATGACCTGCAGAAGGTTCGTACTGGCCGGGCGCATATTGGTTTGCTGGATCATGTACAGGTCGATTATTACGGCTCTATGGTGCCGGTCAATCAGGTTGCCAACATCACCTTGGTGGATGCCCGTACTATTGGCGTGCAGGCATGGGAAAAGAACATGGCACCAAAGATCGAAAAAGCCATTCGTGATTCCGATCTTGGCCTGAACCCAGCTTCGCAGGGCGAAATGATCCGTGTGCCGATGCCGGCATTGACCGAAGAACGTCGCCGCGATCTGATCAAAGTGGTCAAAAACGAAGGTGAAAGCGCCAAGGTGGCGATTCGTAATCTTCGTCGTGATGCCAATACCCAGCTCAAGGATGCGCTTAAAAAGCACGAAATTCCTGAGGATGACGAGCGCAAGGCGCAGGATGATATCCAGAAGCTGACTGATAAATTCGTCCTTGATGTGGATAAGATGCTCGCCCTAAAAGAGGCCGAGTTGATGCAGGTTTGAGCTCAGTTTTCAACTGATCGCCGCCTGAATGGCTATTTTCTCCAGTTCGACCCGACAACTGCCCAAGGCGGCAGTTGTGCCCCAGCACGTTGCGGTCATCATGGATGGCAACGGTCGGTGGGCAAAAAAACGCTTCATGCCCCGCGTCGCCGGGCACGTTAAAGGTGTTGAGTTATTGCGCGAAATGGTGCGTGCCTGCCTTGAGCGTGGTATTCAATATCTAACCCTATTTGCCTTTTCCTCTGAAAATTGGCGTCGACCGCAGGATGAGGTCACGCTGCTAATGCAACTGTTCGTCAAAGCTTTGGAACAGGAAGTCGAAAAGCTTGATCGCAATGGCGTACGTCTGCGGGTGATCGGTGATTTGACGCCCTTTGAGCCACGATTGCGCGAATTGATTCGTCAGGCGGAAGAAAAAACAGCCGGCAATACTCGTTTGGATTTAACTATTGCCGCCAATTATGGTGGTCGCTGGGATATTACCCAAGCGATGAACCAGATGCTGGCAGCTCATCCCGAAAAACGTGCCGGTTGGAGCGAGGCTGATCTGGAGCCGCATTTGTCGATGAGTTACGCTCCGGAACCAGATCTTTTTATCCGCACTGGTGGAGAGGAGCGCATTAGCAATTTCCTGCTCTGGCAACTGGCCTATACCGAACTGTATTTCACGCCGACCTTGTGGCCTGATTTTGATACGGCCGAATTTGACAAGGCAATCGTCTCTTACCAGCAACGTGAGCGCCGGTTCGGGCGCACCAGCGAACAACTCGTCGAAAAACCAAATGCTTAAAACCCGCGTTATTACTGCGCTGGTCCTGGTTGCTCTTTTATTGCCGGCGATGTTTTACCTGCCGCAATCCTATTGGGCCCTTGCGGTTGCCTCCTTCATTGGTATTGGTGCCTGGGAATGGGGCGCTTTGCTTGGTTGGCGTAACCCCTCGCGCGTTTTTCTCGGCGTGCTTGGTGCGCTGATTTGCGCAGCTGTATCTCTCGCTGACCCGGAGGCGATCGCAGCTTTCAGTCCGACCAAGGTTTGGGTACTGACGAGTTACGGTGTGGCGGCTATTTTTTGGTGTTTGATCATGCCCTTGTGGCTACAGAAAAAATGGTCGCTGACCGGGATTTCTGGCTTGCTGGTTGGCGCTGTTGTCTTGTTCCCGACGTGGTTGGCGATGGTTCAACTGCGTACCTTGGGCGCCGGTGTTCTACTGGGCATTTTCGCTGTTGTTTGGATGGCGGACGTTGCCGCCTATTTTTCGGGCAAGAAATTTGGAAAGCACAAGCTGGCACCATCGATCAGCCCGGGGAAAACCTGGGAAGGTGCGATTGGCGCCGGTGTTGGCGTGCTTATCTACGGATTGGTAATCCGCCAGGTTTTTTCGCTTGAGTTGATGTCGCTGCCTCTCTGGATTTTGGCCTCCCTCGGCGTGACCGCAATCAGCATCATTGGTGACCTATATGAGTCGCTGTTGAAGCGCAAGGCAGGCATCAAGGACAGCAGCAATATTTTGCCGGGGCATGGCGGCGTGTTGGATCGTATTGACAGTCTGACCTCGACTCTGCCTGTCGTCGCCTTGTTCTGGCTGGTTATGACCAATTTTTCGGCATGAAAATTCAGAACATCACCATTCTTGGATCAACCGGATCGATTGGCGTCAGCACACTCGATGTGATTCGCCGTCATCCAGAGCGCTATCGGGCATATGCCTTGTGTGCTTATAGTCAGGTCGACAAAGTTTTTGCGCAATGTCTGGAATTCAAGCCGCGCTTTGCCGTGTTACGCGATGAGACTCTGGCCGCCAAATTAACCGAACGCTGTCGCGCTGCTGGACTAGATACCGAGGTCAGGTTCGGCGTCGAAGCCTTGATTGAAATGTCCTCTCTACCGGAAGTTGATTCGGTGATGGCTGCAATTGTTGGGGCGGCAGGCCTGGAACCGACACTGGCAGCAGCTAAAGCCGGCAAAAAACTAATGCTCGCCAACAAGGAAGTCCTGGTGATGGCCGGCGAGCTATTCATGCACACAGTGCGCGAGCATGGGGCCGTCTTGTTGCCGGTCGATAGTGAGCACAATGCCATTTTTCAGTCCCTGCCGGCCGATTTCGGGCGTGGTTTGGCGGCCTGTGGCGTGCAAAAAATTCTCCTTACTGCATCCGGCGGGCCATTTCGCCAGACCCCTCTGGCTGAACTGGCCGATGTAACGCCCGACGCCGCTTGCGCACATCCCAATTGGGTGATGGGTCGGAAGATATCGGTTGATTCGGCGACGATGATGAACAAGGGGCTGGAAGTTATTGAGGCGCACTGGCTGTTTGCTGCTTCGCCGGAAATGATTCAGGTCGTCGTCCAC
Source organism: Burkholderiales bacterium (assembly GCA_038250105.1). Taxonomy (GTDB): domain Bacteria; phylum Pseudomonadota; class Gammaproteobacteria; order Burkholderiales; family Rhodocyclaceae; genus Azonexus. The sequence goes on along the minus strand of JBBSCQ010000020.1, from coordinate 11,911 downwards.
CCGCAAAGTGTGATCCACTCTGCCGTGCAATATGCCGATGGCTCTGTACTGGCGCAACTGGGTAACCCGGATATGCGCACGCCCATTGCATATGCGCTGGCTTATCCAGAACGTATTGCTGCTGGGGTTGAGCCGCTCGACCTCTTCAAAATTGCTCAGCTCGAGTTTTATGCGCCGGATTTCGAACGTTTTCGCTGTCTGCAACTTGCCTATGACGTTTTACGTGAAGGCGGAACTGCTCCGGCAATTCTGAATGCAGCCAACGAAGTGGCTGTTGCCGCTTTTCTTGATGAACGTTTGTCTTTTCTCAATATTCCGCACCTGAACGAAGCGGTGCTCTCTGCCTTGCCGACTCGCCCTGAGGGTAGTTTGGCTGATGTTATTGCGGCAGATACTGAAGCGCGGCATCTAGCGAATCAAATGATTCAGGAACAACGTTTTACGTGAGCGATCTGCCTTTCTATCTTGGCGCTTTTCTGCTCGTACTCTGTGTCCTGATTGTCGTTCATGAGTTTGGTCACTATGCCGTGGCGCGGCTTTGCGGTGTCAAGGTATTACGTTTTTCCGTTGGATTTGGCCGGGTCTTGTGGCAAAAGCGCTTGGGGCGCGATCAGACCGAATGGGCCGTGAGTATTTTTCCCCTCGGCGGCTACGTCAAAATGCTTGATGAGCGGGAAGGTGATGTCCCGCCAGAAGTGGCTCACCGGGCTTTTAATCGTCAATCCGTTGGTAAGCGCAGCATGATTGTTGCAGCTGGCCCACTGGCAAATTTTGCGTTGGCAATACTGCTCTATTGGGCCATTTTCATGGTGGGTAGCGAAGAGTTGCTACCGATACTCGGCAAGCCCCCAGTGGGAACGCCTGCGGCCATGGCAACAATCAATAATGGTGAGCAGGTCAGGGCGGTTGATGGTCAGTCGGTTGCTACCTGGAACGATTTTCGCTGGTTACTATTGCAAAAAGCGGTTGATCAGGAAAGCGTTGAAATTGAAGTAATTAATGAACAGAACGAAATTGCTGTTCGCAAACTTTTTCTCAGCGCAGCCGGAGAGCAAGGTTGGGAAGGCGATGCTCTGGAACGTCTTGGCGTTGGTTTTTACCGTCCCAATGTGCCACCAGTGTTGGGTAATGTGGTTGAAGGCAGTCCCGGACATCGGGCCGGCTTGAAACCTGGTGACAAGGTGCTGCGAGTCGATGGTCGTCCGATTGCGCTATGGCATGAACTCGTGATGCAGATTCGAGACTCCGCCGAGCGCAGCATTCATCTTGAAATTGAACGCGATGGGCAATTTACTGCGGTCGACGTCATTCCAGAGGCAATTTCCGAACGTGGCCGTGTAGTTGGGAAAATCGGGGTGGCAGTTGCTGAAAATGGCCAAACCCGACGCGAAATAAAAACGTTTGTTCGTTACGGGTTCTTTGCTGCTGGTGGCAAGGCGATCATGGAAACTTGGGATAAGTCGATATTCAGCTTGGTGATGATGGGCAAGATGTTGACCGGCGAAGTGTCGTTGAAAACACTTTCCGGCCCGGTGACCATTGCTGATTACGCTGGCAAGTCGGCCAAGCTCGGTTTCGACTATTACATCAAGTTCATGGCACTGGTCAGTATCAGTCTCGGTGTGCTGAACCTGCTACCCATCCCGGTGCTCGATGGTGGTCATTTGATGTATCATATAATTGAAGTTGTCAGGCGTCGGCCGCTTTCCGAGCGAGCCATGGAAATTGCCCAACAGATCGGTCTTTCCATACTTTTTGTCCTGATGGCTTTTGCCTTTTTTAATGACCTGAATCGCCTGTTCTTCGGCTGAATAATGAACAAAACCCTGTTGTCTGTCCTGATTGCCAGTTTTTTTTCCGCACCTGCGTTGGCCTTCGAGCCTTTTGCTGTCAAAGATATTCGTGTCGAAGGAATTCAGCGCACCGAAGCGGGGACGGTATTTAGTTATTTGCCCGTCAAGGTCGGCGATAGCCTCAACGATGAAAAGGCGGCACAGTCGATCAAGGCGTTGTTTGCCACTGGCTTTTTCAAAGATGTCCGGATTGAAATCGATAAAGATGTGATGGTTGTCGTGGTGCAAGAGCGACCGGCTATTGCGAAACTTGATTTTGTTGGGATGAAAGAGTTCGAAAAAGATGTCATTGTTAAGGCGCTGAAAGAGACAGGTATCGCCGAAGGCCGAATTTTTGACCGTGCTTTGCTGGAAAAAGCCGAGCAAGAATTAAAGCGTCAATATCTGACGCGTGGAAAATACGGCGTCGTTATCACGACAACGGTAACGCCGCTGGAGCGTAACCGAGTCGGTATCAACTTTAATGTTGAAGAAGGTGCTGCCGCCAAGATTAAGCAAATCAATCTGGTTGGTGCCAAGGCCTTTAAGGAAAAAGACCTGCTGGCGCAGTTTGAATTGACAACGCCGAGCTTGATGACCTGGTATACCAAAAATGACCAGTATTCCCGACAAAAACTATCGGCTGATCTGGAAAAGCTGAAGTCTTTTTACATGAATCAGGGTTATCTGGAATTTGCAGTTGAATCAACCCAAGTTTCAATATCACCAGATAAACAGGATGTCTACATTACGGCAAACCTGAATGAAGGTGAGCGCTATCAGGTATCGTCCGTGAAGCTGGCGGGTGATTTTACTTTGACCGAGGAAGAGCTTAAAAAGCTGGTCGCATTAAAAACGGGTGATGTCTTTTCGCGCGAACGCCTCAACCAAACAACGAAAGCTATCGGTGACCGACTTGGCAAGGAAGGCTATGCCTTTGCCAACGTGAATGCGTCGCCGGAGGTCGACAAGGAAAAGCGCAAGGTTGCTTTCACAATTTTTATTGATCCGGGTAAACGGGTCTATGTTCGTCGGATCAACCTGACGGGTAATACCAAGACACGCGATGAAGTAATTCGCCGTGAAATGCGGCAAATGGAAGGCGGTTGGTACGATGCCGACCGTGTCACAGCTTCAAAGCAACGCATTGACCGACTTGGTTATTTCACTGATGTGATTGTTGAGACACCAGCAGTCCCGGGGACTGCCGACCAGGTTGATGTGAATTTGAATGTCACCGAAAAGCCGACTGGAAACCTGATGCTGGGTTTGGGCACTTCAAGTACGGACAAGGTCATTCTATCCGGCTCGATTGCACAGAATAATTTTCTTGGTAGCGGTAATAATGTGGCTATTCAGGTTAATTCTGCCAAGAGATACCGAACATATGTTTTCTCTTATACTAATCCCTATTTCACCCCGGATGGTATTAGTCAAGGTTTCGATGTCTATCACCGCACCGTCGATACCAGTTCGACGGCAATGGCCAGCTATAAGTCAGCCTCAACAGGTGGGGCGATCCGCTTCGGTTTGCCTATAGGGGAAAAAGAGTCGCTTGGCTTTGGTTTTGGGCTTGATACTACAACCATTACTACGACTAAAGATAGTCCTACTTATTACACGAATTTTGTTTCAAAGTTCGGGAATACCAACCTGACGATTCCAGTCACAGTGAACTGGATTTCGGATAGCAAGGATAGTTTCTTTTTCCCAACGCGTGGTACTTTTCAAAAGGCAAGTGTCGAGGTTGCCGTACCGGGCGGAGACTTGACGTATTATCGGGCAACTTATCAGTTGCAGCATTTTGTGCCACTCAACACGAAATTTACTTTAATGATGAATGGTGAAGTTGGCTACGCCGATGGGTTCGGTAGTACTAATGGCTTGCCGTTTTACAAGAATTTTTATGCTGGTGGTGTGAATTCGGTGCGTGGTTACAAGGCTGGCAGTCTTGGTCCGGTTGACACAGATTTAGTTACAGGTAATGAGTATCGCACTGGGGGTAACAGTCGCTTCATTGGTAATGCTGAATTGCTCTGGGGGTTACCGGGGATGGAGAAAAGCTTGCGGATGGGATGGTTTTTTGATGCTGGGCAAGTTTTTGGTAGAGATCAAACGCCCTCAACAAGCGGCTTGAGGTATTCAACAGGTATTTCGGCAGCTTGGATTTCGCCGGTTGGGCCGCTTAAATTTAGTTATGCAATTCCGCTCAAAAAGGAGGATGGCGATAAAGCCGAATCTTTCCAGTTCCAGTTGGGCACCACATTTTGATCCAGGAGTGTTATCTTGAAAGTTAAGTCTCTAGTTCTCGCATCGTTGTTGTCTGCCTTGTTTGTGACGGGCGCGAGCGCGTCCGAGTTGAAGGTCGGCTACGTCAATACCCAGCGTATTTTCCGTGACGCACCGGCGGCACAAAAGGCTGCCAAGAAACTGGAAGGGGAATTTGCCAAGCGCGACCAGGATTTGCAGCGGATGTCCAAGCAACTGCAAGGTTTGCAAGAGAACTTGGAAAAGAATTCCGTGACCATGGCTGAAGGTGACCGTCGCTCCAAAGAAAAAGAATTTGGCGAGTTATCGCGTGAATTTCAACGCAAGCAGCGTGAGTTTCGTGAAGATCTGAATCTGCGCCAGAATGAAGAAAACGCAGCTGTCATCGAGAAGGCTAATAAGGCGATCAAACAGATTGCTGAAGCTGAAAAATATGATCTGGTTTTGCAGGATGTCGTCTGGGTTAGCCCGAAGCTCGATATCACTGATCGCGTCATCAAGGTACTTGCCGATGGTAAGTAATGCCTAGTGCTGCGGGTGTTGCCCTCTCACTTGCAGATATCGCCGCCCACTTGGGCGGCGTTGTGCTTGGTGAAGCGCAAACATTGATCCGTCAGGTTGCAACACTGGCCTCAGCCGGTGATGGTGAAATTGCCTTTCTAGCGAATCTTAAATACAAAAGCCAATTGCAGACTACTTTGGCTTCAGCCGTGATTGTCTCGCCGGATTTTGCCGAGAGCATTTCTTTGCCGCGTATTGTTAGCAAAAATCCTTATGCTTACTACGCTCGCTTAGCTACTTTGCTTAATCCCCGAACTGCCGTGACACCGGGCATTCATGCCACAGCATGTTGTATGTCTGAAGTCCCCTCGACCGTGAGTGTCGGGCCGAATGCGACGATTGGGGCAGGTGTTGTTTTGGGTGATGGCGTTGTCATCCATGCCGGTTGCGTCCTGGGTGATGGTGTCAGAATTGGTGATGCGAGTGAGTTGTATCCCAATGTTTCTGTTTATGCCGGCTGTGAAATCGGCCGAAATGTCATCATCCATTCTGGTGTTGTTATCGGCGCCGATGGTTTTGGTTTTGCTCCGGATAACGGGCAATGGATCAAAATTCCCCAGATTGGCTGTGTGATCATTGGTGATGATGTCGAAATTGGTGCAAGTACGACGGTTGACCGTGGCGCTTTGGACAATACGATCATTGGTGATGGTTGCAAAATTGATAACCAGATTCAAATTGGCCATAACTGCGTGATTGGAAAAAATTGTGTGATTGCTGCCTGTGCGGCAATTGCCGGCAGTGTTACTTTGCAGGATAGCGTTATCGTTGGTGGTGCAGCGATGATTGCCGGTCATGTGACGATTGCATCCGGTGTAGTTATTTCCGGCGGTTCCCTAGTCATGAAAAATATTACCAAACCAGGGCAATACACCAGCGTTTTTCCGCTTGAAGAGCATAGCCACTGGTTACATAACGCAGCGCAAATTCGGCATTTGGCAAAGCTTGCAGAGCGCGTTTCTGAACTTGAGAAAATACTTAAAAAAACTAATTTAGAGGGTTGATTAAATGGATATTCGTGAGATTCTTGAGCACCTACCGCATCGCTATCCTTTCTTGCTTGTTGATCGCGTGCTTGAGGTAATTCCAGGTAAATCGATCCACGCTTACAAAAACATTACGATGAATGAGCCGTATTTCGTCGGCCACTTTCCACACCATCCGGTCATGCCAGGTGTGTTGATTATGGAAGCGCTGGCTCAGGCAGCGGGTATTTTGTCGTTCAAGACCATGGAATCAAAACCGGATGCCAGTTCGGTCTTTTACTTCGTTGGTATCGATGAGTGTCGTTTCAAAAAACCGGTCATGCCAGGCGATCAGTTACATCTGCACATTGAAATCCAGCGCCAGATGCGGGGTATCTGGAAGTACATTGCTGTCGCCCGCGTTGACGGTGAGGTGGTGGCAGAAGCCAAGCTAATGTGTGCCAAACGGGATATTTAAGATGATTCACCCGACTGCCATTGTCGATCCGGGCGCTAAAATTGGGGCAAATGTCGAGATCGGCCCCTATTCGATAATTGGTCCACATGTCGAGATCGGTGATAACACCGTGATTGGCCCGCACGTGGTGATCAAGGGTCATACCCGTATTGGTCGCGAAAATCAGATTTTTCAGTTTTGTTCGCTGGGTGAAGTCCCGCAAGACAAAAAATATGCCGGCGAGCCAACCCGACTGGAAATTGGCGACCGCAACACCATTCGCGAGTTCTGTACCTTCAATTTGGGCACCATTCAGGATGCTGGCGCCACCCGTATTGGTGACGACAACTGGATCATGGCCTACGTGCATATTGCCCACGATTGTCAGGTGGGCAATAAAACCACTTTCGCCAACAATGCCCAACTGGCTGGCCATGTGGTCGTTGAAGATTGGGCGATTCTGGGTGGTTACACCGGCGTACATCAGTTTTGTCGAGTGGGCGCACATGTGATGACGGCGGTGGGTACAGTAGTTTTGCAAGACGTACCGCCCTATTTGATGGCTGCGGGCAATACAGCAACGCCTTACGGCATCAATGTTGAGGGCCTGAAACGGCGTGGTTTTACCGCTGAGTCGCTGAGTGCGCTCAAGCGGGCATATCGCACCTTGTACAAATCAGGGCTATTGCTCGAAGAAGCCAAGGTACAACTGGCTGAAGAGGCGAAAACGCAGCCGGATGTTCAGCGTTTTGTTGATTTTCTGGCGATTTCCAAGCGCGGCATTATTCGCTGATGGGCAGTACGGTGCGAATTGCCATGGTGGCAGGAGAGGCCTCAGGCGACCTCTTGGCCAGCCATTTGATTGCTGCCCTCAAGGCTAAGTTGCCTGATGCCGTTTTTTACGGCATTGGCGGGCCAAAAATGGAAGCTCAGGGTTTTGATGCCTGGTGGCCAATGGAAAAGCTTGCTGTCATGGGTTACGTTGACGCCCTGAAGCATTACCGGGAAATTTCCGGTATTCGTCGCCAGTTGAAAAAACGCCTGCTTGATATTCGCCCGGATATTTTTATTGGCGTGGATGCGCCGGATTTTAATCTTGGCTTGGAAACGAACCTGAAATCGGCGGGTATCAAGACCATTCATTACGTTAGCCCATCGATTTGGGCTTGGCGGGGAGGTCGCATCAAGAAAATTGCCCGGGCGGTTGACCGTGTTTTGGCACTCTTTCCGATGGAGCCGCCGCTCTATGAAAAAGAACGCATTCCGGTGACTTACGTGGGCCATCCGCTGGCGGATATTATTCCGCTTGAAACGAGCAAACTGGCCGTGCGGGAAAAACTTTCAATGCCTCGGGATGTGCCGGTTTTTGCGTTGTTGCCGGGTAGCCGCAAGGGTGAGCTTGAAATGATGGCGGGTACTTTTGTGCAGACCGCCAAGCTCATTCGCGAACGCTATTTACCGAATGCGCTATTTGTCGTACCGCTCACCACGCGCGAGACCCGTTTGCAATTTGAAATGGCGATCTACCAGCAGGAAGCTGGCGATGTGCCGTTTCGTTTGCTGTTCGGCCACGCGCAGGATGCCCTCGGTGCGGCCGACGTTTCGCTGGTGGCGAGCGGCACGGCGACGCTCGAAGCGGCATTGCTCAAGCGGCCGATGGTCATTACCTACAAGATTGCCAAGTTGTCCTATTGGATCATGAAGCGCATGGCCTATCAGGCCTTTGTCGGGTTGCCGAATATTCTCGCTGGCCGTTCGGTGGTGCCGGAAATTTTGCAGAATGATGCGACGCCGGAAAACCTGGCAGAAGCATTGGTCAAGCTTTATGAGGACAAGGAAAATGCCGAAGCCGTTGCTGCGGCTTTTACCGTTATTCATTTGCAACTTCGCCAAAATACTGCCGAGAAAGCTGCGAATGCGGTCATTGAATGCTTGAACTAATCGTTCCAGAGGGCCTCGTTTGCGGTATTGACGAAGCGGGCCGAGGTCCGTTGGCTGGGCCGGTGGTTGCCGCAGCGGTTATTCTTGATCCGGCGCGACCGATTGCCGGACTGAATGACTCGAAAAAGCTGAGCGCGAAAAAACGTATTGCACTGGCTGAATTGATTCGCGAATGGGCCATTGCCTGGGCGGTCGCCGAAGCCTCGGTTGAGGAAATCGACCGGATAAATATTCTGCAGGCGACTATGCTGGCCATGCAACGGGCGGTCGCCGGCTTGGGTGTCAGGCCGATCAGCGCGCTGGTTGATGGCAACCGTTGCCCTAAACTTGATATTCCTGCCGAGGCAATTATCAAGGGTGATGGCAAGATTGCTTCGATTGCTGCTGCTTCGATTCTCGCCAAAACGGCGCGTGATGCGGGCATGCTCGCATTGCATGCGCAATATCCGCAGTATCAGTTTGATCGCCACATGGGCTATCCGACCGCTGTACATTTCAAGGCGCTGGAAAAATTCGGCGCATCGCCCGTGCATCGTCGTAGCTTCGGGCCGGTGGCCAAACAGCTTTCACTGTTATGAAGCTGATTCAGTCGCGCGACAATCCGTTCTACAAGGGTTTGAAACGCTTGGCTGAGTCCGGGCGGGAGCGCCGGAAAACCGGGCGGACTCTGCTTGATGGCATGCATCTGGTCGAAGCTTATGAGGCGGTGCATGGCCCGGTTGAAACGTTGATCGTTGCTGAATCCGTTTCGGCCGCTGGCGAAATTGCATCTTATGTCGCCGGGCGTCAATTTGTTGTCCTTACCGACAGTTTGCTGCGTGATCTTGGCCTGGTTGATACGCCGAGCGGACTGCTCGCGGTGGCAGCGATGCCGAGCGGCATTGCTGCGGTCAACCTGGAAAAAGAGGCAATTTTGCTCGATGGCGTGCAAGATCCAGGTAACGTCGGCACCCTGTTGCGCACTGCTGCAGCAGCTGGCATCAAACAGGCGCTATTGTCGCCAAACTGTGCCTCGGCCTGGTCACCGAAGGTTTTGCGGGCCGGGCAGGGCGCGCATTTTGCCCTGGCGATTCACGAAGATGTCGATTTGGCTGCATTCATGGCGGCCTATGGTGGGACAACCGCAGTGACCTGCCTGGATGGCGCCACGTCGCTTTATGAGGCGCGCTGGCATGGCGCTCTTGCTTGGGTTTTCGGGGCCGAAGGGCAGGGTGTTCGGCCTGAGCTGATTGCGGCAGCCCGGCTCAAAATCAAAATTCCTATGCCGGGAGCCGTTGAATCGTTGAATGTCGCTGCGGCGGCGGCGGTCTGCCTGTTTGAAGCAGTCCGGCGAAAATTGGCCGGCTAAAGCCAGCCTCAAAAATCTGCGTGCGGATAACGTGAGCGCGCCCAGCGGCTTACTCGCGTAGTTTCAACACCTGCAGGATGGTGGTCGAAATCTCTTCAATTGACTTGGTTGATGAATCGAGCCAACGAATACCTTCGCGGCGCATCATTTTTTCGGCTTCGGCAATTTCATAACGGCAATTGGCCAGTGAGGCGTACTTGCTCCCCGCCATCCGTTCTTCACGAATTTGGTGCAAACGTTCTGCTTGTATGGTCAGGCCAAAAAGCTTGCTGCGATGTTTGGTCAACGTGCTGGGTAATTGGCTACGATCGAAGTCTTCCGGAATCAGTGGAAAGTTAGCTGTTTTTAAGCCAAATTGCATGGCCAGATAGAGCGAGGTCGGCGTCTTGCCGCAGCGTGAAACGGCAACCAGAATGATGTCGGCTTCCGCTAGGTCACGGTCGGTAATTCCATCATCGTGCGCCAGGGTGTAGTTGATCGACTCGATACGTTTTTTGTAATCCGAACTATCAGCCGTACCATGTGAGCGACCGACGGTATGACTGGACTTGATGTCCAGCTCGGCTTCCAGCGGGGCAAGGAAGGTTTCAAAGTAGGAGAGACAGAAGGCATCAGCCTGATGGACGATGCTCGACAGCTCCTGATTGACTAATGTGGTAAATACAATCGAACGCATGCCATCGGCTTCACTTTGGGCGTTGATACGGGCCACTGCTTCCTGTGCCTTGGCGACGTTATCAAGAAAAGGAATACGGATCTGCTTGAATTCGACATCCTCAAACTGCGTCATCAGGCTGTGGCCGAGTGCTTCTGCCGTCAGTCCGGTACCGTCCGAGACGAAAAATACAGTACGTTTGATTATTGTAGGCATTTGCTAATTTTACCCGCTGTTACGCAATCCGGATGCGACGCCATTGATTGACAGATGAATGCCACGCGCGACGCGCTCGTCAGTTTCGCCGCTGCGGTAGCGTTTCAGCAGTTCGACCTGCAGATGATTCAGCGGGTCCATGTACGGTGAGCGCAGTTGTAATGAGCGCTTAAGCAATGGGTTGTCGGCAAGAAAATCGTCCTGCTCCAGAATGGCCAGCAGGTGCTGGCGGGTTAGCGTCCATTCCGCCTTGATGCGGCTGAAAATGCACTCGCGCAATGCGGGATCACTGACCAGTTCGGCATAGCGCGAGGCAATGGCGAGGTCGGTCTTGGCCAGCACCATATCCATGTTCGAAAGCAGGCTCTTGAAGAAGGGCCAGGATTTGACCATGCGGCGCAATGTCGCCAAACCCGACGGATTTGCCGATAAATAACCGTCGACCGCAGCACCAAAGCCGTACCAGCCCGGCAGCATCAAACGGCATTGCGCCCAGCTGAAAACCCAGGGAATGGCGCGCAAATCTTCGATTCGCTCTGACGCCTTGCGCGAGGCCGGGCGGCTGCCGATGTTCAGGGTGGCGATTTCGGAAACGACGGTTGATTGGCGGAAATAAGTGGTGAAGCCCGGCGTTTCATAAACCAGACCGCGATACGCGTTAAACGCTAATAAAGAAAGTTGATCCAGCACGCCGTGAAATTGTTCGGCTGGCTCAATGCGGTTCTCATGATCCGTCAGGCTGGCTTCAAGCGTCGCAGCGAGCAAGACTTCTAGATTGCGGCGACCGGTGTCCGGGTTGCCGTACTTGGTCGAAATGACTTCCCCTTGTTCCGTCAGGCGAATCTGACCGGAAACGGCACCCGCTGGCTGGGCCAGGATGGCGTGATAGCTCGGGCCGCCACCGCGCCCGACCGAGCCGCCGCGACCGTGGAAAAGGCGCAGGCAGACCTGATGTTCGCGGCAGACGGCGGTGAGGGCGATTTCGGCTTTGTAGAGTTCCCAGCCGGAGGTCAGGAAGCCGCCATCCTTGTTGCTGTCGGAGTAGCCGAGCATGACCTCCTGCTCGTTACGACGGCCGGCAATCAGTTCGCGATAGACCGGCAGCTTGAAGATGCCGTCCATCGTCGCCGCGCTCTTCTGTAAATCCTCGATGGTTTCAAAAAGCGGAATGATATTGACGTCAAGCCGTGGTGTGGCGCCTGATAGGAGCAAGCCGGATTCCTTAAGCAGCAAGGCCAGTTCAAGCAAGTCGGAAACACCGTCGGTCTTCGAAATGATGCAATTGGGCAGGGCGGCAGCCCCGTAACGCTGGCGTAATTCGCGCGCCGCGAAAAAGATCGCCAGTTCGCCCTTTGTTTCTTCGGAATAGTTCAAATAAGGTGAATAGAGCGGCCGTGGTGTAGCAATTTCTTCGACCAGCAACTTGCTGCGGTCGACCTCGGAAAGCGCCTCATAATTCGGGCAACGACCAGCTCCGGCGAGTAGTTCAGCAACACTGCGAGCATGCACTTCCGAGTTCTGGCGTAGATCGATTGGTGCGAGGTGGAAACCAAAAACCTGCACGGCGCGCATCAGGCGGCGCAAACGGCCACCCGCCAGATTGGCGCTGCCATTCAGCTTGAGTGAATTGGCCAACACCTTGAGATTGCGCCGCAAAGCGTCCGGGCT
>JBBSCQ010000019.1:0-53804 GCA_038250105.1 Burkholderiales bacterium | reverse complement strand
TATTTCGCCTTCTGCCCTTGATGCCCTGATGGATGCGCAGGATGCCGGCCGGCTACCGGAGGTTTGGGTTGTCGAACTGTCCAGCTTCCAGCTCGAAACGACGCATCACCTGAATGCCGCTGCCGCCACCGTCCTGAATATTTCCGAAGACCATCTTGACCGTTACGAGGGCAGTCTGGCCAATTACGCCAGCGCCAAATCCCGCGTTTTTCAGGGCAAGGGCGTCATGGTGTTGAATCGTGACGACGACTGGTCAATGGCCAATGGCCGCTGCGGCCGCAAGATGATTACCTTCGGCCTCGACGCCGCGCCGCGTGGCGCCGATTACGGCTTGGCCAATGGCGCCATCTGCAAGGGTAAAGAGGCGATTGCTGCGGTCAACACCTTAAAACTGACCGGATTGCATAATGCCGCCAATGCCATGGCCGCGCTTGCCCTGTGCGAAGCGATTGGCGTCGCTCCGGCTCGGTTGCTTGAGCCGCTGAAATCTTTTGCTGGGCTGCCGCATCGCGTCGAAACCATCGCTCAAATCAAGGACGTGATTTACGTCGATGATTCAAAAGGTACCAACGTCGGCGCGACGCTGGCCGCCATTGAAGGCATGGGCCGCAAGATCGCCATCGTACTCGGCGGCGATGGCAAGGGCCAAGATTTTTCGCCGCTCAAGGCCGCGCTCGCCAATCATGGTTGTGCCGTTGCGCTGATCGGCCGCGATGCTGCTGCCATCAAAAGTGCCATCGCCGGATGTGCCGTGCCGACCCAGTCATTTGCCGATATGGCTACTGCCGTCACATGGCTCGCCGGGCAAGCCCAAGCCGGCGATTGCGTGTTGCTTTCCCCCGCCTGCGCCAGCCTCGACATGTATCGCAATTACGCCCATCGCGCCCAGGCATTCATCGACGCGGTCAAGGGGCTGCAAGCATGATGCTCGGCGCCCTCGATAGCCCCCGCCGCCAAGTCGCCGAAATAGACTATGCGCTGCTCTGGAGTGTCCTGATCCTGTTGTTCGCCGGCATGGTCATGGTCTATTCGGCCTCAATCGCCATCGCCGAAGCCGGTCGTTTCACCAATCATCAGCCGGCTTACTATCTGGTTCGCCATGGTGTTTTCCTCTGCATCGGGTTGGTCGCGGCTGCGGTGACTTTCCAGATTCCGCTGTCGCTGTGGCAACGCTACGCCCCTTACCTGTTCATGATCGGCGTCGTCCTGCTTGCCATTGTGCTGATTCCGGGAGTCGGCAAGGACGTCAATGGCGCCCGCCGCTGGTTGCCGCTCGGCTTCGCCAATCTGCAGCCATCTGAGTTGATGAAGATGTTTGCCGTGCTCTACGCTGCGGACTACACCGTGCGCAAGATCAACGTCATACACGACCTAAAGCAGGCTTTTCTGCCGATGTTTGGCGCCATGGCCGTGGTCGGCATGTTACTGCTCAAGGAACCGGATTTCGGCGCCTTCGTCGTCATCATCTCAATCGCCATGGGCATTCTTTTCCTCGGTGGCTTGAAGGCACGGCTATTTGCCTTGCTGGTGGTCGGTTTGCTGATTGCCTTCGCCGTCATGATCATCGTCTCGCCCTACCGGCGTGACCGCGTTTTCGGCTTCATGGACCCGTGGGCCGATGCCTTCGGCCGAGGCTACCAGTTGTCGCATTCACTAATCGCCTTCGGGCGTGGCGAGTTATTTGGTGTCGGCCTGGGTGCCAGCGTTGAAAAGCTATTTTATTTGCCGGAAGCGCATACCGACTTTCTGCTGGCAGTCATCGCCGAGGAAATGGGCTTCTTTGGTGTGGTCGCCGTGATCGCCCTGTTTGCCTTGATCGTCCAGCGCGCCTTCGCCATCGGCCGCCAATGTGTGCAACTCGAACGTCTCTACCCGGCGCTCGTTGCCATGGGCATGGGCATCTGGATCGGCGTCCAGTCCTTCATCAACATGGGCGTGAATATGGGTTTGCTGCCGACCAAGGGCCTGACCTTGCCGCTAATGAGCTTCGGTGGCTCGGGCATTCTCGCCAATTGTGTGGCGATGGCCATCCTGTTGCGGGTTGACTGGGAGAACCGCCAATTGATGAGAGGCGGAAAACTATGAGCCAAACGATCCTGATCATGGCCGGTGGTACCGGTGGTCACATCTTCCCGGCACTGGCCGTCGCGGAAAAAATGCGTGAGCGTGGCTGGCGTGTCGTTTGGCTGGGCAACCCTGACGGCATGGAAGCTCGTCTGGTGCCACAGCATGGTTTTGAAATGGTCTGGGTCAAGTTTGCGCCTTTGCGCGGCAAGGGTTTGCTGCGCAAGTTGTTGCTGCCGCTCAATCTGCTCAAAGGTTTCTGGCAGGCACAAAAAGCGATCCGTCAGGTGCAACCGAATGTCGTGCTCGGCATGGGCGGCTACATCACTTTCCCCGGTGGCATGATGGCTGCGTTGCTCGGCAAGCCGCTGGTCGTGCATGAACAGAATTCCGTGGCCGGGCTAGCCAATCGCGTCCTCGCTGGCGTGGCTGATCGGATCGCCACCGGCTTCCCGGATGTCCTGAAAAAGGGTGTCTGGGCCGGTAATCCAGTGCGTCCGGAAATCGCCAGGATAGCCCCGCCAGCTGAACGGTTTGCCGAGCGGACTGGTGCGCTACGCGTGCTGATTATTGGTGGCAGCCTTGGCGCCCAAGTGCTCAACGAGAAGGTGCCGCAGGCCTTGGCGCTATTGGCGGAAGACGAGCAGCCGCAGATCGTCCATCAGGCTGGCGAAAAGCACATTGAGTCGCTCAAGGCCAACTACGCCGCCGTCGGTGTGCAGGCGCATTGCGTCTCCTTCATCGAAGACATGGCCGGTGCCTACGAATGGGCCGATCTGGTTATTTGCCGTTCTGGCGCGTTGACCGTAGCAGAGCTGGCAGCGGCCGGTGTGGCGAGCATTCTGGTGCCTTTCCCGCATGCTGTTGATGATCACCAGACCGGCAACGCTAAATTTTTGGTCAATGTCGGTGGTGCCTTCCTGTTGCCACAAACCGAACTGACCCCGGAGTCCCTGGCGCTGATCCGGAACTATAGTCGCGGTCAACTGCTGGAAATGGCCGAAAAGGCCCGCAGTCTGGCCAAGCCCGATGCCACCGAAGAAGTGGCGAATATTTGTGCAGAGAGCGCGAAATGAAACATAAAGTCAAACATATCCACTTTGTCGGCGTTGGTGGTTCCGGCATGAGCGGCATTGCCGAAGTGCTGGCTCACCTCGATTACACCGTAACCGGCTCCGACCTGGCGGCGAGCGCGACGACGCGCCGCCTCGAAGGCGAAGGCATCAAGGTCATGCTCGGTCACGCCGCAGAAAATATTGCAGGAGCTGATGCCGTGGTCACATCAACGGCGGTCAAAGAAGACAACCCGGAAGTTATTGCCGCTCGTGAGCGTCACATTCCGGTCGTGCCGCGAGCCCAAATGCTGGCTGAACTGATGCGCCTGAAGCACGGTATCGCCATCGCCGGTACGCACGGCAAGACAACAACAACCAGTTTGGTGACCTGCATCCTGGCCGAAGGTGGCGTTGATCCGACATTTGTCATCGGTGGTCGCCTGAATGCCGCCGGCGCCAATGCCCGTCTCGGCAGTGGCGATTTCCTCGTGGCCGAAGCCGACGAGTCGGATGCCTCATTCCTCTTTCTCTCGCCGGTCATTTCAGTCGTCACCAATATCGATGCCGACCACATGGAAACCTACGGCCACGATTTTGAGCGGCTGAAAAGTGCTTTCGTCGATTTCCTTAGCCGCTTGCCTTTCTACGGTGTGGCCGTCCTCTGTGGCGACGACGCTAACGTCCGCGACATCATGCCGCGCGTCGCCAAGCAGATCATCACCTATGGCCTGACGCCGGGCTGCAATTTCTACGCTGAAAACATTGTTGCCGCCGACGGCCAGATGCGCTTCGATTGTGTCCGCGTCAATGGCACGACCTCGCGGCTACCGATCACGCTCAATCTGCCGGGTCTGCATAACGTGCTCAACGCCATGGCAGCAATCGCCGTTGCCACCGAAGTGCAGATATCAGACGCCGCCATCATCAAGGCGCTGGCTGAATTCACCGGCGTTGATCGGCGCTTCCAGCGTTACGGCGAAGTCGCTTTGCCAACCGGCGGTACTTTTACGCTGGTCGACGACTACGGTCATCACCCGGTCGAAATGGCCGCGACATTGGCAGCTGCCCGTGGTGCCTTCCCCGGCCGTCGCCTGCTGCTGGCTTTCCAGCCGCACCGTTACACACGGACGCGCGACTGTTTTGAAGACTTCATCAAGGTGCTTTCTACGGTCGACGCCCTTTTGTTGGCCGAAATCTACGCCGCTGGCGAAGCGCCGATCGTTGCTGCCGATAGCCGGTCACTGGCCCGAGCCCTGCGCGTCGCCGGCAAGGTCGAGCCAGTTTTTGTCGAAGATATAGCGGCCATGCCGCAAACGATTATGGAGGTCGCCCGTGCTGGCGACGTGGTCTTATGCATGGGCGCCGGTTCGATCGGTGCCGTGCCCGGCAAAGTGGTGGAGTTGAAATGAGCAGTTTCGGTAAAGTCGCAGTCCTTTTCGGCGGCACGTCCGCCGAACGTGAGGTCTCCCTCAAAAGTGGCGCCCGCGTCCTGGCCGCGCTACAAGGGCAGGGCATCGATGCCCACGCCTTCGACCCGGCCGAACAGCCACTCGATGCCTTAAAGGGCTTCGACCGCGCCTTTATTGCGCTGCATGGCCGGCACGGTGAAGACGGGACGATTCAAGGCGCCCTCGAGTTGATGCACATCCCCTACACCGGCTCAGGCGTCATGGCCTCCGCTCTCGGTATGGATAAATTCCGCACCAAGCTGCTCTGGCAGGCCGCCGGCCTGCCGATTCCCGACTATGCACTGCTCACCGCCGATTCCGATTTTGCCGAAGTCGAGGAAGACCTCGGTTTGCCGATTTTCGTCAAGCCGGCGCATGAAGGTTCTTCGATCGGTATCAGCAAGGTCAAGGAGCGCGAAACGTTGCACCTCGCCTACGCCGAAGCCGCCAAGTATGACCCTTTGGTGATTGCCGAAAAGGGCGTGATGGGTGGGGAGTACACGGTCGGCATCATTGGCCGCGGCGATGACATGGTGGCGCTGCCGATCATCAAGATTGAGCCGGCCACCGACTGGTACGACTACGAAGCCAAGTACAACCGTGACGACACGCGTTACCTCTGTCCGTGTGGCTTGTCGGAAGCCAAGGAGCTGGAAATTCGCAAAGGCGCGCTGGAAGCCTTTCGCATTCTCGGCGGACGCGGTTGGGGCCGGGTAGATTTTCTGATGGACGAAGAAGGTAAGCACTACTACTTGGAAGTGAATACCGCACCGGGCATGACCGATCACTCGCTGGTGCCGATGGCCGCCCGGGTAGCAGGCATGGAATACCCGGCATTGGTGCGTCATGTGCTCGAACTCGCCACCAACGACTGAGGCAATTAATGTGGAACAAGCCGCACCTGCTAAATGCGCTTGCCGACCTGCTGATGCTGGTCGCGGCGGCCGCGTTGCTGGCAGCGGCGGCGGTATGGCTGGTGCGAGTGCCGTCCTTGCCGGTGCGCCAAGTGGTGTTTGCCGAGCCGCTGGCGCATACGCGCCGGCTGGAAGTGGAACAGGTTTTGCCATTGGCGTTGAAGGGCAATTTCTTCAGCCTGAATCTGGAAACGGTGCGCGGCACGCTGGAAACGCTGCCTTGGGTGCGCAAGGTCGAAGTCCGGCGAGTGTGGCCGGCCAAGCTAGAATTAAAGGTCGAGGAACATCGTCCGGCCGCCCGTTGGGGCGAGGGACGCGGCGAATTGGTGGACAGCTACGGCGAAGTGTTTTCGGCAGTGCCGAGTGCGGAGGAGTTGGCCGCCTTGCCATTGCTCTTCGGGCCACAGGGCACGGCGCCGGAAGTGATGAAGCGCTATGCCGAGTTTGCCGACAGCTTCAAGACGGTGGGCGAAAAGCCGGTACAGGTCATCTTGTCGCCGCGCCTGGCCTGGCAACTCAAACTGGCCAACGGCATGGTGGTGGACATGGGGCGCGAGCAGCCGAAGGCGCCGGTCGGTGTGCGCCTGCAAAGATTTATCGAGGTATATCCGGAAACGGTCGCCAAACGGGCGGTACGGCCGGCAGTCGTGGATTTGCGGTATCCGAACGGCTTTGCGATGCGAGTCGCGGGCGAGGGGAAGGGAAAGTAAAAGTATGAGCAGAGACAATAAAGACTTGGTCGTCGGTCTGGATATCGGGACGTCGAAAATCGTCGCGCTGGTCGCCGAGATCAATCAGGAAGGCCACTTGAATGTGATCGGCATGGGGTCGCAGGATTCACGCGGCCTGAAAAAAGGCGTTGTAGTAAACATTGAGGACACCGTGCATACGATCAGCCGGGTCATCCAGGAAGTCGAATTGATGGCTGACTGCAAGGTCAAGGATGTCTACACCGGCATCGCCGGCAGCCACATCAAGAGCTTCAACTCGAATGGCATGGTGGCAATCAAGGATAAGGAAGTCACCCAGAGTGACGTCGAGCGCGTCATCGAAACCGCCAAGGCAATGCCGATTCCGGCCGACCAGGAAATCCTCCATATCCTGACGCAGGAATTCGTTATTGACGGCCAGGACGGCATTCGCGAGCCGATCGGCATGAGCGGCATGCGCCTGGAAGTGAAGACGCACATCGTCACCGGCGCCATCTCGGCAGCGCAGAACATTGTCAAGTGCGTGCGTCGCTGTGGTCTGGAAGTAAATGACCTGATGCTGCAGCCGCTAGCGTCAAGCTACGCCGTGCTTTCCGAAGATGAAAAGGATCTCGGTGTTTGTCTGATCGACATCGGCGGTGGCACAACAGATATCGCCGTGTGGACGCAGGGGGCGATTCGCTATACCTCGGTGATTCCGATCGCTGGCGACCAGATCACCAACGATATCGCGATGGCCTTGCGCACGCCGACGCGCGAAGCCGAGGACATCAAGTGCCGTTACGGCTGCGCCCTGTCGCAACTGGCCGATGCCGAGCAAAGCATGGAAGTTGCTGGGGTCGACGACCGTCCGAGCCGTAAATTGAGCCGCCGGGCGCTGGCTGATGTCATTCAGCCGCGCGTTGAAGAGCTCTATGAATTGATTCAGCACGAGTTGCGCCGCGCCGGGTTCGAGGAAGTGCTGTCCTCCGGCATCGTGCTCACTGGTGGTGCCAGTGTCATGCCCGGCATGCTCGAACTGGGCGAAGAAATTTTCCACATGCCGGTTCGTTTGGGCAACCCGAAATACACCGGCAGTCTGGCCGATGTCGTACAAAGCCCACGCTTTTCAACAGCCTTTGGTCTGTTGCTGGAAGCGCAGTCGCAGCGCAAACGGGGCCAGAAGATCAAAGAAAAGCAGGGCATGAAGGATGTTTTTGAAGGTATGCGTTCGTGGTTTGCCAAGAATTTTTAATTTGTTATTTGACCAGTTTTTTCAGAGGAGGTAGTCATGTTTGAAATCATCGAGAAGGAAGAGAGCGGCACCATCATCAAGGTTTTTGGGGTCGGTGGCGCCGGTGGTAATGCCATCGAGCACATGATTCTTGAAGGCGTCAATGGTGTTGAATTCATTGCTGCAAATACGGATGCCCAGGCACTGAGCCGCAATGCCGCATCGAGCAAGTTGTCGTTGGGTAAAACCGGTCTGGGCGCAGGCGCCAAGCCGGAAAAAGGCCAGGAAGCCGCACAGGAACATCGCGACGAAATTCGCGCTGCGCTGGCTGGAGCCCACATGGCCTTCATCACCGCCGGTATGGGTGGTGGCACGGGAACGGGCGCTGCTCCAGTGGTGGCCGAGATCGCTCGTGAAATGGGCATCCTGACTGTTGGCGTGGTCACCAAGCCGTTCAGCTTCGAAGGCAACAAGCGCATGAAGGCGGCCGAAGCCGGTATTGCCGAATTCTCCAAGCACGTCGATTCGCTGATCGTTATCCTCAATGACAAGTTGATGGAAGTCATGGGCGACGATGCCGATGTTGACGATTGCTTCAAGGCGGCAGACGATGTGCTGAAAAACGCCGTCGGCGGCATTGCCGAAATCATTACCTACCCCGGCCTGGTGAACGTCGACTTTGAAGACGTCCGCACGGTGATGGGTGAAATGGGCCGCGCCATGATGGGTTCTTCCGCTGCGGCCGGCGTTGACCGTGCCCGTATCGCGGCTGAACAGGCTGTCGCTTCGCCGCTGCTGGAGGGTGTGAACCTGTCCGGCGCCAAGGGCGTTTTGGTCAACATCACGGCAGCCAAGGGCGGCCTGAAGATGAAGGAAGTCAATGAAGTGATGAACACCGTCAAGGCATTTGCCGCTGACGACGCACACATCATTTTCGGTGCGGTTTACGATGAACTGATGGGCGATGAGCTGCGCGTCACCGTCGTCGCCACTGGCCTCGGTCAGGTTGCCGTTGCCCGTAACCGTCAGACGTTTGAAGTGATCAATACCCCGGTCATGCAAGCAACGGGTACGCATGGTGTCGTGGCATTCGGTTCCGCACCTGATTACTCGCACCTTGACGTGCCGGCAGTCGTGCGCAAACGCAATGTGACAGTTGAAGCGCTGGCCAACAGCGGCGTGGATCGTTACGACATTCCAGCCTTCTTGCGTAAGCAGGCAGACTGAAAGTAACACAGCCTTACTCTGAAAAAGGGCGGCGGCGCCTTGTGTTACAATGCGCCGCTCCCCAAATTATTCAAGTACTTGCATGCTAAAGCAACGCACGCTCAAGACAATTATCCGCGCTTCAGGTGTTGGCCTGCATGGTGGCGTCAAGGTCAATATGGCCCTGCGTCCGGCTGCGCCAAATACCGGCATCGTCTTCCGTCGTGTTGATTTGCCCGAGCCGGTGGATATTCCCGCTGCCGCCTTATTGGTTGCTGATACCCGCATGTGCTCCTGTCTGGAAAAAGATGGCGTCAAGGTGGGCACCATTGAACACCTGATGTCGGCCTTTGCTGGTCTCGGTATCGATAACGCCTGGGTTGATCTGGATGCGCCGGAAGTACCCATCCTCGACGGATCAGCATCGCCCTTCGTTTTCCTGATTCAGTCAGCAGGCATCGAAGAGCAGAACGCAGCCAAAAAATTTATTCGCGTCACTAAACCTATCGAAGTTCGTGATGGCGACAAGTGGGCGCGCTTTGAGCCTTACGACGGCTACAGTTTGTCGTTTTCCATTGTTTTTAATCATCCCGCCATCGACAAATCGAAGCAAAAAGCCTCCATCGATTTTGCCGATGATTCCTATGTTCGCGATGTTGCACGGGCCCGCACCTTCGGTTTCATGCAGGAAGTCGAATACCTGCGTGAAAATGGCCTCGCCCTTGGTGGTGGTCTGGAGAATGCGATTGTTCTCGATGAATTCCGCGTCCTGAACCAGGATGGTTTGCGTTACGGTGACGAATTCGTCAAACACAAAATTCTCGACGCGGTCGGTGATCTCTATTTGCTCGGCCATCCCTTGCTGGCGGCATTTTCTTCGCACAAAGGCGGTCATGCGCTGAACAATCAGTTGGCGCGCGAACTGCTGAATCATCAGGAGTCCTGGGAACTGGTGACTTTCGACCAAGCCGAGCACGCGCCGCAAGGTGTTACCCGCTGGCTAAATCAACAGTTGGCGTAAAGCGTAATGTGGCTGCTACGTCTGTTGGCAGTTATTTTGGTGGTGGCGATTGGCGCCGGATTGCTGATCTATGTGATCACCGGAAATCGTAAATATCTTACCCTCGCCTGGCGACTTTTTCAGTACGGCGTCGTCTTCGCGCTGATCGTTTTCGCTCTGATGATTATTGAGCGTTTCGCCCTCATTCCGCTTTAGCGGCACGCTGCAGCAAGCGGTCGAGCGCATCGCGCAACGGCCCTTTTGGCAAGTTTTCGCTGGTCGACCGTAGCACGCCGCAAGCCCTTGCAGAAAGGGGCTTCTGGGTTGATGTTGTTGATTGCAAAGCGATTTCTCGGGGTTGAACTTTTACCTCAATGCCTGTACACTCAGCCCCTCTTTTCGATAACTCGTCACAAAAGCGCTGACTCATCTGGCGGATTTTAGTGGCAACTGCGCCGTTATCGGCGTGGATAACGATCTTCCCCGACTTGTAATTGGCAACGTGTGCCGCGTGGCGTAACCCGACTGGGGCGATCGCTTCAAAGTGGCGCGAGAGCTTGAGCAATAGCCGTGCATGGGTCATCACCCTGCTGGCGGCAGCGTCGCTGTCGAGGTATTGCTCCGGTCCTTTGTACATAGGAGGTTCCATGCAAATTATTCTGGTATCGCGTCATCTCAAGGCGGCGCGAACAATCACTATTATGCCTCGTCATATCGTGGCGACGCTTGTTGTATCACTGGCGCTACTTTTTTCGACCTCGGTACTTTTTTCCTGGCTTTCCGTGCATTGGCGTTTGCCGGTCGTGGAAAATCTTCTGCTTTCGCTGCAGCAACAGGAATCGAAAAAAACAGAGAGCTACGTAACCAATAACCTGCAGTTGATGGCCACTCGCCTTGGCGAATTGCAAGCCAAGGTGCTGCAACTTGATAGCCTGGGCGAGCGCGTTTCCGGTCTGGCCGGACGCAAGCAGGAAGTTGCACCGGAGATTAAGGCTGGGCAAGGTGGCCCTTATTTACCGGCGCCGCTGGGTGAGGCAGCCTTGCAGCAGGAGATTGATCGTTTGGCCGCAACGGTAGATAGCAAGGCTGATGAGCTGGCCATCCTTGAGTCCCGTTTGCTCGAAAAGCGCGTTAAGGATCGCTTGTTGCCCACCATATTGCCGGTCAAGGAGGCTTTTCTTGGCTCACCCTTTGGCCATCGCAGCGATCCGTTTGCCGGATATCGGGCAATGCATGAAGGTATCGATTTCAATGCTGAAACGGGTACGCCGGTTGTTGTCGCCGCCGACGGCGTGGTCCTTTCCGCCGCTTACCATGCCGAATACGGGAATCTGATCGAAGTCGATCACGGTGATGGTCTGACCTCGCGTTATGCCCATTTGTCAGCGCTGGATGTCAAGGCCGGGACGCTGATCAAGCGTGGCGAAAAAATCGGTGCGGTTGGCAGCACAGGGCGTTCCACCGGTTCACACTTGCATTTTGAGGTCAGGATGCTCGGCGTTGCGCAAAATCCGGCGCTGTTCCTTAAGCAAGGCCCCGAGTTCGCGCAAGTCAAGCGTCGCTAGGCGGGGTTCGGTTCGCCTTGATTTAGGTCATCAGCGTAGTGCCGGGGTGGCGTGTTAGAATCGCCGCCTTGTCGCATTCTGCGTAACCACCTTTGATCGCAATGATTTCCGGCCTACTCAAAAAAATTTTCGGCAGCCGCAACGACCGGCTGATCAAACAATACTCCCAGACTGTCAAGCGTATAAACGCGTTTGAGCCGTCATTGCAGGGGCTGAGCGATGACGCTTTGCGCGCCAAGACGGATGAATTCCGTCAGCGCCACGCCCAAGGCGAGTCACTTGATGACCTCTTGCCGGAAGCTTTTGCGGTGGTTCGCGAAGCCGGCAAGCGCGAACTGGGCATGCGCCATTTCGACATGCAGCTGGTTGGCGGCATGGTGCTGCATGATGGCAAAATTGCTGAAATGCGTACTGGTGAAGGCAAAACGCTGGTCGGTACTTTGCCGGCCTACCTCAATGCCATTTCCGGCAAGGGCGTTCATGTCATTACGGTCAACGACTACTTGGCCAGCCGCGATGCAGAGTGGATGGGGCGTTTGCACCGTTTTCTCGGCCTCAGCGTCGGCGTCAATCTGTCGCAGATGGACCATGAAGCCAAGCAGGCGGCTTACGCCTCCGATATTACTTACGGCACCAATAACGAATTTGGCTTTGACTACCTGCGCGACAACATGGTTTATTCAGGTGGCGAACGCGTTCAGCGCGGCCTGAATTTCGCCATTGTCGACGAGGTCGATTCGATCCTAATCGATGAGGCGCGGACGCCACTGATTATTTCCGGGCAGGCCGAAGATCACACCGAAAATTACCTGCGTATGAAGGACATCGTTCCATTGCTGACGCGGGCGACGGAAGAAAATGGCGAGGGTGATTTCTGGGTTGATGAGAAAGGCCATCAGGTCCATCTTTCCGAAGCCGGATACGAACACGCCGAGCAGCTGTTGCTTGAGCACGGTTTGCTGGTCGAGGGGCGCAGCCTCTACGAAACATCCAACATTACGCTGATGCACCACCTGAACGCCGCTTTGCGCGCGCTGACGCTGTTCCAGAAGGATCAGCAATATGTTGTGCAGAACGGCGAAGTGGTTATCGTTGACGAGTTTACCGGTCGTTTGATGTCCGGTCGCCGTTGGTCCGATGGCCTGCATCAGGCCGTTGAAGCCAAGGAAGGCGTGCAGATTCAGGCCGAGAACCAGACGCTGGCCTCGATCACTTTCCAGAATTATTTCCGCATGTACGGCAAGCTGTCCGGCATGACCGGAACGGCCGATACCGAAGCTTACGAATTCCAGCAAATTTATGGTCTGGAAACCGTAGTCATCCCGACGCATCGGCCGATGGTCCGCAAGGACATGAACGATCAGGTCTTCAAAACTGCCGAGGAAAAGAACGCGGCGATCGTCGCCGATATCAAGGATTGCGCCAAGCGCGGTCAGCCAGTGCTGGTTGGTACAACTTCGATTGAAGCATCCGAACTGCTCTCCAGCCTGCTCGATAAAGAAAAGCTGCCGCATCAGGTGCTCAACGCCAAGCAACATGCCCGTGAGGCGGAAATCGTTATTCAGGCCGGTCAGCCGGGTATTGTGACGATTGCGACGAACATGGCCGGTCGCGGTACCGACATTGTGCTCGGTGGCAATATCGAAAAAATTCTCTCGGCCATCAAGCACGACGAAACCTTGCCGGAGGCTGAACGCGACGCGAATATCGCTACGAAGCGTGAAGACTGGCAGGTGGTGCACAATCAGGTGCTGGCGGCGGGCGGTCTGCACATTATTGGCTCCGAGCGTCATGAGTCGCGCCGGATCGACAACCAGTTGCGTGGTCGTGCTGGTCGCCAAGGTGATGCTGGTTCTTCCCGCTTCTATTTGTCGCTCGATGATCCCTTGTTGCGCATTTTCGCCGGTGAGCGTCTGCGCACCATCATGGACAAGCTGAAAATGCCGGAAGGCGAGGCGATTGAGCATCCGCTCGTGACTCGCTCGCTGGAGTCGGCGCAGCGCAAGGTGGAAGCCCGCAACTTCGATATTCGCAAGCAACTGCTCGAATACGATGATGTTTCGAACGATCAGCGTAAGGTGATCTATCAGCAGCGCAATGAGTTGCTGGAATCCGAGGATATTTCGGAAACGACCACGGCGATGCGTCACAGCGTGATTGCGGATATTTTCCACATCCACGTTCCAGCTGAATCGGTCGAAGAGCAATGGGATATGCCGGCTCTGGAGCGCGCCTTGATAGCCGAGTTGCAGATTGCTGCGCCGGTTGATCAGTGGATCAAGGACGAGCCAACAATTTCGGCCGAGGAAATCCTGGCGCGTATAACCCAGGAGGCAGATGCGGCGTATCAGGCCAAGATTGATCTGGTGGGCGCTGAAAGCTTCCATCAGTTTGAGCGCAATGTCATGTTGCAAAGCCTCGATTCGCACTGGCGTGAGCATTTGGCGGCGCTGGATCATCTGCGTCAGGGTATCCATCTGCGCGGTTACGCCCAGAAGAATCCGAAGCAGGAATACAAGCGCGAGGCTTTCGAGCTATTTGAGGGCCTGCTTGACCAGGTGCGCAAGGAAGTTACACGCATTGTCTTTACCGTGCAGATTCGTTCGCCGGAAGATGTTGAGGAAACCGCGCCACATGCGGATGTCCAGAATGTCCAGTATCAGCACGCGGGTTACGACGAGGCCTTGGGTAGCGGTATCGGTGAAACGCCGCCGCAACAGCCGGCGGATGCCGGGCCTAAAGTCGGTCGAAACGATCCCTGCCCTTGTGGCAGCGGGAAGAAATACAAGCAGTGCCACGGAAAACTATCCTGATTTTTTCTGATTCCCCCCAAGGCACCCAAGCGGTGCCTTGATGCTTTTGGAGTGTCGAGAATGCCTGTTAATTACGCTACGCCTGCCGCCGATCAACTCTTTCCCGTGGCTGGTGTTCGCCTCGGGGTGGCTGAGGCCGAAATTCGCAAGAAAAATCGCCGTGACCTGACTTTGGTCGCGCTGGATGCCGGTTGTACGGTGGCTGGCGTGTTCACGCAAAACCGCTTTTGTGCCGCACCAGTGCAGTTGTGCCGCAAGCATCTGGCCAGTGGCAAGGATATCCGGGCGCTGGTGATCAACACCGGCATCGCCAACGCCGGCACGGGTGAGCCCGGTCGGCAGGCGGCGCAGGCCAGTTGCGAGGCGGTGGCTGCCTTGTTTGGCGTCGAGGCCGAACAGGTGTTGCCATTTTCCACCGGGGTCATTCTTGAGTTGTTGCCAGTCGAGCGCATTAAGGCCGGCTTGCCCGCCGCGCAGGCCGATCTGAAAGCCGACAATTGGTATGCCGCCGCACACGGCATCATGACTACCGACACGGTGGCCAAGGCCGCCTCGCGGACGATTACTACGGTCGACGGCAAAAAAGTGACGATTTCCGGTGTTTCCAAAGGCGCTGGGATGATCCGGCCGAACATGGCGACGATGCTCGGTTTTCTCGCCACCGATGCTGGTATTGCTCAGCCGCTACTCGATACGCTGGTCAAGGAAGCGGCTGATGCTTCCTTTAACTGCATCACCGTTGATGGCGACACGTCGACCAACGACTCCTACGTGATGATCGCCACCGGCCAGTCCCGGGCCAGTTTTGCCAGCGCAAGCGATGCTGGCTGGGCCGAGGTCAAGGCGGCGATTATTGCGGTTTCGGTTGAACTGGCGCAGGCCATCGTGCGTGACGGCGAAGGCGCGACCAAGTTTATTACGGTCGCGGTTGAGGGCGGCAAGACGATTGCCGAGTGCCGTCTGGTTGGCTACGCCATCGGCCATTCGCCGCTGGTCAAGACGGCCTTTTTTGCTTCCGACCCCAACCTCGGCCGTATTCTGGCGGCCGTTGGCTACGCCGGGATCAATGATCTGGATGTCGATGGTGTCAAGGTCTGGCTCGATGACGTGCTGGTGGCGGAGAAAGGCGGCCGGGCGGCGGCCTACGAGGAAGAAGATGGGGCGCGGGTGATGGCGCAGGCCGAAATCACCGTGCGCGTTGATCTCGGG
The DNA here is from genome assembly GCA_038250105.1 of Burkholderiales bacterium. Lineage (GTDB taxonomy): Bacteria > Pseudomonadota > Gammaproteobacteria > Burkholderiales > Rhodocyclaceae > Azonexus. The sequence continues at coordinate 38,607 of JBBSCQ010000019.1, read as the reverse complement.
CGCGGTGCGGCGCAGGCCAGTATTTACACCTGCGACTTTTCCTACGACTACGTCAAAATTAACGCGGATTACCGGAGTTGATGGCTGAAGTTCGCCCAGATCTGGCCAGACATACGCTGGCAGTTATTTGCATCATCGGGCTGATCGGCCTGTCGTTGTGGGTGCTTCGACCGTTTTTGGCGGCCACGGTGTGGGCGACAATGATCGTTGTTGCTACCTGGCCGCTACTGAAATCGCTCGAAGCGCGTTTCGGCAATCGCCGGGCGCCGGCGGTGGCAGTGATGAGCCTGGGCATGTTGCTGCTGCTAGTGCTGCCCTTGTGGCTGGCGATTGATATCATTTTTGAGCATTTGGACCAGTTGACCGCAGCCGGCAAGTCGCTGGCGACTGAAGGCTTGCCAAAGCTGCCTGACTGGGTGGCCAACTTGCCGTTGGTCGGTGAAAAAATTGCCGGCGCCTGGAATCAACTGGCGGCGGGTGGTGCAGCCGGCGTGCTGGCCAAAGCGACGCCCTATGCGGCTGATTCCGGCAAATGGTTGCTCGGTCAGGTCGGTGGTCTGGGTGGCATGTTGCTGCAGTTTTTACTTGTTGTGGTGATTGCCGCCATTCTGTATGCCGGCGGCGAAACCGGGGCCCGCCTGGTGCGTCGATTTGGTCGGCGCTTGGCTGGGGCGCAGGGTGAAGGCTCGGTCATTCTGGCCAGTCAGGCGATTCGTGGTGTGGCGCTCGGTGTCGGCGTCACCGCTATTGCCCAGACGGTGCTCGGCGGCATTGGCTTGGCGGTGGTCGGCGTGCCCTACGCCTCGCTGCTTTCGGCTCTGATGCTGATGTTTTGTATTGCCCAGATCGGCCCGATGCTGGTTTTGTTGCCAGCGGTCGGCTGGATGTATTGGCAAGGCGATAACAGTTGGGCGACCTTTCTGCTGGTCTGGAGCCTGGTCGTCGGCACCCTCGACAACTTCTTGCGGCCAGTGCTGATCAAGCGTGGAGCCGACTTGCCGCTCTTGCTGATTTTCTCTGGCGTAATCGGCGGCATGTTGAGTTTTGGCCTGATCGGAATTTTCCTCGGTCCGGTCGCCCTGGCTGTGACCTACACGCTGTTATTGGCCTGGATTGATGACGGGCTCGGTAACGAAGTCGAGCCTGACTCAGCCCTTACTTAGCCGGATCATCCGGAACCAACCGCCCGCCAGCGCGGGCTGATCGTGTTCAAGTATCAGACGGGGTGCTTCGGCGAGCAAGTCTTCAAAGACGACATCGAGCCGCGTTGCAATCCGCCGCATCAACGGATTAACCATTCGCCGCAACACGGCGCTCTGCCCACGCCGCAGAAATTTATCGAAGACCAGCACCTGTCCGCCCGGCCGTAAAACACGGGCCACTTCGGCAAAACAGTGCGCCGGCTCCGGGACGACAGCCAGAATCAGATGCAGCACGGCGCAATCGAAACTGCCATCGGCAAAAGGCAGGCGCTGGGCATCGCCTTGCACCGGCGCGAAGTCGACATGGCCGACTCGGGGCAAGGCGCGGCGCAACATGGCGCGGTTGAGGTCGAGGCCGACGTAATGATGTTGCGGCGGCAGATGCGGCAAATCCAGCCCGGTGCCCACCCCAGCCAACAAAACCCGGCTCGGGGAAGTGGGCAGGGCGGCCAGGCTGCGCTGGCGGGCGGCCTGAGTCGCCCGGCCAATCGCCGCGTCGTAAAACGGGGCAATCAGCGTGTAGCTGTGCTTCAGGCTCAGTGCAGCACCCGTGGCATGGCTAAGGCAAACTCGGGGATTTCCGCATTGAAGTGCGTACCGTCCTCCGCCACCATCTGGTAGGTGCCTTTCATCGTGCCGACCGGCGTCGTCAAGGCTGAGCCGCTGCTGTACTGAAAGCTTTCGCCCGGCTTGAGCAGCGGTTGCTTGCCGACCACGCCGAGGCCGCGCACTTCCTGCTGTTCGTTGTTGCCGTCGGTGATGATCCAGTGCCGTGAAACCAGTTGGGCCGGCACTTCGCCAATGTTTTTGATCGTGATCGTGTAGGAAAATAGATAGCGATTTTCGTTCGGGTCGGACTGCTCGGGAATGAACTGCGCCGAGGGGATGATTTCGATACGGTACTTGTTGGAGTCGGGCATGGGATAATTTCGGTTATCTGTTTTTGTTTAGGGAAGCATCATGTCAGCCAAAGATTTCATCATCGCACCCAGCCTGCTCTCCGCCAACTTCGCCAAACTGGGCGAGGAAGTGGTCAACGTGATTGCTTCGGGCGCCGACTGGATACACTTCGACGTGATGGATAACCATTATGTTCCCAATTTAACTATTGGGCCGCTCGTTTGCGCAGCAATTCGCCCCTGCACCAGCGCGCCGATTGACGTGCATCTAATGGTCAAGCCAGTCGATCGCATCATTCCCGACTTCGCCAAGGCCGGCGCAAACATTATTACTTTTCATCCGGAAGCTTCTGATCACGTTGATCGCAGCCTCGGGCTGATCCGTGATGCCGGTTGTCAGGCCGGTCTGGTTTTCAACCCGGCGACGCCGCTCGACTTGATGGATTACGTCATGGATAAGATTGACGTCATCCTGCTGATGAGCGTCAACCCCGGCTTCGGCGGCCAGAAATTCATCCCCGGCACCTTGGCCAAAGCCCAGCAAGCCCGGGCCAGACTCGACGCCTATGAAGAGCAAACTGGCCGGCGTATCCGTCTTGAAATCGATGGTGGCGTGAATGTCGCCAACATCGCCGAAATCGCCCGGGCCGGCGTTGATGCCTTCGTTGCTGGTTCAGCCGTCTATGGCGCCGGCAAAGACAGCGACCCGCAACGCTACAACAGCATCATCGCTGACCTGCGTCATGAACTCGCCAAAGTCTGAGGTAAATCCAGATGTTCTTCCAATCCGTTACCTTCGACCTTGACGGTACCCTGCTCGACACCATCGCTGATCTCGCCGAAGCCTGCCGGCTGATGCTTGAAGAAATTGGCGAGCCGCCGCGCAGCCTGGCTGAAGTGCACAGCTTCGTCGGTAAAGGAATGGCTGTCTTGGTCGAGCGCTGCCTCACGCACGGCCAGCCGCCGAGCGCCGAAAAGCTGCATCAAGCCATCGAATCCTTCAAGCGCCACTATGCTGCGGTCAACGGCAAATTTACCCAAATTTACCCCGGCGTAATCGATGGCCTCCAGGCCTGGAAAGCCAGTGGCCTGAAAATGGGGGTCGTTACCAACAAGCCCGGCATGTTTACCGAAGCGCTGCTTGATCATATGGCGCTCACCGACTACTTCGATGTCATCGTTTCCGGTGACACCACGCCGAACAAGAAACCACATCCCGAACCTATCCTGCACGCCTGCCGTATCCTCAACGTCCGGCCCGAGCGCAATCTGCATATTGGCGACTCGAAACACGACATCCACGCCGCCCATGCCGCCGGTTGTCTGGCCTATGCCGTGCCCTACGGCTACAACGAAGGCGAGCCGGTGGACAGTGCCGATTGCGATGCGCTAGTATCCGATTTGCTTGTCGCCTATCATCAGGCGCTCACTTTTAAAGACCTCACCATCAAATGACCCCTTTGCGTATCTGGCACGAATGGCACGGGCATGGAAGCAACGGCAGCCCCCAGGGTTGGCGTCGCTGGCGCACCTGATCTCACTCGCGCGCCTTCGTGGCGCAACGCACCAGTACGCAACACCCACGTCATTTTCGAGGCTGCCCCATGACTGAAACAGAATTCAACTCGCTTGCCGCGCAAGGCTACAACCGTATTCCCGTCACGCTTGAAACGTTTGCCGATCTCGACACGCCGCTCTCCATCTACCTCAAGCTGGCTAATACGCCTTACACCTACCTGCTTGAATCGGTGCAGGGCGGCGAGCGCTTTGGCCGCTATTCGATCATCGGTCTGGCCGCCCAGACGCGCATTGTCGTCACCGGCCATCAAGTGCTGGTGCTGACCGGTAATCGCATCGCCGAGCGTGAAGACGACACCAATCCACTCGACTTCATTGGTAAGTTCATGCAGCGCTTCCGCGCCCCGCCGAGCGATGGTCTGCCGCGCTTCTGCGGCGGTCTAGTCGGCTGCTTCGGCTACGACACCGTGCGCTATGTCGAAACCCGCTTGACCCGGACCAACAAGACTGATGACATCGGCACGCCCGACATCGGCCTACTGCTCTCTGAAGAAATTGCCGTCGTCGACAACCTCTCCGGCAAGCTGACCCTGATTGTCTATGCCGAACCCGGTTTCCCCGGTGCCTATCAAAAGGCGCGAGCACGGCTGATGGAATTACTCGGCAAGTTGCGCGCTCAGGTTCATATTCCGAGCGAGCAGCCGGTACATTCCGAGCCAGCCGTTTCCGTCTTCGGCGAAGCAGCGTTCAAAAAAGCCGTACTCAAGGCCAAGGATTACATTACCGAAGGCGACATCATGCAAGTGGTGATCTCGCAACGGATGACCAAGCCTTTCCTGGCCAGCCCGCTGGCGCTCTACCGCACGCTACGCAGCCTGAATCCGTCACCCTACATGTTCTACTTCAATTTTGAGGACTTCCACATCGTCGGCACCTCGCCGGAGATTCTCGTTCGCCTCGAAGGTGATCGCGTTACCGTCCGGCCGATCGCCGGTACGCGCAAACGCGGCGCTTCGCCGGAAGAAGATGCCGCACTCGCCGCCGAACTGCTAGCCGACGAAAAAGAGCGCGCCGAGCACACCCAGTTGCTTGATCTCGGCCGTAACGACTGCGGTCGCGTCGCCAAAATCGGCAGCGTCAAACTCACCGAAAACATGCTCGTCGAGCGTTACTCGCACGTGATGCACATCGTCTCCAACGTTGAAGGCAAGCTGCAAGCCGGCCTGAATGCACTCGATGTACTGAAAGCTACCTTCCCGGCCGGCACCGTTTCTGGCGCGCCAAAAATCCGGGCGATGGAAATTATTGATGAACTCGAACCAGTCAAACGCGGCATCTACGCCGGCGCCGTCGGCTACCTTGGTTTCCATGGCGACATGGATCTCGCCATTGCCATCCGTACCGGAGTAATCAAGGACAAACAACTACACGTCCAGGCTGGTGCCGGCATCGTCGCCGACTCCGACCCCAATGCCGAATGGACCGAAACCCTGAACAAAGCCCGCGCCGTCCTGCGCGCCGCTGAACTGGCTGAGCAAGGGTTGGATACGCGGGTCGATTGATTCCTTCGTGGTCTTAAACGCTAAAAAAGCCGCCTGAAAATGGGCGGCTTTTTCATGTCAACCGTGCTTCTTGCCCCAATCAAATGCCTTTCAGGCCGGTAGCCAGTCTCCCCCGGCGTTCAAGAAAGTTGTCGATGCGGCGCTGACCAAGGCGATGACTTCGGGCGAGGCTGAAAATATCTAGGCCAAATGGTTCATGGCCCCGAATCCGCCAAAAGGGCTTAATCTGGGCATGCCGCTGTCGGATGATATGAAAGCGCTGTTCAAGGCGCCGAACGACAAAGCTTTCGAGTAATCAGGCCACAATGGAAATTCGGGGTTGGCTGCGGCCGGCTTACCCATGAGGAGGGAATCATGAATTACCAATGGAACTGGGGCGTCTTCCTGCAGCCAAGCGCGAGCGGCGACGACACGTATCTCGGCTGGATGTTTGCCGGCTTCAAAATGACCATTACGCTGTCGTTGACCGCATGGGTTTTGGCCCTGCTGCTCGGCGCATTAGTTGGCGTGCTGCGCACGGTGCCGAACAAGACGCTGGCCGGGATTGCCACCGGTTATGTCGAACTTTTCCGCAATGTGCCGCTGCTGGTGCAGTTGTTCATCTGGTACTTCGTGCTGCCCGAGTTATTGCCGACCAGTATCGGCGATGCCTACAAGCAGTCGAATCCCGTGCTGCAGCAATTTCTCGCCTCGATGGTCTGCCTTGGGCTATTCACTAGCGCCCGGGTTGCCGAGCAGGTGCGGGCCGGCATCTACTCCTTGCCCAAGGGCCAGAAGAACGCTGGCCTGGCGCTCGGTTTTACCTTGCCGCAAACCTATCGCTACGTGATGTTGCCAATGGCGTTTCGTCTGGTCGTGCCGCCGCTGACTTCGGAGTTCCTCAATATTTTCAAGAACTCCGCCGTCTGTTCGACGATTGGCCTGCTCGAATTGGCTGCCCAAGGCCGGCAGTTGGTCGATTACACGGCGCAGCCCTACGAATCGTTTATTGCCGTGACCGTCGCCTATGTCCTGATCAACGTCACAGTGATGACCCTGATGCACAAGTTCGAGCGGCGCATTGCGGTGCCCGGCTACATCGGAGGCAAATAACATGTACGAATTCGATTGGTCCTCCATCCCCGGCGCGCTGCCTTTCCTCTGGGAGGGCATGAAAGTGTCGCTGGAAATTGCCATTACTGCGGTAGTCGTCGGCATTGTCTGGGGCACGCTGCTGGCCATGATGCGGCTGTCGCCGATCAAGCCGGTGTCGCTGTTCGCCGCCGGTTATGTGAACCTCTTCCGTGCCGTGCCGCTGGTCATGGTGCTGCTCTGGTTCTTTCTGATCGTGCCGAAGTTCATTGAGCAACTGTTCAATCTGCCATCCGGCACCGACATGCGGTTAACGTCGGCGATGATCGGTTTCGCGTTGTTTGAAGCGGCGTATTACTCGGAAATCATCCGTGCCGGTATCCAGAGCGTGCCAAAGGGGCAGATTTTCGCCGCCTACGCGCTCGGTATGACTTATAGCCAGGCGATGCGTCTTGTCGTGCTGCCGCAAGCCTTCCGCAACATGGTGCCGCTGCTGCTGACGCAGGCCATCATTCTTTTTCAGGATACTTCGCTGGTTTATGTCTCGGCGCTGGCCGATTTCTTCGGTGCCGCCTACAAGGTCGGTGACCGCGACGGTCGACTGGTTGAAATGCTGCTTTTTGCCGGTGCCGTCTATTTCGTCATTTGCTTCGCCGCTTCCAGTCTGGTCAAGCGCTTGCAGAAAAAATACCACCCGGCCTGAGCGCCGTAATTCAGGAGAAATCCCATGATTAAAATTGAAAATGTCAGCAAGCATTACGGGTCATTTCAGGTGCTCACCGATTGCACCACTTCGGTGAGCAAGGGCGAGGTCATTGTTGTTTGTGGCCCATCTGGTTCCGGTAAATCGACCCTGATCAAGTGTGTTAATGGCCTGGAGCCTTTCCAGTCCGGCGAGATCACCGTCAATGGCACCTCGGTCGGCGACCCGAAAACCAAGCTTTCCAAGTTGCGCGCCCAAGTCGGCATGGTTTTTCAGAATTTCGAGCTCTTCCCACATATGAGCATTACCGAAAATCTGGCGATCGCCCAGACCAAGGTGCTGGGCCGAAGCAAGGATGAGGCGATGGACAAGGGCATGAAACTACTCGAGCGCGTCGGTCTCAAGGCGCAAGCCAGCAAGTTCCCTGGCCAGCTTTCCGGCGGCCAGCAGCAGCGCGTGGCGATTGCCCGGGCGCTGGCGATGGACCCGATCTGCATGTTGTTCGATGAGCCAACCTCGGCGCTCGACCCGGAAATGGTCAATGAAGTGCTCGATGTGATGACCGAGCTGGCACAGGAAGGCATGACCATGATGTGCGTCACGCATGAAATGGGCTTTGCCCGGCGGGTCGCCAATCGCGTCATCTTTATGGATCAGGGCAGCATCGTTGAGGATGACGACAAGGAAGCTTTCTTCGCCAATCCGCGTTCCGAACGGGCGAAGCAGTTCCTTGCCAAGATTTTGCATCACTAAAAGCGCGAATTTGCCGCCGAGACGCCGAGGCGCAGAGAACGACGGGTTTTGTCAGGAAGTGTTTTTCCTCGGCGCCGCTGTGCCTCTGCGTCAAAAAAATAATTGGAGACAAGATGAATAACCGAATCGAACACGATCTACTCGGCGAAGCCGAAGTGCCGGCCACCGCCTATTGGGGCGTGCATACGCTGCGCGCCATCGAAAATTACCCGATCACCGGCAAGCAGATTGGCAGCTATCCCGACCTGATGCGCGCCCTGGCGCTGACCAAGCAGGCGGCAACGATGGCCAATGCCGAACTGGGCCAACTCGACCAAACGCGGGCTGACGCAATCATCGCCGCCTGTCAGGAAGTGGCTGGCGGCAAGCTGCACGAGGAATTTGTCGTCGACGTTATCCAGGGCGGCGCCGGCACCTCAACCAACATGAACGCCAACGAGGTGATTGCCAACCGGGCGCTCGAACTGCTCGGCCACCAAAAGGGCGAGTATTTTCATCTGCATCCGCTCAACCACGTCAACATGTCGCAGAGCACCAATGACGTTTATCCGACGGCTTTGCGTGTTGCCGCCTGTTTCTCCATCCGTGGCTTGCTCTCGGCGATGGCCGAACTGCGCGAAGCCTTTGCCGACAAGGCCAATGAATTCAAGGATGTCCTGAAAATCGGCCGTACTCAGTTGCAGGACGCTGTGCCAATGACACTCGGTCAGGAATTCTCGACCTACGCCGTCATGCTGCATGAAGATGAACTGCGCCTCGGCGAAGCGATTGCGCTGATCCGCGAAATCAACCTCGGCGCCACCGCCATCGGCACCGGTATCAATACCGACATGCGTTACTCCAAACTGGCCATCGACCATTTGTCCAGCCTCTCCGGGCTGGCCCTGGAGGCAGCGCCGAATCTGATCGAAGCAACGCAGGATTGCGGCGCCTTCGTCCAGCTGTCCGGCGTGCTCAAGCGCGTCGCCTGCAAGCTGTCGAAAACCTGCAACGACCTGCGCCTGCTTTCCAGCGGTCCACAAGCCGGGCTGAATGAAATCAATTTGCCGCCCCGCGCCGCCGGCTCCTCGATCATGCCGGGTAAAGTCAATCCGGTGATCCCGGAAGTGGTCAATCAAATCGCTTTCGAGGTCATCGGCAACGATGTCACCATCACTATGGCAGCAGAGGGCGGCCAGCTGCAGCTCAACGCCTTCGAGCCGATCATCGCCCACAGCCTGTTCAAGAGCATTGAACACCTTGCCGCCGGCTGCCGCACGCTGACCGCGCATTGCGTGCGCGGCATCACGGCCAATCGCGAACTGCTCGCCGAACGAGTGCGGACATCGGCTGGCTTGGCCACTGCGCTCAACCCCTACATTGGCTATGAAAATGCGACGCGAGTGGCGCAAGAGGCTTTGCGCACCGGCCGTGGTGTCGCCGAGCTGGTTGAAGAAATGGGCCTGATGGGCCGCGAAGAACTGGCCTCGGTGCTCGCTCCGGCTGTACTCACTGCACCGCGTCGAATGGTTTAGCCGAGTCCACATCGCCTCGTGCCATGAACTGCCTGCTGCTGTGGTTGCTTTACCAGAATCAGCGCCGGCGCGTCTGCGACGCCGTTGCTCTCGGTGATGTCAGCGAACCACGTTCGCCCACCGAAACCGTCGTAACCTACGAACGCCTGCTCATCGCCGACGAATTCACCCGCCAAAGTGGCAACGTCGCCCGCACCAGCGAAGTGCTCAAAATCGCTCGCACCACGCTGCACGACAAACTGAAGAAATACGGCCTGATCTGAGCCCCCGGCCGGAGCGGGCCCGGCCCTTTATTGTAGAATTCAAGGCTCACGAAACGACCAAGGAATCAACGGCATGTTGTTGATGATCGACAATTACGACAGCTTCACCTACAACCTCGTCCAGTACTTCGGCGAACTCGGGCAGGAGGTGCAGGTTTTCCGTAACGACGCCATCACCGTCGCCGAAGTGGCGCGGCTGAAGCCTGACTATCTGGTGATCTCCCCCGGCCCTTGCGCCCCGGCGCAGGCTGGCATTTCGCTCGCCGCCATCCGCGAATTTTCCGGCAAGATACCGCTGCTTGGTGTCTGTCTCGGCCACCAGGCTATCGGCGAAGCCTTCGGCGGCAAGATCATTCACGCCAAAAAACTGATGCACGGCAAGGTTTCTGCGGTCCACCACAAAAATACGGGTGTTTTCAAAAACCTGCCTAACCCGCTGACCTGCACCCGCTACCACTCGCTGGCCATCGAGCGCGAAAGCCTGCCTGATTGCTTGGAGATCACCGCTTGGACCGACGACGGCGAAATCATGGGCGTCCGCCACAAGACGCTGGCCGTCGAAGGCGTCCAGTTCCACCCCGAATCCATCTTGACCGAACGCGGTCACGATCTGCTCAAGAACTTTCTGGACGAACATTCACGGTCTTGAGTTCCAGTTTGGAAATCTTCTAACGGCGCACTATAATTGGACATATACGTGCCCGGAGGTGTTATGGCTCAATTAACCCTTTATCTTGATGCAGACACTGAGCGTCTGGTCAAAGCTTCTGCCGAAGCCGCCGGTTTGTCGCAAAGCCGCTGGGTGTCAGAGGTCATTCGACACGCTGCCGCGCCGAGCTGGCCGGATTCAATCCGTTCAGCGCTCGGTACTTGGACCGAGTTTCCCGACGCCGCAACCCTGCGTCAGCATGCGGCAGATTTGCCCCGCGAGTCTTTGTGATTTACGCCCTGGATACCAACACGGTCGCCTATGCCTTCAAGGGCATGGGCGGCGTCAAGGAACGTTTGCTCGCCACGCCGCGCGATGCCGTCGCGCTGCCCGCCGTGGTGGTCTACGAAATTGAATATGGTCTGGCGCAGCAGGTGGGCAATGAAAAGCGTCGGGCACAATGGGCCGATTTCTTGGCAACGGTGCGCGTTCTCCCGCTCAACATCGAGGCCGCCAGAGAGGCGGCGCAGATTCGGGCCGAACTTGAGTCGGCAGGCCAAGGCATCGGTTCGCAAGATGTGCTCATTGCCGGCATCGCTGCCGCCCATGGCGCAACATTGGTAACCCACAATATGCGCGAATTCGGTCGTATCGGCCGTCTCGCTGTAATCGACTGGTACGAGGAAGAAAAGCAATGACCCCGCAAGCCGCCCTACAGCGCGTGATTGAACACCGCGAAATATTCCACGACGAAATGGTTTCCCTGATGCAGCAAATCATGAGCGGCCAGGTTACGCCGGTCATGATCGCTGCCATTGTCACCGGCCTGCGCGTCAAGAAGGAAACGATTGGCGAAATCGCCGCCGCCGCGACGGTCATGCGCGAACTATCGACCAAGGTTGAGATTGCCGACACCAGCCGTCTGGTCGACACCTGCGGCACCGGCGGCGATGGTGCTCACACCTTCAATATTTCCACCGCCGCCATGTTTGTCGCCGCCGCTGCTGGCGCGCAAATCGCCAAACACGGTGGCCGTTCGGTTTCCAGCCAGTCTGGCAGTGCCGACGTGCTCGAAGCCCTTGGCGCCAACATCAACCTTAATCCGGCACAAGTGGCTGAATCAATTACACAAACCGGCCTCGGCTTCATGTTTGCGCCGAATCACCACAGCGCCATGAAACACGCCGCACCAGTCCGCCGCGAACTCGGCGTGCGGACCATTTTCAACATCCTCGGCCCACTGACTAACCCGGCCAACGCCCCGCAACAAGTCATGGGTGTCTTCCATCCCGATCTCGTCGGCATTCAAGTGCGTGTTCTGCAGCGCCTCGGCAGCACTCGCGCGCTCACCGTCTTTGGCCGCGAAGGTCTGGACGAAATTTCCATCTCCGGCCAAACCTTGGTTGGCGAATTGAAAGACGGCCGAGTCACCGAGTACGAAATCCACCCGGAACAATTCAACCTGCCGGTGCACGACCCGAAAGTCCTGCAAGTCGCCAACGTTGAAGAATCCAAAACCATGCTGCTCTCCGCTCTCGACAACAAACTCGGCGCCGCCCGCGACATCGTTGCGCTCAATGCCGGCGCCAGCATCTACGTCTGCGGCCTGGCCGAAACACTGGCCGACGGCGTTGAAAAGGCTTTCGAGATAATTGCCTCCGGCGCGGCGCGGGCCAAGCTTGAACAGTTTGTCGTCGGGACTCAGCGTTTCCTCAAATCCGTCGCTTGACGGCAAAACGTAATTGTACGATTATTTGTACAAAAGGAGCTTGCCATGGATACGATGAACTATAGCTATACACGCCAGCATTTCGCCGATGTCATGGATCGCGTCAACAATGATCGCGCCCCTTTGTTGATTACGCGGCAGCAAGGCAAGCCCGTGGTCATGATGTCGCTTGATGATTTCAATGCGCTGGAAGAAACCGCCTATTTGTTACGTAGTCCGGCCAATGCCCAGCGTTTGATCGATGCCATCGCGCAAGTGCGTTCCGGCGGCGGTGCGATCAAGGCCTTGCCGCTCGATGCCGATTAAATTTGCCGACGCCGCCTGGGAAGATTATCTCTTCTGGCAGCAGGCAGACAAAGCCACCATCAAGCGAATTCACGCGCTGATCAAGGATATTCAGCGTTCCCCGTTCGCAGGCATCGGCAAACCCGAACCTTTGCGACATAACTTTTCCGGCTTCTGGTCACGACGTATTGACGAAGAACATCGTCTTGTCTACACCATCGATGATGACTGTATTGTCATTGTTCAGTGCCGCTACCACTATCAATCATGAGCGACATCCTCAATAAAATCATCGCCACAAAGCACCAGGAAATTGCTGCTGCGCTGGTCGTCAAACCCCTGGCCGTCGTCGAAGCCGAAGCCGCCGCCCAAACTGCTCCGCGTGACTTCGTCGGTGCCATTCGCCACAAGCTATGCTGCGGTCAACCGGCAATAATCGCCGAAATTAAAAAAGCCAGCCCCTCGAAAGGCGTCATTCGCCCGGATTTTCACCCGGCCGAAATTGCCCAAAGCTACGAAAAACATGGCGCCGCATGTCTTTCCGTGCTCACCGATCAGCAATATTTTCAGGGCGCCCCGGAATACCTCAAAGCCGCCCGCGCCGCCTGCGCGTTGCCGGTGCTGCGTAAAGACTTCATGGTGGACGCCTATCAAGTCGCCGAAGCCCGCGCCATGGGCGCCGACTGCATCCTGCTTATCGCCGCCGCCTTGAGCCTGAATCAAATGCAGGCACTCGAAGCCCAGGCCCACAGCTATGGCATGGCCGTGCTGGTTGAAGTACATAACGGCGAAGAGCTCAACGCCGCGCTGCAACTCAAAACGCCCTTGCTCGGCATCAACAACCGCAATCTACGCACCTTTGAAGTCACGCTCGAAACCACGCTCGGCCTGCTCGGCAGAATCCCGGCTGACCGCATCGTCGTCACCGAAAGCGGCATCGTCACGCCGGAAGACGTCACCCGAATGCGGGCCAATCAGGTCGAAACCTTCCTCGTCGGCGAAACCTTCATGCGGGCGCCGGAACCCGGTGTTGAGCTAGCCCGCCTGTTCGGCTGAATCTGAAACCAGCCGGTGGCTAGTATCAATGTTTTTATTTCATAAGCCCAAGAAACCATGACCTCACAAGAGCCGGATATACGTTGGCATCAGCGCTTGAACAACTATCGGCTGGCCCTCAGTCGTTTGACCGAAGCCATTGAGCTGGCTGAGCAGCGCGATTTGACGCCATTGGAGCAACAAGGGCTAATCCAGGCCTTCGAGTTCACGCACGAGCTGGCCTGGAATCTGATGAAAGATTATTTCTTTTGGCAAGGCAATGCCGCGATTACCGGTTCACGCGACGCCGCCCGGGAAGCTTTTTCCAAAGGCTTGCTGGAAGATGGCGCCGGCTGGATGGAAATGATCAAGAGTCGCAACCAGACATCGCATACCTACAATCAAACCGTGGCTGAAGCCATTGCACAGCTGATCATCGGCCGCTACTACCCTTTGTTCGTTGCTTTTCAGCAAAAAATGCAGCACATCGCCGCCAGCCAATGAAGCCAGTCGTCACCATCGGCCTTGCCTTTGGCTTGCCGAATAGCGCAATCGAGCAAATCCTCGGCATTCTGGGTGAATACCCTGAAGTGCTGACGGTCTGGCTGTTCGGGTCGCGCGCCAAAGGAAACTTTCGCCAAGGTTCCGATATCGATCTCTGCCTCGAAGCACCAAATCTCACCTTGTCGCGCCGCCTGGAAATCGAGAACCGTCTCGACGATCTGCTCTTGCCCTGGCAAATTGACTTGATCGCCCGGCACGAAATCAATAACCCAGCCTTGCTAGCACACATTTCCCGCCACGGCGCCATTCTCGCTGCGGCGAAATCCTAAACCGCCTCTCCCGTTACCTCGCCAATAGCCGGCACTTCCGCATCCTCGTAAATAGCCGCAACCGCAAGCGGCATTCCCAAGCTGCTCAAAGTGATCGTTTCGCCAGCCGTTGCAATCTCCTGCATCCAGCCCGCCGCATTGCGTCGAAATACTTCAACCCACTGGCGTTCCTAGTCCACCAGTACGTATTCCTGCAAACTGCTCAATTGGCGATAGGCCAGCAATTTTTCCCGCCGATCGATTTTCTCGGTACTCGGTGAGAGCACTTCAACAATCAATTTAGGGGCGGTGACAAAACTTTGCGGTGATTCGCTGCGCAGATACTCCTCGGCGCAGGTCGCCACCACGTCCGGGTAATAATAAGCATGGGCAATGGCAACATTCACTTTCATATCGGCCACCCACGCCCGGTAAGGCGTACCCCGCAACTCAGCGCGGAGCCGGAAAAATATATTTCCGGCAATCGTCCCGTGCGTCTTCGTGGCGCCCGCCATGGCAAAAATCTGGCCGGCGACATATTCATGACGCGGCCGGCGAGCCTGTAGAAGTCGGGCCTGAAACAACGGCATGCTGGAATGTTGCGCCGAAACAACAACAGGGGGCAGAAGTAGTCGCGCAACGCAAACATCCGTTGCTAGCGAGCTCGCCTCTTTGCGACAATCGCCCCAACTTCTCAATCCGAGAGGTAAAGCTTAATCAGTTCGTAAGATCAGATTAAAAACTAACCACTAAGGAGATTTTCAGATGCAAAAGAAAATTATCGCTCTGGCAGTTGCCGCTCTGGCATCCACCGCTGCATTCGCACAAACCAACGTCACCGTTTACGGCATTGCTGATGGTTCATTCGACCTCGTTAATATTGATAACGGTTCGGCTGGCAGCAAAAATACTTCGATCAACCGTGTTTCCGCCAACTCTTCCTACATCGGTTTCAAGGGTGTGGAAGATCTGGGCAACGGCCTGAAAGCTGTTTTCCAGTTTGAAACTGCCGTCAGCTTCGATAACGGTGCTGGATTTGGTGGCTCGCGCGACTCCTACGTTGGTCTGTCCAGCGGCTTCGGTACCGTCGTCATGGGTAACCTGACCGGCCCGACCCGTGCTCTGGGTGCTGGTGTGGACATTAATGCCGGCGCAACTGGCATTGGCGCTAACAGCGGCATCATCGGTAAGATGGGTGGTAACCGTGTTTTGTCTGGTGTGAATGGTGTTGCTCCCACCATCCTTCCTGGTAGCTGCGGTGCTTCGACTACATGTGCCTCTGTCTTTGATACCCGTTGGGCGAATGCCATTGCTTACATCTCCCCAACTTTCGCTGGTTTCTCGGCTGTTGCTGCTTTTGTTCCTGGTGAGAACAAAACAAACAATGGCGCCGATGGCGTAGGCCCTACCCTCCTGACCACCGGCTATGATGTCGGTGTAAACTGGGCTGGTGCTGGCTTCAAGGCTGGTGTTGCTTACAACTGGGCACAAATTGGCAACATCCAACAAACCAAGACTGACAACGTCCGTATCGCTGGTGGCTATGCCGGCACTTGGGGTCGTGTAAATGCGCTGTGGGAACAAACCATGGTTGATTCCAGTGGTATTACCAACAAGCAGCAGAAGTGGGGTCTCGGTGCTGGCGTCAATTTAGGTAAGGGCGAGATCATTGCTCAGTACTACGAAGCTCTGAATTCAGACAATAATAACTTCACAGGTAAGGCAAACGGCGCTAAAGACGGCGCTTTCTTGGCTGAAGTTGGCTACGTTTATAACCTGTCCAAGCGTACCAGCGTAAAAGCTATCTACGCTTACTTGGATAACAATTCCGCTGCTAACTTTGACTTCGGTGTCAATGCTTCTGGTGCAGCCGGTACCGGTACTACCATTCAAGGTATGCAAGTTGGCCTGCGTCACAGCTTCTAATCTGACTTAACCGTCGATTAGAATAAGAAAAGGGTGCTTCGGCACCCTTTTTTCATTGCTGCTAGACTGTTTAGCAACAAAATATTTCATGTAATAACATCAAATATGAGTTCAATCACCTTCGATACTCATAAGTTTGTAAAAAACCTACGCGAGTCTGGAATTCCAGAGCTTCAAGCTGAGGCCTTTTTCGCGCGCAGCAAGAGATTCTTTCTCAAGCGCTCGATACCACGTTGGCGATCAAGAGAGATATTGAACCGTTGGACGCAAAAATCGACAAGGTCACTTGGATGCTGGGTGCCTTGATGGCGATTGCAGCTGCAAATTTCGCTAAACAGTTCTTCTAGCAGGCCGCCTTTCCTCTTTTAGCCACAAAAAAGCAGTTCATTCACCACGGCGGCCCGGAGATGCCAAAGTTCTCCAGCTATTCCCTGAATTGTTCCCTGAATAGTTTGAATAAACCCAGAATACAAACACGGCAAGTGTATTAACAAATAAATTGCAATTTGATTTATTTGTTAATACACAGACCGCGTGGATATTGATTTCGACCCTACCAAGAACGACAAGAACCTCCGCGAGCGCGGCCTGTCGTTCGAGCGGGCTGGAGACTTCGACTTCGCTACCGCCATTGTGCAAGAGGACATTCGCAAGACTTACCCAGAGACCCGCTTCGTTGCACTGGGGTTCTAGGAAGGTCGGTTGCATGTCTTGTGCTTCACGCCGATAGCAGGAGGAATTCGAGTCATTAGCTTCCGCAAGGCCAATCGCAGAGAGGAGAAGGATTATGAACAAGCGTCTGCCACTGATAGATGATGATGGCGAAGTCAGGGAACTGACTGCCGAGGATATGCGTCTCTTTCGTCCTGCCGTTGAGGTGCTGCCCAATGATTTGCTTGCCGGGCTGATTGCCCTCAAGAAGCAACGGGGCGAACGCGGGCCGCAGAAGTCACCCACCAAAGTGCCAACAACCATTCGTTTCGACGCTGATGTTCTGGCAGCGCTGAAGGCGAGTGGTAAGGGTTGGCAGACTCGGGTGAATGAGGCAGTCAAGGACTGGCTCAAGACGCATTCCCCGGCGTAAGCTCTCGGCTTCATCAACCGGAAAATCCGAAAAAGAAGCGAAAACGGCGAAAACGGGGTCAGACTCGATATAACGGAAAGCACCGCAGAGAGCTGGAGATGCCAAGGTTCTCCAGCTATTTGCTGGATTGTTCCCTGAACAGTTTGAGCGCTCGCTCCATTGCAACTTTTGCCATTCCCTTGGCAAGACAATCCAGCTGATGCCGATACGCGTCTTCGTGTGTCTTGAACCGATACACGCCCTTGGGAATGAATGTCGTGTCGCCTGTTGGTAATCGATGCATCTGATCATTAAATCGAGCGCCTTTGACCAGGAGGACGCCAGAGGCCAGAAGACCGACCGGGCGCTCTTTACGTTGCCCTACCGTTCTCATACCACGCTCCTTTCTTTAGGCGCCCTGATGATACATCGGCTCAGGCGAGTATTGCTTTGACGTCTTTCAGCAACAGCATAAGCTGGTATGGGTCTGTCGGACTAATTTCGAAGTCAAATGCCAAATACCATTGCTTGGCACGGTCGTCTTTCGCGTGGACCAGCAAACAACGAATGCCAGCAATATCCGCCGCCTGTATCGTTCGTAGTAAAGCATCTTTCAGCAGCGCAGTGCCAAGGCCCTTCCCCTGATGCTGCGCATCAACCGCCAAACGCGCCAAGACCATGACAGGGACGGGATGTTTGGCCTGGCCTTTGGTGACTCGGTTCGGTGCGTTTTCGGGCGCAACACTACCAACAGCCAAACTATAGAAACCGACGACTCTATTCTCGCTGCAACACGCATACGTCTGCGTACTGTTCGCGCTCATGTTTGTGACCGCGTGCTTCTGCAAGAACTTGTCTAACGCCGGGTAATTGCTGTCAAATGCTGAAACATCATCGATTGCGCTTAGTTTTCGAATTTTTTCATATGAAATCAACCAAGCAGCCCCGGTTCGCTCAGCAGCTTTTTCAGGCGCGGTTTGGCTTGCACCGGACGATCCAGCGCTTCTTGGAACGAGGCCCAGTCTGTGTTATTAAGTAAAAACTGGCGCCGGTCCGCCAAGGCTTCGTTTGCCGCAACAATGCCGACGTCCAGCAAAAACTCGCTGACATTTTTATGCAGAGATTGAGCTGCGTCTTGAAAGAGCTGCTTTACATTTGCAGTTGCTCGAAGTTCGATTCGTTCAGCTTTCAAAGCGGTAGGCATTTAAATCTCCTTTTGCTATATACGCTTAAATCATAGCATGTACGGGTTATATACGTACGGTTTTTGCCTTGAGTTCCTTAAAAGGATTTAATCAGCGGCGCCCTAAGTTCAAACCAGAATCAAGTTATCCCGATGAATCATCTCCGGCTCATCGATGTAGCCCAGAATGGCTTCAATTTCCGGCGATGATTTCCGCGTAATCAGGCGGGTTTCGCCGCTGCCGTAGTTGCTCAAGCCACGGGCGATTTCGCGACCTTCCGGGCTGATGCAGGCAACCGCTGCGCCGCGTTCGAACTCACCTTCGGCGGCTAAAACGCCAATTGGCAACAGGCTTTTTCCACTTTTTAGCGCGTTGACCGCACCATTGTCGAGAAGCAGGCGGCCGGCAAGTTGTAGATGATCCGCCAACCATTGTTTGCGTGCGGCCAGCCGTTGCGTGGTCGAAACAAGCAGGGTGCCGACCGATTCGCCATTGGCCAGACGAATAATCGGATCGATTTCGTGACCGCTGGCGATGGCGGTATGGGCGCCACTCAGCGCGGCGCGTTTGGCGGCGATTACCTTGGTGATCATGCCGCCCTTGCCAATTGAAGTGCCGGCGCCACCGGCCATCTGCTCAAGTGCTTCGTCACCCGCTGTGGCTTGACGAATCAGCGTGGCGCTTGGGTCTTGGCGCGGGTCGGCGGTGAATAGGCCGATCTGGTCAGTCAGAATAATCAGCGCGTCGGCTTCGAGCAGGTTGGCCACCAGCGCACCCAGCGTGTCGTTGTCACCAAACTTGATCTCGTCGGTGACGACGGTATCGTTTTCATTGATGATCGGCACGACGCCGAGTTGGAGCAGGGTGGTCAGCGTTGAGCGCGCATTGAGGTAGCGCTTGCGATCGGCGAGGTCGTCGTGGGTGAGCAAAATTTGCGCGGTGTGCAAACCATGCTTGGCAAATGCGCCTTCATAAACTTGAACCAGCCCCATTTGGCCGACCGCTGCTGCCGCCTGTAATTCGTGCACTGTCTTCGGCCGCTTCGTCCAGCCCAAGCGCTGCATGCCGCAGGCGATGGCACCGGAAGATACGAGCACAACTTCCTTGCCTTGCTGGCGCAGGACGCTGATTTGCCGCGCCCAGTCATTAATGGCAGCAAGATCCAGCCCGGCGCCGTTATTCGTGACGAGGGCGGAGCCGACTTTGACGACGAGGCGTTTGGCGTTGGCGAGGTGGGTCATCTCAGACAGTATTAAAAAATGGTGTTTGGCATTTGATTCGGGCCGGAAAGCCTGTGGTTAGCGCTCTCCGGCCCGTTAAGCATTGCACGCTATTATTCAGTTTCTTCTGGCGGCGAGGGTTCGTCTGCTTCCAGATCGCTTTCAGGACGCGGATTCATTTTTTCTAGCGCTTCCTGAATCGCATAAATTAGTGGCTTGGTGCCTTCGCCATTGATCGCTGAGATCGGGAAATAGACGCCATCGTACTTGGTGGCTTTTTTGTAGGCTTTGAGGAAGTTTTTGACCGCGGCGTCGCGCTCTTCTTCCGGAATCAGGTCGAGCTTATTGAGAACCAGCCAGCGCG
This sequence comes from Burkholderiales bacterium, assembly GCA_038250105.1. GTDB lineage: Bacteria > Pseudomonadota > Gammaproteobacteria > Burkholderiales > Rhodocyclaceae > Azonexus. Next base: position 18,855 of record JBBSCQ010000019.1, on the reverse strand, counting down.
GCTTGTTGGCCAGTTCCGGGTCGTGCTTGACCAGTTCGCCGACAATCGCTTTGGCGTCGCGCACCGGGTCGGAATCCGGGTCGATCGGGGCGATGTCTACGAGGTGCAGCAGGATTCGGGTACGTTGCAAGTGCTTGAGGAAGCGGATACCGAGGCCGGCACCATCGGCGGCACCTTCGATCAGGCCGGGAACGTCCGCCATAACGAAGCTGCGGTTGGTGTCGACACGAACGACGCCCAGATTCGGGTGCAGCGTGGTGAATGGGTAGTCAGCAACTTTCGGGCGGGCCGCCGAGATGGCGCGGATTAGCGTGCTTTTGCCGGCATTGGGCAAGCCGAGCAAGCCGACGTCAGCAAGAACGCGCAGCTCAAGTTTAAGTTCCATGTCTTCGCCCAATTCGCCTTTAGTGTTCTGGCGTGGCGAGCGGTTGGTGCTCGACTTGAAATGCAGGTTGCCCAAACCACCTTTGCCGCCACGGGCGATCAGGACTCGCTTTTCGTGATGGTCGAGGTCGGCAATAACTTGATCGGCGTTGACGTCGGTAATGATCGTGCCGACCGGCATCAGCAGAATAATGTCTTCGCCACCGGAGCCGTAACAATCGGCACCACGGCCGTTTTCGCCGCGTTGGCCAGCGAATTTCCGGGTGTAGCGGTAGTCAACCAGGGTATTGATGTTGCGGTCGGCAACGGCATAGATGCTGCCGCCACGGCCACCGTCGCCGCCATCGGGGCCACCCATCGGGATGTATTTTTCGCGCCGGAAGGTCACTGCGCCGTTGCCGCCATCTCCGGCTTTGACGCTGATCTTTGCTTCGTCGATGAATTTCATGCCTGGACCTGCCTTTTTCCCGATGTTTGCGTTGGCTGCGCCCGTTGTCGCTTTGCCTTGCCGAGTACCGCTTGGGCTGGCCTGAATTGCCGGCCAGCCATTTTACGAAACTACAAATTAAAAAGCCCTATCCGGCGGATAGGGCTTTTGTTTCCGCCGTGCCGAATTTATTCGGCAACCGGAACGATAACGACCGTGCGACGCTTCTTTTCACCTTTGATGGTGAACAGGACGGTGCCGTCTTTCAGTGCGAACAGGGTGTGATCCTTGCCGCAGCCGACGTTGTCGCCCGGGTGGTATTCAGTACCGCGCTGGCGAACGATGATGTTGCCAGCCAGAACGAATTGACCGCCGTAGCGCTTGACGCCAAGGCGTTTGGATTCTGAATCGCGGCCGTTACGTACGCTGCCGCCAGCTTTCTTGTGTGCCATTTATTAGCTCCTTGTCTGAACTTAAGCGGCGATCGAATCGATGCGCAGTTCGGTGTAGTTCTGACGATGGCCTTGATGCTTTTGGTAATGCTTACGACGACGCATCTTGAAGATCTTGACCTTGTCATGGCGGCCGTGGGAAATCACGGTGCATTTGACGACGGCGCCAGCAATGAAGGGGGCGCCGATCTGCACTGACTCGCCTTCGCCCAACATGAGGATCTGGTCAAGAGTGACTTCTGCGCCAACGTCTGCCGGTATCTGTTCTACTTTAAGTTTTAGACCGTTGGTAACGCGATACTGCTTACCGCCGGTTTTTATGACCGCATACATGGGTTGGACTCCGAAAATAAACCAAAGGGTGTTACAAAGAACCGCGCATTATACAGAAAACTGTAGCGAAGTCAAAGCCTTGTCGTTTCGGCGTCCGCCGTTGTGGTAGACTTTTGCCCTTTCTACCACCCGCTTTCCCGTGCCGCCTTCTGCGAGCTAGGGCGAGACGTGAGTCGGCAAACGACTCTGCAAATCTGGAGCTATTCATGGCTGAAATTACGACGGCCTCCGGCCTGATCTACGAAGACACCGTTATGGGCGAAGGCGCTGAAGCCAAGTCTGGCGATCACGTTATTGTGCATTACACCGGTTGGCTAACCAACGGGACCAAGTTTGATTCCAGCAAGGATCGTAATGATCCTTTCGATTTTCCGCTCGGTCAGCGTCATGTCATCTCCGGTTGGGATGAGGGCGTGCAAGGCATGAAGATCGGCGGCAGCCGCAAGCTGACCATTCCGCCCGAACTTGGCTATGGCGCACGCGGTGCCGGTGGGGTGATTCCGCCGAATGCAACGCTGGTTTTCGAGGTTGAACTCCTCGGCGTGAAATGAGCGATTTCAGTCACGATAAAAAACCGAAACGGCCGTCGAATGAGACGGCTGGTGATGACCCTTGGGCGAAATGGCGTCAGCCAGAGGCGCCTGCTGCGGCGCCGCAGGTAGTCAAGCCGGCCACGGTCGAGGCGCCAGTCAAGTTGGAAGCCAGGGCGGAAGTAAAGCCTGAGAGTAAATCCGAAGCGCCGCCTGTTGTTGAAATTCGTGAGCGCCCTTTAGGGACGCTCAGCCCCCGCAAGGTGGCACCGCCGCCAGCTCGAGAAGCAGCGAAAAAGCCTTATAAAAAGCCGTCGACCGCAGCATGGACACGCCCGGCGCCGCCGGCTTCGCCGTGGGCCAAGGCGGCTGCCGCAGCACCGGCTCGGGCGGCGACGGCGAAGCCGATTGAGCCGCGAGAAGACAGGCCGACGCCGGATGGCGTGCGGCTTTCCAAGGTGATGTCAGAGCGCGCCATGTGTTCGCGCCGCGAAGCAGATTTGTGGATTGAGCGTGGCTGGGTCTTTGTCGATGGCGAACGGATCTCCGAACTGGGGAGCCGGATCAAGCCGGATGCGGATATCACTATTTCCAAGGAAGCCAAGTACGATCAGGCGAAGCAGGTAACGATACTGCTTAACAAACCGGTCGGCTATGTTTCCAGCCAGCCGGAGCCGGGTTGTACACCGGCGGTGACGCTGATTACGGCGGAATCGCAAGTCAAGCAACCGGGTACGCCGGAATTCAAACCGTGGATGTTGCGTGGTTTGGCTCCGGCCGGACGGCTCGATATTGATTCTACCGGTCTGCTGGTGCTAACGCAGGATGGACGTGTCGCCAAGAAGCTGATTGGTGAAGACAGCGAGGCGGAAAAAGAGTATCTGGTGCGGGTTTCCGGCGAGATGATCAAGGGCGGGCTGCGCTTGCTGCAGTTTGGTCTGGAACTTGATGGCAAGCCGCTCAAGCAGGCCTGGGTCAAGCAGTTGAATGAAGATCAGTTGCACTTCATTCTGCGTGAAGGCAAAAAACGGCAGATTCGCCGGATGTGCGAGATGGTCGGCCTGACCGTGATCGGCCTGAAACGGGTGCGGATTGGTAAGGTCAAGCTGGGCGATTTGGCGATTGGCCAATGGCGTTTCTTGCGGCCGGACGAATCGTTCTAGTCGTGTTGGGTTATTAAGCAGTAAAGCCGGGTGAGCCCTATTGCATATTGTTGTGCCATGGGGCTCAGTTGTTTTCCGCCGCCCGTAGGCGAGTAGGGCGATTTTGCCGGGGGCGCTACGCTGCTGCCTGAGTGGCGTTGCCTTGTTGTTATGTTGAAGTAACGTTGTTGGCGGCCGCCGTTTTCCTCGGGCGTTCGTGCCGGTCAGTCGGTGAGCAAACCTGCTAATATTGTCCTTTCGCTGCAATGCAACAATAGGTTTTTAACCGATGTCGATCCCCGATCCTGACCGTATGAGCCCCGAAGAACGCCGGGCTGGCGCTTCGCTCGCGGCTATCTTTGCCCTGCGCATGCTTGGGCTTTTCCTCATCTTGCCGGTATTTTCGGTGTATGCAAAAACGCTACCCGGTGGCGATAATCTGGCGCTGGTCGGCTTTGCGCTCGGCGCTTACGGGCTGACGCAGGCGTTTTTCCAGATTCCTTATGGCATCGCTTCCGATCTTTGGGGGCGCAAGTTGGTCATCGTCATCGGCTTACTGATTTTCGCCTTGGGCAGCTTTGTCGCGGCGTGGGCGCCAACGATGAACTGGATCATCGTCGGCCGCGTGCTGCAGGGGGCCGGCGCTATTTCGGCGGCAGTGACGGCGCTGGCGGCGGATTTGACGCGGGAGGAGCATCGCACCAAGGTGATGGCGATGATCGGTTCGTCGATTGGGCTGGTTTTTGCGCTGTCGCTGGTCGGCGCGCCGCTGCTCTACGGCTGGATCGGCATGGGCGGATTGTTCATCATGACTGGCGTATTGGCGCTGGCGGCGATTGTGCTGTTGCTGAAAGCCGTGCCGCCGGCGCCGCCGCCGCATGGCCACGCCAAGTTGCCGTTGCGCCAGGTTGTTCTTGATCCCGATTTGTTGCGCCTGAATGTGGGTATTTTCGTGTTGCACATGGTGCAAATGGCGATGTTCGTTGTCTTGCCGCACGCCTTGGTCAATCATGGCGGGCTGGCTGCGGCCTCGCACTGGCAGGTCTATCTGCCGGCGGTGCTGGTTTCCTTCGCTATCATGGTGCCGGCGATTATTGCCGCTGAACGTAAAGACAAAATGTCGCCAATATTCCGCGCCGCGATTGCCTTGCTGGTGGTCGTTCAGATCGGCCTGTTCTTTTCCGGCCAGAGTTTATGGACGCTGGCTTTGTGGCTGACTTTGTTTTTCGTCGCCTTCAATATTCTTGAAGCAACGCTGCCGTCGCTCGTTTCTCGTACGGCCCATCCGGCCGCCAAGGGGGCGGCGCTCGGGGTTTACAACACGACACAAGCGATTGGTCTGTTCATCGGTGGTGCCGGGGGCGGCTATGTCGCGCAGAATTTCGGTGATAATGCGGTTTTTTCTGCCTGTGCCGGACTGATCTTGATCTGGCTGGCGGTAGCAAACTCAATGAATTTTCCGCAGCGGCGCGTTCCTGCCGTTGCGACTCAAACTGTTTAGGGGAGATGGGGCATGGCATCAGTCAATAAGGCAATCATTCTAGGGAATCTCGGTAAAGACCCCGAAGTTCGTTACACCGCCAGCGGCGAAGCAATGTGCAATATCACCGTCGCGACCAGCGAAAGCTGGAAGGATAAGGCGACCGGCGAGAAGAAAGAGCTGACCGAATGGCATCGCATTTCCTTCTTTGGCAAGCTGGCTGAAATCTGCGGCCAGTACCTGAAGAAAGGCTCACAAGTTTACGTTGAAGGCAGTATTCGCACCCGTAAGTGGACCGATAAAGAAGGTCAGGAGCGCTACACCACGGAAATTCGCGGCGATGAAATGAAGATGCTCGGTTCCCGCCAGGGCATGGGTGCGCCGGGTTCATCCGGTGGTGGCGGTGGTGGCGGGTACGACAATGAGCCGACCGATTACGCGCCGGCCCCGGCCAAGAGCAAGCCGAAGCCTTCGTTCGACGATCTGGGCGACGATATTCCGTTCTAAAGCGAACCTGCAGATAGGTATTGCTGGTGCCGCCCCGTCGGGGTGGCGCTACCATAATGGCTCGCCAAGGAAACGACTGTGTCTAATCCCATCACCTTTAAAGTGCTCGAAGATATTGCCAAGGATCTATCCGGCAACGAGATTACTTTCCCGACCTTTCTCGACATTACCTTTCAGGTGCGGACGGCGCTGAAGGATCCGAATCTGAGTACTGAGCAATTGGCCAAGCTGATTGGTGCCGAGCCGTTGATGAGCACCAAGATTATTCGCATGTCCAATTCGGTGGCGCTCAACCCTTCCGGGCGGGAGATCGCCGATGTGAAGAGTGCAATTATCCGCGTTGGCATGGAGGCGGTGCGCACAGTGTCGTTTGCGGTGGCGATGGAGCAGTTGTTAAAGTCGAAGCAGATGAAATCATTTGAAACGATTTCGTCGAAACTTTGGGACCACACAGCGCACGTTGCAGCGCTATGCCGCGTGTTGGCACGCAAGGTGGCCAAGATAAATGGTGATGAGGCGATGTTTGCCGGCCTGGTACACGATCTGGGCGTTTTTTACCTGATGTCGCGGGCGGCCAATTTTCCCGAGCTGGTCAATGACAAGGTTGAGTTGCACGCCTTGCTGACCGGTTGGCATGACAGTATCGGCCACGCCTTGCTGTCGGCGCTGGGTTCGCCGGAATCTGTCTTGGTCGCGGTGCAGGAGCACGAAACAGATCGCGAGATCATTGAGCTCAAGTCGCTAACCGATGTGCTTTATGTCGCCAACAAGATCGCCAATCGCACGGCAAGCTGGCGCGATCCGGCGCTCGATGCTGCGGTTGACACTTCCATGCTGGAAAATATTTTTGATGCTGAAACACTAGCCGAAATTGTTGCGGAATCGGAAGAAGAGGTTCAGTCCTTGAAGTCGGCGCTGGGCGGTTAATGCGGGATTGCCGTCGGCAGGCTGACGGTTTGGCTGTTTAAAGAGACAAAGAGCGGCTTTAAGGCTGCCGGGCAACGCAGGGAACTTTATGAGTGGTGGTCAAGATCAGGCGAGTGATATTTCTGGCAAGCGCCTAGCCGGGCTGGCCTTGGCAGCACTTGGGGTGGTTTACGGTGACATTGGCACCAGTCCCTTGTATGCGGTGAAAGAAGTCTTTGCCGGGAACCATCCGATTCCCGTCACCGAAGCGAATATTTACGGCAGCCTGTCGCTCTTTTTCTGGGCGCTGATCATCATTGTCTCGATCAAGTACGTCATCTTCATCATGCGCGCCGATAACCGGGGTGAAGGCGGCGTCATGGCGATGATTGCGCTCGCCTTGCGTGATGCACAGGGCAAGCCACGGCAAATGAAGGCGATCATGATCGTCGGCATTCTTGGGGCGGCGATGTTTTACGGCGATGGCATGGTGACGCCGGCAATGTCGGTGCTCTCGGCTGTCGAAGGTCTTGAAGTGGCGACACCGGCTTTCAAGCCTTTCGTGATTCCGATTACGATCATTGTGCTATTTGGCCTTTTCTTCGTGCAGCGGCGCGGTACGGCCGTGGTCGGGGCTTTTTTCGGGCCGGTCATGGTGCTTTGGTTTACGACGCTGGCCCTGCTCGGTTTGCACAATATCGTTGATCATCCGGCGATTCTGCATGCTCTCAACCCGATGTACGGCCTGGATTTTCTTTTTTCCAACAAGGCGCTGGCCCTGGTCGCGATGGGTAATGTCGTGCTGGCGGTGACCGGAGCCGAGGCGTTGTATGCCGATATGGGGCATTTCGGGCGCAAACCGATCCAGCGCGCCTGGTTTGCTTTTGTTTTGCCGGCGCTGGTCCTCAACTATTTTGGCCAGGGCGCGCTGATTCTCGGCGACCCGGCAATGGCACAAAACCCCTTCTTTCTCTCAGCACCAGAATGGGCGCTTTATCCGCTCGTTGGGCTGGCCACGGTGGCGACGGTGATTGCCTCGCAGGCGGTAATTTCCGGCGCGTTTTCGGTGACGCGTCAGGCCATGCAACTTGGTTTTGTACCGCGCATGGAAGTGCAACACACTTCGGAAAAGGAAGCGGGGCAGATCTATTTGCCAGCGGTGAACTGGGGCTTGATGCTGGCAGTGATGATCCTGGTGCTGGGCTTTAAATCCTCAAATAACCTGGCGGCAGCCTATGGCATTGCGGTAACGGGCGACATGGTGATTACCTCGCTGCTTGCCACGGTGGTGGTGGCACGCTCCTGGAAGTGGGGCTGGTGGCGCGCCTCAGCGTTGTTCTCTTGCTTCTTGTCGGTCGAACTCGTCTTTCTCGCCGCCAATATTCTGAAAATTCCTGATGGTGGCTGGTTCCCGCTGGTGGCGGGCATGGTGGTATTTATTCTGATGACCACCTGGAAGCGTGGCCGCCAGTTGTTGGCTGAACGACTTCAGGGCGAACGGCTGGAATTGTCCAGTTTTATTGACTCGCTGGCCACCTCGATGCCGACCCGGGTTTATGGCACCTCGGTCTTTTTGAATGCCGACCCCAAAGGCGTGCCGCACGCGCTGTTGCATAACCTGATGCACAACAAGGTGCTGCATGAACGCATCGTGCTGGTCTCGGTGCAGTTTTTTGATGTGCCATTTGTGCCGGATATTGATCGGGTTGAAGTCAAAGCGCTCAAGGAGAACTTCTGGAGTGTCGTCGTGCAGTACGGTTTCAAGGATGAACCGAATATTCCCGAGGCGCTGGCGATGTGTGCGGATGCCGGGTTGGAATTTAGCCCACTGGAAACTTCCTACTTCATCGGTCGCGAAACCCTGATTCCACGGCTCAATTCCGAAATGGCCTTCTGGCGCGAAAAGATTTTTGTCGCCATGTTCCGCAACGGCGGTTCGGCAACGGCCTTCTTCAAAATCCCCAGTAACCGGGTGGTTGAACTGGGTACGCAGGTCGTGCTGTAAGCGGCATTGGGAAAGCGAAAAAGGCGCCGGTGGGCGCCTTTTTCATTACAGCTTACGGATTTTTTCCAGCAAGGCGGTGGTCGATTTCTGGTGAATGAAGGGGATCGAATGGACGCTGCCACCCCAGCCACGGACCTCCGTACAGCCAACGATTTTTTCCACCGGCCAGTCGCCACCCTTGACCAATATTTCTGGCCGGCAGTCAAGAATGCGTTGCAACGGCGTGTCTTCGTCGAACCAGGTGACGAGGGCGACGCAACCGAGTGAAGCCATCACGGCCAGACGATCTTCCAGACTATTGACCGGGCGGTCGTCGCCTTTACCTAGGCGTTTGACTGAAGCGTCGCTGTTGAGCGCGACGATCAGGCTGACGCCAAGGGCCGCAGCCTGTGCCAGATAAGTCACGTGGCCACGATGCAGGATGTCGAAGCAACCGTTGGTAAAGACCAGTGGGCGGGCAATCTGGGCGGCTCTTGCGGTCAACTGCTCTGGCAGGCAAATTTTCGATTCAAAGCTGGGGGCGGCGTAGGTCATGGCGGACTTTAACGAGAAAACAGGGCGCCATTTTAGAGCCAAGGCGTGCCAAATCGGTAATTTGAGCGAATGGACGTTGCCTTGTTGCCAACTTGAGCCGGATTCAGGTGTGAGCAGCGTGCCATTCGGCCAATGCAGTGCGGGCCGCCTCAAAGTTGCTCAGTAGAACTACGCCGGTCTGCTGCGCCAGTCGTTGCACGCCACTACCGCCGGCCCAGAGTACAGTTTCCGCCGGCAAGACCAGACGTAGTTGTTCTAGCAGGCCGGGTATCTGGCGCTGCGGGAAGGCAGAAGAGAAGGATAGGGCGACGATCTGGGCACGGTGGGCGCTGGCGGCGCGGCCGATTTCGAGCAGTGGCATTTGTGTACCGAGCGGAATGCACTCGGCGCCTTCCAGTGAAAAAAGTGCCTCAACCATTAGTAAGCCGAGGATGTGCGGCTCATCCGGGACGCTGGTAAGCAGGATGCGCGGGCTGCGCTTGCCCCCGGGTAGTCCGGCAATGGCTTGGCGGAGCAGGCGCTTGGTCAATTCGGTGAACAGGTGTTCCTCGAAAACTTCAACGCTGCCATCTTCCCAGGCTTCGCCTACGTGCTGGGTGAGCGGCGCGATCGTGTCCTGGACAAAGTATTGTAATCCTTGGCGGGCGAGGCGTTGCTGCATGGCTTGCTGATAGCCTTGGGCGTCATGTTGTTTGATCAAGCCGATTAATTCATTCAGTTCATTTCGATCCGGTCGCTCGGCCAAAACGCGGGCCTCACAACGGCGCGGTGCCAGCAGTCGCAATTCTTCCTCTGGTGTTGCAATCAGCTTGCCGGGCCGGTGGCCAGTATCCATCAGGCGTTTGATCAGGCGCAGACGTTCAACCTGTTCGGCTGGATAGGTGCGTTCGCCGTTGTTGTCGCGACCGGGTACCGGGAAGCCATAGCGGCGCTCCCACATGCGAAGAACGTCTTTCGAGAGTCCGGTGTCGCGTTCAACAGCAGAAATATTGAAGCTAGGGGTATTCATATTTTGTCCTGAACAAATGTTAGACAAGTCGTTGACAAAACTATCTTTGGCGTCTATCTTATGAACAAACGGGCTAATTGTCTAGGACAAAATTGATTGGAGTTGGACATGATTTTAAACTTTAAACGCTGTCTCGGTATCGCCGGCATGTTGGCGCTGGGTGTTGTCCCGGTCGCTTCGGCGGCCGCTTGTCCGGCTCTGCTCAATCACACCTTTCCCGGTTTGCAGGACGGCAAGCCGCAAGCGCTTTGCCAGTATCAGGGCAAGGTCATTCTTGTCGTCAATACCGCCAGCTTCTGCGGCTACACCTCGCAATATGAAGGTCTGGAAAAGCTCTATGCCCGCCTCAAGGGCAACGGGCTGGTCGTGCTCGGCTTCCCTTCCAATGACTTTGGCGAGCAGGAGCCGGGCAATAGCAAGGAAATCGCTGATTTCTGCCGCCTGACCTATGGCGTTGAATTCCCGATGCTGGGCAAGACGGTGGTCAAGGGCAAGGACGCCAACCCGTTCTACCTCAAGCTGGCCGAGATTACCGGCAGCAAGCCGAAGTGGAATTTCCACAAATACTTGATCAATCGTGATGCCAGCAAGGTGCTGGCTTTCGATAGCGCAACCCAGCCGGATGACAAGGATTTGCTCAAGAAGATTGACGAGTTTCTTAAATAAAACTGTTGCCCCAACCCCCAGGAGCGCCCGCCATGAATGCACCAGACCACTTTTTCCTGCCTGATGTCCAGTCGACCGCAGACACCCGCCGTCTGGCCATCCAGAACGTTGGCGTCAAGGGGCTGCGTTACCCGCTGCAACTTGCCACACCGACCGGCGAGGTGATGCACACGATCGCTAATCTGACGATGACCGTTGGTTTGTCGCCGGCGGTCAAAGGCACCCACATGTCGCGCTTTATCGAGTTGCTCGAAGGGCGGAGCGGGGCGCTGACGCAAGATGGGCTGTTTCGCCTGTTTGCAGAAATGCTGCTCAGGCTCGAAGCGAGCAGTGGCCGGATCGAGATGAGTTTTCCCTACTTTATCCGCAAGACGGCGCCGGTGTCGGGGGTCGAAAGCCTGCTTGATTACGACGTCAGCCTGATCGTCGAGCAGCTACCGAATCAACCGGCCAGCCTGACGCTGCGGGTAGTGGCGGCGGTCACCAGCCTGTGCCCCTGCTCCAAGAAAATATCGGACTACGGCGCCCATAACCAGCGTTCGCACATCACACTCGACGCCAAGTTGCGTTCGTCGATGAGCATTGAAGAATTAGTCCGCATCGCCGAGGAAGAGGCTTCTTGCGAGGTTTTTGGTCTGCTCAAGCGGCCAGATGAAAAGTGGGTGACCGAACGCGCCTACGACAACCCGAAATTTGTCGAAGATATGGTGCGTGACATCGCCCTGCGCCTGATGGATGAGTCACGGATCGCTGAATGGAAGGTGGCGTCAGAGAATTTCGAGTCGATTCACAACCATTCCGCTTACGCCGAGTTATTCGGCAGTAACGCTTAAGGAGGCCATCATGAGTAAAAAACAACGGATCGCGGTCGTCGGTGCCGGTATCTCCGGCCTGGCCAGTGCCTGGCTGCTGAGCCGCGAGCATGAGGTAACTTTGTTTGAGGCGGGCAATTATCTCGGCGGCCACACCAATACGGTCGACGTGACGCTGGAAGGCAAAACGCATCCGGTTGATACCGGCTTTCTTGTCTTCAATGAAAAGACTTATCCCAATCTGATCGCGATGTTTGCCTTGCTTGGCGTAGATAGCGTTGAAACGGAAATGTCCTTCGCCGTCAGCCTGGAAAATCCCGATCTCGAATGGGCTGGGAGCAGTCTGGCGACGGTGTTCGGCCAGAAGCGCAATCTCGTCCGGCCGCAATTCTGGGCCATGCTTTCCGACATTCTGCGGTTCAACCGCGAAAGCACTGCCTGGTTGCTCAGCCATCCTGACAACAAGCGCAGCCTGCGCGATTTCCTCACTGATGGCCGTTACTCAACGGCTTTTGCCGATTGGTATCTGCTGCCGATGGCCGCCGCAATCTGGTCGTGCCCGACCGGCCAGATGCGCGACATGCCGCTCGCCACCTTCATTCGTTTCTGCCAGAACCATGGTCTGCTGCAGGTTTTCGACCGGCCGCTGTGGCGCACAGTGAAAGGTGGTGGTCGTGAATACGTGCAGAAAATTGCTGCCCAGCTAGACGATATTCGCCTGGCTTGTCCGGTGACCGCCGTGACCCACATCGCCAAGGGTTTGCAGGTGACGCATGCCCACGGCAGCGAAACGTTCGATCAGGTGGTGATGGCTTGCCATAGTGATCAGGCGCTGGCCATTCTTGGCTTCTCGGCTACCGACGCACAGCTTGATGTCCTTTCAGCCATCCGTTATCAGCCGAATCGCGCCGTGTTGCACACTGACCGCGCCCTGCTGCCGCGCGATGAAAAGCTCTGGTCAGCCTGGAATTATTTTGCTGGTGGCGGCGAACTCGGCGAGCAGCCGGTCGGCGTTTCCTACCTGATCAACAAATTGCAGCCCTTGCCGTTCAAAACCCCGGTCGTGGTCACCCTGAACCCGGCGCGCGAACCCGATCCGGCCAAGGTGATTGCCGAATTCGATTACGCCCACCCGATTTTCGACGGCCCGGCCATTGCCGCCCAACAAAAGCTGGCTCAGGTGCAAGGTGAAAACGGCATTTGGCTGGCTGGCGCCTGGGGCAGTTATGGCTTTCACGAAGATGGCTTGAAGTCGGCCTTGCGGGTGGTCAATGGCCTCGGTGTGTGTGCCCCGTGGCAGGGCGAACCGATGCCGGTGCGCGAACTGGCGAACGCCTGATCATCATGCCGACGCTGCCCAAACTTCTCGTTGGCCATGTCATGCACCGCCGCTTGCGGCCGGCGCTCAATGCCTTCGTCTATCCGGTCTTCTTCGTGCAATTGCCGTTGCGTAATCTGGCGGCCGGAAATTGCCCGATTTTCTCGGTCGACCGCAGCAATCTGCTCAGTTTTCAGCAAAAAGACCACGGCCCGCGTGATGGCAGTCCCCTGCTGCCGTGGATACAAAATCTGCTGCGCCAACGCGGCCTGCCGGACGATGGCGAGATCATTCTGCAATGCTTTCCGCGTGTTTTCGGCTACGTTTTTAATCCAGTCAGCCTGTGGTTCTGCCACAACAGCACCGGCCAGTTGATCGCCGTGCTGGCCGAAGTGAGCAATACCTTCGGCGGCCGCCACAGTTATTTGCTGCACCACCCGGACGGCTCGCCGCTGGTCGATGGTGAGGTACTCGAAGCGAGCAAATCCTTCCACGTTTCGCCCTTCTGCGAAGTCGAAGGTGGCTATCGCTTCCGCTTTTACCTGCAGCGCAATTGCCCGGTGGTGCGTATCGATTACGACGATGCCGAAGGCGAGGTGCTGCTCACTTCCATCTCCGGCCGGCGCAAAACCTGGTCCACCGGCGCACTGCTCGCCGCCTTCATCCGTATGCCGCTGCTCACCGCTGGCGTGATGTTCCGCATTCACTGGCAGGCCCTCAAGCTATGGCTCAAGGGCGTGCCGTTCCATGGCAGCAAATCCAATTTACCGCTTGAGGAGCCGAGCAAATGAATACCCTAACCCTGCGCCAAGCCGCGCCCCTGGCCCGTGATACTCGCCTGGTTTTCCAACTACTCGAAAATCTGCAAGGCGGCATACTGGAAATTCGCCTGCCCGGAGGCGACAGCCGCCTGTTCGGCGCGGGCGAACATGGCGTGACGCTCAGCGTGCACGACGAAGCGATGTTCAGCGCCGTGCTGGCGCGTGGCGACATTGGCCTGGCCGAAGCCTATCTCGACGGCCAGTGGGATTCGCCGGACATCACCGGCCTGCTCACCTTGCTGACGCGTAATCGTGATGTGCTGAAGAAAGCGGTCTATGGTTCCTGGCGTAATCTGTTGGCCGCCCGCGTTCGCCACTGGCTGAACGGCAACAGCAAGGCGGGCAGCAAGCGCAATATCATGGCCCATTACGATCTTGGTAATGATTTTTATCAGCTCTGGCTCGACCCGAGCATGAGCTATTCCAGCGCCCTCTATCGCGCGGTGGATGACGGCAGTCTGGAAACCGCCCAGAACGCTAAATATCGCCGCATCCTGCAGCGCTTGAAAGCCGAAACCGGGCAGAGTGTCCTCGAAATCGGCTGCGGCTGGGGTGGCTTTGCCGAAATGGCTGTGCAGGAAGGTTTGCAGGTGACTGGCCTGACCCTCTCGCCGGCGCAATTGGCCTGGGCGCAAAAGCGCGTCCCGAGCGCCGATCTGCGGCTGCAGGATTACCGCGATACCAAAGAACAATTCGACCATATTGTTTCTATCGAAATGTTTGAAGCGGTTGGCGAAAGCTGGTGGCCGAGTTACTTCAAGACGATTGCCCAGGCCCTTAAACCCGGTGGTCGCGCCGTCGTCCAGAGCATCACCATTCGCGACGACCTGTTTGCCGACTATCGCAAGGGCACCGATTTTATCCAGCAATATGTTTTCCCCGGCGGCATGTTGCCTTCCCGCGCTGCCTTCCGGGCGGCCGCCGCCAAGCAAGGCTTGGTCGTCCATAGCGAATACGCCTTTGGCGAAGACTATGCGCGGACGCTGGCTGAATGGCGCCATGCCTTTGAAGCCAAATGGCCGCAGATCGCCGTGCTGGGTTTCGATGAAAACTTCCGCCGCCTCTGGCGTATGTATCTTTGCTATTGCGAGGCCGGGTTTCTGGCCGGGAACGTCGATGTCGTCCATTTTGAACTTGCCCACCGTTAAGCCGGGCAGTCGCTCTGCAAGTGATGTCATTCCCGCGCAGGCGGGAATCCACTGCAGCGACTGGATTCCCGCCTGCGCGGGAATGACGAATTCAGGCCTCTCTCGCCGGCGTTTCCTCCTCGCGCTCGCCGCCTGCCCGTTGGCGGCGTGGGCCAACACCAGCCCGGAAAACCCGATTGGCGGTTTCAAACGCTGGGGAACCGGCGAATTCCGTCGCTTCGGTTTCCTCGTCTATGAAGCCACCTTGTGGGCGGGCAGCGACGATCCGCAGCGGCCACCGCTGGCGATCAAGCTGACCTACAAGCGCAACATCGCCGGCAAGGATATTGCCGAGGCCAGCGTCAAGGAAATGCGCAATCTCGGCATTGCCGACGAAAGCCGCCTCCAAGCGTGGGGCGAGTTGATGACGAAAATATTTTCCAATGTGCGACCCGGCGATCACCTCCTCGGCCTCAACCTGCCGGAGGGCGCCCGCTTTTTCTACAACGATCAGGCGGTCGGCAAGGTCGATGATCCGGCCTTTGCCCGCGCCTTCTTCGCCATCTGGCTCGACCCGAAAACCAGCGCCCCCGATCTGCGCGCCGCCTTGCTCAAGCGCCCGGCTGGCTAAGATCATGCACACCCGCCACATCCTCGCTTACGGAATCCTTGGCCTGCCGCTCGCCTTCGCCGCCTTGCCGATTTACGTCCATGTGCCGCGCTATTACGCTGAGGCGGCCGGCATGCAGTTGGCCTTGCTCGGCGCCATTCTGCTCGGCACCCGGCTGCTTGACGCCGGCATCGACCCCTGGTTGGGCTGGCTGGCCGACCGCGTCGCCAAGCCGCGCATGGTGATGATTGCGCTAGTACCGTTTGCCCTGGGTTTTGTCGCGTTACTCAATCCACCGAGCCACAACGTCGCCTATTGGCTGGTCGGCGCGCTCACGCTGACTTATGTCGGTTTCTCCGCCGCCTCCGTCGCCTATCAAGCCTGGGGCGCCGACATCGGTTTGAATTCCGGCCTGAGAACCCGGTTGACCGCAGCAAGAGAAGGTTTCGGCCTGCTCGGCGTTGTTCTCGCCGCCGCTTTGCCGGCGGTATTGGCATCGGAAATGAACCAAGGTATAGAACGCCTGAGCTGGATCTTGCCGCCCTTGCTGCTGGTGGCGGCGGTAATCACCTTCAGTCAGAGCGCGGTTCGATCACCCGTTCAACCGGACGCAATGCCATCGGCCACCGCCCAGCCGCTCATCCCCAGCCTGCGCCGGGTCATTGCAGACCTCGCCTTCCGCCGCCTGCTCGCCGTCTTCATCGCCAACGGCATCGCCGCCGCCTTGCCGGCAACGCTTTTTCTCTTCTTTGTCGCCGATGTGCTGCAACTGGAAAAAGCCAGCGGCCCGCTGCTGGCTCTCTATTTCATCGCCGGCGCAGCCTCACTGCCGCTCTGGGTCAAGCTTTCAACGCGCTATGGTCGTGTCTACGCCTGGCTCGGCGCAATTGTTCTGTCGATCATTGCCTTCGCCGGCGCCAGCCAGCTCGGCAGCGGTGATCTCTGGCCTTTCGCCGCCATCTGCGTCGCTTCCGGGCTGGCGCTGGGGGCGGATCTGGCGCTGCCGGCGGCGATTGCCGCCGATCTCGGCGAACGTCAAGGCCAGGCCGGTGCTTGTTTCGGCGTCTGGAATTTCATCGCCAAGCTCAATCTGGCGCTCGCTGCCGGTCTTGCCTTACCGCTGCTCGCCTTGCTCGACTATGTGCCGGGTAGCGGCGCTGGCCTGGCTTCCCTCACTTTTGCTTACGCCTTGTTGCCGCTCGCCTTCAAGGCGCTGGCCGGCCTGCTGCTCTGGCGCTGGCGTCATTCTCTGGAGATCTGACATGAAACTATTATTCGCTGCTGCCTTCACCCTCGGCCTGGCCGGCTGTGCTTCGACCGGCGTTGAGCAATACCGCGCCGAACAACCGACGCTCGACATCAAAACCTACCTGAACGGCACCTTGGACGCCTGGGGGATGTTCCAGGGGCGTTCCGGCGAAGTGAAAAAGCGCTTCCATGTTGTCATCGACGCCAAATGGACCGGCGACACCGGCGTGCTCGATGAAAATTTCAAATGGTCGGACGGCACCATCTCGCGCCGGGTCTGGACGCTGACCAAGCAGGCTGACGGAACTTTCCGGGGCAAGGCCGATGACGTGATCGGCGAGGCGATCGGCGAAGTCGCCGGCAATGCGCTGCGCTGGCGTTACGTGCTCGCCCTGCCGGTTGACGGCAAGGTCTATAACGTCGATTTCGACGACTGGATGTTCCTGATGGACGACAAGGTGATGATGAACCGCTCGGCCATGAGCAAATGGGGTTTCAATCTCGGTGAAGTGACGCTCACCTTCGTCAAGCGTTGAATCTGTCATGAATCCGAAAATAACTGACTGGCAAGGTAAGCGCGTCTGGCTGGTCGGCGCCTCCAGCGGCATCGGCGCGGCGCTGGCCAAACAACTGGCCGGGCAGGGCGCTTGGGTGGCGGTTTCCGGCCGTAATATCGAGAAGCTACAGGCGCTCAAAATCGACCAAGCTTTGCTGTTGCCCTGCGATGCAACCAATGCGGCCAGCCTGGCCGACGCCCGAAAGATATTGCTGGTCGTCTGGGGCGGCGTCGATCTGGTGATCTATCTGGCCGGCGATTACGTCCCGATGCGGGCGGATAGTTTCGATCTGGCCGTCGCCGAGCGCGTCATCGAGGTTAATTTCAACGGCGCCCTGCGCCTTGCCGCCACCGTTCTGCCCGACCTGAAAGCGGGTGGTGGTATCGCCTTCGTCGCCAGCGTCGCCGGTTATCGCGGCCTGCCCAAGGCGCTCGCTTACGGGCCGGGCAAGGCGGCGCTGATCCACTTTGCCGAAGTCCTCCACCTCGATTTGTCGCCCAAAGGTATTGGCGTCTGGGTGATCAACCCCGGCTTTGTGGCTACTCAACTGACCGCCCAGAATGATTTTGCAATGCCCGCCCTGCAAACCCCGGAGCAAGCGGCGATTGCTACGGTGGACGGCTTTAAAACAGGTAAATTCGAAATCCACTACCCGAAGCGTTTCACCCGCTTCATGAAGCTGATGGCGGCGCTGCCTTACTCCCTGTATTTCCCCTTGCTGCGCCGGATGACTGGAGGCTGAGATGAAGATCGACGAACTGATCAATTTCTACCACGCGCTAGCGCCGGAAAGTATCGCCCACTTTGCCGACTTCTACAGCGCCGACGCCTATTTCAAAGACCCGTTCAACGAAGTGCGCGGCCTGGCGCCGATTCAGCGCATCTTCAGCCACATGTTCAAACAAGTCGCCGAGCCCCGCTTCGTCGTCACCGGCCAGGTGGTCGATGCCCAAGGCGCGATGCTGATCTGGGAATTCAGTTTCCGCGTCAAGCTGTGGGGCAAGGGCAAAACGCAAGTCATGCGCGGCGTCTCGCACCTCAAATTCGCCGCCGATGGCAAGGTCAATTACCACCGCGACTACTGGGATACCGGCGAGGAGTTGTACATGAAACTCCCCGCCATCGGCACCCTGATGCGCGGCCTGCGCCGAGTGCTGGCGGTTTAAACCAAAATTTGCCCTTTTTTGCCGTCGACCGTAGCAGTACCGGATTCAGCGCGCCGGCAAGCTCGCCAGCGTCTTCTCGAAGCGGGTCGTAAATTCCTTCATCCGCGAACGGTTCTTGCCAAAGTCGTACAGCCCAAAGTTCGAGCTTGAGCGGAAATCAATGCGCTGCCCGGTAGCATCTATTCGGAACAACACCGTATCGCGAAAACCCACGGTGGTCGTGAAAATGGCTTCCACTTGCAAAGCCTGATCAAGATGCACCGTCGCCTCCGGAAAAGCCGCCAGTGTTGCCAGCAAAACCGCCTTGCCTTCAGCCGCCGTGCTGCTAAAACGCAAAGGCGGCAAACTGCTCAAATCATCCAGCGAATTGACGCAATTGCCCGGCGAAAAACAGGACAGCGCCTCGGCTACCGGTAGCAGTGAACCCGTAGCCGCATTCTCCGCTGCCTGCGTTACACCGAAAAAACTGGCCAGACTGCCGAGCAATAAAAAAACCCGCGTGTGGCGCTTCATAAAGATTCCTCTGCGTACATTTTTAGCTCCGGTGGCGGCGTTTTGACGTAAAGCGTTGAGTGAATGCCGGTGGCGTTACGGCACTGCTTTACAGACTGCAGATTCGCCGGAGGGTTGCATGCTCGGCTGTTACTTTTGCGGAAAGGAGCGGCCGGGATAAAACAGTCTTGTTGATTTTCAATCTGATCTGAGCGCAATACTCATGAGCGTTTTGGGTTGCACTCCTTGCGCTAAATTGAGTATTTGTTGGCACAAATAAAAAACCCCGCCGGAGCGGGGTTTTGTTAAACGAGTGGTAGTTATTTGCT
>JBBSCQ010000018.1:0-55787 GCA_038250105.1 Burkholderiales bacterium | reverse complement strand
CCCTCTCAGGAAACCTGACCATGAAACTGCATCAACTCGCCATCGGCGCTCGCTTTGAATATCAGGGCAAGGTCTTCACTAAAACCGGGCCGATTACCGGGTCGGCGGAGCAGGGTGGGCAGCAGATGATTCCGCGCCATGCCGATCTTAAATCGCTCGATTTACCGGAACCAGCGATGGCACCCGGCATGGCAGTACGCAAGCTCGACCCGCTGCGGGTGCGCAAGGCGTTTGATGCGTTTTACGAAATCAGCCGGCAACAGGCCACGCCATCCGGGCTTACGGTGCTGGAAGCGGCGCGGCTGGATTTTCTCAGTGGCTTGAAGTGAGCGCCGTTGTTTTTTTGCTGCCCTGCCAAGCTGAGCCAGGCCGAAAAGTTTTCTGAAATTTCCCCATTTACTGCGACCATAGAAACAAAGGCTGGCTGCTAGGGAGCCACTGATTAATTCGTCATCCCCGAGTAGGCGGGGATCCAGCGGCTTGATTTTCCTGGTTTCCCGCCTCCGCGGGAACGACGAGACTGATTAAATCAGCACCTCCCCAGGGTCGACCGTCGCAAATGGGCAAAACCGTTGGGCCGTCAGCTTAGGAAAACAAATCCGGCTGATCCGCTGCCGCCAGCGGTTTTTTCACCTTGGCGGCAGATTTACTCGGAGTTTTGATCCCGGCGCTCCATTGCAGCGCGCCGCTAGAACGCCACAGCGCCAGCGCTTCCGGGTCAAGCTCCTGCAGCGGCAGGTTGGCCAATTGTCTGCGCGGGAACTGTTCCAGCACCTTGCCCAGCATGTGCACCTCAGTTATACCCAGATCCGGTGCGTCGACCGCAGCACAACACTGTTTGAATTTGCGGCCAGAGCCGCACAGGCAGGGCGCATTGCGCTCTGGCCGGGCTAGTTTGTGCGGGCGAAAGCGGTTCTCGGGAATCGGCGTCACATTTCAGATTTCCAGCGCCGCTAGCGTCGCCATGCTCTGCTGCATCTCCGGCGTCCGCATGGCATCGGGAATGGCGATGGTATTGAGCAAAAACTCAATCATCCCGACCATGCGACCGCGAAATTCATTGAACGAAATGCCGTCCAGAATCTGCTGTGCCGAGGAATGGCAGAGTGTGTCAAGCGCCTCATACCAGCGTTGGTTGTCGTCGAAGGTGTACATGTAGCGTGTCTTCTGTGGAGTGAAAAGTCAGCGATTCGCCGTCGGAGGATGATACTAAAATTGCTCGATCCGGTCAGCCGGCCGCTCTGAGTTGCCGATTAATCCGCAACTTGTCGCGATTACAATGGGCGGTTTCACCGCCAGCCCGAATTGCTGCGGTCGACACAATAAAACAAGCAAAATCCTATTCACCACCCCAACCAGATGAACCCCCAAGAACAACTCCCCCAGCCTTCACCCGCAGCCCCAGCCCCGGTCAGCTTCTGGGAGGCCTTCCGCTTCTGGCTGAAACTTGGCTTCATCAGTTTTGGTGGCCCGGCTGGGCAAATTTCCATCATGCATCAGGAGCTGGTCGAGCGCCGCCGCTGGATTTCCGAGCGCCGTTTCCTCCACGCCCTCAACTACTGCATGCTGCTACCCGGCCCGGAAGCACAGCAACTCGCCACCTACATCGGCTGGCTGATGCACCGCACGCGCGGCGGCATCGCAGCCGGGGTGCTCTTCGTCCTGCCCTCGCTGCTCATCTTGATCGTGCTCTCCTGGCTCTATATCGCCTTCGGTGAAACGCTGCTGGTCGCCGGCCTGTTCTACGGCATCAAGCCCGCCGTCACCGCCATCGTCGTCCAGGCGGCGCATCGCGTCGGCTCACGCGCCCTCAAAAACAACGTCCTCTGGGCCATCGCCGCCGCTTCTTTCGTCGCCATCTTTGCCCTCGGCGTGCCATTCCCGGCCATCGTCGCCGCCGCCGCGCTGATCGGTTACATCGGCGGCCGCATTGCACCTGACCAATTTCAAACCGGTGGCGGTCACAGCAAATCCGATGCCAGCTTCGGCCCAGCCCTGATCGACGACCACACACCGACGCCGAAGCACGCCCGGTTCAAATGGTCACGCACCGCCCAAGTGGCGATTATCGGCGCCATCCTCTGGGCCGTTCCCATGGCGCTGCTCACCACCACCTACGGCTGGGTTCACCCGCTGACCCAAATGAGCTGGTTCTTCACCAAAGCCGCGCTGCTCACCTTCGGCGGCGCCTACGCCGTCTTGCCCTACGTCTATCAAGGCGCCGTCGGCCATTACGGCTGGCTAACGCCGACCCAGATGATCGACGGCCTCGCCCTCGGCGAAACCACGCCCGGCCCGCTGATCATGGTCGTCGCCTTCGTCGGCTTCGTTGGCGGCTACGTCAAGGCCGTGTTCGGCCCGGATAGCCTCTTTCTCGCTGGTGCCGTCGCCGCCACGCTGGTCACCTGGTTCACCTTCCTGCCATCCTTCATCTTCATTCTGCTCGGCGGCCCGCTGGTCGAAACCACCCACAACAACCTCAAATTCACCGCGCCGCTCACCGCCATCACCGCCGCCGTCGTTGGCGTCATCCTCAATCTGGCGCTCTTCTTCGGCTACCACGTCCTCTGGCCGAAAGGTCTGGCCGGCCCCTTCGACTGGCTATCCGCCCTGATCGCGCTCGCCGCCGCCGTTGCCCTGTTTCGCTACAAACAAAATGTCATCCACGTCATCGCCGCCTGTGCCGTGCTCGGGCTGCTGATTAAATTGCTGCGCTGAGTTTGTCAGATATTGCTTAATGCAGCCTCAATAAGCCATTGCTGCCGTCAACGCCAAATACAACCAAAAACCGATTATCATCGCCGACCTCTGCGTCTTGCTCGAACTCGAAAAGCCTGACCCAGCGCAGGACGACATCCGCGGTAATGCCTTCGTCTTTTAGCGCCGCATAGCGAGTCGCCGCGAGGAGGACGCAAACTGCTACTCAGTCGCGTAGATCGCTAGCACTTTCTTTGCATCATCCGCCACTTTGTCACGCAAACCACCCGGCCCCTCAACGCGTACCTGTGCCCCGTGGCGCTGAATATCCATCAATAACTCACGCTCGTCGGCGTAGGGTACGGACAATCTATAACTACCATCAGCCAACATTTCGCCTTTTTGGTCGCGGTGCCAATGCTCCTTTTCAACCCAGCGCGCCCGTTCCGGCGTAAAAATCAGTACGGCGGTGGCCTTGGCTGCCCCGGCGAAAATCCCATACGCGGATCTGAAGTGGGCTTCCATATCAGCTTCGGGAATATCGCGAGCGACCGCTGTCTGCGTCGATAAATGCTGAATCGCATCAACCGAAAAACTACGCAGTGCTTGGCGCCAATGGCACCAAGCATCGAGATACCAATTGTCGCGATAATGCACCAGGCGCTGTGGCGAAATGGTCCTTACATCCACCTCGTTGCGGCCCCGATTCCAGGCGCTAATCTCGATTTGCCGGCGCGTCAGCAAGGCATTGGCAATTTGCGCAAAGAAACGTGGTTCAACCTTGCGCTTGCCCAGCGACAACAGGCGCTTGCGTTGCGTGATTTGATCAGCCGGATGCCCGCTCGCCTCCAAGGTCGCGGCAAGCCGAGCCTGAAGCGGCGCCAGATGCGGCGCCAGTAATCCTGGTTCTATATCGCTCAACAACTTTTGCGCTGCCAATAAAGCGTACATCTCACCTGCCGAAAACCACACACCCGGTAATTCATAACGTGGCCCAACACCTGATTCGCTGGTAAAGCGATAACCTCCCGCATCTCGATCCCAAACAATCGGCGCATGCAGCCGCTCCCGCATATATTTAATATCGCGCTTGAAGGTCGCCCGGGAAATACAGAGCGCCTCAAGAAAGTGCTCAATGGACACTACGCGCTTGTCGTGAAGTAACTGGTCAATTTGGTAAAAGCGTTCGGTGCGGTTCATGGCCTTGTCCCGGATATCAATCAACGCGCAATCTCAACGCTTGGCTCAATCCAAAGCCCTAGTCGAGTTTTGAAAAATCATCGATTTTTAGTCGTTGACCGTAACATGCCGCGTCACGGCGATCATTACTCATCATGATTGCAGCCAGAGAACAAACTTAAAAGACCAGCGATGCCAATCACTTCCCAAAAAGAAAGCCCTTTGTATGGAGCGGGTGCAGCGCTTGGGGCTGGCGTGGGCGTTGTTTCATGCATCGCCGCCTGATCAGCAACAGAAACACGCAAAGCCCGATTTACGCCAACTTGATCATAGGCCAGCCCGGTCGGAATCCAGCTTGCAAGCTCATCAAGGGTGTCTGGCAGATTGGTTTTGCAGTGAAAAGTTATGTCCCAGTGGTTGTTTTCTTGTCGAAAGCGGAGTGGGTGAGGGTCTATTTCGCCTGGCGACCCAATTTGCCCGATGATGGCGACAATCATTTGGTTGAACTCGCAATCGCCGGGGGCGCTGAATTCATCGTCACGCGAAATTTGCGTGATTTGCAGTTTATGGAATTGCGTTTTCCACAACTGAAAATTGTTTCGCCAGAAGATTTTTTGAAGGAGCTTTGATCATGACCGCATTGACCGTTCGCCTGCCAGATGAAAAACATCGCCGCCTCAAAGCGCTAGCCAAGAGCCGTGGCACACCGTTAAATCGCCTGATTGATGAAATGACGACACTGATGCTGACTGAGTTTGACGCCGAGATCCGATTTCAGATTCGTGCCGCGCGGGGTGCCGACAAGACCGAAATTGGCCTCGCTCTGCTCGAAAAAGCCGCCCGCTAATCGATTGTTACGGTCAACCGCCAAAACCTGCCAAAAATTCCTTTATCATTCCCAGCTCCCCATCCCGGTAGCCTGTCATGACGCCTGAGCAATTCATCACCCGCTGGCAAAACGTCGGCGGCTCCGAGCGCGCCAACTACCAGCTTTTCATCGCCGACCTCTGCGCCCTGCTCGAACTCGAAAAGCCCGACCCAGCGCAGGACGACACCCGCGATAACGCCTACGTCTTCGAGCGCCGTGTCGTTTTCAGCCACGGCGACGGCAGTTGCAGCAACGGTTTTATCGACTGCTACCGGCGCGGCAGCGCCATTATCGAAGCCAAGAAAATCAAGCTCGGCAAAGCCACCAAAGGTTTCGACGACGCCATGCTGCGCGCCCGCAGCCAAGCCGAAGCCTACGCCCGCGCCTTGCCGGCCAGCGAAGGCAGGCCGCCGTTTCTGATTACCGTCGACGTCGGCAACATCATCGAAGTCTTTGCCGAATTCAGCCGCAGCGGTGCCACCTACACGCCGTTTCCCGACCCGCGTTCGCACCGCATCAAGCTTGCCGACCTCGCCGACGACAAAATCCGCGCCCGCCTCAAAGCCATCTGGCTCGACCCGCTCTCGCTCGACCCGGCCCGCGCCAGCGCCAAAGCCACCCGTGAAATTGCCAGCCAACTGGCCGGCGTCGCCAAAGCGCTCGAAGCCGCCGGCCACCACGCCGAACGCGTCGCCGGTTTTCTTACCCGTTGCCTGTTCTGCATGTTCGCCGAAGACGTTGGCCTGCTGCCGAAAAACGCCTTCAGCGACCTGCTCGAATCGCTACAAAACTCGCCCGGCCAATTCGTCCCCCTGGTCAGCGCCCTGTGGAGAGAGATGGACGAAGGCGGCTTTTCCGTCGTGCTGCGCCAAACCCTGCCGCGCTTTAACGGCAAACTGTTCAAAATACCGGACGTGTTGCCGCTCGACCGTGACCAGATCGGCCTGCTCCGTCAAGCCGCCCGCGCCGACTGGACGCTGGTCGAACCCGCCATCTTCGGCACCCTGCTCGAACGCGCCCTCGACCCCGGCGAACGGCACAGCCTCGGCGCCCATTACACGCCGCGCCCCTACGTCGAACGCCTCGTTTTGCCCACCGTTATCGAACCGCTGCGCGAACGCTGGGCCAACGTCCAAGCCGCCGCGCTGCTCCTCGCCACCGAAGGCAAAACCGACGCCGCGCTCGGCGAAATCGACCACTTTCACCACCAACTTTGCCAAATCCGCGTTCTTGACCCAGCCTGCGGCAGCGCCAATTTCCTTTATGTCACGCTCGAACACATGAAGCGCCTTGAAGGCGAAATCCTCGACTTCGCCCACAGTATTGGCGGCGGTCAGCAACGTCTGGAAGCCGCAGGACTCACCGTCGACCCACACCAATTTCTCGGCCTCGAACTCAACCCGCGCGCCGCCGCCATCGCCGAACTTGTCCTCTGGATCGGCTACCTGCAATGGCATTTCCGCACCCGCAGCGCCGGCCTGCCGCCCAGCCCGATTCTGCGCGACTTCAAAAATATCGAATGCCGCGACGCCGTGCTCGACCACGACGGCAGCGAGTTGGTGTGTGATGAACATGGCGTACCGCTCAGCCGTTGGGACGGCCAAACCACTAAAACCCACGCCATCACTGGCGAACAAGTCCCCGACGAAAACGCCCGCCTGCCCGTGCTGCGCTACCTGAATCCGCGTCAAGCAACATGGCCCGCCGCCGACTACATCGTCGGCAACCCGCCCTTCATCGGCGCCGCCACCATGCGCGCCGCCCTTGGTGACGGCTACGTCGAAGCGCTGCGGTCGACCTGGTCAGACGTGCCAGAATCCGCCGATTACGTCATGTATTGGTGGCATCACGCCGCCGGCCTGGTCAATGCCGGGCAGGTCGAACGCTTTGGCTTCATCACCACCAACAGCCTGAAACAAACCTTCAACCGCCGCGTTGTGCAGCAAGCGCTCGACGGCGGCCTGCACCTCGCCTTCGCCATCCCCGATCACCCGTGGGTCGACAGCGCCGACGGCGCCGCCGTGCGCATCGCGATGACGGTTGGCACGGCCTTGAAAATTGGCGAAGGAAAACTGTTGACCGTAGTAAGTGAGCGCGAAGCCGGTGGCGAAGGGCTGGACGTGTCGCTGGAAAGTCGAAACGGCAAGTTGCACGCCGATTTGCGGATTGGGGCGGATGTGGCAGCGGCGAAATCCTTGCGGGCGAATGGCGGCATCAGTTCGCCCGGCTTCAAATTGCACGGCGCAGGTTTTATCGTCACGCCCGAAGAAGCCGCCAAACTCGAAGCCGATGCCCCGATCAAGAATTACCGCAACGGCCGTGACCTGACTGACCGGCCACGTGGCGTCAAATTAATCGATTTATTCGGGTTGACCGCAGCAGAGGTGCGTAGCCGCTTCCCGGCAACTTACCAATGGGTTTTTGAGCGCGTGAAGCCAGAGCGCGATCAGAATGCGCGTGCGACCTACCGCGATAACTGGTGGATTTTCGGTGAGCCGCGCCGAGATTTGCGCCCAATGCTCACCAACCTCCCGCGCTACATCGCCACCGTCGAAACCGCCAAACACCGCGTTTTCCAGTTCCTCGACGCCGATATAGCGCCGGACAACAAACTGATCTGCATCGCCTTGGCCGACGCTTACCCGCTCGGCGTTCTCTCCAGCGTCGTGCATGGCGCGTGGGCCTTGGCCGCAGGCAGCCATCTCGGCGTCGGCAACGATCCGGTCTACGTCAAAACCCGCTGTTTCGAAACCTTCCCTTTCCCCGTCGCCAGCCCCGAACAACAAACCCGCATCCGCGATCTCGCCGAACAACTCGACGCTCACCGCAAACGCCAGCAAGCCCAACACGCCACGCTGACCCTGACCGGCATGTACAACGTCCTGGCCAAAATCCGCGCCGGCGAAACCCTGACCGCCAAAGACAAGCTGATCCACGAACAAGGTCTGGTCAGCGTCCTGCAAACCCTGCACGACGAACTCGACGCCGCCGTCCTCGCTGCTTACGGCTGGGCCGACCTGAAAGTAACCGACAGCGAAACCCTGCTCGAACGCCTCGTCGCCCTCAACACCGAACGCACCCGCGAAGAAGCCAACGGCCAAATCCGCTGGCTCCGCCCGGCCTACCAATGCCCGCAAACCGCCTTTGCTACGGTGGACACCGAAAAAACAGTAAAAACCGAAATCACCGCCGAAACCAGCGCCACGCCCAGCGCCAAACACCCCTGGCCAGCCAAGCTCCCAGAACAAATGGCACTCATCGCCGGCCTGCTCGCCGCAGCCACCACGCCGCAAAGCGAACTTCACCTCGCCGCCCAAATCACCGGCAAAGGCTCGTGGAAAAAACGCCTCCCCGACCTCCTGCAAACCCTCGTCGCCCTCGGCCGCGCCCGGCAGGATGGCGAAAACTGGATGGCGGTTTGATGGTCTACAATCTGGACATTACTTGGAGGAATCGCCCATGAATACTGAACAGTTGATTGCCGAGGCGTGCAGTTTGCCGCTGGAACAGCGCGCTCACATGGTTGAGCGTTTGCTGCAAACTTTGTCTGGCCGTTCTGCCGACAATGAACAGTCCTGGCTGGCCGTGGCGCGCCAGCGTCTTGCTGAGATACAAAACGGTCAGACGGAAGGTGTTGCCGGAGAACTCGTTTTTAAACGTATTTTCACGCGCTACGGCGCATGAAACTGATTTTTCACCCGGCCGCAGAAGATGAGTTGAATACTGCGGTTGACTGGTACTAACAACGACAATCCGGCCTCGGCCTTGATCTGGCCATTGAAGTCCATGCCGCGACGGGATTGGCGCTGACGATGCCCGAAGCGTGGTCAGAAATCGCCCCAGGCATTCGGCGGGTGCTGACGCAGCGCTTTCCCTATGGCGTGCTGTATTCAGTTGAAGGTGATGTCTTGTTTGTGTTGGCTGTGATGCACTTGAGCCAACGGCCCGGTTATTGGAAGAGCCGAGTGTGACATTTAACCCGCCGCACCCGGGAGAAATGGTCCGGGAAGATGTGTTGTCCGAATTGGCTGTTTCTGTGACTGAAGCCGCCCGCCAGTTAGGCGTCTCGCGGGTGCAGCTTTCACGCTTTATCAACGGAAGAGCGGGGGGTTT
Organism: Burkholderiales bacterium; assembly: GCA_038250105.1. GTDB lineage: Bacteria > Pseudomonadota > Gammaproteobacteria > Burkholderiales > Rhodocyclaceae > Azonexus. The sequence goes on along the minus strand of JBBSCQ010000018.1, from coordinate 46,930 downwards.
CTGCCGATTTGGCGATTCGTCTGGCGATGTGGCTGGGTGGTAATGCGCAGACGTGGATGCGAATGCAGGCTGATTATGATCTGTGACAGGCTGAACATTCGGGTCGCCCGCTGCCTAAATTTGAACGAATTGCTGCTTGATATTGGAACACTATGAAATTTGCCCTGTACCTGATCGGTCTTGTCTTAATCGCGCTGATTATTCCTTTTCTTATCCCCGGCCCCGGCAAGCAGGAAGGGGTTGATCCAAATAGCAACCTGCCATGGCAGATCACGGTTGATGCGCAGGGTGCTAGTAATGTATTTGGCTTGAAACCGGGCATCAGCACGCTGGGTGAGGTGCGCCAGAAGCTGGGGAGTGAGATCGAGTTGGCGATCATTGCCGAGCCCAATGAACTGGGGGCGCTGGAGGGCTATTACTCGCAGGTGCCGCTTGGTTTTGTGCTGGCCAAGGTGATTGTTACGGTCGACGCGACAAATGAGGCAATTTCCGTGATGCGTGAGCGCGCTTTGAAGGCGAAGCACATGGAGAGCATGACGCGCAAGATTACGCTGCAGGCAGACGATGTGGCGGCGGCTGATTTGTTGCCGGTAAAGGCGATCAGCGTCATTCCGACGGTGAATCTCGATGAGGCGACGATTATTCAGCGTTTTGGTGAACCGGCTGAGCGCATCGTGTTGTCGGAAAACCGGACGCACTTGCTTTATCCAAAGCAAGGGCTGGATATTCTGGTTGATAAGGATGGCAAAGAATTGTTGCAATACGTTGCACCGCAGCAATTTGCTCGCTTGCGCGATCCCTTGGTGGCTGAGCTGGTGGAAAAGTCGCCGCGCTGAGCGGGGCGCGTTGGCCCCTTATCTGCTAAAATTACCGGTTTTTCAACTGTCTAGCTTTTGCGGAGCAAATAAATGGCTATCGAACTCGCCCTCTCTATCATCAAACCTGACGCTGTTGCCAAGAACGTTATTGGCAAGATTTACTCCCGTTTTGAAACCAATGGTCTGAAGATCGTTGCTTCCAAGATGGTTTGGCTGTCTGAGCAGGAAGCCGGCCAATTCTACGCCGTGCACAAGGCCCGTCCTTTCTTCAAGGATCTGGTCTCTTTCATGACCTCCGGTCCGGTGATGATTCAAGTGCTTGAAGGCGAAAACGCCATCGCCAAGAATCGCGAACTGATGGGCGCGACCAACCCGAAAGAAGCCGCTGCCGGCACCATTCGCGCTGACTTCGCTGAATCGATCGATGCTAACGCCGTGCATGGTTCTGATGCACCGGAAACCGCCGCTGTGGAAGTTGCTTTCTTCTTCCCGGGTCTGAACGTTTACGCTGGTCGTTGATTCAAATATCCGTCGTCCCCGTGCAAGCGGGGACTCAGATTGCTCTGAATTCCCGCTGTTGCGGGAATGACGGTTTAGGATGCTGATGCAAAACCTTTTAGATTTCGATGCCGAAGGCCTGACTGCCTGGTTTGCCGAGCAGGGTGAAAAACCCTTCCGGGCAAAGCAAGTGCTGCGCTGGATTCATCGTTCGGGCGTGGCAGATTTCGACGCCATGACCGATATCGCCAAGAGCTTGCGGGAAAAGCTTAAAGCGACGGCGGTGATCACACCGCCCACCGTGGTTTCCGACAAGCTGTCGGACGACGGTACGCGCAAATTTTTGATCGACGTCGGCAATGGCAATGCGGTGGAAACCGTCTTCATTCCCGAGGCCGAACGCGGCACGCTATGCGTGTCCACGCAAGCCGGTTGTGCGCTTGATTGCGCTTTTTGTTCCACCGGCAAGCAGGGTTTCAACCGCAATCTGACGGTAGCGGAAATTATCGGCCAGGTTTGGTTGGCTAACCACGCCCTCGGAGCGGTGCACGGCGAAGAACGCGTCATTTCAAACGTTGTGCTGATGGGCATGGGCGAGCCGCTCGCTAATTTTGAAAATTCCGTCACGGCGCTCAAGCTGATGCTTGACGACAACGCTTATGGCCTGTCGCGCCGCCGCGTTACAGTTTCTACTTCCGGTCTGGTGCCGGTGATGGATCGCTTACGTGACGAGTGTCCGGTTGCTCTGGCGGTTTCGCTGCACGCGCCGAACGACAAGCTGCGTGACGAACTGGTACCGATCAACCAGAAATACCCCTTGGTCGAACTGATGGCTGCTTGCCAGCGTTATCTGGTAAAAGCGCCGCGCGATTTCATTACCTTCGAATACGTCATGCTCGACGGCATCAATGACAGCGATGCCAATGCTCGCCAACTGGTCAACTTGGTCAAAACAGTGCCGTGTAAATTTAATCTCATTCCCTTTAACCCTTTCCCGGGTTCGCCATTCAAGCGTTCGCCTGCCGAGCGGGTGCGGCGCTTTGCCGATATCCTGATGGCGGCCGGTATCATTACGACAACGCGCAAGACGCGTGGTGACGACATTGATGCCGCCTGCGGTCAACTGGCCGGTCAGGTCAAAGACAAAACCAAGCGTACAGCTGGGCGTGTGATTGCGCTCAAGGAGATCAGGCCGTGAGAAGTCTTGCACTGAAGAATGGGATTGTTGCTTTCTGTCTAAGCGCCTTTTGCGCTTTTTCGGCCCAGGCCGAGTACAACTTTGAGCAGCCGACAAGCACCCGGACCCAGAATTCGAACGATCCGCGAAACCGCGCCAAAATCCACACTGAACTCGGTGCAATGTATTTTCAGGGCGGCAGCATGGCGGTCGCGCTTGATGAGTTGGGGATCGCGTTGGTCGCTGACTCCAGTTATTTTCCGGCTTACAGCATCCGTGGCCTGGTCTATGCGGCGCTTCGTGAATATGGCAAGGCTGAAAATGACTTTCAGCGCGCTTTGAGCATTGCGCCGAATGACCCTGAAGTGAACAATAATTACGGTTGGTATCTGTGCGATACAGGCAAGGAGCGCCAGTCCATCGCCTACTTCCTGAATGCGCTGAAAAGCCCGCTCTATGAAACGCCCGAGCGCGCTTACACCAATGCCGGTACGTGCGCCATGAAGGCGGGTGACCTCGACGGCGCGCAAGGTTATTTGTTGCAGGCAATGCAAATGTCGCGCGATGGCGCCTTGACGGCGCGTTTCCAGATGGCCAAATTGCTCTTTAAACGCGGAACCTATGAAGAGTCTCGTATCTACTTGGGCGATGCGCTCAAAATGATGGAACCGCCGACCGCAGAAGCGCTTTGGCTGGGCATCCGCATCGAGCGAAAGTTAGGCAATCGGGTGGCTGAAGGTGGCTATGCGTCGCAACTCCGTGGCCGCTACCCGGCGTCGCCTGAGTATCAAGAATTCCTCAAAGGTAATTTTGAATGAGTGAGCAGTTAAATAACGGCGAAGTTGTTGCCGAAAATACCGTTTTGACACCTGAGCTGCATGTCGGCGAAAAATTGAGGCTGGCGCGCGAGGCGCGAGGCTTGACCGCACTCGATATTGTCCAGACGCTTAAGCTCGGTCTGCGCCAGGTGGAGGCGCTGGAGGCCGGGCGCTGGCATGACTTGCCGGGAAGTACCTTTATTCGCGGCATCGTCCGCAATTACGCCCGTACCGTGCAGATAGATGCTGCACCCTTGATGATGCAATTAGATAGCAGCCTCGAAAAGCGGGTGAGTAATCTCGCTGTTCCCGAATCACCACCGGCAACGATGCCGCGATCAGGTGGCGCCTCGCAACGTGATCGTTTCGTTGTGTTCTTGGGTGTCGGCCTCGTGGTACTGGCTTCCCTGGCCTATTTCCTGATGCCGAACGATCTTTCGGCCTTGCGTGAAAGCACCCAGAGCCTGCTCGACTCACTGGCGCGCAAAGATGAGCCAGCCACAGTACCTGCTGCTGCGGTACCGACGGTTGCGACGCCGGTTGAACCTGTCTTTCCACCGGGCACGACGCCACAGCAGATCATGAATCCACAGGCGCAGTCCCCAGCACAAGCGGCAGTAGCAGCAAATGCAAGCTTGCCAGCGTCGCCTGAAGAAGCAAAGCCTGCGCCGGTGACCAATGCACCGCAAATGCGTTTTGTATTCGAAAAGGATTCCTGGCTGGAAGTCCGCGACCGCGATAACAAACAGATATTCTCCCAGCGTGTTACCGCCGGCACCGAGCAAACGCTGTCCGGTCAGGGGCCGCTTTCGCTGGTCGTTGGCTATGCGCCCGGCGTCCGGGTTTTCTGGCATGGTCAGGCAGTAGATCTGGCCCCTCATACACGCGGCGAAGTTGCTCGTCTGGTTCTGGAGTAAAACGTGAGTGCTTCATCCAAGCGCCTGACGCGCAGTTGCAAGATTGGCCATGTGACCATTGGCGGCAATACGCCGGTAGTCATTCAGTCGATGACCAATACGGATACGGTTGACTATCTGGCGACAGCCCTGCAAACCGCTGAATTGGCTCGTGCCGGTTCGGAGTTGGTCCGCATCACCGTCAATACGCCGGAAGCGGCAGCCGCCGTACCCAAAATTCGCGAACATCTTGATCGGATGAATTGCAATGTGCCGCTGATTGGTGATTTTCACTACAACGGCCATCGTTTGCTGATTGATCATCCGGGGTGTGCCGAAGCCTTGGCCAAATATCGGATCAATCCGGGCAATGTCGGCTTTGGCAAGAAAAAGGACGAGCAGTTTGCCCAGATGATCGAACTGGCCTGCAAGTATGACAAGCCGGTGCGTATCGGTGTGAATTGGGGCAGTCTTGACCAGTCCTTGCTCGCCCGCGTTATGGACGAAAACAGCCGCAAGGCTGAACCGCTGGACGCAACGGCGATTATGCGTCACGCCATGGTGACTTCTGCCCTGGAGTCGGCCGCCAAGGCCGAAGAGGTCGGGCTGGCTGGCGACAAAATCATTCTCTCTTGCAAGGTTTCCAGCGTGCAGGATCTGATCGCCATTTACCGCGAGCTCTCGCTGCGTGCTGACTATGCCTTGCACCTCGGCTTGACCGAGGCTGGCATGGGTTCCAAGGGAATTGTCGCGTCGACCGCAGCACTCTCCGTTTTGCTGCAAGAAGGCATCGGCGACACTATTCGTATCTCCCTGACGCCGGAGCCGGGCGGTTCGCGCACGCAGGAGGTCATCGTCGGCCAGGAAATCCTGCAGACGATGGGCCTGCGCGCCTTTACGCCGATGGTTGCGGCCTGCCCCGGCTGTGGTCGGACGACGAGTACGCTGTTCCAGGAACTGGCCGGTGAAGTACAAGATTTTGTTCGCGCCAAGATGCCGGAATGGAAACTGCATTACGACGGTGCCGAAAATATGACCTTGGCCGTGATGGGCTGCATTGTTAATGGTCCGGGCGAGTCGAAGCACGCCAATATCGGCATTTCGCTACCCGGTACCGGCGAAGCGCCATCTGCCCCGGTTTATGAAGATGGCGAAAAAACGGTTACCTTGAAGGGCGACAACATCGCCAACGAATTCAAACAAATTATCGAGCGCTACGTTGAGCGCACTTACACCAAGAAACTGAAGTCATGAGTCAAGTATTGCAAGCCGTGCGCGGGATGAACGACATCCTGCCCGACGAAGCCGAATTTTGGGAACTGTTTGAGGACACCATTCGGTCCTGGCTGAAGAGCTACGGCTACCGGCCGATCCGCCTGCCCATTGTCGAGCCGACGCCGCTCTTCAAGCGCGCCATTGGTGAGGTGACTGACATCGTTGAGAAGGAAATGTATTCCTTCATCGATGGTCTGAACGGTGAGGCGCTGACCCTACGTCCCGAAGGTACGGCGGGTTGCGTGCGCGCTGTGATCGAACACAATCTGGCGGCGCGCCAGACGCAGCGGCTTTACTACATCGGCCAGATGTTCCGCCATGAGCGGCCGCAGAAGGGGCGTTACCGCCAGTTTCATCAAGTCGGTGTTGAATCCTTCGGTTTTACTGGTCCGGATATTGATGCGGAAATGATCCTGATGGGCGCTCGTTTGTGGGGCGACCTCGGTCTGGATGGTATCGAACTGCAAATCAATAGCCTCGGTCAGCCGGAAGAGCGCGCCCAGCATCGCGCTTCGCTGATTACTTATTTTGAAGAAAATGCCGAGTTGCTCGACGAAGAGGCGAAGCGTCGTCTGCACACTAACCCGCTGCGCATTCTTGATAGCAAAAATCCGGCGATGCAGGATTTGTGTAGCGCTGCGCCCAAGTTGATCGATTATCTCGGGGCTGAATCGCTGGCACATTTCGAGGGCGTTCAGCGCGTCCTGCGTGACGCTGGCGTGCCCTACAAGATCAATCCGCGCCTCGTGCGTGGCCTGGATTACTACAATTTGACCGTCTTCGAGTGGGTGACCGACAAGCTTGGTGCGCAAGGCACCGTCTGCGCCGGTGGCCGTTACGACGGACTGGTTAGCCAGTTGGGGGGCAAACCGGTACCGGCTTGTGGTTTTGCCATGGGTGTCGAACGCTTGATTGCGCTGATCAAGGAGTCCGGCGGCGAACCGGCCGCGCCAGCCCCTGATGTATATTTTGTCCATCAGGGCGAGGCCGCTTCCCGTCTGGCTTTCCGGGTTGCCGAAGGTTTGCGCGATCAAGGGATTAATGTTCTTTTGCATTGCGGTGGCGGTAGTTTCAAGTCGCAAATGAAAAAAGCTGATAGCAGCGGTGCAGCATTTGCCGTCATTATTGGCGAAGATGAGGCGTTGACCGGGGAAGCCCAGTTGAAGTCATTGCGCGAAGAAGGTTCGGCGCAACAGAAAGTTAAAGTGGACGATCTGGCAGAAGCCATCGTTGGATACCTGATTGATTCGGACGAAACGGACGAGGAATAAGCAGCATGGCGCACTACGATCTTGAAGAGCAGGAACAGCTCGATACCCTGAAAACCTGGTGGAAAATGCACGGCAACCTGGTGACCACCGTGGTTATTGTGTTTTGTCTAGCCGTTATTTCCTGGCAGGGGTGGAACTGGTATCAACGTGGCCAATCAACCCAGGCTGCCGGTGTTTTTGCCGTGCTTGAGCAGGCCGTTGCAACCAATGATGCGCAGAAAATCAAAGGTGCGGCGGGTGAGCTTGCGGAAAAATTTGGTAGTACGCCTTACGCCTCGCTCGGTGCCTTGCTCGCGGCCAAGCAGTCATTTGAGGCGGGCGATCTGAAAACAGCCAAGGCGCAACTGACTTGGGCCGCGGACAATGGCAAGGACGAAATCAAGGATCTTGCCCGCCTGCGCTTGGCGGCGGTTCAGCTTGATGAAAAAGCATACGACGAAGCGCTGAAACAGCTTGAGGTCAGTCATTCTGCGGTTTTTGACGCACGTTTCCTTGAGTTAAAGGGTGATGTGCTGGCGGCGCAAGAAAAAAATGCCGAGGCGCGTACTGCCTACAAGGCGGCACAAGATAAAACGACCGGCAAGCCCGGGGCTGGCCGCGAATTGCTGCAGCAAAAGCTCGATAGCCTGGGTGAGGCTGCCTGATGTCGCGCCGCCTGTTCGCTGTATTCTCGGCTGCTGGTTTCCTGCTGAGCGGTTGTGCGACCATTTCAGACTCGCTTGATTCAATCATTCCCTTCACCAGTTCAGGGCCGAAAATGGTACCTCTGAAGCCCATTGTGCCGACAGCAGAAATTCGGACGCAATGGTCATTCAGTGCTGGCAAGGCGGGCGATTACACTTTTTCACCTGCCGTTGTCGGTAACATTGTCTATGTTGCGAGCCAGGATGGTACGGTCAACCGGCTTGAAGACGGAAAATCCATCTGGAAGATTAACGCGGGTCAGAAACTCTCGGCTGGTGTTGGCGCGAATGGTCGGCTGGTCGTGGTGGGTACGCCCAAGGGTGATGTACTGGCCTTTTCGGCCGATGATGGAAAACCCGTTTGGCAGGCCAAAGTTACCAGCGAAGTTCTGGCGGCCCCAACCGTGGGTGATAACGGTGTTGCGGTCAAGAGTGGCGATAATCGTGTTTTCCTGTTTGATCAAATTGATGGGGGGCGTAAGTGGGTTTATCAGCGCTCAACCCCGACGTTGTCCATTCGTAGCGCCGGCTCGCCAGTATTTGCCGATAAGTATATTTTCGTCGGCTTTCCCGGCGGCAAGCTAGTGGCCCTCTCGATGCAAAACGGTGCGCCAGTTTGGGAGGGGGCGGTAGCCCTACCCAAGGGGGCTACTGAACTTGATCGTGTCGCCGATATTGTTTCCTCCCCAGTGGTTGATGGCAGTCAGGTCTGTGCCGTTGCCTTCCAGGGGCGCGTTGCCTGTTTTGATATGGGGCAGGGCGGTGTAATGGTCTGGTCGCGTGAGCTTTCCTCCGCTGTTGGCCTGGCGCTTGATGGGCGCTATTTGTTTGTCACCGACGACAAGGGGGCCGTGCATGCACTCGACCGTTTGTCCGGTAGCAGCCTGTGGAAACAGGATAAGTTGTTAAATCGCCGCGTTTCCGGCCCGGCAGTACGCCGTGGTCTGGTTGCCGTGGCTGATGCGGAAGGCATGGTTCATTGGCTCTCCCGCGAAGACGGGAGCTTTGTCGCCCGTCAGAAAACCGATGGCACGCCCGTCCGCGCTTCGGTTCAATTGCTCGGTTCCAGCTTTCTGGTGCAAACCGTTGGCGGTAATCTGAGTTCAATAGAGGCGCAATGAAACCTACGATAGTACTGGTCGGTCGACCCAATGTCGGCAAATCCACTTTATTCAACCGCCTGACCAAGTCGCGCGACGCCATTGTTGCCGATATGCCTGGTTTGACCCGCGATCGTCATTACGGTCATGGCAAGCTCGGTAGCAAGCCTTATCTGGTCGTTGATACCGGCGGTTTCGAGCCGCTCGTGACGGAAGGCATCGTGCATGAAATGGCGCGCCAGACTGAACAGGCGATTGCCGAGGCGGATGCGGTTATTTTTGTCGTTGATGGTCGCTCCGGTGTCACGCCGCACGACAAGGAAATCGCCAACAAACTGCGCCGCATTGGTCGGCCGGTATTTATTGCGGTCAACAAGTCAGAAGGCCTGGATTCCGGGCTGGCCGAGTCGGACTTTCACGAGCTTGGTCTGGGTGAGCCCAATGCCATCTCCGCCGCGCATGGCGAGGGTGTGCGTGGCATCGTTGATCTGGCCTTGGCCATCTTTCCTGAGCCGGAAGAGGATGAAGCAAAATCGACCGCAGTGCGTGTGGCCATCGTTGGCCGGCCGAATGTCGGTAAATCTACCCTGATCAATACGCTGCTGGGCGAAGAGCGGGTCATTGCATTTGATGCGCCGGGAACGACGCGCGACTCGATCGAAATTGATTTCGAACGCGGTGGCCGTAAATATATTCTCATCGACACAGCCGGTATGCGTAAGCGCGGCAAGGTGTTCGAGACGATTGAAAAGTTTTCGGTGGTAAAAACACTGCAATCAATCGAAGACGCTAATGTCGTCATTCTGATGGTTGATGCGCAGGCCGATATTTCTGATCAGGACGCCCATATTGCCGACTTTATCGTCCAGTCCGGACGGGCATTGGTGGTCGCGGTGAATAAGTGGGATGGTCTTGACGCCTATACCCGCGAGCAAACGCGTACCATTTTGCAGCGCAAGCTGAAATTCCTCGACTTCGCAAATTTCCATTTTATTTCCGCCAAGGACAACATTGGTCTGGAGTCAACCTTCCGTTCGGTTGATGCCGCCTTTGCTGCAGCGATGGCTAAAATGTCGACGCCGCGTCTGGCACGCGTTCTGGCTGATGCCGTGGCAAAGCAGGCGCCGCCGAAACATGGCCTTTTCCGCCCGAAACCGCGTTATGCTCACCAAGGTGGCTCAAATCCGCCAATCATTGTCGTGCATGGCAATGCCGTCGACCACATTAAGGAAAGCTATAAACGGTATCTTGAGAATATTTTCCGTGAGGCATTCAAGTTGCAGGGAACGCCCTTGAAAATTCAGTTTGTGACTACCGAAAACCCATTTGCGGGCAAATCAAGAAATAATCCGTAAATACTTCGCCGTCCCGAAGCAATATTCGGTACATTAGACAGCTCATAACAACACACATGGAGTCCACACCATGAGCAACAAAGGGCAATTGCTACAAGACCCCTTCCTCAACGCTCTTCGCCGAGAACACGTGCCTGTTTCAATTTACCTGGTTAACGGGATTAAATTGCAGGGACAGGTTGAATCCTTCGATCAGTACGTCGTACTGTTGAAGAATACAGTTACACAAATGGTATATAAACACGCTATCTCGACGGTGGTTCCGGCGCGTCCGGTCAATCTCCAACAAGAACAAGCGGCGGAATAATTATCGCCAGCTACATGGCCCGTCGTTCTGGCGGGCCAATGCTTCTTTTGCCCGGAAATCCCCATGATTGAACGACCTGCTGCCGGTGAACGTGCGGTAATAGTTCAACTCGACTTCGGTCAGCCTGATCTGGAAGATCAACTGGAAGAGGTTCGCTTGTTGGCCGAGTCGGCTGGCGGCTTAATAGTTGCCGAGGTGCGCGGCCCGCGGCATAGCCCGGATCCGAAAACCTTCGCCGGTAAAGGCAAGGTGCAGGAAATCGCCGCGATGTTGGCGGCAACAGAATCTGATCTGGTAATTTTTAACCATGAATTGTCCCCGGCGCAGGAACGAAATCTTGAGCGCGAACTCAAATGCCGGGTGATTGATCGTACCAGCCTGATTCTCGATATTTTCGCCCTGCGCGCTTCGAGCGCCGAGGGAAAGTTGCAGGTTGAGTTGGCGCAACTTGAACACCTATCGACGCGCCTGGTTCGTGGTTGGACTCACCTTGAACGACAGCAGGGCGGTATTGGCATGCGCGGGCCAGGTGAAACACAACTTGAAACTGACCGGCGTCTGTTGGGTATTCGGGTCAAGTTGCTCAAGGAGCGTTTGGTCAAGCTCTCGCGTCAACGTGATGTACAACGTAAGGCACGAATGCGAGGTGAGGTGCTGAATGTTTCCTTGGTCGGTTACACCAACGCCGGCAAGTCTACGTTGTTCAATGCCTTGACACATGCCGGTGTTTATACCGCCGATCAGCTCTTTGCAACACTTGATACCACTACTCGCAAGCTGTGGATCGAGGGGGCCGGAAATGTTGTGATTTCCGATACCGTGGGTTTTATTCGCGATTTGCCTCACTCACTGGTTGACGCTTTTCACGCGACACTGGAAGCGGCAACCGATGCAGATGTTTTGCTGCATGTGGTGGATAGTGCCAGCCATGCACGTGACGAACAGATTATTGAGGTGAATAAAGTGCTTCAGGAGATCGGCGCCCGCAGCGTTCGGCAATTGATTGTCTGGAACAAGATTGACCTGACCGAAGCCTCTCCGGGAATCGATCGGAATGAATATGGTAATATCGCGCGCGCTCGGGTTAGTGCGCGCTCCGGAGAAGGTTTGGATTTGCTACGTAAAGGGCTGGCCGAATTTGCACTGGCGAAAGCTGATACTCGGAAAAAGGCGTTAGCTGAAGCCGAGCGTGAGGCTCAACAGGATTTTATAAATTGAATTTCCAATATCAATGATTCCAACACTAGGTATTTTTATGTCGCTCAATGACCCGCAGTGGGGTAACCGTGGTGGTAACGACGGTGATAAACCCAATGGTGGTGGCCCCCGCAAGCCGAATGATGGCCCCCCCGATCTAGAACAGCTATGGCGTGATTTCAATCGGAAATTGTCTGGTATGTTCGATAAAAAAGGTGGCGGAGGCGGCAATGGCGGAGGTGATGGGCCGCGTATGCCGCAAATCGATTTCAATCCAAAGTTTCTCGGTGGTGGCCTGACGCTAATCGCTGGTTTGGTCGCGGTCGCTTGGCTGGCTTCTGGTTTCTATATTGTTGATGCTTCGCAGCGCGGTCTTGTGCTCCAGTTTGGCAGCTACAAGGAATCGACCGAGCCGGGATTGCGCTGGCGTTTTCCTTACCCTTTCCAGTCACATGAGTTGGTTAACCTGTCCGGGGTGCGTACCCTTGAAATTGGTTATCGTGGCAGTGAACGCAACAAGGTATTGAAAGAGGCGCTGATGCTGACTGATGACGAAAACATCGTCAATATTCAGTTTGCTGTGCAGTACATATTGAAGGATCCGGTCGAATATCTCTTCAATAACCGTTCAACAGATGAAGCGGTGATGGGGGCTGCTGAATCGGCAGTTCGCGAAATCGTCGGCAAGAGCAAGATGAACTTTGTCCTCTACGAAGGACGAGAGCAGATCGCGACCGAGGCAGCCAAGTTGATGCAGGATATTCTTGATCGTTACAAGAGTGGCATCTTGGTTTCCAAGGTGACGATGCAGAATGCCCAGCCGCCCGAGCAGGTACAGGCCGCTTTTGACGATGCTGTCAAAGCGGGGCAGGATCTGGAACGCCAGAAAAATGAAGGTCAGGCTTACGCCAACGACGTGATTCCGAAGGCGAAAGGTACGGCGGCGCGCTTGATGGAAGAATCCAACGGCCATAAGCAGCGCGTAATTGCTACTGCCGAGGGTGACGCTTCGCGCTTCAAACAGGTTCAGGTCGAGTACGCCAAGGCGCCAGAGGTGACCCGTCAGCGCATGTACCTGGAAACGATGGAGCAGGTTTACTCCAACACCAGCAAGGTTCTGGTTGATGCCAAGGGGCAGGGTAATTTGCTTTATCTGCCGCTTGACAAGTTGATGCAGGGTGCTGCCAGTGTAACGGCAGCCCATAGTGGCGTGGCCGAGGGTTCGACCGTTCAGTCTGCCGTTCGGCCGAGTGCCGGGCAGTTATCGTCGGAGGTGCCGCCGCAACTTGAGCGGCCGGTCTCTGGTGGGTCGTCTTCAGCGGGTTCGCGCGATGGTTCGCTGCGCTCGCGTGATCGGGAGGGGCGTTGATGAGTTCGCGTATCAATTTACTGGGCGCTATCGCTGCCACCATTCTGGTAGTTCTGGCGATGTCGATATTTACGGTTGATCAACGCCAGTTTGCCTTGGTCTTTCAGCTGGGTGAAGTCAAACAGGTCATTTCTGAGCCGGGTCTGAATTTCAAAATCCCACTGATCCAGAACGTGCGTTATTTCGAGAAGCGTATTATTACGCTGGATAACTCTGATCCGGAGCGTTTCATTACTTCCGAGAAAAAGAATGTGCTGGTTGATTCTTACATCAAATGGCGCATTGTTGATCCAAGCCTGTATTACATTTCTGTCAGCGGTGATGAGGCGCGTGCCAGAACACGGCTGAACCAGACGGTAAACGCCGGTTTGCGCGAGGAGTTTGGTAAGCGCACTGTGCGTGATGTGGTCTCTGGCGAACGCGACAAGATCATGGAGCAGATGCGAGAAAAGGCCGACGTCGATGCTCGCAAGATTGGTGTGCAGATCGTTGATGTTCGCTTGAAACGCGTCGAGTTGCCGACCGAGGTTAGTGATGCGGTCTACCGTCGGATGGAGGCAGAGCGTAAGCGTGTCGCTAACGAACTGCGTTCCGAAGGTTCTGCCGAAGCCGAAAAAATCCGGGCCGATGCTGATCGTCAGCGTGAAGTCATTATTGCTGACGCCTATCGCGATGCCCAGAAAGTCAAAGGCGAGGGGGATGCCAAGGCGGCCTCAGTTTATGCTCAGGCTTTTTCCCAAAGCCCCGAGTTCTATGCTTTCTATCGTAGTCTCGAGGCTTATCGCGGCAGCTTCAAGAACAAGACCGACATTCTGGTTGTCGAGCCGAGTTCCGATTTCTTCAAATATATGAAGAGCCAAGGGCGTAGCAACGATAAAGGGAAATGACTTCGTCGATCCTGCTTGCCTTCGCGCTGATGTTGGTGCTCGAAGGCATCATGCCTTTTATCGCGCCGGCGGCATGGCGTGAAACCTTTCGCCGCCTCATTCAACTTTCGGACGGGCAGATTCGCTTCATTGGCCTGACTTCGATGCTTATTGGTATCGTACTACTGATGCTTTTCTCATGAATTGGCTGTTGCCTGAATATATTGCTGATGCGTTACCCGCTGAGGCGGCACGTATAGAGCGCTTGCGCCGAACTGTCCTCGATCATTTCTCTGTTCGTGGTTACGAGTTTGTCATGCCGCCTATGCTGGAATATCTTGAGTCGCTTTTGACCGGTGCTGGCCAGGATCTTCAGTTGCGTACTTTCAAATTGGTCGATCAGCTTTCTGGTCGGACGATGGGCGTACGTGCTGACATCACCCCACAAGCGGCGCGTATCGATGCGCATTTGCTAAATCACCAGGGTGTCACTCGTCTTTGCTATTGCGGTAGCGTGCTGCACACCTTGCCGGCTAGTGTTTCGGCGGGTCGCGAGCCGGTCCAGATTGGTGCAGAACTCTATGGCTACGAAGGCATCGCGGCTGATCTCGACATCATTCGTTTGATGGCTGGCGCATTTGCTGCGATCAAGCTGCCAATCAGCCGGATTGACCTTGGACACGTCGGTATTTTTCGCGCCTTGGCTGAGGCGGCCGGACTGACCCAGGAAACCGAAGACAAGGTTCTTAAGCTGTTGCAAGCCAAGGACGTCCCGGAATTAATGGAAGTCTGTGCCGATGTGGCTGCGCCGTATCGTGAAGCCTTGCTGGTTTTGCCGCAGCTTTATGGTGGTGCAGAAGTTATGGCTCGGGCGGCTGAATTGCTGCCGCCACTACCGGCAATCACATCTGCACTCGAAGGCTTGCAGCATTTGATTGATGCTGCACCAGAACTATCGTTTTCGCTCGACCTGTCTGATTTGCGCGGCTACCACTATCACAATGGTGTGGTTTTTGCCGCCTACTGCCCGGATTATCCGGCGGCCATCGCACTTGGTGGACGCTATGACGGAGCCGGCATGACATTTGGTCGGGCTCGTCCAGCGACCGGGTTTTCGATGGATTTACGTGAAGTGGCTCGTCTGGTGCCAACGGGCCGCCAGCAGGCAGGCATTTTGGCGTCTTGCGCTGGTCACGACAAGGTTTTGGCAGCGCATATCGCTGTATTGCGCCAACAGGGCGAAGTCGTCGTCGAACTACTGCCGGGCGAAACTGCATGTGAAGGGCCGGCGTGCGACAGAAAGCTTGCGCTAGTTGGCGGTCAATGGATTATTGAAGCAATTCAAGAGGACTAAAAAAATGGCTAAAAATGTCATCGTAGTAGGCACTCAATGGGGTGACGAGGGGAAAGGCAAGATCGTCGATTGGCTGACTGACCATGCTCAAGGGGTTGTGCGTTTTCAAGGCGGGCATAACGCCGGTCATACCCTGGTCGTCGGTGAGCGGGTTTATAAATTGAATCTGGTTCCCTCTGGTATCGTTCGTGACGGTGTCGATTGCTACATTGGCAATGGCGTGGTGCTCGACATTCATCATCTGTTGTCGGAAATTGCCGAACTGGAAAAGGGCGGTATTGATGTTCGCTCACGCTTGAAGGTTAGCCCGGGCTGCCCAATTATCCTGCCGTATCACTCTGCGATCGATAAGGCGCGCGAGAGCGCTAAGAGTGAGGATAAAAAAATTGGTACGACGGGTAAGGGCATTGGCCCGACTTATGAAGACAAGGTTTCACGCCGTGGCTTGCGGGTCTACGACTTGTTCAATCCTGAGCGCTTCGCTGAAAAGCTGAAGGAAGTGCTGGAATATCATAACTTCGTGCTCACCCAGTACTTCAAGGCGCCGGCTGTTGATTTCCAGAGTGTCTACGATCAGGCGATGGCTGATGCCGAGCAAATCAAGCCAATGGTGACCGATGTTTCCGCTGCGCTCTACGCGGCCAACAAAGCCGGTCACAACATGTTGTTTGAAGGTGCGCAGGGAACGCTGCTGGATATCGACCATGGCACCTATCCGTTTGTCACCTCATCGAATTGCGTTGCTGGCCAAGCATCGGCAGGCGCGGGTGTCGGGCCGGGCATGCTGCATTATGTTCTGGGCATCACCAAGGCTTACTGTACACGCGTCGGTGGTGGCCCATTTCCGAGTGAGCTGGACATTGAAACAGAGGGCGTTCCAGGTTATCAGATGTCACAAGTTGGCCGTGAGTTCGGTACGGTGACTGGTCGCAAGCGTCGCTGTGGCTGGTTCGATGCTGCAGCCTTACGTCGCTCTGGCCGGATCAATGGCCTGACCGGGCTGTGCATCACCAAGCTCGATGTGCTTGATGGCTTGAAAGAACTCAATATATGCACCGGCTACACGCTGGATGGCAAGGTGATTGATCTGTTGCCGATTGGTGCCGACGAGGTGGCTCGTTGTGTACCGATTTACGAGACGATGGCGGGCTGGAGCGATACCACCTTTGGCGTCAAACGCTGGGAAGATTTGCCGGCAAATGCCCAAGCTTATCTGAATCGTCTTGAAGTACTTTGCGAAGTGCCGATCGCCATTGTGTCGACCGGCCCCGAGCGAGATGAAACGATTTTGAAGCAGCATCCCTTCAATAATTAATCATTTGCAAACAACGCTACCCCACGGGTTTAACCTTGCTAACAACGGCTGGTTTGCCTGTGGGCTGCGGTCAACGGGCCTTTTAGCCCGTTTTCTGTTATTGGCGCGGCGGCATTACCGTCTGCCAGCCTTCATCGCAGTAGCGAACGTAGGGGTAATACTGTCCCGACGAGCCGCAGTAATACCAGTTTCCCGAGGCGGGAACTGCTTCTACCTGAAGCGGCGGTGGGACGTAAACCGGTGCGGCATAAACCGGGGCCGCATTGGCTTGACTATATACGGCGGCGCCAATGGCCAAGCCAGTGATGGCCAGTAAGGCTGCCGGTCCACCCCAGCCACGGCTGGAGCGATAGCCGTGGTCTTGATGACGGCCATAATCTTGTTGGTGTGGGCGGTAGCCATTGTGGCGACCCCAGTCGGCTTGCGCGGTTGTGACCGTGCCCAGCATCAGGCTGATGGCCAAGCAGAGGGTTGTCGTCTTTTTCATGGTTTGGCTCACAATGGTTTTGTTGATAAGCCAAATAACGCAGCGTTGTTCCCCGCGATGACCGCTGCTGTGTACGCAAGTGTGAGCAATTGTTACCGAAGGATGATCAGTATGCGCTGTGAGACAATGCAGTCGAAACAGCAAACCACGCAATTGCAAGTTGTTGAAAACCGAGAGGCGAAAATGAAAAAAGGCCTTGCTTTAACAAGGCCTTGTATCAAAATCGCTGGTGCCCAGGAAGGGACTCGAACCCCCACGGAGTTACCCGCTAGTACCTGAAACTAGTGCGTCTACCAATTCCGCCACCTGGGCACAGGTGCGAAGAGCCGCCATTATAGAGAAAGAAAAAGAGATGTCAATTAAAAAGCTGTCCAAAGTTCGTCGGGCCGATCCCTTCTTTGATCGGGAGTCTGTGCGCTATGAATTTCCATTGCCGTCACGTGAGTACGTGACGCAAGTTTTGACCAATGAAGCGCGGCCATTGAGTTTTGAAGAGCTGACTCAATTGCTTGATATTGCCGAAACTGAGCGTGAAATGTTCCAACGCCGCTTGGGGGCTATGGAGCGCGAGGGTCAGGTTCTGCGCAATCGAAAGGGAACTTATATCCTGCCGGAACGAGCGAGCCTGACGGCGGGCAAGATTCAGGGGCATCAGGATGGCTACGGTTTTCTGATCCCGGATGATGGCAGTGCCGACATTTTCCTTGCCCAACATCAAATGGCCAAGGTGCTGCATGGGGATCGTGCTTTGGTGCGGGTAACGGGTGTTGACCGAAAGGGCCGGCCGGAGGGCAGTATTGTCGAAGTGACTGAGCGGGCGAATACCCGGGTGGTTGGCCGAGTGTTGGTAGAACACGGCTTGGTTTTTGTCGTGCCAGAAAACCGCCGCATTGCGCAGGATATTCTGGTGCCGCCAGAGAAGAAGGCGAAGATCAAGGCTGAGTCGGGCATGGTCGTGATGGTCGATATCATTGAGCAGCCGAGCAAGTTCTCGAAGCCAATCGGTCGGATTTCCGAGGTGCTGGGGAATTACGCCGATCCCGGTATGGAAATCGAGATTGCGCTGCGCAAGCATGATTTACCGTTTGAATTTTCGATCGCGGCTTTGGAGGAAAACAAGGCGTTGCCGGACAAGGTCAAGAAGGCTGATCTGGCTGGACGCGAGGATTTGCGCGATTTGCCGTTAGTCACTATTGACGGTGAAACGGCGCGTGACTTCGATGATGCAGTGTTCTGCGAGAAGAAGGGCCGTGGCTGGCGACTGGTCGTGGCGATTGCTGATGTTTCGCATTACGTCAAGCCGGGCATGGCGCTCGATAAGGAGGCGATGGAGCGGGGTAATTCGGTTTATTTCCCGCGCCGGGTCATTCCGATGTTGCCGGAGAAATTGTCGAACGGCATTTGTTCGCTGAACCCGGATGTCGAGCGGATGGCGATGGTATGCGACATGGAGATCAGTGCGGCCGGCAAGATTGGCAAGTATCGATTTTATCCGGCGGTCTTCCGCTCCAAGGCGCGGCTGACTTATAACCTAGTGTGGTCGTGGTTGTCCGGTGAAGCCAAGCCGGAGAATGACGTGCATGTGGCACTGCAGCCGCATTTGAAGGATCTTTACAAGTTGTTTCAGGCGCTGCACAAGGCGCGGGCGCAGCGTGGGGCGATTGACTTCGAGACGACCGAAACGCAGATGGTCTTCAATGAGCAGGGCAAGATCGAAAACATCGTGCCGGTCTTCCGCAACGATGCCCACCGGGTGATTGAAGAGTGCATGCTGGCGGCTAATGTCTGCGCTTCGGATTTCCTTGCCGAGCACAAGCAGGCTTGCCTTTATCGCATTCACGCTGCACCGGGCGACGAAAAATTGACTAATTTGCGCAGCTTCCTCGGCGAATTTGGGCTGGCGCTGAGTGGCGGAGAAAATCCGACAGCCAAGGATTACTCGGTGCTACTTGAACAGGTCAAGCTGCGCCCTGACTTCCAGTTGTTGCAAACGGTGATGTTGCGTTCCTTGCGGCAGGCGATGTATAGCCCGGACAACGTCGGCCACTTTGGCCTGGCTTACGAGCATTACACCCACTTCACCTCGCCAATCCGGCGTTATCCCGATTTGCTGGTGCATCGCGCCATCAAGGCCGTGCTTGCCAAGCAAATTTATACACCAGTGGGCAGTTGGGACGATATCGGCCTGCAATGTTCGGGTACCGAGCGGCGGGCTGACGAAGCGACGCGCGATGTCGAGAACTGGCTGAAGTGCTACTTCATGAAGGAGCGCATTGGCGAGGAATTTGACGGCACGATTTCCGCAGTGACTGGTTTCGGGATTTTTGTCGCGCTTGACACGATTTATATCGAAGGTCTGGTCCATGTTTCGGAACTGGGCGAGGATTACTTCCAGTTCGATAACGTCAAGCATCAGATGCTGGGAGAGCGTACCGGGCAGCGTTACCGTCTGGGCGACCGGGCGCGGGTCAAGCTGGTGCGGGCCGATCTGGAAACCAACAAGATTGATTTCACGCTGGTTCGGGATGAAAAAGATGGCCGGGGTCTGGCCGGCAAGAAGTCAGTGGGCCAACCCACGGCCAAGCCTTTCGGTCGAGGGCAAACGGCTGGTGCAGCGGTTGCGGTGACCGCCGCGGCCAAGCCCTTTGCCCGGGATCGGGTCAAGCCGGATGGCAAAGTTCAAGCCAAGTCGGGCGCCAAAGTTCAGGCCAAGTCGGCAACCAAGCAGGCAGATAAGCCAGCAAATAAGCCGGCAGGTAAGGCATCAATCAAGAAAACAGCGGGTAAGGCGAAGGCTAAACCTGCTGCCAAGCGAGCTGTGAAAGCGTCAGCCGTTAAGGCGTCAGTTAAGCCGGCGGCAAAAAAGGCTGCAAAGAAGCGTTGACCGTAGCAGTCGTCATCAAAGGTGAGTCGAGTGCACTAACTCGGTCGCCTTGAGGACGATTGCCGCAACCTCCTCTTCGCTGAGGCCGGGCAATTGCTCGGTCAGCCATTCCAGCGTGGCACCGGGGATGATATTTTTGGCGTCTGCAATATCAGACGGCAGCGCCGGATCATTAGCGCCGCCGGTCGAAAGGTGACGCGCCGTATCGACACAAAGCCGTGACAGGTTGGAGCGGGTGTTGTCGATGCCACGGATCAACTGCGTGAGAAGTGGCGGCAGGTGCCAGATGCTGGCGCATTTCAAGGTCAGATCCTTGAAACGGAAACCGCAGGTGTCTACCTGCGCTTGTACGGAGCGCGGTGAATGCCCTGATTCCAGAGCAGCTAATGCGTTAAGGGGGAGTTCTGGGGCAAATGACCAAAGCAGCAGTTCGCCAATTTCGGCGAGCAGGGCAGCCATGGCAATTTCATCCGGCGAGACATCTGCCCGCTGCATTCCCCAGCGCAGTGCCAGTCGGCTGGCCAAGTGCGAGCGCGCTTCGCAGTCAGCGAGGTCGTGATTAGCTTCGTCCGTTTCCGGGCTGTTAGCTAGTAGCGCATGGAAGGTGTCGGTGCCCAGCTGCATGATCGCCCCAAGCGGCGTGCTGGTTTCATGGCCCAGGCGTAGTGTCCGATGTGCTTCGGCTTCCCGCAGCAAATGCAGGCAGAGGAAAGGGTCGGCACCGGCAAGCTCGGCCAGATCGTGTGCCGAAAGGGTCTCGCCTTTTTCTGTTTCGAGTTCCAATAGCCGTGTTTTTGAGCGCGGCATGCAGGGCAGGGCGCGGGCGCTCAGGTAAGCAGCCCACTGATCAACGCCCCAATCTTTTTGATTTTTGGTGAGCAAGTGATTTCCATTCCGGTGTTTAAATTGATTATCGGCTGGCAGAAAAGAAAATCAAGGGCAAGCCTCAAATAAGCATTTGGCGTTAGAATGATACGTTGATCGGTTTATGCGAGGCGGAAATGTCTTATAAGGTGCTTGGACGGGTTACTTTGCCAGCGCGTTCACTTGTGACCGATACGGCCAAAGAGCCGGCATTGACTTATAACTGCCTGCCGCTGCCGGCAGAACTGATCACTGGCCACCAGACTATCGACTTTGAGCATCAAATGCTGCTGAACAGCATGAGCACGCTGCGGCAGGTGTGTACCAGTTTTGCTTCGCGTCAGGATTGCAGTACCTGTCATGCCGAAAGCCGCAGTGACTGTGAAGCGGATCTGATCAACCTGTTGGGCGATCTGCTGATTTTCATCATGGATCATTTTCGGACTGAAGAGCAGTTGATGCGGGATTCGCTGCTGGTTATGGTTGACCGCGATCTTTGTGAGGCGCACATGGAAGATCATGCGGCGATCTCCAGCAAAGTCCAGCAAATCGTCGCGGCGCTTGACCCGATGCATACGCCGTCGCTGATTCGCCAGCTGGATACCTTGTTGCACAACTGGGTCAGCCACCATGTCGCCTTGCATGACTTATGGCTGACGCGTTGGGTTGAGCGCGAAGATTCCGTGCTGCGAACAGCGTTCGGGAAAGCCGGCTAAACGCCTGTCGCGGCGTACTGATTTCGGGCTGGCCGGCTCGGCGCGGTAAAATGCGCCTTCCAATTTTCAGAAAGCTGCCATGACTTCCCGCCTGATCTACGGCTTCCATGCCGTAACTGCCAAGCTGCGCCACGATCCCGAATCGGTCAAGGAACTCCTGGTTGATGCCACCCGCCACGATGCACGCGCCCGCGACCTGCTCCAGCATGCCGAATTGCAGGGCGTTAAGATCATTGTCTGTGATGGCAAGCGGCTGGACGGCATGGCACCCGGCGCCAAGCATCAGGGCGTTGTCGCCCGCATTGAAGGCGGCCGCAAAGTGGCGCACCTTGATGACGTGCTGGATACGCTTGAAGAGCCGGCTTTTCTGCTCGTATTGGATGGCGTGACCGACCCGCGCAATCTCGGTGCTTGCCTGCGCGTTGCTGATGCGGTTGGGGCGCATGCCGTGATTGCGCCCAAAGACCGGGCGGCTGGCCTAAACGATGTGGCGATGAAAACCGCCTGCGGTGCCGGCGAAACCGTGCCCTATGTGATGGTGACCAATCTGGCGCGGACCCTGCGCGAGTTGCAGGAACGCGAGATATGGGTAATCGGAACGACCGATGATGCCGAGAAAAGCCTGTATACCGCCGAGTGGCCGGTCGCCACGGCCTGGGTGCTTGGGGCTGAAGGCGAAGGCATGCGCCGCCTGACGCGGGAAACCTGTGATCAGCTAGTCAGCATTCCAATGTTTGGTACGGTGGAAAGCTTGAATGTTTCGGTTGCGGCGGGTGTTTGCCTTTACGAGGCGCGGCGCCGGCGTCCTTGAATGAGAAGGCTCCTCCCCTTGAAGGGGAGAGAGGAATGCGGGAGTTGCTTACTGGTCCTTCCAATACCAAGAGATTTTGACTGTTTTTACCGGTCGACCGCGCCCCGCAGGAAGTCATCTTGGGTGGCAGCATTGCAGGGAACTGGATCCCCGCCTGCGCACCCCAAGGGTACTTCCTGCGGGGCGCGGGGATGACGAACGGTCCTTAACCCGCCTTCTTCACTTCATCCTTCCAGCCACCACCGAGCGCCTTGAACAGATCGACGGATGCAGCCAACCTGGCTTGGCGGGTGGCAATCATGGCGAGTAGGGCGTCGTTGCTGTTGCGCTGGGCGTCGAGCACTTCCAGATAGCCCGAATAGCCGGCGGCATAGCGCCGCTGGGAAATCTCCAGGGCCTTTTGCGCGCTGGTCACGCGGGCGTTTTGGGCGGCTTCGGCGGTGCTGCTTTGGCGCAGGCTGGCCAGTGCATCGCGGACTTCCTTGAAGGCCGTTTGCAGGGAGTTTTCCCAGGCGATCAGCGATTGTTGATTCAGCGCTTTGGCTTGATCGACGCGGGCCGAGGTGCGGCCGAAATCGAGGATGGGCATCAGCGCGCCGATACCCAGTGACCAGGCGTTGGCGCCGGCGCTGAACAGATCGCCCAGCGTTTTGCTCTCGCTGCCCAGACTACCAGTTAGCGAAAACCTCGGGAAATAGCCGGCTTTGGCAATGCCGATGCCGGCGTTGGCGGCGACCAGATTTTGTTCGGCCTGGCGGATGTCCGGGCGCGCTTCAATCAAAGTCGAGGGCAGGTCGGTGGGTGGGGTCGGCGGCAACGGCAACTGGCGCAGGTCGCCAACGGCAATCGTCAATTCCGGGTTGCCGGTGAGCAGGGCGATCTGGTGTTCGCTCAGCTCGCGTTGCAAACGTAACGTCGCGGCCTGGGCTTGCAGTTGGGCGAGGGCGCCTTCGGCCTGATAAAGGTCGAGCGGTGAAACCAGGCCGGCATCGAGCCGCGTTTTCACCAGCTTCAGGCTGGCTTCCCGGCTGGTCAGTGATTCGGTAGTGACCGCTGTTTCGGCATCGTAAGCGCGCAAGGCGAGATAATTGTTGGCGATCAGGCCGGCGATGGTCAGCCGGATGGCGTCGCGCGAATACTGGCTGGCGAGCAAGCTGGCTTGCGCCGCTTCATTGCTGCGCCGGACGCGGCCCCAGACGTCGAGTTCGTAGGAGGTGGTCAGCGCGGCGCGGCGCGAGTTGATCCGCTCCGGCGAGTTGGCGTTCCATGTCGCGGTCTTGGTGCTCAGCTTGCGGTTGCTGCCGCCGACATCGGCATCAATTTCTGGGAAGAAGGCTGCGCCAGATTCACGCGCGGCCGCTGAGGCTTGTTCGACGCGGGCAATGGCAGTGCGAATGTCAGCGTTCTTGTTAAGCGCCTGCTCGACCAGATCGTTCAGGATCGGATCCTGAAAGTGCGTCCACCAGGCGGCATCAATTTGCGACTGGCCTGTCTTCACAGTGGCTTCGGCGTAGCTGCTTGGCAAGCTGGCGTTCGGGCGCAGGTAATCCGGGCCGACGGCGCAGCCGGCCAGCGTGAATGCTGCGACCACAGAAACTACGGCTGGCCCTAGGGTCAACGCCGAAATAAGGCGAAATTTGGCTCGGCTGGGTTGGGTCATGGTGCGCATCTCAGTATTCCTTAGCGAGGGAAGTCGCTGCCTGTTTTTTGCTACGTTGCAGCCACATGAAGAAGAGCGGAATGAAAATGGTCGCAATGAAGGTGGCGGCCAGCATACCGGCGAAAACACCAGTACCCATCGACTGCCGTGCAGCAGCACCGGCCCCACTGGCTTTAACCAGCGGGAAGACACCGAGTACGAAAGCGAGTGAAGTCATGACGATAGGGCGCAGACGCAGGCGGGCGGCTTCCAGCGCGGCATCGACAATGCTCATCCCGTCCTCAACTTTCTGGGCGGCGAATTCGACGATCAGAATGGCGTTTTTCGAAGCGAGGCCGATCAGCACGACCAGGCCGATCTGGAAGTAAATGTCGTTCGGCATGCCGCGCACCCAAATTGCGAAGGTGGCGCCGAGCAGCGCGAAGGGCACGGCCATGATGACGGCGAGCGGCAGCGACCATTTTTCGTATTGGGCGGCGAGGATCAGGAAAACCATGATGATGGCGAAGCCGAAAGCCATCAGCGAAGAGCCGGAGCTGCGCTTTTCCTGGAAAGCCTGACCGGTCCAGGCGATTTCATAACCGCTCGGCAGATTCGCTGCGGCGACTTCTTCGACAATACTGATTGCGTCGCCGGAGCTGATCCCCGGCTTGCTGTCGCCCATCACCTTGGCGGCGATAAAGCCGTTGAAGCGCTCGACCTGTTCCGGCCCGACGACGTTCTTCACCTTGCTGATCGCCGACAGCGGAATCATCGCGTTGCTTGTCGTGCTGCGGACATAGACTTTGCCGAGGTCATCCGGCGTCATCCGGTACTTTGCTTCAGCTTGTAGCTGGACGCGATAAACCCGGCCGGCTTTGTTGAAGTCATTGACGTACAACGCGCCCATCGTGCTTTGCAGGGTTTCGTACACACTGGCGAGCGGGATGCCGAGGGCGATGACTTTCGCTTCATCGACTTCAACAAACAATTGCGGCACGGTCGGGCGGAAGAAGGTGCTGATCCGGGTGAATTCCGGGCGCTTCTGCAGTTCGGCGATGAAAGTCTGGGTGACTTCGTTGAGCTTCTTGGCGTCGCCATCAACTCGGTTTTGCAGATAGACCTCGAAACCACCAGCCGTACCCAGACCCATGATCGGCGGCGGGTTGAAAACCAGCGCCAGGCCGTCCGGCTGCATCATGCCGATGCCCATGAACTTGCCGGCCAGATCCTGCGCCTTGGCGTCGCGCTCGCTCCAGTCCTTGAGCGGAATGAAGATGGTGCCGGCGTTCGGCTTGTTGCCGCCGCCGATCAGGTCGAAACCGGAAACGACAAAAGTGTGCTTGACGGCTGGGTCAGCCGCCACCGTTTGGCGCATGCTTTCGCCGGCGGTGGCAGTGCGCTTCAGCGTGGCGCCATCCGGCAACATCAGGGCGGAAATCAAATAACCCTGATCTTCCGCCGGCACAAAGCTACCGGGGAGAATGCGGAACAATACTGCGGTCAACCCGATAACCAAGGCAAAAACCAAAGTGCCGATAATGCCGTGCTTCAGTGTCAGGCCAACTGTGCGGGTGTAGGAGCGGGTAAAGCGCTCGAACAGGCGGTTGAACGGCTTGAATATTTTGTGCTCGGTATGCTGCGGCTTCAAAAGCAGGGCGCACAAGGCAGGCGTCAAAGTCAGCGCGACGATGCCGGAGATGACGACGGCAACTGCGACAGTAACGGCGAACTGCTTGTACAACTGGCCGGCAATGCCGCCGAGGAAAGCGACCGGAATGAACACAGCGCAAAGCACCAGCACAATGGCGACCAGCGCGCCTTGCACTTCCTGCATCGCCTTGATCGCCGCATCGCGCGGCGAGAGGTGTTCCTCCGCCATCAGCCGTTCGACGTTTTCCAGCACGACAATGGCGTCATCGACGACGATACCAATCGCCAGCACCATGGCAAATAGCGTCAATGTGTTGATCGAGAAACCGAAAACCCAGAGGCCGGCGAAGGTGCCGATCAGCGAAATCGGCACAGCGACCATTGGAATCAGCGTCGCCCGCCAGCTCTGCAGGAAGAGGTAAACCACAGCGAGAACGAGCAACATCGCTTCGATCAGCGTCTTGATCACTTCATGGATCGAAGCGGAAACGAACAGCGTCGTGTCGAAAGGAATGACGTAGCCCATGCCTTCCGGGAATTTCTTCTTCAGCGTTTCCATCTTGCCGCGCACCAGTTCGGCGACTTCCAGCGCGTTGGCGCCGGTCTGCAGGAAAACGCCCATGGCGATGGTCGGTTGGCCATCGAGTGTCACTTGCTGGTCGTAGCTGTAAGCACCGAGTTCAATCGTTGCAATGTCCTTCAGGCGCAGCATGCCGCCCGGGCCGGTGGCGCGGATGACGATATTGCCGAACTCCTCTGGCGTCAGCAGACGACCTTTGGCGGTGACGGTATAAACCAGCATCTGGTCAGCAGGGGCCGGTTCCTGGCCGATCTTGCCAGCCGCATTCTGGGCGTTCTGTGCCCGGACAGCAGCGGCGACATCGCTCGTCGTCAAGCCGAGTTGCGCCATCCGGTCCGGCTTCAGCCAGACGCGCATCGAGTAATCCTGCGCGCCAAAAATGGTCACGTCGCCGACACCCTTGATCCGCTTCAACTCGTCGGCAATATTTAGGCTGGCGTAATTGGAGAGAAACAGCGTGTTGTAACGGCCTTTCGATTCCAGCGCGACAACTTGCAGAATGTCGTTGGAACGCTTCTGGACGATCACGCCGTTGCGCCGAACTTCTTCCGGCAAGCGCGCTTCGGCGGTTTTTACCCGATTATTGACGTTGACCGCAGCCGTATCGACATTAGTCCCGACATCAAAAGTGGCGGTAATGGTGAGCGTGCCGTTGGCGGTGGCTGATGAGGTGAAATAGAGCAGGTTTTCAACCCCGTTCAACTGCTCCTCAATCGGCGCGGCGACCGTTTTGGCCAAAGTTTCAGCCGAAGCGCCCGGATAGATGGCGGTGATCAATACCGTCGGCGGGGCGATCTGCGGGTATTGCGCAATTGGCAGCACGCGCGAGGCAACCAGTCCGGCGATGACAATAATGATCGAGAGAACCGAAGCGAAAATCGGCCGGTTGATGAAAAATTTTGACATGACTGTGCCTTAAAAAAACACGGGTTCTGTGGGGCCGGTTTTAGCCGGCCTGTTGCCTGAATTTGGCGGAAGGAGGTCGGCTGAAGCCGATCCCACAGGTAGTTCTGTCCGATTAGCCATGCCTGGTTAACCCTTTGGTGCTGGCTTGGCGGCTTGGTTACTGGGCGCAACCGGCGGATGTGGTGCCACCGGCGCACCGGGGCGCAATTTCATCAGGTTATCGATAATCACCTTGTCGCCGGCCTTCAAGCCACCGGTCACAACCCAATCCTTGCCGCGCCATTCCGCGACCTGAATCGGGCGCGGTGCCACTTTGTCCTCAGCGCCGGCGAGCATGACGATCGGGCCTTGTTCGGTTTGAATAATGGCGGCTTGCGGCACGAGGAAAACGCCGTCGCGCTCGCCGGTGAGCAGGCGGATACGGACGAACTGGCCGGGCAGCAACTGGTTGTCGCTGTTATCAAACTCGGCGCGCAACTGTTGCGTGCCGAGCGTTGTATCAATATTGCTGGCCAAGAAATTGAGCTTGCCGGGCTTCGGATAAACCGTGCCATTGGCCAAAATCATCTCGACGCCGCTAATGTTCTTGTTGGTGACGCGGCCCCCGGCCAGCTTGGCCAGGTCGCTATCACCCAGGCTGAAACGAACCCAGATCGGGTTGCTCTGATAAATCGAGGTAAGCAGGCTGTCGGCACCAACGCTGATCAGATTACCTTCCGACTTAGCGGCGCGGCCGGTGGTGCCGCCAACCGGGGCAGTAACTGTCGTCCAGGAAAGGTTCAGTTGTGCCTGATGCAGCGCAGCCAAGGCGACGGCGTTATTGGAAACCGTATCGTCGTATTCCTTCTGGCTGATCGCCTTCGATTCGATCAAGCCTTTCAAGCGGTTCATCTCACGGCTAGCCTGATCGGCCTTGGCCTTGGCCTCAGCCAAGGCAATTTCGTAGCTTGAACGGTCGATCTGGAACAGTGGCTGGCCGGCCTTCACCGTCTCGCCCTCCTGATACAGCCGCTTGAGCAGAATGCCGCCAACCCGGGCGCGAACTTCAGTTTCCCGCGCCCCTTCGGTTTGCGCCATCACTTCAACGGAGGAGGGCACGCGCTGCGGCTGCACTTCCAGCACGGTGACCGGCATCGGCCCCATGGCGGGCGCGGCAGGTTTGTTGTCCGAACAGCCGGCGAGCAGCGCAGCGCTCAAGGCCGAGGCGGCGAAAATGACAGGGAGGCTAAAGCGCCGCGACAGGTTTCCGGAATTCATGGGGAATTACTCCAACGAGAAAGTTTGCGCTATTATATACATTCAAGTATGTATGTAAATAATTTTGGCGCTTTCATTTGATCGCTTACATTTATAACTGTGTAGCCCAGCAATGGGTGGGGAGAGTTAAATGGTTAGAAAAACCAAAGAAGATGCAGAACAGACGCGCAAGGAAATCATTACTGCAGCGCGCACGGTATTTCACCAGCGCGGCGTCAGTCGTTCAACGCTGGAAAAAATTGCCACTGCCGCTGGCGTTACGCGCGGCGCCATTTACTGGCACTTCAAGGACAAGGCCGAATTGTTTTTCGCCATGCGGGAAGATGTCTTCATGCCCATGGTCGAACGGACCGACGCCTATCTGTATTCGCCAGACCTGGCCAATCCGCTTGACGCTATTGAAGCATCGCTAAAAGAATTCTTTCGCGTCCTGGATGATTGCGCCGTGGTGCGTGAAGTTTTCGAGATCATGATTTCACGCTGTGAATACGTTGATGAGTTTGCCAGCGTGCAGGAAGAGGTGGGCCGTCCGGCGCAAGAATTCCTCAAGAAAATCGAAGTGGTGTACCAGTCGGCGGCGGAAAAGGGCTATTTGCGGCCGGGTCTCGACCCGCTGGAAATGGCGCGCGATACCTGGTCCTTTGCCAGTGGTCTGCTGCATTTACTGCTCAATTGTCAAAAAGGGAGCGACCTCGATCAGCATGTCGGGCAAATGATTTCGACCCACATGCGGTTGCGTCGCTCGGTATGAAGTACATTCCTTAAGCGGTATCTGTTGCATCCAGTCTTTTGCTAAAAGTGAGAAAATGTGTATAAATTCACCGTCGACCGTAGTAATTGCAAATATTCCTTGCGCTAGATCAAATGCAACATAACTTTTTGTGTCATAGTCACTTCAGTTCTTATTTGCCATAATTGCTGTTGAATACCAAACTGGGCCAGTAAATAATAGAAGGCGGCTTACCTGACCAGCCTTCAAAGCCTAATCTCTACGGAGTTGCACGAAGTGAAAACTATTTTCCTGGTTGATGATTCAGCCACCATCCTGTTAAGCATTTCCAATATTCTGGCCAAAGCCGGATTCGCCACTGAAAAGGCAAGCAGCGGGGAAGAGGCGCTGCGGAAGTTTCAAGCCGGCGTCAAAGTCGATCTGTTGATGACCGATCTCAACATGCCCGGCATCAACGGTATTGAACTGATCAAGGAAGTTCGCAAATTGCCGAACTACCGTTTTATGCCGATCCTGTTCCTCACCACCGAATCGCAACAGTCACGCAAACTGGAAGCCAAGGCTGCCGGTGCTTCGGGCTGGATTGTCAAACCGGCCACCGCTGACGAGTTGCTGAATACGATCAAGCTTGTCCTGCGCTAGGAGCGCACCATGCTAATTAACAACTTGTTCAGACGGCTGCTACTTGTAGCGTTGATAATCATGGTCGGCACCTTCGGTGTGGTTTATTTGGCCAACGAGTGGTTTATCAACTTCTTTACTAAAGGCCTGGGTATGTCTCCGCCCTTGTCCGACGCGCTGGGCTCGGTCGTTCTTGTCGCGATTGCCTTTATTGCTCAGCAAGCAGCATCTTTAGCCTTTTATCGTGACTTGGCGTATGGCGCGGCGAACGATAGCAAAGCCATCATGGAGAAAGTCACCGATGTTGAAGTGGTTGGCGAAGAGGTTGCCAAAGAACTCATCGCCGTCCGGGCTTACAACGATGTGTTGCGCGGTCAGTTGAACAACATTATTCAAGAAACAGAAAAGGCCGCTTACGACATTGCCGAACGGCTGCAATCGATCGATGCCGTAGTCACCCGTTTGGATAATTTTGTTGCAGAAACCGCCCACACTTCACAATCGATCAACGCCGACTCCCTGCAAGAAATTGATGGCAATCGTCTGTTAATCGAGAAGATGGACAGCTATATCAAGCATCGTATCGACGAAGCGAACGATGACCAGGTACGAATTAGCCAAGTCGTCAAGGAAGCCCAGGGCCTGGGCACCTTGGTTCAGCTGATCCGCAATATTTCCAGCCAGACCAACCTGCTCGCCCTTAATGCCGCCATCGAAGCTGCCCGCGCCGGTGAGGCCGGGCGTGGTTTTGCCGTCGTCGCCGACGAAGTACGCAAGCTTTCAGGCGAATCGGACAAAGCCGTCACCAAGATCAACGAAGGCATCAACGGCGTTGCCGAAACCATCCGCAAACAGTTTCAAGAAAAATTGGCGCACAGCAACGTTTCGGCCGAACGCGTTGCCTTGACTGAATTCTCAACCCAGTTAGCCAAGCTCGGCAACGGCTACCAACAACTACTCGAACATGATCAAAATGTGCTGTCGACGGTCAAACAATCTAGTAGCGAACTGGGCAAAATGTTCATGGATGTACTAGCCAGCGTGCAGTTCCAGGACATTACCCGGCAGCAGATCGAGCAGGTGCTCAAGGCCTTGAACAAGCTCGACGAGCATTGTGAAATTCTCTCCCGGCGCATCCTCGATTCCGAGGGCGAAAATTTCAAATACACCCCGCTCAATGAGCACCTCAATGAGCTGTACAGCTCCTACGTCATGGATACCCAGCGCGCCAGCCATCAACAATCCCTGCATCAGCCGGCCAGTGCTTTTGGCGGCGGCAAGGCGCAGGCGGCCTCAGCCAAAATCGAGCTGTTTTAAGGAGATTACATGTCTAGCCCAAGCCGATTAGCCATTACCGAAGATCTGACCATATACCACGCGATGGACCAGAAGCAGCAGTTGATGGCCGCACTAGATGACGCGGAAGCCCTTGAGCTCGACCTTTCCCAAGTGGCTGAAATGGATACCGCCGGCTTGCAACTGCTCTTGCTGGCCAAGCGCGAAGCTGGTCGGCAAAACAAACATCTTTCCATCGTCGCCCACAGCCCGGTTGTGCGCCAGACGCTGGATTTCTGCAATCTTGCCACGTTCTTTGGCGACCCGGTGATCATCACCGCGCACGAACAAGCCTGAGGGAAACATGGACGAACTCACTGGCGTATTTATCCAGGAAGGCCGCGAGCAATTGCAGGCCATGGAAAATGGCCTGCTCGAACTGGAGCAGGAACCAGACAATCAAGAAAACATCAACGGTATTTTCCGCGCTGCCCACACCATCAAGGGTGCTTCTGGCGTTATTGAATGCCACTTCATCGAAGGCTTCATGCACAAGGTCGAGAATGTGCTCGACCGTTTGCGTAATGAAGAGATTCAGGTTTCCAGTGATCTGACCGGCCTGCTGCTTCGCTGCTGCGACCACCTCGGCAAGCTGATGGATGTGCTTGAAGCTGGCATTCCCGACCCGGCAGCAGACGTCAAAGCGAACGGTGAGGTACTGCAGGAAGAACTCGCCGCCTACACCAGCGGCACCGCCGCTGCCGTGACGGGCGGCGCGGTAGTCGAAAGCGAAACTGAGTTTCACAGCTCCGGTGGTGGTGTCATGGTCACTGACGCTTGGCACATTTCGGTCCGTTTCGGCCAGAACGTGCTGCGCGGCGGCATGGACCCGCTGTCATTCATCCGTTTTCTTACTTCGCTGGGCGAAATTCTTGCCATCGAAACGATTCCTGATGCCATGCCAGCCACCGCTGAGATGGACCCGGAATCGTGCTACCTCGGCTTCGAGATTCGCCTGCAAACGCGCTCATCAAAAGCTGACATTGAACGCGTTTTCGATTTCTGCCGCGACGATTGCGAGCTACGCATCCTGCCGCCGAACAGCAAGCTCTCGGAATACCTCAAGCTGATCAAGGAACTGCCGGAAGACGACATGCGGCTGGGCGAAATTCTCACCCGCTGCGGCGCGCTGACCCCGACCGAACTTGAAGATGGCCTGGTCTCGCAACAGCAGGGCAAGGCCTCGGCAGCCAGCAGCGGGGATGAAAATCCGACGGCCCAAATCGGTGACATCCTGATTGAGCACCACGTTGTTCACAAAGAAGTCGTTGCCGCTGCGGTTAAAAAGCAAACCCTGGTCAGTGAGAAGAAAGCGGTCGAAGCGCGCCTGATCCGCGTTCAGGCCGACAAGCTGGATCAGTTGATTGATCTGGTCGGCGAACTGGTGATTGCCGGCGCTTCGGCCAACCTGCTGGCCCAACGGAGCGGCCAGAGCGAACTGGTGGAGTCAACCTCCATTCTCTCCCGTCTGGTTGAAAACATCCGCGACTCGGCCCTGCAGTTGCGCATGGTTCAGATCGGCGAGACTTTTACCCGCTTCAACCGTGTGGTGCGTGATGTTTCCAAGGAAATCGGTAAGGAAATTGATCTGGTCATCACCGGCGCCGAAACCGAACTCGACAAATCTGTCGTCGAAAAAATCGGCGACCCGCTGATGCATCTGGTGCGTAATTGTGTTGATCACGGCATTGAACTCGGCGACGTGCGCGAAGCCAAGGGTAAATCGCGGCGTGGCCGGGTTGATCTGAATGCCTACCATGACTCGGGCAGCATCGTGATTGAAGTGATTGATGACGGCGGCGGCCTGCCGAAAGAAAAAATTCTCAGCAAGGCGATTGAAAAAGGTCTGGTGCAACCGAACCAGCAGCTTTCCGATCAGGAAATCATCAATCTGATCTGGGAGCCGGGCTTTTCGACCGCCGATCAAGTGACTAATCTTTCCGGCCGCGGCGTGGGCATGGATGTCGTGCGGCGCAATATTCAAAGCCTGCGCGGTAACTGCGATGTGGCGAGCAACGAAGGCGAGGGCACCACCTTCACCATTCGCCTGCCGCTAACGCTGGCGATTATCGACGGCTTTCTGGTCGGCGTCGGCAAGGCGGTTTATGTCATTCCGCTCGATATGGTCATTGAATGCATCGAACTCAAGGAAAACACCGCCGACCGTGATTTCCTCAATCTGCGCGGCGAGGTACTGCCCTTTGTCCGGCTGCGCCAGATGTTCGAAATTGAAGGCGAACAACCGGCCCGCGAAAATATCGTGGTGGTTCAATTTGCCGGGCAAAAAGCCGGCATCGTGGTCGATCAGTTGATGGGTGAATTCCAGACCGTCATCAAGCCTTTGTCCAACCTCTTCCGTCATCTGCGCGGCATTGGCGGCTCGACCATTCTTGGTACGGGTGAAGTCGCACTTATTCTCGACGTTCAAGCCCTCGTTCAGCGCAACGCGCGGGCGGAAGAACGCGAGCGCAGTTATTCGGCAGCTTTGCCGCGGTCAACGTCACAAATCAAGCAAATTTCAAGTTCCGAAACAGGAGGAAAGCATGTTGAATAATCTAAAAATTGGTGTCCGTCTCGGGATTGGTTTTGCCGTGACTCTTGCTTTGTTGATCGCCATTGCGGTGGTCGGCTACACCCGTATCCAGTCGCTCAATGCTGAAGTGGATAGTCTGGTCAATGACCGTTTCCCCAAGACGGTGCAGTCAAATAACGTGATCGACGCAATCAACACCATTGCCCGCCATTTGCGCAATGCCTACATTTATAGCGGTGCTGAATCACAAAAAAACCTTGATGCGATTCCTGAACTACGCAAGGTCATCACCGACAACCTGGCGGCGCTGGAAAAAACCATCCGTAGCGAAACCGGGAAGGCTTTGCTGAAAAAGGTTGGCGAGAGCCGGACTGCCTATGTTGTGGCGCAAGACAAATTTATGGAGCTGCTGAAGGCCGGCAAGCGTGACGAAATCGTCGTCTTGATGCAAGGCGATCTGCGCAAGGTACAAACCGCTTATCTGGCTTCGATTAATGACTTGGTCGCCTTCCAGATTAAGCAGATGGAAGATACTGGCAAGAAGGCAGAAGCCACTGCCGCTGCCGCCCAGACGCTGCTGATGACGCTCGCTGCCATTGCCGCGCTGCTCACCGCCATCTTCGGCTTTGTCATTACCCGCAGTATTACCAAGCCAGTCACTGAAGCAGTTGATGCCGCCAAGAAAATGGCCGTCGGTGATTTCAACTTCAAGCTGGAAAACAGCAACAAAGATGAAGTCGGCGAAGTGGTTCGCGCCGTGGCTGCGGTTCAACATGCCATTCAGGCGATGACGACCGATGCCAATACACTGGTTAAGGCGGCGGTTGAGGGTAAATTGGCCACCCGCGCTGACGCCAGCAAGCACCAAGGCGACTTCCAGAAAATTGTCGCCGGTGTTAATGAAACACTCGACGCGGTGATCGGGCCATTGAATGTGGCGGCCAATTACGTCGACCGCATTTCGAAGGGCGATATCCCGAGCCAGATTACCGATACTTACAACGGTGATTTCAATACCCTGAAAAACAACCTGAACACCTGTATCGATGCGGTCGGCAAGCTGGTCGCCGATGGCGTTATGCTGTCCGCTGCCGCCGTCGCCGGCAAGCTCGATATCCGCGCCGATGCCAGCCAGCATCAAGGCGATTTCCGCAAGATCGTGCAAGGCGTCAATGAGACGCTCGACGCTGTGGTTTCGCCGATTCGCGATGTCCAGCGAGTGATGGGCGCGATGGAGCAGGGCGATATGACCCAGACCGTGACCAAACAGTATCAAGGTGAGTTCGCCGTCTTGAAGGATGCGATCAATAACACCATCGACAAACTATCGGAAACCATTGCCCAGATCATTACCGCCGCTGATGCGCTGTCGAACGCTTCCGGTCAGGTTTCAGAGACGGCGCAGTCTTTGAGCCAGTCTTCTTCCGAGCAAGCCGCCAGCGTTGAAGAAACAACGGCTAGCCTGGAACAGATGACGGCTTCAGTTTCGCAAAATACTGAAAACGCCAAGGTCACTGACACGATGGCCTCGAAGGCCGCCAAGGAAGCTGGCGAAGGTGGTGAAGCCGTCGGCAAGACGGTGGAAGCCATGAAGTCGATTGCTGACAAGATTGGCATCATTGATGACATCGCTTACCAGACCAACCTGCTGGCTTTGAATGCAGCGATTGAAGCAGCGCGGGCCGGCGAGCATGGCAAGGGCTTTGCAGTGGTGGCGGCGGAAGTGCGCAAGCTGGCCGAACGCAGCCAGGTGGCAGCACAGGAAATTGGCCAACTGGCGGGTTCCAGCGTCAAGATGGCCGAACGGGCTGGTAATTTGCTGACCGAGATGGTGCCTTCGATCCAGAAAACGTCGGATCTGGTGCAGGAAATTGCTTCTGCTTCGGAAGAGCAATCAACCGGCGTGGCGCAGATCAATACCGCCATGGGTCAGTTGAACAAGGCAACGCAGCAGAACGCCTCGGCTTCGGAAGAACTTGCCGCAACCGCCGAAGAGCTTGGTGGTCAGGCTGGACAGTTGCAGCAGTTGATGGAGTTCTTCTCGGTTGAAGAGGGTGGCAGCAAAAAATCGCATCGCCGTTCCAGCCAGCCGGCGCCAGTTGCTCGCAGTAGCGCGCCGCGTTCCTCACGTCCGGCCAGTAGCCGGGCATCCGTTGCCACGCTCGACGAATCCGATTTCGAGAAGTTCTGAACGAAGGAGGCGGCGAAATGGGACAAGCAATGCAAAACTCGGGGAAATCCCGAGTCGCTAGCGTCGTTGCTGCGGTCGACAACGCACCGCAGCAATATTTGACCTTCATGCTGAGCAGCGAAATGTTTGCTGTGGCCATCCTGAATGTGAAGGAAATTATCGAGTACGGGGCAATTACCGAAATCCCGATGCTGCCCGGCTTCATTCGGGGCGTGATCAACCTGCGCGGCAGTGTCGTGCCGGTTATCGACCTGTCCTGCCGCTTCGGCGGAGCGGCAACAGTGGCGGCGCGGCGTACTTGTATCATCATCATCGAAATGACTGAAGGTGACATCAAGCAGGATATCGGTGTGATGGTGGATGCGGTGTCGGAAGTGCTGGAAATCGCCGAAAGTGAAATCGAACCTTCGCCGACCTTTGGCGCCAAGATCCGCACGGATTTCATTTCCGGTATGGGCAAGGTGAATGGCAAGTTCGTGATTATTCTCGACGTTGCCCGCGTCTTGTCGGTGGAAGAAATCGCCATGCTGACGCAGGTCGGTGAAAGCGCCGGGGCGGAAGCGGCTTAGGTTCAACGTTTAGGGAGCCACTGATTAATTCGTCATCCCCGCGTCGGCGGGGATCCAGCCCTTTGCATTTCCTGGGTTCCCGCCTTGATGGGGAATCTAGTCGTCATCGTGGATTCCCGCCGACGCGGGAATGACGGGTAATTTAACGGGGATGACAGGTAAGTTAACGGGGATGGCGGGTTACTTAACGGGAATGGCGGGTTAATTAGGGAGCGGTGATTAAATCTAATTTGTCATTCCCGCGGAGGCGGGAATCCAGGAAAAAGTAAGGAACTGGATCCCCGCCGGCGGGAACGACGGTTCTGTAGCAACACAGGTTCTCATCAACAAACTTCGGATAGAAACAGCACCCAGATCAATGATCGACTACGCCAGTCTGCCCTCCCGTGAAATCGACCGCCTGGCCCGCAACATCAAGCCGGGCGAATGGGCGATTGAGCGACAACGGCCCATTTCCACACTGCTTGGCTCCTGTGTTGCCGTGTGCCTGATCGATACCGGCATTCCAATGGCCGGAATGAATCATTTCATGCTACCCAATATGAAAAAAGGGGCGCATGACGACGAGGATATTTTGCTCGCCGGCGATGCCTGTATGGAGGCTTTGCTCAACGCCATGCTGGCGCAAGGCGCCGCCAAGCACCGGATGAAAGCCAAGGCTTTTGGTGGTGGCGCGGTGATTGATGCCAATCTGCCGAGTGCGCTTTCCATCGGCAAACGGAATGCCAATTTCACCCGTGAATGGCTGGATCGGGAGAACATTCCACTAATCGCGGCGGATTTTCTCGGACCTTGTTCGCGCAAGGTCTTGCTTGTGCCGGCGACTGGCGATGCTTATTGCCGCCGCGTCACTTCCAGCCTGATCAGTACCGAAACCCTGCGCCGTGAGGAAATGGCCTACGCCGCCTCGCTGTTGCAGAAGCCGACAGATAACAACAAGAAAATCGAGCTTTTCTGATGACCGATTCCGCCATCACCGACCAAGAATTCGCGCTTTTCCAGCGCCTGATTTACAAGATTGCCGGCATCAGTCTGGCCGACACCAAAAAGGTGTTGCTCGTTGGGCGTTTGCAAAAGCGTCTACGTCACCATCAACTTGAGACTTACACGCAGTATTACCGCATGCTGAGTAACGGTGAGCATCCGGAAGAGCTGCAAATGATGGTCAATTTACTGACCACCAACGAAACTTATTTTTTCCGCGAGCCGAAGCATTTCGATTTTCTGCGCGATGAAATTATCGCCAAGCGGCGCAGTGGTAGCACCTTCCGGGTGTGGAGTGCAGCCAGTTCGACCGGCGAGGAGCCTTATACGCTGGCGATGATGCTGGCCGAATACTTGCCGAATACGCCGTGGGAGGTTGCGGGCTCCGATATCAGTACCAAGGTGCTGGAAAAAGCCAAGCACGGTCATTACCCGATGGATCGAAACGAAGGCATTCCGCCCAAGTTTCTGAGCAAGTATTGTTTGAAAGGTGTGCGCAGCCACGCCGGTACATTTTTGATCAGCCCTGAATTACGCCAGCAGGTCAGCTTTCAACAGGTTAATCTAACGCTTCCTGTCGATAAGAAAATGGGCATGTTCGAAGTGATTTTCCTGCGCAATGTGATGATTTATTTTGATATGGAAACGAAACGCAAGGTGGTGCAAAACCTGTTGCCGCACCTCGTTTCCGGTGGCCATTTCATCATCGGCCATTCCGAAACCCTGAATGGCATCAGCGAAGGTCTGACGGCGGTTCGCCCGACCATTTATCGCAAGGTGTAAGCATGGCCGACAACATCAAGGTGATGATTGTTGATGACTCGGCGCTGGTCCGCAAGGTGGTGGCGGAAGCGCTTGCGCGGGAGCCGGGGATCGAAGTGATTGCCACGGCTTCAGACCCGCTTTTTGCCATTGAAAAGCTAAAGATCCAATGGCCTGATGTCATCGTGCTGGATATTGAAATGCCGCGCGTCGATGGCATTACTTTTTTGCGCAAGATCATGGCTGAACGACCGACGCCGGTGGTGATCTGTTCTTCACTCGCCGAAGGCGGGGCGCAGGCGACTTTCGATGCCTTGGCGGCGGGGGCGGTGAGCATCATCACCAAACCAAAGGCAGGCTTGAAGGGCTTTTTGCAAGATTCCTCGAACGACATTGTGCAGGCGGTGCGCACGGCGGCGCGGGCCAATTTACGGGCAATGCCACGGTCAACGGTGAAATCGGCCAATATTCATCGGGAGAAAATTTCGGCTGATGCAGTGATTACCCCGGGCACGGCAACGGCGATGGCGCGCACGACGGATCAACTGATTGCCATTGGCACGTCAACGGGTGGCACGCAGGCTTTGGAAGCCGTGCTGACGCAACTGCCGGCGACTTGCCTCGGCATCATCATCGTCCAGCACATGCCGGAGAAATTTACGGCGATGTTTGCCGAACGCCTGAACAGCCTGTGTGAAATCGAGGTGCGGGAAGGCAAAACCGGTGACCGGGTGATTCCTGGTCGCGCGTTGATTGCGCCGGGCGGCAAGCACATGATGCTGAAACGCAGCGGAGCGCAATATCTGGTGGAGGTGGTCGATGGGCCGCTGGTTAATCGCCACAAGCCTTCGGTGGATGTGCTTTTTCGTTCAGTTGCCAAGTTTGCCGGGGCAAACGCCTTGGGGATTATCATGACCGGCATGGGTGACGATGGGGCGCGTGGTCTGAAGGAAATGCATGAAGCCGGGGCGAAAACCATTGCTCAGGACGAAGCAAGCTGTGTTGTGTTTGGAATGCCCAAAGAGGCGATCAAATTGGGCGGCGTTGATCAGACACTGCCGCTGGATAGAATTCCGGCGGCGATAATCACTTATGGCAAAGGGTTTTAACATGGCAAATGAATTCGACATGCAGGCTGCACTGGATGCCATTACGGCCGATGCAGCGCGTGGTGAAATGGTTTTCCCGACCCACACCGAAGTTGCGCTGAAGGTTCGCCGGGCGCTGGATGACCCGGATTGTTCGATTGAACAGTTGAGCAAACTGGTGGCAACCGAGCCAATGCTCGCCGCGCGCGTCGTCAATGTCGCCAATTCGGTCGCCTACAACCCCTCCGGCCGTACTTCAACCGACTTGCGCAGCGCCCTGTCGCGGATCGGTTTCAACACTTTGCGCGCCTTGGCTATTTCAGTGGTGGTCCGGCAGATGCAGGGCATGTCCGGTTCGCCGGAACATCGTGCCATGGCAGCGCGGCTGTGGGAGCACACGACACATGTTGCGGTATTGGCCCGGGTCATTGCCAAGCGCCTGACGCATCAAGACCCGGAAGCGGCTTTCTTCGCCGGCATCGTGCATGAAGTCGGGGGCTTTTATCTGCTCTCCCGCGCCAGTGCCTTCCCGGAGCTGTTGAAAGGTGAGATTGATTTTTGGCATGGCGCTGGCGAAGCCCAGGTGGGCCGCGCCGTGATCAAGGCGCTTGGCTTGCCCGACACAATTCTGGCCGCGCTCGAAGTTTTGTGGGATGGCTACCTGGCGATGCCCTCCGTCACACTCGGCGATACACTGTTGCTTGCCGACGAACTGGCCCCGGTCGAATCGCCGCTGGCTGAACTTTCCGGCATGGGCCGCACCGGCGGTGCGGCGGATTTGGATATGCAAATCGGCGAGGAGCTTCTAAGCAGCATTCTGGCCGACGCGGCAGAAGAAGTGCAGTCCCTGATGGCGGCGTTGCAAACCTGAGTTAATGAGAAATGCCACGTCGCGAGAGGTAACTTCTCCCTTTCAAGGGAAGGGCCGGGGTGGGGATGGGTTCTTGAGCGGCCAATTTCCCCCATTCCCCTTGCCCAAAAGGATACCGGCCCAGCCTGGCTGAAAGTTAAAGCGCCGGGCTGGCAGCGCTAGCGTCGCTGGGCGTCAGAAATGTGGCGCCGAGATGGCCGACCTTGACGTAGATCAGCGCGCCTTCTTCGCCGGTGTAGGGCGTATGCCGGCTCCAGCGCGGGTTACGGAGCCAGCTACCGCTTGGGTATTCGCCGTCTTCATCGCGAAAAACACCTTCCAGTACCAAAATTTCTTCGCCGCCAGGGTGGATGTGCGGATTGAACCGGGTGTGCGGCGCCCAACGCACTAGCGCCGAGCTGACGCCGTCGTGCTCATGCAGGGGCAGCACCGTTAGGCCCGGCACCATGCCGCGAAACCATTCAGCGTGGCGGGTATTGACTTGTACCGCTTGCTTGTCGTCGGCAGCGAATTGCCAGAGTTTGACGAAAATCGTGCAGCCTGCCTGCGAATATGGCCGGTGCGCCGTGCCCGGCGGGTGGCGCAAATAGGTGCCGGCTGGGTAGTCGCCATGCTCATCGGAAAAAACCCCCTCAAGGACGAAAATTTCCTCACCGCCATCATGGCTGTGCGGGCTGAAGGCGGAACCTGCGGCGTAACGCACGATACTGGTGGCGCGGCCGACTTCGGCACCGATCCGGTCGAGCCTGCGCCGTTCGACGCCCGGCAAGGGGGAAGGTGACCACAGCGCATCCGCCGCATAGGTGACTACCCGTTGGTCAAAATCGTCGTTCAGGTGGTCGGGGGCGGGTGTCACAGATGGCGGTATTGCGCAGGGCATTTCAGGTGGCATGATCGGCTCAGTAGATGGCAGGCATTTTTGCCTTTAATTGCCGTTGACCGCAGCATTTTAGTTTTGTTCATGCGGCGGGCCTGGCTTTACTCGTTTTGCCCGATCACCGTTGTACTTTCTCCATAGAGCCGGGCCAGATCGTCGGCATTCAGCCCCAGTAAGCGCCGGCGCTTTGCTTCGAGCAACGCCCGGTCGGCCCGTTCCAGCAGGCTCAAAGGATCTTCGCCCAGCTCGTGCAAGGCAAGCCGAAATCCCCCGGCCCCCTGCGTTGCTCAGCGCCGCGCAAGGGGCCTGGTAGGGCGTCCGGGGGTTGGCTTTAGATAGGCGGTTTTTGCCTTTT
The DNA here is from genome assembly GCA_038250105.1 of Burkholderiales bacterium. Taxonomy (GTDB): domain Bacteria; phylum Pseudomonadota; class Gammaproteobacteria; order Burkholderiales; family Rhodocyclaceae; genus Azonexus. Next base: position 5,918 of record JBBSCQ010000018.1, on the reverse strand, counting down.
TTTTGGGTTGACCCTGGGGCCAGCCGTTGTTTCTATGGTCGCAGGAATCTGATATGAGGTGCGCTGAACGGCTTGATCCGTCATTCCCGCGTCGGCGGGAATCCACCCACCGCCTGGATTCCCCGACGCGGGAATGACGGGGAGTAGATCAAGTAGCACAAGGTTTTTTTTGGATTGACATGCAACAGCTAAACCCGTGATGGTTTTTGACCTTCGGAAACAAGGCGGAAACCCAAGCCAATTAAAGCAAGCTACTTGTGCCGGCAAAAAATGCTAACGAGACGCCGCCTGATCAATATCAGCCCGATTTTTTTCATCATGGTAAATCCCGGTTTTACCGGCCTGACTACTGGCCTGACTACTGGCAAAGCAGGTCACCTCCACATTGCTGATCGGTTTTGCCTTGTGCAGCACGTCAACCGCACAACGTCCATATTCGCTTTCGATCGTCGCCAGCAGGTTACGGGCGTAGGGCGTTTCCAGCTTGCCATCGAGAATCAGGTTGGCGAGCAGCACGCCTTCCGGTTTTAAGGCGCGGCGGGTGCCAGCCCAGAACTCGCGGGTGACGAGATGGCTGGGGATCGAGGTGTGCGAGCTATAAACATCGACCACCGCGGCATCGAAGCGGCGCTCGGTGCTGGCGATGAAACGGCGGGCATCGTCGGTAATAAAATCGCCGTTGATGCTTTCGTGAAGAAAGTTTTTCTCGGCAATCTGGCGAATCGCCGGGTCGATATCGACGTAGGTATAGCGGTTGAGCGGTTCGCGGTGGGAGAGCGTGAAACCACCGGCGCCAAGCACCAGAATCTCCTTGCCGGTGAAGCCAAGATCGTCGAGCAGAATTTGCCGCAGATGCTTGATGTAGCGGGTGTAGTGGGGCGGTGCGCTATCGTCGAGCAGCGAAGCGACTGATTTGTTCACCCAGAAGGCGCGCGCGTTGTTTTGGCCGGGCAGGTCAACATTGCCGACGATGTATTCGGCGTAAGCGGTATCGGCGGTGACTGCATGCTGGCTATTGAAGCTGGCGGCCAGTGCTACGGTCGACAGCGAAAAAAGGGCGATTTTCACATTGCGCCCGGCCAGTAGCAGGGCGCCAATAACCAACCCGAGCGCACAGACAAATACCGCCGCCGAAACCCCCAGCCATTGCATGACCAGCAACGACAAGCTGATCGAGCCGAGAAATGAGCCAAGCGTCGACCAGTAAAGCGCCATGCCGCTGGCTTCGCCGGTGCGCTCATGCTTCATCAGATTAGTCAAAATCGGCACCGTCTGGCCAAGCAGCCAGGCCACCGGGCAGAGAATGCCAGCGATGAAAAAGAGGTAAGCAACCGGCGCCGGTTGCAGGTGGGCAAACAACCAATCCACCGTGATGCCGGCCAGCCCAACCCCGGCAAGAAGTGCGGCGATCAGGAAATTGCGGCCAACGACGGCGATGTAGTTGGTGGAAACCTTGGCACCAGAGGCGTAGCCCAAAGCCAGCGCAAGCAGGAAAAAGCCGATGGTCGGCGCGGTAACCACAATCGAGCTGCCGATATGCGGCACCAGCCGGCGCAGCGCAATGATTTCAGCCCCGAGCGAGCAAAAGCCTTCGATAAAGACGATGGTGTAGATGAGTAAGCGTGACATCAGCCGATTATCTTCGCTATTCACTGGCGTTTGGCGTTGATTAAGGCCCCATGTAACTTGAAAGTGCCGGTTGTTTTATGATCTAAAGAAAAAACTTCGTCATCTATGCGCCGGATAAATTGCTGTTTTATCAGCCGTTTTTCATATTTTATTGCCCCTGCGCAATACCAATGTGTTATAAACGGCTAAAATTGGAAATGTAATTGCAAAAATTTACGCTGCCCCACGTAGCAATTGAAGCAAGGTCGCCACCACCATGCAGTTAAACCAAGCCAGTTAAATGCCCAATAAATCATTTCCCATCGTCGGTATCGGCACTTCGGCCGGTGGTCTGGATGCGCTGGAGGCGTTTCTTAGCCATGTGCCGGTCGGTAGCGGTATGGCTTTTGTCGTTATCCAGCATCTTGATCCCACCCAGAAGAGCATGTTGCCTGAGTTGTTGCAGCGGGCGACGGTGATGCCGGTGGTGCAGGCCGCCAACCAGATGAAGGTTGCGCCGAATTGCGTCTATGTCATTCCGCCCAATAAAGATCTGTCGATCCTGCGCGGTAGCCTTTATTTGCTTGAGCCGGCGGCGGCGCGCGGTTTGAATTTGTCGATTGACTTTTTCTTTTCCGACTTGGCCGCTGATCTGCGTGAACTGGCGATTGGCGTCATTCTCTCCGGCATGGGCTCGGACGGCACCAAAGGCTTGCGCGCCATCAAGGAAAAAGCCGGGTTGGCCGTGGTGCAAGACCCGGTCAGCGCCAAATTCGACAGCATGCCACAGAGCGCCATTGCCGCCGGCCTGGCTGACATCGTTGCCCGGGCGGAGGAATTACCGGGCAAGATCATCGGCTTTGATCAGTATGCCCGCCTCAATACCCGTGGGCTAGTGGCACCCGCGGCGGAAAGCCCGGAGCAAGAAAGCGGGCTGGAAAAAGTCATTCTGCTGCTTCGTCAACGCGCCGGCCACGATTTTTCCGACTACAAAACGAGCACGCTCTATCGCCGCATTGAGCGCCGCATGGGCATCCACCAGATTGCCAGTATCGCCAATTACAGCCGTTTTTTGCGAGAAAACCCGCAGGAACTTGATCTGTTGTTTAAGGAATTGCTGATTGGCGTCACCCAGTTTTTTCGTGACCCCGCGAGCTGGGCTGTCTTGCAGGAAAAAGGCTTGCCGGCCTTGCTCGCGGCGCAGCCTGAAGGCGGCGTGCTGCGCGCCTGGGTGGCGGCTTGCTCGACGGGTGAGGAAGCCTATTCGCTATGCATTGCTTTCAAGGAAGTCATCGAACGTCAGAAGCCCGCCGCCAGTTTCAGCTTGCAGGTTTTTGCGACAGATCTTGACCCCGATGCGATAGCGCGGGCGCGCCAAGGCCATTACCCGGACAGTATCGCTGCCGATGTCAGCAGCGAGCGCCTGAACCGCTATTTCGTCAAGGCTGAGCAAGGCTATACGCTGCGCAGCGAGATTCGCCAAATGGTGATTTTCGCCCCGCAGAATGTCGCGATGGACCCGCCTTTTACCCGGCTTGACCTGCTGCTTTGTCGCAATGTCTTGATCTATTTCAATCAGAACTTGCAGAAGAAGCTGTTGCCGCTTTTTCATTACAGCCTGAAGCCCGGTGGCCTGCTTTTTCTCGGCAGTGCCGAAAGTGTGGGCAACTATACCGAGTTGTTTACCCCGCTTGATGCCAGGGCCCGCCTTTACCAGCGCAGCTTCAGCCCATTGCGGGCCAGTGAAGTTGATTTCCCCAGCCGCCTGATGCCGATTGGACAACCCATGCCCGAGACTGACAAAAATTTGCCTGCCCCGATTAACCTGCAAGCCCTGGCCGACCAGGTGCTGCTCCAGCGCCTGGCGCCGGCGGCCGTGCTGGTCAATGCCGAGGGCAATGTGATTTACGTCAATGGCCATACCGGAAAATTTCTCGAAGTACCGGCCGGCAAGGCCAACTGGAATATTCATGCGATGGCCCGCGAAGGTCTGCGCAAAGAACTTTTCTTCGCCTTGGCGAAGGCGCTGCGTGAGGGAGGGAGCGTTATTCGGCGGGGGATTCGGCTGGGCAGCAACGGTGATAGCCGGTTTGTTGACCTTAGCGTGCTTGCCATTGAAACGCCGGAAGCTTTGCGCGGCATGGCAATGATCTCCTTTGTCGAAGTCCTTGGTCCAGCGCCCCGCCAGGCCAAAGCTTCGGCCGACGGTCCTGCCGAAGGTTCATGTGTTGAAATTGAACTGGCGCTGAAACAGGCGAATGAAGAAAGCCAGATGATTCGGCAGACAATGCAGTGCCAGCAGGAAGAACTGAGGGCAGCGAATGAGGAATTGCAGTCCACCAATGAAGAGTTGCAGTCCACCAACGAGGAACTGACCACCTCAAAAGAAGAAATGCAGTCAATGAACGAGGAACTGCAATCGGTCAATGCCGAGATGCAAAGCAAGATGGACGAGCTGTCTTCGGTCGGTGGCGACATGAAAAACCTGTTGAACAGTACCGATATCGCCATCATTTTTCTCGATAATGAATTAAACATCCGGCGCTTTACGACCATTGCCAAACAAATTTTCAAGCTGATCCCAGTCGATATCGGGCGGCCACTTGCCGATATGGCGACGAGTTTGCAGTATCCCAAACTCGACGAAGATGCGCGTGAAGTCCTGCGTACCCTGGTTTTTTCGAAAAAAGAGGTAGAAACCAGTGATGCGCATTGGTTCAAGGTCAGGATCATGCCTTACCGGACGCTGGCTAACGTCATTGATGGTGTCGTCATTACCTTTAGCGACATTAGCCCGGCCAAACAACTGGAGGCTAAATTGCGCGCTTTGAATCCACCTTCTTCGCAAGGCGGCTAAATCATGCCGGAGATTCTTTCCACCGCTCTGCCGACTGCTGCGGTCGACTTTGCTGCTGAGCAAAAAAGCTTGCTTCATGAACTGCAGGTGCAGCGGGTTGAGCTGGAATCGCAGAATGCCGAACTACGTGCGGCGCGGGCCGAGATCGAAGCTGGTCTGGTGCGTTATAACGCGCTCTATGATTTTTTGCCGGTCGCTTACTTCACCCTCGACCGGGATGGGGTGATCAAGCAACTCAACCTGGCCGGGGCGCATCTGCTCGGGAGCGATCGTTCGAATCTGTGCGAAAGGCATTTCGGCAATGCGCTGACGACTGAATCGCACGCCAAATTTGTCGCCCTGCTCAGCGCCGCTTTCAGCAGTGAAACGAAGCAAACCGCTGAGCTGGTTTTGCACGACGCCAAGGGAACAAAACCCTTGAGCTATGTACGCATCGAGTTGCAGCTTACCGCGGCTGACCAGGCGGTGCAGGCGGTAGTGTTTGATATCACCGAACAAACCCAGGCCAATGCGCAGTTACGAAAACTTTCGCTCGCGGTGGAGCAGAGCCCAAACAGTATTGTAATCACCGATCTGGCCGGCAGCGTTGAATACGCCAATGCGGCTTTTGCTGCTATTTCGGGTTATTCCATAGCCGAAATTATCGGCCAGAACCCGCGCCTGCTGCATTCCGGCCAAACACCGCTGTCGACCTATCAGGCCATGTGGGCCGCCTTGAAGCATGGTCAAGTCTGGCAAGGCGAATTCATCAACCGGCGCAAGAATGGTGCGGTCTACACCGAATTTGCCATAATTTCGCCGATTCGACAGGCGGATGGGCAGATTACCCACTATCTGGCGATCAAGGAGGATGTTAGCGAGCGCAAACGGGTCGGTGCCGAGCTTGATCGCTATCGCGGCCACCTGGAAGAAATGGTGGCGGAACGGACGGGGCAAGTTGAAGAACTGAACCGGCAAATGGTGGAACGCACCGCCCAGGCCGAGGCAGCCAATATCGCCAAGAGCGCCTTTTTGGCCAATATGAGCCATGAGATCAGGACGCCGATGAATGCCATCATCGGCTTAACCCATTTGCTCCGGCGCGATGCTGTTTTGCCGGCGCAGGCGGATCGACTAAGAAAAATTGACAGCTCGGCGCAGCATCTGCTCGCGGTCATCAACGATATTCTTGATTTGTCGAAGATCGAGGCCGGCAAGCTGACGCTAGAGGAAACCGATTTTTCCCTGAGCGCAATTTTTGACCAGGCGGCTGCCTTGCTGATCGAACCGGCCACGACCAAGGGTTTAAAATTTGAGGTCGATTTTGACGATGTGCCGCGCTGGCTGTGCGGCGACCCGACCCGACTGCGTCAGGCATTGCTTAATCTGGCCGGCAATGCCATCAAATTTACCGAACGGGGCAGTATCTGCCTGCGCGTGCGGCTGCTCGCCGCGCAGGATGAAGAAATGCTGT
>JBBSCQ010000017.1:0-56030 GCA_038250105.1 Burkholderiales bacterium | reverse complement strand
GGCAGTGGACTGAATTTTTGCCTTTTTGGGACGTCGACCGCAGCACTGACTTTGAACGCCTGATTCAGCTTTTTCCTGAAGTGGCGGCAGCCGTGAAGCACAGAGAGGATCGACCAAATTGCCATGGCAAAGTACGATCATCGCCCGACAAGCTGGTTTAGAGGGAAAGATGATTGACGATACAACGCTGGTTGAAATTCGCCGCGACATGATGAAATTTGCCCACCTGCAACTGCGCGATGAAACGCTGGCCGAAGATGTCGTGCAGGAAGCGCTCGCGGCGGCGCTAACCAGCGCCAAGGAGTTTGCCGGGCGTTCCGCCTTGAAGACTTGGGTCTTCGCCATTCTGCGCAACAAAATCATCGATCAAATTCGCCTGCAAAGTCGAACAACCAACATTTCCTCACTATCGCAGGACGAAGAAAGCATGGACGAGGCGTTTGATACCTTATTTAAAACCAACGCCCACTGGTCGCCAGCCGGGCGTCCCAGCGACTGGGGCAATCCTGAGGAATCACTGCGTCAGCAACGCTTTTGGGATGTTTTTGACGTCTGCCTAAAACACCTACCGGAAAACACCGCCCGCGTTTTCATGATGCGTGAATTTCTCGAATTTGAAACCGGCGAGGTTTGCCAAGAGTTAAGTATCACCACCAGTAATTGCAACGTGATTCTTCACCGGGCGCGCAATGGCTTGCGCCGCTGCCTGGAAAAGAACTGGTTTAGCCCAGGAGAACAGCCATGTTGAGCTGCAAGGAAATCACCCAATTGCTATCCGAATCCCAGGATAGAAAAATCACCGTATCCGAACGTGTCCATCTTGAGATGCATCTGGCGATGTGCAAAGGCTGCAAGAACCTCAAAAACCAGATGAATTTTCTCCGGGAAGCCTGCAAGCGCTACGGCAGCGACCGGGAACGCAATGAAGATTAGGCAAAAACACGCTTCGCCCGGCGTCATCCTGCCCGATTGAGTCCTTAAACCGGCGTCAGCTTGGCATACTCCAGCGCCAGCCACTTCATGCCACTGCCGCCAAAATTGACTTGCACCCGCGCATCCGCACCGCGACCTTCGGTCGACACAATGACGCCAACGCCAAATTTGGCATGTTCCACCGTCTGCCCGATCCGCAAGCCACCCACGGCAGTCTCGGCGACGTAACCGCCACCAAATGACGAAACCGTCGGTGCCGGTGCCGCTTTCTTGTTGAGTTTGAGCAACAGGTTTTCTGGAATTTCATCAAGAAAATTGGACGGCACGCAATAGCGCGTCTGACCATGCAGCATGCGGGTCTGCGCGCAGGAGACATACAGGCGCTGACGGGCACGGGTGACGGCGACGTACATCAGCCGGCGCTCTTCCTCAACGCCTTCGCGGCCCTGATTCACCGAGTTTTCGTGCGGGAATAAGCCCTGTTCCAACCCTGTGATAAAGACCACGTCGAACTCCAAGCCCTTGGCGGCATGTACCGACATCAACTGCACCGCTTCTGCACCTTCGCCAGCCTGATGTTCGCCGGCTTCCAGCGAGGCATGAGTGAGGAAGGAAACCAACGCGCCACCTTCGCCAATGGCGCCTTCACTATCGACAAAGGTGGCCGCGGCGTTGATCAGTTCATCAAGGTTTTCCAGCCGTTCCTGACCTTCTTTTTCCACCCGGTAGTGCTGAGCAAGACCAGTTTTTTCGACAATGTGCTCAACAATTTCCGGTAGCGGCAGATTCTCCGTTTCCTGGCGTAAGCCTTCAATCAGGCGAACAAAAGCCCCAACTGTCTGACCGGCCTTGCCAGTTAACGAAGCCGCCGCGTTATACAGGCTGGAATTCATCTGATGCGCCGCCGCCTGCAAGTTTTCCAGCGAACGCGCGCCGATGCCGCGCGTCGGGAAATTGACGACGCGCAGGAAAGCCGTGTCATCGTCCGGATTGCCCAGCAGGCGCAGGTAGGCCAGCGCATGCTTGATTTCCTGCCGCTCGAAAAAGCGCAGGCCGCCATAGACCTTGTACGGCACGCTCTTGGCGAATAATTCATGCTCCAGCACGCGTGACTGAGCATTTGAACGATAAAGAATCGCCATCTGCGTTGGCGATACGCCCTCGCGCACCAGTTCGCGGATTTCATCGACGACAAAACGTGCTTCATCAATGTCCGAATACGCCTCAAATGCTCGGATCAGCTCACCTGCGCCGGCATCGGTCCACAGATTTTTACCCAGCCGTTCACGGTTGTTTTTGATTAGCGCATTGGCGGCCGCCAAGATATTGCCGTGCGAGCGGTAATTTTGTTCCAGCCGAATGACGTTAGGGCCGGCGTAGTCGCGCTCGAAATCGCGCATATTGCCCACTTCAGCACCGCGAAAACCGTAGATGCTCTGGTCATCGTCACCCACGGCAAAAACTTTGGCACCACCGCCGGCCAAGAGTTTCAACCAGCTATATTGCAGGCGATTGGTATCTTGAAACTCATCAACCAGCATGTAGCGGAAGCGTTCCTGGTAATGCTGGCGCAACGGCTCATTTCGGTTCAGCAGTTCGTAGCAACGAAGCAAAAGTTCGGCGAAATCGACCACGCCTTCGCGGTTGCACTGGGTTTCGTACTCGGCGTAAAGCTCGACGCGTTTCTGCGTGTAGCTGTCGTAAGCCTCGGCTTGGGCGGCGCGAATGCCCTGCTCCTTGTTGGCATTGATGAAATGGCACAACTCACGCGGTGGAAACTTTTCGTCATCGACGTTCAGGTTCTTCAACAGGCGCTTGACCATCGACAACTGGTCAGCCGAATCGAGAATCTGAAAAGTCTGCGGCAAGCCGGCTTCGCGGTAATGCGCCCGCAGCAGGCGATTACACAGGCCGTGAAAAGTGCCGATCCACATGCCCCGCGTGTTGATCGGGACCAGCGCCGAGAGCCGCGCCGTCATCTCTTTCGACGCCTTGTTGGTAAAAGTCACGGCCAATACGCCGTGTGGCCCGACCTGATTGGTCGACATCAGCCAGGCAATGCGTGTCGTCAACACGCGCGTCTTGCCGCTGCCGGCCCCGGCAAGAATCAGCGCATGCACCGGCGGCAGCGTCACTGCTTGCAACTGGGGAGTGTTTAAGTTGGCGAGGAGATCAGACATGAATCAATCCGTATTCAGGAGTGCGGGATTTCAGAGCGCGACAGCAAAACGGGTAATTGGTCAGGCCAATTTGTTGTTATTGTGCAACGCAACATTTGGAATGTGAGGTTTTTCACGTTTCCTTAACAAGGCAGGAAGTATACTTGCGAAAAAATATATTGCAGTGCACAAAACTTTTTACCCATAAGGTAATCTGACCTCAGAGAAGTGGCAACAACCACTAATATAAAAGGAGTAACAGCATGAAAAACAACAGCATGAATGCCCCGAAGATTCTCCCGTGGATCGCCCGCAAAGCTGGCATCAGTGATGAACTGGCGCTAAAACTCTGGCGCCGCGCCCTCTCCGAAGCCGAATATTTGACCGGCAAAGCCGAAGGTTCAGCCTACTGGGGCCTGACCATTGAGCGCTTCTTGGCGATCGTCGAAGACGAAGCCACTACGCCTGCCACCTACAGCCTGACTCCGGCACCTCGCCTATCCTGGATGTGGCGTCAGCAATCACGGATGTCCCTGCTTTCGCTGATGGCGGCGCAGAATACCTACAAGTATTGGCAAAATGCCTGGGGGAACTTCGACCCGGCAAAAAAACTGGCGTGACCGGGCGACGCTAATGCTGGCGCAGCGCTGGAGTAGGCAGATTCAATGTCCGCCCCAGCTTGTCGGCAAGCGATTGCGCCGCGCGCTCAGTCACTAGTTGTCCCAGGCGAAATTCATACAGGTAGCCACCTGAGACTCGAACGGGTCTGATTCGACCGGCATAGCCGGCAGCAGAAAGTTGATCGTGCAGGGTCAACGCCCCGTTCTTGTCGAAACGGCCATACTCCAACGCCCAGCGGCCCCCCGTCTGCTGCGTTGCAACGCCTTCCTGGAGCTCGGTTTCGAGCGCCCATTTGGCCAGTTGTTCTTTGTCCACCGAGGCCACCGGCCCGGGTGGCTGGCCTTTATCGGCGCCATAATACTGCAGTGGCTCGGTAAGCTCGGTGGGCTCGCCCAATGGGTGACTAACCGCAATATGCCCTTCGAGCAGGCAGACGAAATCCTTTTCATTATTGGAGCGGCCCCAGACATCGGTGCCGCGAATGCCGATGGTGACGGTGCCGGTGCGAATATTGATCGCCCGCTGCGTCTGAAACTTGCGAAAAATATCAGTTGTCAGGCGGAATGCGCCTTTCGTGACATCGAGCGCCGCCGCGAAGAAACCTCTTTTATCCTGTTTCATCGCGTTGACCGCAGCATTGGCGTTTTCACCGAATTTGACGGCGCTGCCATCAGCCAGTTGTACGATGGCTCGGGCGCCACTCCCCGTCACCACACGATCACGATTTTCCAGTTGCATTCCCGGCGCCAGCGGCAAGCGGCGTTCACCGCGCTCAACCCAGGCCGGCGCCTGCACTGCCTCAACCACCGCATCCGGTGCGGCGGCTGCGGTCAACGCCGAAAACATACCAAAAACTACCAGACCCAACCTTGCCTTCGCCCTCATCACTGCTCCCTCTTGGTTCAACCGGTATAATCCACTGCTTGATAACGATCTTTTAGCCCATGCCCATGCAGGACAAATACGCCCCGGCCGACATTGAGCGCGCCGCCCAGACTCACTGGAACAAAACGGGTGCTGCCCGCGCCATTGAAGACCTCAGTGGCCAAAACGGCAAACCGAAATATTACTGCCTTTCCATGTTCCCTTACCCGTCGGGCAAGCTGCACATGGGCCACGTCAGAAACTATACCATCGGCGACGTGCTCTCCCGCTTCCACAAGATGCAGGGCTTCAATGTCATGCAACCGATGGGCTGGGACGCCTTCGGCATGCCGGCGGAAAATGCTGCGCTGGCCAATAACGTCCCGCCGGCTGGCTGGACTTACGAAAACATCGCCTACATGAAGAAGCAGCTTCAGTCGCTCGGCTTTGCCATCGACTGGGAACGTGAATTCGCCACCTGCACGCCCGAGTATTACCGCTGGGAACAGTGGCTGTTCACCCGTCTGTATGAAAAAGGGTTGGTTTACAAGAAGCTCGGCACGGTAAATTGGGACCCGGTCGATCACACCGTATTGGCCAACGAGCAGGTCATCGACGGTCGTGGCTGGCGTTCCGGCGCACTGATCGAAAAGCGCGAAATCCCCATGTATTACATGAAGATCACCGCCTACGCCGAAGAACTGTTGAGCGAGCTGGACAATCTGCCGGGCTGGCCGGAACAGGTGCGGCTGATGCAGAAAAACTGGATCGGCAAGAGCACTGGCGTCCGCTTCGCCTTCCCGCTGGCTGACAATGCCGACGAAAAACTGTGGGTGTTCACCACCCGCGCCGACACCATCATGGGCGTCACCTTCGTTGCCGTCGCCGCCGAACATCCGCTGGCGACGCGGGCTGCGGCGGGCAACCCGGAACTGGCCAATTTCATCGAAGAATGCAAGAAAGGCGGCGTCGCCGAAGCCGACATCGCGACGATGGAAAAGAAGGGCATGCCGACTGGCATCTTCGTCAAACATCCACTAACCGGCGAGCAGGTCGAGGTCTGGGTCGGCAACTACGTGCTGATGAGCTACGGCGATGGCGCAGTGATGGCCGTGCCGGCACACGATGAGCGCGATTTCGCCTTTGCCAAGAAATACAACTTGCCGATCAAGCAAGTCATCGCCGCCGCAGGTGAAACCTTCTCATTGGATGCCTGGGCTGACTGGTACGGCGACAAGCAACGCGCCACCTGCGTCAATTCCGGCAAATACGATGGCCTCGCCTACGATGCTGCGGTCGACGCCATTGCGGCCGACATTTCAGCCAAGGATCTCGGCGACAAGAAAACCCAGTTCCGCCTGCGCGACTGGGGCATTTCCCGCCAGCGTTACTGGGGCTGCCCGATTCCGATCATCCACTGCCCGACCTGTGGCGATGTGCCGGTGCCTGACGAGCTATTGCCGGTCGTCCTGCCCGAGAACGTCGAAATCACCGGCGCCGGTTCGCCGCTGGCCAAGATGCCGGAATTCTACGAAACCACCTGCCCGAAATGTGGCGGCGCGGCACGGCGTGAAACCGACACGATGGACACTTTCTTCGAGTCGTCCTGGTATTTCCTGCGCCATGCCTGCCCGGACAACACCACGGCAATGGTCGATGAGCGCGTCGCCTACTGGTGCAAGGGCGGTATCGACCAGTACATCGGCGGCATCGAACACGCCATTCTGCATTTGCTCTACGCGCGCTTCTTCACCAAGCTGATGCGCGATGTCGGCCTGATCGGCGATCTCGGCGAGCCCTTCGCCAACCTGCTGACCCAGGGCATGGTCGTCGCCCCGACTTTTTACCGCGATCTCGCTGGCGGCAAAAAACTATGGATCAACCCGGCTGAGGTCGATGTCGTCACCGATGAAAAAGGCCGGCCGACCGGCGCGACCTTAATCGCTGACGGCCTGCCGGTGGTGATCGGCGGCACCGAGAAAATGTCGAAGTCGAAGAACAACGGCGTTGACCCGCAATCGCTGATCGACCAATACGGTGCCGACACCGCCCGCCTATTCACCATGTTTGCCGCTCCGCCTGACCAGTCGCTGGAATGGTCGGATGCCGGCGTTGAAGGCGCTTACCGCTTCCTGCGCCGTTTGTGGAAGACGACTTACGACCACATTCAGGCCGGGCTGGTCGATACCAAAATTGAGCAAAATTCGCTGTCGACCGTAGAAGCCGATCTACGCCGCAAACTGCATCAGACGATGAGCAAGGTGGCCGACGATTACGGCCGCCGCAAGCAATTCAATACGGCGATTGCCGCCGTGATGGAATTGCTCAACGCCTTCGACAAGACCGATCTTTCCGGCAACACTGGCCGGGCGCTGGCGCAAGAGGCTCTGGAAAGCATCGCCTTGATGCTCTTCCCGATCGTCCCGCACATCGGCCAGGCGCTGTATGCCGAGCTGAAACCGGGGCAGGATGCCGGCACGCAGGCTTTCCCGAAAGCTGATCCCGCTGCCTTGAAGCAAGATGAAATCGAGTTGATGGTGCAGGTCAATGGCAAGCTGCGCGGCTCGATTCGCGTATCAGCCGAGGCTGACAAAGCGAGCATCGAAGCGGCTGCCTTGGCTTCCGAAGGCGCCATCAAGTTCATGGAAGGCCAGCCAGCGAAGAAAGTCGTCGTCGTTCCCGGCCGTCTGGTCAACATCGTCGTTTAAGGACTGCCATGCCGATCTCTCGCCGCCGCCTGCTCGCCGTATTCCCAGCCGTTCTCCTGACCGGCTGCGGCTTCCAGTTGCGCGGGACAAAAAGCGGCAACTTGCCTTACAAGACGATGCTGATCGCCTTGCCCGAAACTGCTGACGTGCGAATCTGGCTCGAACGCTATATCAACTCGGCCGGCAGCACCGAAATTGTCGATGATCCGAAACTGGCCGAGGCGACTTTCCAGCAGATTTCGGATAGCCGACAAAAAACCATTTTAAGTGTCAATGCTCAGGGTCGGGTACGAGAGTATCGCCTGCAACTGACTTACCGTTTCCGTCTGGTTAATACCAAGGGCCAAGTACTGATACCGCCTAATGAAATCAGCCTGAGCCGCGACATTACCTTTGATGACTCCAACGTGCTCGCCAAGGATCTGGAAGAAGGCCTGCTCTGGCGGGATATGAACAACGATCTGGTCAATCAGATCATGCGCCGGCTAAGCATCATCAAGCCAAAGAATCCCGATCTCGAAGAAGACGAGTAATGCTGCTTAAGGGCGAACAACTCGCGGCGCATCTCGAACGCGAGTTGCGTCCGCTTTATGTGCTGTATGGCGACGAGCCACTGCTCGTTCTGGAAGCGGCTGACGTCATCCGCGCCCAGGCCCGCAAGAAAGGCTACAACGAGCGCGAAGTATTGACCGTGTTGCCGCATTTCGATTGGGGCGAATTACTGGCGGCGGGTGGCAACATGTCACTCTTCGGCGACCGGAAACTAATCGACCTGCGTATTCCCACCGGCAAGCCGGGCAAAGAAGGTGGCGCGGCCCTGCAGCAATGGTGCCAGCATCTATCAGCCGACAATATGCTGCTGATTACCTTGCCTGAGCTGGATTGGCGCGAGGAAAAAGCCGTTTGGTTCACTGCGTTGGTCAATGCCGGCGTGGCGATCAAATTGATGGCCCCGCCCTTGGCTGAATTACCTGGCTGGATCGCCGGCCGGCTCCGTCGGCAGCAGCAAAGCGCCGATCTGGACAGTTTGAAATTTGTCGCCGAACGGGTTGAGGGCAATCTGCTCGCGGCGCATCAGGAAATCCAGAAGTTGGGCCTACTTTACCCGGCGGGGCAATTGAGCGCAGCGCAAATTCGCGAGGCGGTGCTCAACGTCGCCCGTTACGACATCGACGGGCTACGTGAAGCGCTACTTTCCGGCGATCTCGCCCGCCTGAAAAGGACACTCGACGGCCTGATGCAGGAAGGCGAAGCGCCGCCACTGGTGCTCTGGGCAATGAGTGAAGAAATCCGCGCCTTGACCACCATCCGCATCGGCATGGATGCCGGCAAGTCGGTGGATATACTGCTCAAGGACGCCAAGGTTTGGGGCCCACGCGCCATTCCAGTGAAAAAAGCTTTGCAGCGACTGTCGACCGTAGCACTTGAAGCGGCATTGCAACATGCCGGCCAAATCGACAAATTGGTCAAAGGCATTGGCCAAGGCAGTATCTGGGAAGAGTTTTTGCGGCTTGGCTTGCGCCTCACCACAGCCAAATAAAACTCGCCGCCGGCAGACTCTACTTGCCCGGTTCCTCTATCGGCGTATCCGGCTCAAGATCCTCCCAAATACAGGATTTATCCGTGCGGGAGTCATGCAAACTCGGCTTGTTGTGTCCCTGCACCAAGCATTCGCCGTGGCATTCATCGGAAACCACAACCAATTTCATTTCAGCATCTACCTGGCGTTCGCCATCCCAGTAGCTGCATGTGGCGCAGACCTTGATCTCCGCCGGCAATATCAATTTTTCTGCCATCATGTCCTCGATGGAAAGCCCTGTTGTTCGTGCGGATAAGAGTTTACCTGCTTCTGGAAGTTCCCAGTAATTTGTCTGGCTATAATGTTCTTTTGCGCTGAACCCGGAACATCATGGATATCAAAGACTATATGCAGACCGTCGGCCGTCAGGCCCGGGCCGCCTCCCGCCGCTTGGCGACAGCCTCAACGGCGGAAAAAAACGCCGCGCTACTCGCCATCGCTGCCGCCATCCGCCGTGAAAAAGCCTCGCTAGTCGCGGCCAATCAAGAAGACCTGGCCGCCGCTCGCGCCGCCGGCTTGGAAACCGCGATGCTCGACCGCTTGACTCTTTCCGAGAAAGGCGTCGACAGCATGGCCGAAGGCGTTGAACAGGTCGCCAAGCTAGCTGACCCGATCGGTGAGATGGGTGAGTTCAAGTTCATGCCCTCCGGCATCCAGGTCGGCAAGATGCGCGTGCCGCTCGGCGTCATCGGAATCATCTACGAAGCCCGGCCGAATGTGACGGCCGACGCTGCTGCGCTTTGCCTGAAGTCTGGCAACGCCGCCATTTTGCGTGGCGGCTCCGAAGCCATTCGCTCCAACCGTGCCATCGCTGCGCTGGTTCAGGGAGGTCTGCGTACCGCCGGCCTGCCGGTTGAGTGCGTGCAGGTCATCGATACTACCGACCGCGCCGCCGTTGGCGAGTTGATCACCATGCGTGAGTTCGTCGACGTCATCGTACCGCGCGGCGGCAAGGGCCTGATCGCCCGCCTGCTGGCTGAATGCCGCGTGCCGATGATTCAGCACCTTGACGGCAACTGCCATGTCTATCTGGAAGAAGAAGCCGATCCAAACAAGGCGCTGAAGATCGTTGAAAATGCCAAAACCCAGCGCTACGGCACCTGTAACACGGCCGAGTCGCTACTCGTCGACCGCTCAGTCGCCGCCATGCTGCTGCCGCCGATCGCACACATGCTGACCGCCAAGGGCGTCGAGATTCGTGGTTGTAGCGAAACCTGTGCCATCGTGCCGAACGCTGTTGCCGCGACGGAAGAGGATTACTACACCGAATTCTTGGCACCAATCATTTCGATCAAGGTAGTAACGGGCATTGATGAGGCGATCGCCCACATCAACCAGTATTCGTCGCACCACACCGAAGCCATCGTCACCGACAACCACCCGAAAGCCATGCGCTTCCTGCGTGAAGTCGATTCAGCTTCGGTGATGATCAACGCCTCAACCCGTTTTGCCGATGGCTTTGAATATGGTCTGGGCGCCGAAATCGGCATCTCGACTGACAAGATTCACGCCCGTGGCCCGGTCGGCCTCGAAGGGCTGACCAGCCAAAAATGGATCGTCTTGGGCGACGGGCACGTTCGCGCCTGACAATCTTTTACCTAAAGCCGTCATTTCCGCATGAGCGGGAATCCATGGTCCCCGCCGACGCGGGGACGATGCCCTGACCTCGGAGCTACTCCAATGGCCAAAGCAAGTTTTAACTGGGAAGACCCCTTCCTCCTCGATAGCCAACTCGCCGCCGACGAACGCCAAGTCCGCAACGCTGCCTGCGACTACGCCAAGAAAAAACTGCTGCCGCGCGTCCGTGATGCCTTTCGCCACGAGCAGACCGACCCGCTGATCTTCCGCGAAATGGGCGAGATGGGGCTGCTCGGCTGCACCTTGCCACCGGCTTATGGTGGCGCTGGCCTCAATTACGTTTCCTACGGCTTGATCGCCCGTGAGATCGAACGGATCGACTCGGGTTATCGCTCAATGATGAGTGTGCAATCCTCGTTGGTCATGGTACCAATTTACGAATTTGGCAGCGAGGAACAGCGCCAGAAATATCTGCCCAAACTGGCCAGTGGCGAATGGATTGGCTGCTTCGGCCTGACCGAACCGAATTCCGGCTCCGATCCAGCTAGCCTGGCGACCCGCGCGCGCAGCGTAGCGGGCGGCTGGAAGCTATCCGGCAGCAAGATGTGGATAACCAACTCGCCGATTGCCGACGTCTTCGTGGTCTGGGCCAAGGACGACGAAAACAGCATTCGCGGTTTCATTCTGGAAAAAGGCATGGCCGGACTGAGCGCACCAGTCATCCAAGGCAAGGTTGGCCTGCGCGCCTCAATCACTGGCGAAATCGTTATGGACGAGGTTTTCGTCCCAACTGATAACCAGCTCCCCAAGGGCGCCGGCTTGAAAGGCCCGTTCACCTGCCTGAATTCCGCCCGTTACGGCATTTCGTGGGGCGCCCTTGGCGCCGCCGAGTTCTGCTGGCACACCGCCCGCCAATACACGCTGGATCGCAAGCAGTTCGACCGTCCCCTGGCGGCCAATCAGCTGGTGCAGAAAAAACTAGCCGACATGCAAACCGAAATCAGCCTCGGCATTCAGGGTTGTCTGCGCCTCGGCCGGATGATGGACGACGGCAGCGCCTGCCCGGAAAACGTCTCAATGATGAAGCGTAATTCCTGCGGCAAGGCGCTCGACATCGCCCGCACGGCACGTGACATGCTCGGCGGCAACGGCATTTCGGACGATTTTGGCGTCATCCGCCATCTGGTCAATCTGGAAGTGGTCAATACATATGAAGGCACACATGACGTGCATGCCTTGATTCTCGGCCGGGCAATTACCGGGATTGCTGCATTTTGAAAGGGCAGAGCATGTATCGATTCACTCGCAGCACCATTGCCGCCAGCCTGCTGTTTGTTACGCTAAGCAGCGGCAGTTTGGCTGCTGAATCATCATCTACACCAGCCCTGACCAAGCTGCCGCGCCATGCGCTGGTGATTGGCAACAGCCAGTATCTCAACGGCCCTCTGGTGAATCCCAAAAACGATGCTCAGGCCATTGCCGAACACTTGCGCCAGGCCGGCTTCTCCGTCACCCTCAAGCTAGATGCCGGACGCCGCGAATTACAGGAGGCGATTCACAATTACGGCGCGGTACTGAACCGGGACAAGGGCGTTGGTGTGTTTTACTACGCCGGCCACGGCGTACAGTTGAACTGGCGCAATTTCCTGCTGCCGGTCGACGCAAAAATTCGCTCCAAAGGCGACATCCAGAGCGAGGCAATTGATCTCGGCCTGCTTCTCGACGCCCTGACCCGTGCCCGCAATGCACTCAACCTGATTATCCTCGACGCCTGCCGCAACAATCCTTTCGGCCCGGATTTCCGCACCGATGAGCCTGGCCTGTCGCAACTCGATGCGCCACCCGGCACTTTTCTCGCCTATGCCACAGCCCCCGGCAATACGGCTGAGGACGGCGAAGGCAGCCATGGTCTTTACACGGATCGCCTGTTGCAGGAAATGCTGGTCCCTGGCGCTGCGGTTGAAGACGTTTTCAAGCGGGTTCGCCTCGCCGTCCGCAAAACTTCGCAAGGAGAACAAATCCCTTGGGAAAGCACCTCGCTGGAAGCCGACTTTTCTTTCCTTCCCGGGCAAAGCACCCGCGACAGCGCCAAGGAGTTTGAGTCCGATCTGGCGAGTTGGCAAAAGCTTCGCTCGGGCGGTTTGCCAGAGCAACTGGAAGCTTTTATCCGTCAACGTCCGAATGGAAAGTTTGCCGAACTCGCCCAATTCCACCTCGACCGCTTGCTCGCTGCCAAAGGGGAAAAACCCGTCAAGCCGCGCAGCAACCCCAGCGAAATTTGCACGCCGGACAAACCGGGCATCGCTGCCCCATACGCCGCCCCATACCCCGCCCCATACGCCGGCTTGACGCAAGCCTACGAAGTCGGTGAGCGCTATAGCTATCGTCATTTGGACCTGCTCAGCCACACGGAGAAAGTGCGCAGCGTCGCGACTGTTACCCGGATTGATGGCGATGAGGTTCATTTCAGCGATGGGCAGGTCAGCGATCCATTTGGCAACAACGTTCGGGCGCCCGATGGCCGGCGCTGGACGCCCTATCAGTTTTTCATCGCCGACTATCAGCTTGGCAAACGTTGGCCAGCCCAGTTCATCGTCACCCTGGCCGATGGCCGCCAAGTCAACAACGAATTCCAGCTCCGCGTCGCCAGTCGCGAGCGAATCACGCTCGCCGCCGGTACATTCGATGCCTTTCGTATTGAAGTGCGTGGCACCAACCTGAGTAACGGTGACGTACTGGAACGTACGGCCTGGGTCGCCCCGGAGCAGATGCGGGGCTTTCTCGCCATCGAAACCATCATCAAGCGCAACGGCAAGCTAATTGAAGGGAAACGCACAGAACTGGTCGAACATACGACCGGACATCCGCCTACTCCGGCCTCCCAAAGCACCCCAATCCCGCCTGCCAGTTATTAGTCGGCGTCATCCAGACCGTTCATTCTTCTGGATTTCGGCATGCTGCGGGCATAGACCGCAGCAATCACGCCAGCGACCAACAGCAGTGCTGCTGGAAGGCGAAAGTAGCCAAACCTAGCACCAGCAATAACGGCAGGTAAGCACGGAAGGAAAGTGGCGGTGGCACATCACTTGTCGCTTGCAGCAGCTCGCTGCCGGAAACTCGAAGCAACACAAAAACAGCGGCCAGCAAGCTCAGCGCCGAGATGGCAAAGGGCAAACGTGGATCAACCCCTTTCAGTGCCAGGCCGAGGAAGGGCGACAACGCCGAGGCCAGGGCCATGCCGCCGGCGTACCAGACAACCAGACGCCCCTGCTGCGCTGCCTTGGCCCGTTTGGACAGCAAGACTAACGTTGGCGCGCGCACCACCGAGGCCGAAATAACCCAGATCACCAGCACCGCCAGCAACAAGCCGAGAGAAACACTGGCCAGTAACGGCAATAACAGGAAGGCGCCGGCAGAAACAGTGGTTAGCCACAAAAGCAGGTGGGCCAGTTTGCGATAGCCATCGGCGACCCGATCGGCAACCATCCCGAAGGCAATGTCCATCGTGGCAAAAATCAGCTGAGCTGATCGCCCATCAGCAACCAGGGCAGCCAGCTTGCCGCGATACCCGCTCCCTTGAGCAATTCCGGGAGGTAGATAGCGTAGACCGTCCACCCCAGCGTGAAGAAAAACTGCACGCTGCCCAGCGCCAGCGCACTGCGGGAGTTTCTTTCTTCGACCATCTCGCTCATCGCCGCCTCATTTCAAACTTGCTTCCGCTGCATGATAATCTAGCAAGCCATTCCGCCAAGGATAGCCATGAATACTACCCACTATCAAGCCATCGTCGCCGCCCCTGGCTTTGCGCTGGGCGTGCAATGTGATGACGATGAAATCATCGGCATCGATTTCCTTGAAGCGCGCCCGGAGCAAGCCCCAGCTACGCCGCTGGCAGCCGAAGCTGTTCGTCAGATCAAAGGCTATATTGCTGCCCCCGGCTTTGTCTTCGGTTTGCCGCTACGCCCCGTGGGAACCACGTTTCAACGCCGCGTCTGGGAACAAATTTCAGCCATTCCAAGCGGCCAGACCAATACTTACGGTCAACTGGCAAAAAACATCAAAAACGCCCCGCGTGCCGTTGGTCAGGCTTGCGGCGCCAATCCTTATCCGCTCGTCGTCCCTTGCCATCGTGTCATTTCCACTGGCGGTGGTTTGGGCGGCTTCAACCGGCAGGGCGGCGGCTTTCTGCTTGAGGTCAAACGCTGGCTGCTGAACCATGAAAACCACGAGTTCGCCACGCCGCGCCGCTGATCTCGCTGAGATCGACAATTTCTGCGACGCGCTCTGGCTCGAAGACGGGCTGGCCAAGACGACCCTAGACAGCTATCGCTCCGACCTCGGCCGGCTGTCGCTCTGGCTCGCTGATAACACCGGCCAGGCCCTGCTCGATAGCAACGAAACGACGCTGAGCGGTTTCATCGCCCACCTTTCACGCCACACCCGCGCTGCCTCACAAGCCCGTTACTTGTCGACGCTGCGCCGTTTTTACCGCTGGCAACTCGGACGCGGTCGCATCGTCGTCGATCCAACCCTGAAACTCGCCAACCCGAGTCAGCCTTCGCGCTTACCGAAAGTCACCTCAGAAAAACAGATTGACAGCCTGCTCAACGCTCCCAACATCGACACACCACTCGGCCTGCGCGACCGCGCCATGCTCGAAACGCTCTACGCCACCGGCCTGCGCGTCTCGGAACTAGTCAATTTGAAATTGCATGAAATCGGCTTCAACGAAGGCGTCTTGCGCGTCCTGGGTAAAGGCAGCAAGGAACGCCTGGTGCCGCTCGGCGAATTGGCTATCGACTGGCTGACCCGCTACCTCAACGAAGCCCGGCCGGAAATCCTCAAGGGCCAGCAAAGCGACGCCATGTTCGTCACCGCCCGCGGCGGCGCCATGACCCGCCAGGCCTTCTGGCAACTGATCAAGCGTTACGGACTAATCGCCGGTATCGCCCCGGAAAAACTCTCGCCACACGTCCTGCGCCACGCCTTCGCCACCCACTTGCTCAACCACGGCGCTGACTTGCGCGTCGTACAATTATTGCTCGGCCATGCCGACATCTCGACGACGCAGATTTATACCCACGTCGCCCGCGAACGCTTGAAATCCCTGCATGCCATGCACCACCCACGCGGCTAATTCGTTAGAACCAAGAACCGTCTCCAAAACATTGCCATGACCAAATCTGACCACGCCCCAGAAACGCAGGCGACCAAATTTCTCAAGTCACACAAGATTGCCCATTCAAATCATCTGTACGCCTATGAAGAGCATGGCGGCACCAAGGTTTCGGCGCGCGAACTGAATGTCGCCGAGCATGCGGTGGTGAAAACCTTGATTTTCGAGGATGAAAACGCCAAGCCCTTGATCGTATTAATGCATGGTGACTGCAAGGTATCGACCAAGGAACTGG
Organism: Burkholderiales bacterium; assembly: GCA_038250105.1. GTDB lineage: Bacteria > Pseudomonadota > Gammaproteobacteria > Burkholderiales > Rhodocyclaceae > Azonexus. The sequence continues at coordinate 40,177 of JBBSCQ010000017.1, read as the reverse complement.
CGCGGCAGATCGGCTGTAAAAAGATCGAGCCGTGCAAGCCTGAAGTGGCCAACCGCCACACCGGCTTTCTGGTCGGCGGCACCAGCCCTTTCGGCACCAAGAAAGCGATGCCGGTCTATATTGAAAAAACCATTCTTGATCTTCCATTGATTTATATCAATGGCGGCCGGCGCGGTTATCTCGTTGGCGTTCATCCGCATGACATTTTGCGGACGCTGAACCCGAAGCCGGTCGAAGCCGCTCTGAAAGGGTAATTTTTTGGGTCAGTTTGTTGCTTGGCGCTTCCCGAAAAACTGGCCGCGCCCCTAATGACGTCTAAATTGGCAATGGTTACAAATTGTTAAGAACTTTCTCCAACTTGTGGCGTCAGAAAAGCCGGAACCCACAACCACAAGGAGACAAGCATGCCGAATCGTGCCGTAATCAAGGTCATCGAAAATCGTGACTTCATCATTTCAACACCGGAAAAAAGCGTTCGCGCCGTAGCCAGCCACATGCAATCCCTCGGCTTGGGTGCAGTGCTTGTCGTATCGCCAAAAGATGGGTCGCTGATCGGCATCTGCACCGAACGCGATCTAGCTTTCAAAGTGATCGCAGCCGGTCTTGATGCCAATACCACATCGGTGGAAGCAATCATGACGCCCGACCCTGACGTCGTTGGTCCGGAAAAGCTCTTCGGCCACGCCCTGCATCAGATGTACGAGGGGGGTTATCGGCACATGCCGGTGGTTGCACCGAATGGCAAGCCAATTGGTCTTGTTTCTGCCGGCGACGCTCTTGGATTGGAGATTTTCCGTTTTGGCAATGAGCTGGCCCAACGCGAAACGCTGGCCGAAATTCTTTAATCAGCTTGATTGGCGCCCAGCCTGCAGCCAATGAACGCATTGGCTGGGTGTTTTATCAACGCACAAAACCGGATTGACTGCTTTGCAATGCCGTTAGCGCAACGCCGGCTCAGCCCTGGCGGGCAATGATCAGATCGACCGTTCGATAATCACGCCAACGCGTTTGACCCCGGGCATCATGCCTAACTTGGCGATCGAGACGCGCACCCATTGCGCCGCAAAATTTTCCAGCAGGTAGCTCGCTACATGTTCGGCCAGCTTTTCCAGCAGGTTGAAATGACTGGCTGACAAGTCGGCCCGCAAGCGTTCGACCACAACGGCGTAATCCACGGTATCGCGAATATCGTCGCTGGCTCCGGCAGATGCGGTCGACACGCCAATTTGCAACGAAATCTCGACCGTCTGCGACATGGCTTTTTCCCGTGGATAGATACCTATCCACGTCTCAGCGCGCAATTCTTCGATGAAAATAATGTCCATAAGGCAGTTGACCGTAGCATGGGGTGTAAAATCCGCCGCGATTGTACCTCAGCGACCCAGACGACCCATGCAAACTGCTTTCGCCCCGCTTCTGGCAATACTCGCCGCCTACCTCCTCGGTTCGATTTCCTTTGCCATCATCGCCTCCAAGCTTTTCGGCCTGGCTGATCCGCGCAGTTATGGCTCGGGCAATCCCGGCGCCACCAACGTGTTGCGTAGTGGCAACAAAAAAGCCGCCCTCTTTACCCTGATCGGCGATGCCTTGAAAGGCTGGCTGGCAGTTTTTATCGCGCAGCGTATGGGTTTAAGCGACAACCTGATCGGTCTCGTCGCCCTCGCCGTTTTTCTCGGCCACCTCTACCCGATTTTCCTCAAGTTCAAAGGCGGCAAAGGCGTTGCTACAGCGGCCGGCGTGCTGCTCGCCCTCGACCCGCTGCTCGGCCTCGCCGTGCTCGGCACTTGGCTGTTCGTCGCCTATGCTTCCCGTTACTCGTCACTGGCAGCAGTACTCGCCGCCGCCCTCGCACCGGTCTATGCGGTGCTGATGCACGGCGCCAGCAACAACGTGATCATCGTCGGCATCATCGGCATGGCCTTGATCGGCAAGCATTGGGTGAATATTCAGAAGCTGCTGGCCGGCCAGGAATCGAAAATCGGCAGTAAGAAACGCTGATTTTTCTTCCCGCTAGCACCGCAAGACTAGCGCTGGCCTTAGCGGCAAAATCAGCCCCCGGTTTTTTAACCCGACGTTGCACCATTCGTTGTACCCCCGTTCACCGACACATCAAGCATCCGCGCCGCCTCGTCCAGCAACCATTCACTGAAGGCACGAACCACCGGAAGTTCAGCAACTGCCTCGGGAATGACCAAAAAGTAAGCCTGCGGCCGGCGAATGACGATATCAAACAGCACCACCAGTCGCCCCGCCGCCACCTCGGCCTCGATCAATGGCTTCGAGGCAAGCGCGACCCCAACACCGTCAATGGCTGCCGACAAAACCAGCCCAGAATCACTGAAATGTATGCCGGCACTGCTGTCGAGGCCGCTGACACCGGCCAGTCCCAACCACTCATCCCAGGTTGGCCGCACCATCAGCTCCGGGATCGTGTCGTCGTGGAGCAAGGCGTGATGCACCAAGTCGGCCGGCACATTCAGCGGACGCGTGCCGGACAATAAGCGCGGGCTGCAAACAGCCGTATAGACCGGCGAAAACAAGCGCTCGACGCGACAACCGGCATAACTTCCCCGGCCGAATCGGATGAACAGTTCGGTTTCCCCATCCCGCGCCTCGACGACTTCATCGAAGATCGCCCCGACGGCATCCGGCGGGTCGATCATTTGCAGCGACGCCGTCATGTGTAGCTGAATTTCGGGGTGACGCGCCGTAAACCCGGGTAAGTGCCGGATCAACCAGCGCGAGAGAAACGTCGGCGGCGATGAAACCAGCAAGCGCCCGCCTTCGTCATGACAACGCGTACTCTCGATCGCCGCCGCAAAAGATTCAAGCCCCTCGCGCACCTTCGGCAACATCGCCCGCCCCTTGGCAGTCAGCTCAATCGCCCGCGTCAAGCGATGGAACAAGGCAAAGCCAAGATAGCTCTCAAGGCTGCGAATCTGGTGGCTGATTGCGGTTGGCGTGACGGCAAGTTCCTCCCCGGCTTTCTTGAAACTCAGGTGGCGAGCAGCGGCCTCAAAGGCACGCAGGGCATTCAGCGGAGGAAGTCGATAAGGCATATGGCTGAGATTTTCTCACGTATCGACTGACAAAAGATCGTTTGTTGCAATGCAGCATTCACCCTACAGTAGCGCCGTACCCCAAACACAGAGAATTCGAAGGAACAAAAAATGAATAACGATCTTAGCCTCTACACCATTGCCCTCGTCATCGCACTCGTCCTCATCCAGACTCTTTTCCACTTCAGCAAGCCAACCCGCAGCCTGATCGTTTCAGGCACAAGCAAAGTTGTCGCCGCCGCCCTCAATCTGGGTAACCGCTTCCTGCACTTCTTCCTGATGTCGCCGGTCAAGGCCCGCGCCAATGCTGCCAAGAACGGCCAGGAATAAAATCACCCATAAAGCCTTTATCGCTGATTGCGGATAACTGCTACGGTCGACTGAATTTAAAGGCAAAAAACAAAATGGCGCATCGTTTGGATGCGCCATTTTTATGCCTAACCGATAAAGAATAATCGAGCGACTCAGTTCAGCTATTTATTTTTTCCACTTCGCCCATGGATCTGAATTACCAGATTCAGCGGCATTGGAAGGACGCGGCGGACGCTTGTCCGCGCTTGATCGATAACCCATTTCTGCATCTCGCAAAGCCGCCTTCTTGACGCGCTTCTCGCGCAATCTATCGGCATCCTCCAAACTCAATTCAGCTGGCGCACCGGGCGTTTGACCAGTTGGAATGATGCGATCCCTAGGCGGCAATTCAAACTGCTCGTCAGACGCACGCGGCAAGCTTTTAAATTGATACAAATAAAACGCTTCAACTTTCTCGCACGCCCAATCCGTTTTCTTAAGGAATTTCACACTGGATTCAATGCTTGAATTTTTATTAAAGCAATTGATATTTAAGTAGGCAAATAGAATATCAAAGCCGTAGTGATCAACTATTTCAATTAGCAGATTTTTTAAACTCAAACCGTGCAGCGGGTTATTGTTGTAATTAATCTCAACATTCATTGCAGTGTCCAACCAAGGGATAAGTCAGTCATTATACCTGTTGCTAGCATGGGCAATTACCGCCACATCTGCCTTGGACATTATTCAATTCGACTAATGCCTGACACAAGTCGTTGCTGGCATCTGAGACTGAAAACACAAAGCCTGGACAACATGAGCTTTTTTCTATCGACTGGAGTATTGATGCGCAAAAAGTGCTGCAACAGCAAGCCCTGCGGCACTAACCGCCCGCAGCACATGAAAGCGCGGAGCGGTTAATCCGGAAATTGCCTGATTGCTACGGTCGACCGCAGCACACAGCCAATTTTCTACTTTGCCCCGCTGACTGACATTTCCATCAACGGCCAGCGCGGCTGCACGGAAAAACTCCCGGCTGGCTTGGCGAGGCTACCCGACTGCAAACGCAGGCAACCCGCCAGCGCAATCATCGCCCCATTGTCGGTGCAAAATTCTAGCTCCGGGTAATAGACGCGGAAGCGTTTGCGTTTCGCTTCGTCATCTAACGTAGCCCGCAGTTGCTTGTTGGCCCCGACGCCACCGGCTACCACCAACTGCTTGAGGCCAGTCTGCTTCAATGCCTTGAGCGATTTCTTGAGCAATACTTCGACAATCGCTTCCTGAAAGGCGCAGGCAGCATCCGCCTTGAAAGTCTCGGAAAGCTCAGACTGCATACGCACCAAGGTCAGCACCGCCGTCTTCAAGCCGGAAAAGCTGAAATTCAGATCGGGCGTATGCAGCATCGGCCGCGGCAGTTTATAGACGCCGGACTGCCCCTGTTCGGCCAGCTTCGAGAGCAAAGCCCCACCGGGGTAAGGCAAGCCGAGCAGCTTGGCACTCTTGTCAAACGCCTCGCCTGCCGCATCATCAAGCGTTTCGCCGAGTAACTCATAGTCGCCAACATCGGTGACCCGCATCAACTGGGTATGCCCTCCGGACACCAGCAGCGCGACAAAGGGAAAGGTCGGCGGATCGCTGGACAACAGCGGCGACAGCAAATGCCCTTCAAGGTGATGCACCGGCAAGGTCGGTTTATCAATCGCCACACCGAGCGCTTCGGCAAAGGCACAACCAACCAGCAAGGCCCCGGACAAACCCGGCCCTCGGGTGTAGGCAATGGCATCGACAACATCAAGCGTACGCCCGGCCTGAATCAAAGTTTCCCGCAGCAAAGGGACAACCCGCCGAATATGGTCGCGCGAAGCGAGTTCCGGCACGACGCCACCGTACTCGGCGTGCATCGCAACCTGGGAATACAAAGCGTGCGCCAAAAGTCCGGCTTCGCTGTCGTAGAGTGCGATACCGGTTTCGTCGCAGGAGGATTCAATACCAAGAACTAGCATGGCGCACATTTTAACACTTGAGGCTAAAAGGTCTTTTGCAATATACTTGCCGGCTATCCGCGAACATGCGGAAACAAATTTGCGCACACCGTCGTTCTACTTGACCTGGCGGGTGCCTAACGGAAGGGGGTGATTTACATGCCAAACATTCGTGTCAAGGAAAATGAGCCGTTCGAAGTTGCTATTCGTCGTTTCAAGCGTACTGTCGAAAAGACAGGTCTACTGACCGAGCTGCGTGCCCGTGATTTTTACGAGAAGCCAACCGCTGAGCGCAAGCGCAAGGCAGCCGCAGCCGTTAAACGTCAACACAAGCGTCTGCGTAGCCTGACCCTGCCGCCGAAACTGTTCTAATTTAGACAGTTTCGTGAGCAAAAAAGCCGCCCGCCCTTAAAGCCGGCGGCTTTATCTTTTTCCCGGTGTTTTTCTCAAGAGAAGTAAAATGAGCCTGAAAGCACGCATCACCGAAGACATGAAAACGGCCATGAAGGCCCGAGAAACCGCCAAATTGTCCGCGATTCGCCTGCTCCTCGCCGCCGTCAAGCAAAAAGAAGTCGATGAGCGCATCGAACTCGACGACAACGCCGTCATCGCCGTCATCGAAAAGCTGACCAAACAACGCAAAGACAGCGTCACCCAATTTGAAGCGGCCGGCCGCCAGGAACTAGCCGATGCCGAAAAATTTGAAATTTCCGTCCTTGGTGCCTACCTGCCGGAAAAAATGAGCGCCGCAGATACTGCTGCCGCCGTTGCCGCTGCCGTTGCCGAAACGGGTGCCAAAGGCCCGGCCGACATGGGCAAGCTAATGGCCGTTCTGAAGCCACAACTGGCTGGCAAGGCTGACATGGCCGAAGTCTCGAAACTGGTCAAGGCTGCGCTTGCCGGATAACCACGCGTGATCCCGGATTCCTTTATCCAGGATTTGCTGGCGCGGGTCGATATCGTCGACCTGGTCGACGGCTACGTGCCACTCAAGAAAGCCGGCGCCAACTATGCCGCCTGCTGCCCCTTCCACAACGAAAAATCGCCGTCCTTCACGGTCAGCCCGACCAAGCAGTTTTATCACTGCTTCGGTTGCGGCGCCCACGGCACGGCAATCAGCTTTGTCATGGAATATCAGGGCATGGGCTTTGTCGATGCCATCAAGGAACTGGCCAGCCGCGCCGGCATGCAAGTGCCGGAAAGCGAAGGGCGCAGCTCCAACGACGAGAAGCCGGGCCAAACCCGCGCCCTAGTCGAAATCATGGCCCGCGCCGCCCAGTATTACAAAGACCAGCTCAAAGGCTCGCCGCGTGCTGTCGAATATTGCAAAAAACGCGGGTTGACCGGAGAAATTGCGGCCCGATTCGGCATGGGTTACGCGCCGGATGGCTGGCAGAACCTGCAAGCCGTTTTCTCCGACTACAACGCCGAAGAGCTTAAGCTCGCCGGCCTGGTGATCGAAAACGAGGCCGGCCGCCGTTACGACCGTTTCCGCGAACGGCTGATGATCCCAATCATCAATCCCAAGGGCGACATCATTGCCTTCGGCGGCCGCATCATCGATCAGGGCGAGCCGAAATACCTCAACTCGCCGGAAACGCCCTTGTTTGAAAAGGGCCGCGAACTCTTCGGCCTGCCGCAAGCCAGACAGGCACTGCGCGACACCAACACCGCTATCGTCACCGAAGGCTACATGGACGTCATTGCCCTCGCCCAGAATGGCGTCGGCAATGCCGTCGCCACCTTGGGTACGGCAACCACGGCAACGCATGTCACCAAGCTGCTCCGCCAGGTCGACCGCATCGTTTTCTGTTTCGATGGCGACAAAGCCGGGCGCAAAGCCGCCTGGCGGGCGCTGGAAAACTCGCTAGAAGTGCTGGCCGACAACAAGCGCCTGGGGTTCGTCTTCCTGCCGCAGGAAGATGACCCAGACAGCTACATCCGCGCCCATGGCAAAGATGAGTTTGATCGCCTCGTCCAGCAGGCTATGCCGCTTTCCGACTTCCTGCTGCGCGAACTGGCCCAGCGCTGTGACCTGACCAGTTCGGAAGGCAAAGCGCAGCTGATCTACGAAGCCAAACCACTGCTGCTCAAACTACCAACGCCGCTGCTGCGTCTGCAACTGGTCAAACGCCTGGCCGAAGCCAGCGGCTTTGCCCAGAGTGAAGTTGAGCGCCTGTGCGATCTTCGCTCTTACGCCCCCGCCGCCCCGGCCAAAGCGCAACGCACCGCGCCATCGCTGACTCGCAACCTGCTGCGCATCGTCCTGCACAAGCCGCAACTGGCCCGCTCACTGCCAATCGACCTGCTGCCTGATACCCCGGAACGCCCGGCGTTAATCCGCCTGCACCAACTGGTCAGCAACAATCCCGACGCCAGCAGCTATGCCTCGCTCAGCGAACAACTACGCGGCCAGCCGGAAGAAGGCATGATCGAAAAAGCCGCGGCGGAACTTCTTGGCCGTCAATTTGACGAAGCGGAAGCCGAAGGTGAGTTTCGCGACACTCTGGAAAGACTTCAGGAAGGCGGCCAGAAGCGCGCTTTTGCTGAATTGCAGACCAAGGCACAACAATTTGGCGTTGCCGGATTGAGCACGGAAGAAAAACAAGCCTACATCCAACTACTCTCTGGTCGGCCAAACAACAGCTAAGTTATGGTAAAATCTATGGTTTACTCGAATTTAATGGATCGCGTTCATGGTTAAGGCAAAAGAACCCGCTAAGGAAGCCCCGAAGGCTCGCATCAGCAAGGCCAAGGAAAAGGCGGCTGAAAAGGCCCTGATCCAGGGTGCGATGGCCGAAACACCGGAGCCGCTCGACGCCGAAGCCCGCAAGATGCGCCTGAAGGCCCTGATCAAGCTGGGCAAGGAGCGCGGTTACCTGACCTACGCCGAAATCAACGATCACCTGCCGGACGACGTCGTAGACGCAGAAAGCATTGAAGCAATCATTTCGACGTTCAGCGATATGGCCATCAAGGTCTTCGACGAAGCTCCGGCGGCCGAAGATCTGCTGATGTCAGATACCGCTGCGGCAGCTACCGATGATGAAGAAGCCGAAGAGCAAGCCGAACAGGCACTCTCTTCCGTCGACTCCGAGTTTGGCCGCACCACCGACCCGGTCCGCATGTATATGCGAGAAATGGGCACGGTTGAACTGCTGACCAGGGAAGGCGAAATCGAAATCGCCAAACGCATCGAAGAAGGCCTCAAGCACATGGTGCAGGCCATTTCTGCCTGCCCGACGACGATTACCGACATTCTCGAACTGGTCGCCAAGGTTGAAGCTGAAGAAATGCGCATCGATGAACTCGTCGATGGCCTGATTGACCCGAATGCCGTTATCGAAGCGCCGGTTGCCGAATCCGCCGCCGAGGAAGAGGAGAGCGAAGAAGAGAGCGAAGAAGACGAGGGCGAAAAAGCCGCAGGCGCAGCAACTGCCTCGCTTTTGCAGCTCAAGGCTGACGCGCTGGAACGCTTCAATGTCATCAAGGCACTCCACGCCAAGATGCAAAAAGCCTTGCCTGTTAAAGGCCCGCATGACAAGGCCTATCTCAAGCTACAGGAACAACTCTCCGACGAGTTGATGAACATCCGTTTCACCTCACGCTCGATTGAAAAGCTCTGTGACAGCGTCCGTGGCATGGTTGAGCAGATTCGCCGTTCGGAACGAAAAATCCAACAAATTTGCGTTGACCGCGTCAAAATGCCGCGCCCGCACTTCATCCAGTCCTTCCCGGGCAATGAAGTCAAGCTGGAGTGGGTCGACGCCGAAATCGCCGCTGCACCAAAGACCTACGTCGCCATCCTGACCCGCAGCGCGCCGGACATCAAGGAACAGCAGAAAAAGCTGCTCGCCCTGCAGGAACGAATCGGTATTCCGCTGAAGGACCTGAAGGACATCAATAAGCAAATGTCCACCGGCGAAGCCAAGGCCCGCCGCGCCAAGCGCGAAATGACCGAGGCCAATCTGCGTCTGGTCATTTCGATTGCCAAAAAATACACCAACCGCGGCCTACAGTTTCTTGACCTCATTCAGGAAGGCAACATTGGCCTGATGAAGGCCGTGGATAAATTTGAATACCGTCGTGGCTACAAGTTTTCGACTTACGCCACATGGTGGATTCGTCAGGCAATCACGCGCTCCATCGCTGATCAGGCACGCACGATCCGTATTCCGGTCCACATGATCGAAACGATCAACAAAATGAACCGGATCAGCCGCCAGATTCTGCAGGAAACCGGGGCCGAACCCGATCCCGCAACGCTGGCCAAGAAAATGGAAATGCCGGAAGACAAGATCCGCAAGATCATGAAGATTTCCAAAGAGCCTATCTCGATGGAAACTCCTATCGGCGACGACGACGACTCTCACCTCGGCGACTTCATTGAAGATGGCTCAACGCTGGCCCCGGCTGACGCTGCCATGTATTCCAGCCTGCGCGGCGTCACCAAGGAAATTCTTGATACGCTGACGACACGGGAAGCCAAGGTTCTGCGCATGCGCTTCGGCATCGAAATGAACACCGATCACACGCTGGAAGAAGTCGGCAAGCAATTCGACGTCACCCGCGAGCGCATCCGTCAAATAGAAGCCAAAGCGCTGCGCAAACTCCGCCACCCCAGTCGCTCCGACAAGCTACGCAGCTTCCTCGACCAAAACGGCGAATAAGTTTCCGGGCCCGTAGCTCAGTTGGTTAGAGCAGAGGACTCATAATCCTTTGGTCCACGGTTCAAGTCCGTGCGGGCCCACCAAAAAGTAGTCCAGTAGCAACCAAAGAAGGCTGGAAATCCAAGCGAAAGCAAGGTTTCCGGCCTTTTTCTTGTCCGATACCAACACACTAAAGTCAGCCTCGCGCTGGCTTCTTCTTCATCTGCAGAATGAACCAGTGAAATCCGCTTACCGCATTCGCTCTCCAGGCAACCCACACCAGATTCATCATGCCCGCCCACTTTCCAACTTGCGATAAAGCGTGCGTTGACTGATGCCAAGTTGCTGGGCCAGGTTGGGCAGATCGCTGCCAGGACGGCTTTTTGCCCATTCGAGATAGCGAGTTTCCAGCGTCGCTAGGTCAACTACTTCTGCCAATTGGAAACACCCGGTGGCGTTGGGCTCGATGGCCGGAATGTCGTCGGCCATTTCTGTCAGATTTTGCAGGTCAACCGTAGCACCGTCGGCAAGCAACGTGGCGCGTTCGATGATGTTTCGCAGTTCGCGAATGTTGCCGCTATAGCGCCGCCCGGAAAGCCAGGTTAGCGCAGCGGGGGAGAATTGACGCTTGGTCTTGCGGTCAACACGCTCCAGCAAGGAAATTGCCAATAGCGGAATGTCTTCGGCCCGCTCATGCAGCGCCGGCGTGTGAATCGGAAAGGTGTTGATGCGGAAGTAGAGATCGCGGCGGAAGGTTTCAGCCTGGACCATGGCGCGCAAATCGCGGTGGGTGGCGCAGACCAGACGAAAATTGGCCGGCAACCAGTCGAGCCCACCCACCCGGCGGTAAGTGCCCGTTTCGATTAGGCGCAGCAGTTTGACCTGCAGGGCTATGGGCAATTCGCCGATTTCATCAAGAAAGAGCGTGCCGCCGCTGGCCGCTTCGACCAACCCTAGCTTGCGGTGTACCGCTCCAGTGAAAGCGCCTTTTTCGTAGCCAAACAGTTCGCTTTCAAAAAGGGTTTCAGTCATGCCGGCGCAGTCAACCGCAACAAACGGCCCGGCCTCACGCGAACTCGCTTCGTGGATGGCGTGTGCGACCAGTTCCTTGCCAGTGCCCGTTTCGCCAAGTAACAACACCGCCGCATTTGAATTGGCGACACGCAGCACTTTTTCCAGCATCCCGACAAAAGCTGGCGAGCGCCCGACCAACCCTTGCGCTGCCGGCCTGCTACTGGCCTGACGAACGACGCGCATGGTTTCGACAAAATAGACGATCTGCCCTTGATCGTCGCGAATCGGCGTGGTCTCAACGTCGACATGCTCTTCGCCGCGTGGCGTGTGATGCAGATGCAGAACGCGCTGTGGCGTACCAGATTCAAGGCTTTGCTTTAGCGGGCAAGATTCGCCGGCCTGATCGCAAGGCACCGCGAAATGGTGCGACACCTCATAGCACATACGCCCGGCAATCGGCTGCCCCCCGGCAAACTCGCGGATGTAGGCGGCATTTGCTGCAACAATGCGGTAATCCGCATTCATCACAATCCGTGGCTCGGGTAGACCATCAAGTAAAGAAAGTAACTCACTGAGAAAATGCGCTGTCACGCCGCCACCGCCACTTGTGTCAATTATGGCTGACAATATTGACACAAACGATTTTAAAACACCAGTCGCCAAATGCCAAGCTACTGATTTATATACAAATAACAAATCAAACAGCGCAGGCACAGATCTTGTTAATACATAAGTCGGAAACCGGAAAATTAGCCACCATCCAAAGCATTATTTACCCCCTCAAGGTGTGGTGAGAGTCCTTCGTTCTGTCTGGCAGCACCTATACTTCGTTCGCCCCGCAGGCATGCTTGATGCCGACGGACAGAGCCCGGATCGCAAAAAGCCGGTTTCCAACTTTTTCAGCCAACTCAGGACCAGCTAGCCAAAACGAATGAGCCAAAACAACCCAAACATCAAGCCTGAAGTCGCACCCGCCCCCATCTCGTTTTACGAAAAGCGCAAAAAAATATACGCCAAGGGTGTGCGCGGCCTTTTTGACAACTGGCGTATCGGCTTGGTGTTTTTTACCCAGCTTTTGTTCTACGGCGGCCTCTGGCTGGAGTGGAATGGTCGCCAGGCGATTTTGCTGCATATGATCGAACGCAAGTTCTACATCTTCGGCATGGTTTTCTGGCCACAGGATGTTATTTACCTGGCCGCCCTGCTCATCGTTTCGGCTTATGCCCTTTTCCTCGTCACCGCCATCGCCGGGCGCATGTTCTGCGGCTACGCCTGCCCACAAACGGTATATACGCAGCTCTTCATGTGGATTGAAAACAAGGTTGAAGGCGAGCGCAATGCCCGCATCAAGCTCGATAAAGCGCCGCTCGACGCCCGCAAGATTCGCATCAAAGGCACCAAGCACCTGCTCTGGCTGATCCTTTCGCTATGGACCGGTTTCACGCTGGTCGGCTATTTCACGCCAGTCAGTGAATTGATCAACAATGTCCGCACTTGGAACCTCGGCTCCTGGGAAGCCTTCTGGATTTTCTTCTACGGTGGCTTCACTTACCTGTTTGCCGGCTTCATGCGCGAACAAGTATGCAAATACATGTGCCCGTACGCCCGCTTCCAGAGCGTCATGTTCGACCCGGATACGCTGATCGTTACCTACGATCCGGCACGCGGTGAAACCCGTGGGGTGCGCAAGAAAGGCGTGGACGCAAAAGCTGCCGGCCTCGGCGATTGCATCGACTGTAATCTCTGCGTACAGGTTTGCCCGACCGGCATTGACATCCGTGATGGCCTGCAATACGAGTGCATTGGCTGCGCCGCCTGTATCGACGTTTGCGACCAGGTGATGGACAAGGTCGGCAGCCCGCGCGGCCTGATCCGCTACTCCACCGAGAATGCACTAGCCAAGCACCTGACGCGTCAGGAAATCGTCGCCCACATCGTGCGTCCGCGCATTCTTCTCTACACGGTAATTCTCGCCGTGATTACCGGACTGTCTGTCTGGTTCCTGGCCCACCGCATTCCGCTCAAGGTGGACATCATTCGTGACCGCTCGACACTGGCTCGTGAAGCGGATGATGGCCGAATCGAGAATGTCTACATGCTGCAAATCATGAATACCGAAGAGCAGCCGCATCGCTACAAGGTGACGGTCGACGGCCTGAAAGGGATAGAAATCGCCGAGGAAAGCGAAGTGACCGTTCCCGCCGCGACACTACAGTCCTTTAACGCGGTCGTTCGCGTCGAGCCGGATGCTGGCAACAAAGGCGCCAATCCGATTCACTTCGAAATCATTGCGCTCGACAACAACGACATAAAAGTTCGCGAGAAAGCCTCTTTTCTTCTGCCCTGACGTCAGTCATTGCAGACTCCGCTTGGGCGGGAGCTAGTCTCCCGCCTTTTTTTTCGCCAAAAATTCAAAACGCGCCATCCTGTAATAATGCGACTTTATTTCACCCATGCGCAATAAAGGAATAACACTCCTTGCTGTTGTGGCATTTCAGCGCAATCCAGCGCCAAATGCCCGCCACCCTCACTGTCGATCCAATCCGCTGCAGACTGCTCCGCACGATCGGCATGGGCAGCTTGCTCCCGCTCATCGGCGGCTGCGGCCCGACAGAACCATTGACGGTCAGCTCCCCAGACTGAGTCAAATCAAACACCTGCTCGCCAACAATGGCCGCCGGCAGGAAGTGGCGGGCAAACTCTCGGCAATCATGCGAATAGCTGGTCTTCTGAGCCAAGCAGACCGCCGGGAAAACTTGACCAATAATCTTTACCTACCCGAGCAGGAAATCACCTGACCACGCGCAAATTTGGCGGCACCGGCCTGGGCCTGACCATTACCCGCAAACTTTCCCGCCTGATGGGTGGTGATGCAGGAAGCTGGCATGAATGACTTTATCGCCAAGCCGGTTGAGCCGGAAATTCTCTTTTCGACACGGCCCAAGTGGCTATCAAAGCGACACTGAGCTAGCGCCACGGACAGCCGCCCGAGCAAAACTGCGCTGAAGAAAATCACAAACCGTACTTAACTGCTGGCCAATATCGCCGTAGTCGTCATGGCTACCGGGAATAACCAGCAACTCGACAGCATCGCCGGCGCGTGCGGCAAATATTTCGTGCGCCTCGCTGACCGGCACCGTTTCATCCTCTTCCCCGTGCACGAGAAGCACCGGGCAAGTCACCCGGGCCAGGGTATTGCAGGGTGCGATCACCGCAAAGCGGTAGCCGATCACCCTTTGCACATAGGCCAGAATGTAGGCGCCAAGCGGCCAGTAAGGAATGCGTTTGGCCGCCAGCCAGCGGCGCATCATGCGGGCCGGATGGGCAAACGCCGCGAGGCTGACCACGGCTTGAATCGATGGCAAGCGGGAAGCAGCCAGCAAGGCTGCACCGGCGCCGACAGAATGGCCAATTACGCCCAAGCAGCGGCCATCGACCTCGGGCTGTGCTGCCAGCCAACCCAGGGCAGCCTCAATATCTTCGGCAAACCTGGGCAGAGAAGCAAAGGTATCGCCGTCACTGCGGCCGTGGCAGCGGGCATCAACCAAGAGCAGGGCATAACCGGCATGATGCAGGGGTGCGGCCAAAGGCAGCATCATCTCGGCGTTGCCACCCCAGCCGTGCATGACCACCAGCGCGGGTACGGGCTGCGCCGGCAAACAATCCACCGGGATGAACCAGCCGAACAATGTTTTGTGGTTAGCCGTGGGCAAACGCACCTCACGCCAGGCTAGTCCGTTTGGCTCGGCACTTTCGACCACACGTGCTGCGGTCAACCCGCGCCGAATGGCAAAATTCAAAGCCAAAAAACCGCCGACCAAAAATATCGGCAGCAGCAACCACAGCCATTTGATCAGCATGGGCGGTGGTTGTAGCGGTCTCTATGGCGGAACATTCGTATCTGCCATCCGGTCGGCTCGATGGCGAAAAAACCGCCGGAAACACAGGTAAATAGCTCATGGCCAGTGCTGAAACAAAGCATGACGACCTTTAAATATTCAATTTATCTTATTTTAACCGGTCGACCGGAGCAAAGCCCGCTGCGCCGCGAACCCGCCTGGTTGAACAAGACAACACTTGTTTAAATAAGGGAGAAGGAGCGCATGTTCTATACCTCTTGCAATCACTCATACCCCGTCGCCGGCTGCTTGCTTGCAGTCATCTGGCGCGTAATGACGAATACGCCGCCGCTCTTCACCGTAGCCTTTATGCTGCAACATTGTGGTAAAAATGTGTTGATCATCCATAACACGCTGCACCATTTGCTTTATGATCGAACTGGTAAATGTTGCGAAAGTTTTATGCCTAGCAGCACTGAATAAATCACCAATTCAATTACCGAATCGCTGACGAAACAGAGATTTCGCAGCCACACCAAACAAAGGAGACGCGATGACGCAGAAGCAGAAAATTCTGCTCGCGTTTGTATTGCCGGCATTGATCGCCCTGCTGGCGATCGGCATTTTTCTGGAAAAATCGCATCGCCAACTGGCGATTGAGCGCTGGTCCACGGAACAGACTTCGCATGTCCGTTCGATTGCCCGCAGCCTGCAAGGTGAGATCGACGAAGCCGAAAGTCATCTCGCCTTTACCGGACAACTGGCCGAATTTTCGCATTTGAACGCCGTCGACCGTATCGACCGCGCTCTCAACGGCATTCCGCCCGATGCCGAAAGCGGCAAGCGGCAAGTGCTGGATGCGCTGCTCAAGCAGTTGCCTTCGCTTTCCATCGTCTTTCTGTTGCTGCCCAATGGCGACCATTACCTGTCGCACCCTTTAACCGTCCAGCAATCACTAAAAAAATTCAACCTTGCCGACCGCCCCTATTTCAACCAGGCCAGCACGACAAAGCTACCGGCCATTTCCGATAGCGTAATCGGCGCCGACGGCAAGCTGGCGGTCGTTGTCGACATCCCGTTACTCGACAGCCAGGGGGAAATCTATGCCCATCTTGGCGGTGTCGTCCTCCTGCAGAACCTCTCCAACTTTCTTGCCCCGGAACGCATCACTCCTTTCGATATCGGCCTCCTGACCGACCGCCAAGGCAAACTGATTGCCCATAGCGACCCGAGCCAGATCGGCCCGGAATCGCCGTTTTTTCCGCTCGACCACCCCTTGCTACGTGAGAAAAAGCCGGCCGGAAATGAGGTCGAGTTCCTGCGCTGGCGGGACACGGATGACACCGAGTGGCTAAGTTTTACCTATCGCCTTGAAAGTGGCTGGCACCTGATACTGCAGCGTCGCCTCGCCAGCGTCGCGGCCGAATATGCTGTTGCGGTGTCGCAAACGGTCAGCATGGTTGCATTAATCCTTTTGCTAACCAGCGGTATCGGGCTGGCTTTGGCTTTTTTTATCGCCCGGCGCTGGGAAGCTGCGGATCACGAACTTGCCCGCACGCACGAACAACTGGAACAGCGGGTCATTGAGCGCACGGCCGAGCTGGCCAGCAGCCAGGCGCAACTAATCCAATCACGCGACTTCTATCTGTCCGTGCTGGAGAACTTCCCCTCGTTGATCTGGCGCGCCGGCCTTGATGCCAAATGCGACTACTTCAACCGCACTTGGCTGGAATTCACCGGCCGGACACTGGAACAGGAATTGGGCGATGGCTGGACCGAAGGCGTCCATGCCGATGACCTGCAGCGTTGCCTGGACATTTACACCCACAATTTTGCCCAGCACCAACCCTTTGCCATGGAATACCGGCTCCGTCGGCACGACGGGATTTATCGCTGGATTCTCGACATCGGGCGCCCGTTCCACGACATGAATGGCGAGTTCATTGGCTATCTGGGGGCCTGTTTCGATGTTTCCGAGCGGCACGAGGCGGCCGAGCAACTTCGCCTGGTCGCCAGCGTTTTCTCACACGCCCGCGAAGGCATCATGATTACCGACGCCAGGGCCCAAATCATTGATGTGAATGAGGCCTTCACGCTGACCACCGGCTACAGCCGGGAAGAAGCACTCGGCCGTAACCCGAGTTTCCTGCGGTCAACACGTCAAAAGCCCGATTTCTTTGTTGCCATGTGGGCCACGCTGAACACGCATGGCTATTGGCAGGGTGAGCTATGGAACCGCAAAAAAAACGGCGAGGATTTTGCCGAGTTGCTGACTATTTCAGCTGTGCGCGACAGTCAAGGCGAGATCAACCACTATGTCGGTATTTTTGCCGACATCACGCAACAAAAAGAGCATGAGGCGCGGCTGGAAAAACTGGCGCATTACGACCCGCTGACTGAGTTGCCCAACCGCACGCTGCTCGGCGATCGCCTGTACATGTCAATTGCCTTGGCCCAGCGCAAAAACAGTCAGTTAGCCGTCTGCATGCTCGACCTAGATGGCTTCAAACAAGTAAATGACAAATTTGGCCACGCTGCCGGCGACCAGCTTTTGATTGAATTTGCCCAGCGCATGCGCCTTGAACTGCGCCAAACAGACACCTTGGCGCGACTGGGCGGCGACGAGTTTGTCATCCTGATCAATGACCTGGAAAATTACGATGAGTGCATCGAGGCGATTCGCCGCATCATTCATAGCGCCAGCCAACCCTACCAGTTGGGCAGCGATATGGCGCAGGTTTCGGCCAGCATCGGCATCACCATTTATCCGGACGACGGGTCCGACCCCGACCTGCTGCTGCGCCATGCCGATCAGGCGATGTATATTGCCAAGCTCAATGGTGGCAACCGCTACTTCATGTTCGACCCGTTGAAAGACATCGCCGCCCGGGCTGAGCGCACGGCGCTGGAACGACTGCAACAGGCGCTCGATGCGGGCGAATTTTCCTTGTACTACCAACCCAAGGTCGACATGCGAAGCGGTGTGGTCATCGGTGCCGAGGCGTTGATTCGTTGGCATCACCCGGAACGTGGCCTGATCCTGCCTGGCGAGTTTCTGCCGCTCACCGAAGACACCGATTTTTCCATTACGCTCGGCGAATGGGTCATCAGCCAGGCGCTGGCCCAACTCAACACCTGGTATCAGCAGGGGCTGGAGCTAACCATCGGCATTAACATTTCGCCACGGCATTTGCAGCAGCCGGACTTTGCCCAAGGCTTGGCCCGCCTGCTGGCCCCCTACCCCGACCTGCCGACCCGCCTGATCGAACTGGAAATACTCGAAACAGCTGCGCTGCATGACATGGATCACGCCGCCAAAGTGATTGCCGCCTGCCAGCGCATGGGCATTTCCTTTGCGCTCGACGACTTTGGCACCGGCTACTCCTCACTGCTCTATCTCAAGCATTTGCCGGCCGATACGCTGAAAATCGACCAGTCATTTGTCCGCAACATGCTGCACGACCCGGAGCATCTCGCCATCGTCAAAGGCGTCATCGGCCTGGCCAAAGCCTTTAACCGCAAGGTGCTGGCCGAAGGGGTCGAATCACTGCCGCACGGCGACGCCCTGCTCGACGCCGGCTGCCGATTGGCGCAGGGCTACGGCATCGCCCGCCCGATGCCAGCAACTGAACTGGCCGGCTGGATAACACACTGGAAAGCGCCAGAAAACTGGACAAACATGAGCGAAACCGAGATCAATCACGCCAGTCAATAGCAAAAATGGGTAAAACGTCGCCCCATGCTAAACAACTACGACAATGACCAAGGCAACTGAGCCAGCGGCGCGCGCCAACGACGACCGGCGCCAAGAAGAATATGGTCCGCCGAAAGGCTGGGAAGACCGGCGGCGCACAGCCGAACGCCGCACGCTGGAGTTCGATGAATGCATCGTTTCAGAATCGGATTGGTTGTTGTACTTCGCCAGCACAAGCTTCTCGGCAGAAGGTGGCATAACGAAAGCTGTTAGCGATAACACAGCCGATGTTTTCTGCCGGGTTCGCAACTAAGCGTTAATCAGCTAATTAGCCAATCGGCTCCTCGGCAACCAGCTCAACCCGTTCATCACCGATACTGACCACCTGACCGGGCCGCATTTTTGCTCGTTTTCGCGTGTCGACCGCAGCATCGACCCGCACCCGGCCCTCGGCAATCGCCGCATGTGCCGCCCCGCCCGATTCACACAGGCCAGTCGCCTTGAGCAGTTGATCCAGCTGAATATATTCGCCGCGCACGGCAAAAGTGATGGTCATTCGGTGTCTCCTATTAAAACCAGATGAACCCGGCACGGCCCGTGGGCGCCGAGGACGATTGTTTGTTCGATATCGCCGGTGCGTGAAGGACCGGAGATGAAATTGATGGCGCGGGGAATGCCGCCGCGTTCGGCGCGGAGCAGAGCGAAGGCATCTTCCATGGTAGCGACGATACGGCCCACCTGAACCAGTGCGATGTGGGTTTCCGGTAACAGGCTCACCGTCGCCGGCGTTTCCGGACCGGACAGCAGCATCAAGGTGCCGGTTTCGGCAATAGCGCAGAAGCAACCGGAAATACCGACCAAATCGGCGTCGACCGCAGCACCGATGCGCACAGCCAGACCGCTGCCGGCCCAGTCATAGGAACCGACATCGGCAGTCACGACAGCGTTTGTTCCCAAGGCACCGGCTGCCAGATAATCCGCAACAGCGCTAACCGCCAGTCCCGGATTGGCTACCCGTGCCACCGTGCTGGCCAGGCTTTCTGCCTTGGCTTGAAAGCGTACCGCCAGTTCAGCCCCCAGCACCGGCTGCGGCCCGCGCACCGGGGCGGCTAGCGCAGCTTCAGCAGCAGACCGGCGGGCAGCAAAATCCGCCGGCTTGCCGACCCCGCTGCTAACGCGCTGGAGAATTTCTTCCCGTGCCGTCATACAACGCGATTCTGCGGCCTACCCGCGACGAAAGCTTCGATGTTGTCAATCAACTGATCGGCCAGCGTCTGCATTGCCGGCCGGCTCGCCCAGGCAACGTGTGGCGTCAGTAAAAAATTTGGCAAGGCGAGCAATTCGGGCGCCAGCATCGGGTGCCCTACAGGTGGCGGTTCGGCCGTCAGTACATCAAACCCGGCCCCGGCGATCCAGCCTTCTTGCAAAGCCTGAATCAGCGCCCTTTCATCAACAATGCCGCCCCGCGCCGTGTTGATCAACAGCGCCGACGACTTCATCGCCTGTAGCTCGGCAACGCCAATCAAACCTTGGGTTTCAGCGGTCAACGGGTAATG
Organism: Burkholderiales bacterium; assembly: GCA_038250105.1. Taxonomy (GTDB): domain Bacteria; phylum Pseudomonadota; class Gammaproteobacteria; order Burkholderiales; family Rhodocyclaceae; genus Azonexus. The sequence continues at coordinate 20,093 of JBBSCQ010000017.1, read as the reverse complement.
CAGGCTGATCGCGTCGGCCTCGGCCAACACGGTGGCAAAAGCTGTGTAACCGGGGCGGATGCGGCTCGCCCCTTTGCGCTCGGCGCGCAGTACGCGCATGCCGAAAGCCTCGGCCAGTCGCAGCACGCCATTGCCCAAACTGCCGCTGCCGATCAAGCCAAGCGTTGCGCCATGTAAGTCACGAATCGGGTGATCAAACAGGCAAAACTGATCAGACTTTTGCCAGCCACCGGCCTGCAAGGTTTCGCGCCAGGCGACCAGATTGCGTGACAAGGCGAGCAGCAGGGCCATGACATGCTCTGGAACCGTATGTTCCGCGTAGCCACGAACATTGGACACCACAATACCGCGCGCCCGGCAGGCTTCAAGGTCGATGACGTTGGTCCCGGTCGCCGAGATCGCAACCATTTTCAGGCTCGGCAGGGCGTCGACCGCAGCCGCCGACAACGGCACCTTGTTGCTGATGGCAATCGTTGCCCCGGCCAGCCGTTCAAGCACCTGGCCGGGCGCCGTCTTCGGGTAGGTCACCCATTCATGGGGGAAAGCCGGTCGCCGCACCTCGGCAATAACTGACTCACTGTCCAGGGTAACAATGCGCTGCATCAGGCGGCCCGCATCTCGAATACGGTGCCATGCTTCAGCGCCATTGCCCCGACCTTGGCGCCCAAATCTGCGGCGCCGGCATAAACCAGGCGATCAATGCCGGCCATGCACAAACCGTCAATCGCCGCCGTGTCACCCTGCAGCAAGTTAAGTACGCCAGCCGGCCAATCAGCCCGGGCTGAGAGTTCGCACAGGGCAAAGGCGGCCGACGGTGCCTTGATGCTCGGCTTGACGACCACCGTCGCCCCGGCCATCAAGGCTGGCGCAATGCATTCAGCCAGACCGGCGAGCGGCCGGGAAGCATCAATCACCAGCCCGAAGACACCGGTTTCGCCAACCGCAAAAGCGCGCAAAGCCTCAACCGCTACGGTCACTTCACTGGCCGCACGCTCGGCCGTAAAACCCGTTTCGGCAATCAGCAATTTGGCGAAATGACCAGCGTAGTTATCCAGCGCATCGGCCAGATTACCCAGACAAATCCGCCGCGCCTGCATGCCCATTTCAGCCCAAGCCGGCTGTGCGGCCCGCGCTGCGGCCACCGCCTCGGCGGCTTCACTCGCGCCACACAGCGGCACGCGATGCACCGCCTCGCCGTCGGCGGGATTAATAATGTCATGGTAGGTATCAGTGACCGTGAGAAAGGCGTGCCCGTTGATCCACAACGGAATAGCCTTGCTACCTTCGGGGGAAAAATCCATCTTCAAGCTCTCTTTCTTGCGGCGTAAAGTTCGTGAAAAGTTTTGCCGGCCGGCGGCGTCAGATCGCGTCCTGCGGTCCACCCCGGCGCCAGGCCAAAAATGCGAATGCGGCCGCTGTCGTCAGCCAACCAATTGAGATAGCGCGCCGCCCGGCGCATTGTCCAGCGATAGAGTACTGGGTTACTGGCCAGCCAGGCCCAAGCGGTCAAGGCCAAGCGCTGAGACCAAGGCTGCAAATGGCGCTCGACCTGCTCTTCGCGCAAACGATGCATCAGTTCGGGCAGCGGAATGCGTACCGGGCAAACACTGCCACACTGGTTGCAGCCGGTCGAAGCATGCGGCAAATCGAGGGCGTTTTCGATGCCGGTCAACAGCGGCGTCAGCACCGAACCCATCGGCCCGGGATAAACCCAGCCGTAAGCATGGCCACCGAGTGAAAAATAGACCGGGCAATGATTCATGCAGGCACCACAACGGATGCAGCGCAGCATGTCCTGATAGGCCGAACCAAGCAAAGCCGCCCGACCGTTATCAACCAGAATGAAAACCGTTTTCTCCGGGCCTTCGCTATCGCCCGGTTGTTTCGTCCCGGTCAGCAATGAGACATAATTGGAAATCGTCTGCCCGGTCGCCGAGCGCGGCAACAGGCGCATCAGCGTCGCAAAGTCTTCCAGCGTCGGGACAATCTTTTCGATGCCAGTAATTACTACGTGCACCTTGGGCAGCGTTGTCACCATCCGGCCATTGCCTTCATTGGTCACCAGCGCCGCCGACCCAGTTTCGGCAATCAGGAAATTGGCCCCGGAAATGCCCATCTCGGCACTAAGAAAATGCTGCCGCAAGACCTGACGCGCCTCGCGGGCCATTGCCGGAATATCCGCTGAAGTTCGCGCCTGTAGCGGCCGGCCGTGCTCTTTGGCGAACAGTGCTTCAACCTGGCCAATATTCTTATGGATCGCCGGCGCAATGATATGGGAGGGCGTTTCGCCGGCCAGTTGCACAATGTATTCGCCGAGATCGGTCTCCACCGGCTGAATACCGGCGGCCATCAAAGCCTCGTTCAAATGCGCCTCTTCCGAGAGCATCGACTTCGATTTAACCGCCTTGCTGACGCCATGCCGGCGCGCCACGTCGATCACCAGATCGCAAATTTCCTCACCATCACGCGCCCAAAGCACCTCGGCGCCGCTGGCCTTGGCGCGTTGCTCGAAAATATCGAGCCAGACATCAAGATCAGTCAGCACCCGATTTCGGATGTTTTCACAGGTCGACCGCAGCAATTCAAAATCAAGGCCATCATCGGCCAGCCCGGCCACACCCTTGGCGCGCTTGCCAACAAACAGCGGCTTGGCTTTTTGTAAAGCGCTTTGCAAGAGCTTGTTTTTGACGCTAAGCCCGGCCCGAACCTGAAAAAACATCGCTTGCGAATGTTTCCCCGTCGCCATCAGTTGCCACCGCCAGCCAGCACTTCGGCAATGTGCAGCACGCGCGTCGTCTCATCGCCACGGCGGCGCAAACGGCCTTCGATATTCATCAGGCAACCGAGATCGCCACCGACCACCGCAGTCGCGCCCACCGTTGCAATCGACTCGCACTTGCGATCAACAATCTGCGTTGAAACATCACCAAAGCGCACCGAAAATGCACCACCAAAACCACAACATTCCTCGCAATCAGGCATTTCCTGCAAACTCAGACCCTTCACCTTGAGCAGCAACTCGCGCGGCTGCTGTTTGATATTCAGCGCCCGCAGCCCCTTGCACGAATCGTGATAAGTCACGCTGCCAGCAAATTCGGCGGGCGGCGTAGCAAAATGCAAGACATCGACGAGGAAACTGGTCAACTCGTAAGTGCGCTCGGCCAAGGCACGAGCCCGTGGCCCCCACGCCGCATCATCGGCCAACAGTTGCGGATAGACATTACGGATCTGGTCAGTGCAGGAACCAGAAGGAATCACGACGTAATCGTAGCCCTCCAGTTCAGCAATTGCCTTTTTTGCCAGATCAGCCGCCAGCGCTCGATTTCCTGCGCTCCAAGCCGGTTGACCGCAGCACGTTTGGTCGGCCGGTACGACCACTTCGCAACCCGCCGCTTCAAGCAGGCGCAGGGTCGCGAAGCCCACCGAAGGGCGCATCAGGTCGACCAGGCAGGTGACGTAGAGGGCTAAGCGCATGCTAATATTGCGTCGCACAAAAAATGAAGTGGCTAATGCTACTCAAACCGCACCAATAAAGGAATCTAGTTGACCGAAGCTGCCAAAAAGGCTGCCAACGGAGCTGCCAAAAACCCCGGCTCTATTCAGGTCATCGAGCGCATGATGTCGCTGCTCGACGCCCTGGCCGACTCGCCCGAGCCGGCGAGCCTGAAGCAACTTGCCGCCACCGCCGAACTCCATCCGTCAACCGCGCACCGCATTCTCGCCGCGATGACCAATGCCCGCTTTGTCGAACGTCAAGACAACAGCACCTATCGCCTCGGCATCCGCTTGCTCGAACTCGGCGCCATTGTCAAATCACGCATCAACCTGCGCGAAGTTGCGCTGCCGTTTATGCAGGAACTGCACGAAAAAATTGGCGAAGCAATCAACCTTGGTGCCCGCCACGATGACGAAATTATTTATCTCGAACGCACTTCGTCAGGTCGCGCGCTGGTTCGCGTCGTCTATCTCGTTGGCGGTCGCGCGCCGCTGCACCTGACCTCGCTGGGCAAACTATTCCTCGCCGCCGATGGCCCACAAAAAATCCGTGACTACGCCAAGCGCACCGGCCTGCCCGGCAAAACACCGCACTCATTGACCACGCTGGCGGCGCTGGAAAAAGAACTGGAAAAAGTTCGCCGACATGGCATCGCCTACGACGACGAAGAAGCCGAACTCGGCCTTAAATGCGTTGCCGCGCCGATTCACGACGATGAAGGCAACGTCGTAGCCGCATTGTCAGTTTCCGCCCCGGCTGACCGCCACGACCCCAACTGGGTCGCCCTGCTCAAGCAAGCGGCTGACAGTGTTTCCCACGCCCTCGGCTTTATCAACCTGAAAAAATAAAGGCCGCACTCGGCGGCCTTTCGTTGCGTCGTCCGAAGATCAGACCGGGCGGCGACCCGTATCCAAACTAGCACTCTCCATCCAGCGCTTGATCCGGTTGGCATCGCCAACCCGGGTCATTTTGCCAACAGAGTCAAGCAACACGATCACCACCGGTTTGTCCGCAACACGGGCCTGCATCACCAGGCAACGCCCGGCTTCGGAAATGTAGCCGGTCTTCGACACACCGATTTCCCAGGTGTCACTACGCACCAAGGCGTTGGTGTTGTGGAACTCGCTGATGCGGCCATTCAATTCAATTTTGGCTTCAGCCGTCGTCGAAAAACCGCGAATTTCCGGGTAACGCGCTGCGGCAGCCACCATGCGCGCTAGATCATGCGCCGTCGAAACGTTGTTGCTCGAAAGACCGGTTGGTTCTTCAAAACGCGAACTAAGCATCCCCAGCGAGCGTGCTTTTCGGTTCATTGCCGCCGCAAAAGCCGGCAAACCGCCCGGATAATGCCGACCCAAGGCATGCGCGGCGCGATTTTCGGAAGACATCAAGGCCAACAACATGGCTGTTTCGCGCGTCATCGTCGTCCCCACGGGCAAACGGGAACGCGTACCCTTCAGGCCATCGATTTCTTCATCACCAATGTTGATAACTTCCTGCATGTCGAGCTTGGCATCAAGCACAACCATTGCCGTCATCAATTTGGAAATTGAAGCAATCGGCACCACGGTATCGGGCTGCTTTTGCAGCAGGGTATTGCCGGTATTCTGGTCAATCACCAAAGCTGACGAGGAATACAAGGCCAGACGACTCGGATCGACGTCGGAGAAAGACATCCGGCGCATTGGTTTTTTCGAGGTTTCAACCGCTGCATGCAGCGTCTTGCTCGTCTTGTGCCCATGCGCCTTGGCTGATTTCAACGGCACTTTGGACGGCGCCGAAGTCGACTTGACCGGTGCCTTCTTGGCAGCAGTCTTGGTCACCGGCTTGTTGGCTGCCGTTTTGGTCACCAGCTTTTTAGCCACGTGCGTGTGTTTGGTTGCCGGCACCACAACCTGTTCGGTCTTTTTGGCCGTTGTGGCCTGCAGCGGGGCATTTAAACCAGCACCCAGCATCACCCCGACAAATAGGGCTATTTTAAGTTTTTGCTTCATTCACGATCTCCTGCTAACTCTGGGAAATTTTATCTCAGTTTAGCAGGAGATGGTGAAAATTCAATATAAATAGACAGATACAACAACAACTTAAAGCGATAATTTACACGGCATCAACCACGGTCAAGGCTGTCATATTGACAATCCGGCGCACAGTTGCCGTCGGCGTCAAGATATTCACTGGCTTGGAAGCCCCGAGCAGCACCGGACCAACGGTCAAATTATCGCCGGCCGCAACTTTCAACAGATTGAACGAAATGTTCGCCGCGTCGAGTGTTGGCATGACCAGCAAGTTAGCCTGACCTTTCAGCCGGGAGTTAGGGAAGGCACCGAGACGAATCTGCTCATCGAGCGCCGCATCACCGTGCATTTCACCTTCAACCTCAAGCTCTGGCGCCCGCTTGTTCAACAAAGCCAGCACTTCACGCATCTTGATCGAGGTCGGGGTATCTTCCGTGCCAAAGCTCGAATGCGAGAGGAGCGCGACTTTAGGCTGAATACCAAAATTCCGGATTTCCTCCGCCGCCAGCAAAGTCATGTCGACCAGTTGCTCAGCCGTCGGATCGTAATTGACGTAGGTATCGGCAATAAACACAGTGCGGCCCGGCAACATCAGCAAGTTCATCGTGTAATAACGATCCAGGTCCGTCTGCGTCCCGATCACGCTCTGGACATACTCGCGATGCGTTTCATGACGACCAAACGTGCCGCAAATCAAGCCATCAGCGTAGCCCAGGTGCACCATCAATGAACCGTAAAGCGTCGCCCGACGGCGGACTTCACGACGGGCGTAATCGGGCGAGACACCCTTGCGCTCCATCAAACGGTGATAGGTCTGCCAGAACTCTTCAAAATGCTCATCAAAGAAGGCACAGCCATCCGCATGCACCACTTCAAAATCTTCGCCTTCACGAATACGCAGACCTGCCGCCTCGATGCGGCGATTGATTTCCTCACTACGCCCGATCAGGATGGGGCTGGCAATACCTTCGTCGCGAATTACCTGCACCGCGCGCAACACTCGCTCATCTTCCCCCTCGGCAAAGACAATGCGCTTCGGCGCCATCTTGGCTTGCGAGAAGACCGGCTTCATGATCATGCCAGAGTGATAGACAAACTCGTTGAGACCCTGGACGTAAGCCGGCCAATCGGTAATAGGTCGTGTCGCCACGCCAGAATCCATCCCGGCCTTGGCAACTGCCGGGGCAATCATGACGATCAAACGCGGATCGAAAGGGTTCGGAATTAAATATTCCGGACCAAAACTGGCCACTTTTTCACCATAGGCGCGAGCTGCCACTTCCGACTGCTCGGCACGGGCCAGTTCGGCAATCGCCTTGACCGCGGCCATCTTCATTTCTTCAGTAATCGTCGTCGCGCCGACATCAAGTGCACCACGGAAGATGAAAGGGAAGCAGAGAACGTTATTTACCTGGTTCGGATAATCCGAACGGCCGGTACAAATAATCGCGTCATTACGCACGCTCTTGACCAGTTCCGGGGTGATTTCCGGCGTCGGATTGGCCAGCGCCATGATCAACGGGTTCGGCGCCATCTTGGCGACCATTTCCGGTTTCAATACGCCACCGGCGGAAAGGCCAAGGAAAACGTCGGCGTCGGCAATGACTTCGCCCAGCGTCCGGGCATCAGTCTTCTTGATATAACGTGCCTTAATCTCGTCCATTTCTTCGACGCGACCTTCGTACACCAGGCCCTTGATATCGGTGACCCAGATGTTTTCCGGCGGCGCGCCGAGCATGACCAGTAAATCCAGACAGGCGAGCGCTGCAGCGCCCGCGCCGGAAGTGACGATCTTGACTTTGGATAGATCCTTGCCGATCAGATGCAGGCCATTCAAGACTGCGGCGCCAACGACAATCGCCGTGCCGTGTTGGTCGTCATGGAAGACGGGGATTTTCATCCGTTCGCGCAGCTTCTTTTCGATATAGAAGCATTCGGGCGCCTTGATGTCTTCAAGGTTGATGCCGCCGAAGGTCGGCTCAAGTGAAGCGATGATATCGATCAGCTTGTCCGGGTCGCGCTCTTCAATTTCCAGATCGAAAACATCGATGTTGGCAAACTTCTTGAACAGCACACCCTTGCCTTCCATCACCGGCTTGGCGGCGAGTGGGCCAATGGCGCCCAGACCCAAAACAGCCGTGCCGTTGGTGATGACACCAACCAGATTAGCGCGTGACGTCAGGGTGCTGACTTCACGCGGATCGGCAACAATTTCTTCGCAGGCGAAGGCAACGCCGGGCGAGTAGGCCATCGACAAATCATATTGATTAGTCAGCTGTTTAATCGGGGTAACCGCTATTTTGCCCGGCTTGGGATGGCGGTGGTAGTAGAGCGCTGCTTCGCGAAGTTGCCTGGGATCCATGTCTTCCTCCGTTTTATATCGTGAAATGCGATTTTGAATCGTGCAAGATAATATCGTAGACAAATCAACTTTTCACTTCGGAAAACACCTAGAAAACCTAAGTCAAGTAGATGTTTACCCTAAGTTGATGCATAATTACGGGCTTCCCAGCCGACGGCTTTCGTGCCGCTTACCGTCTTGGTAGCGACCTCCGGCGACTGGCGTGAAACTTAGTTATTTCAGTAACTTAGAAAGAGACACCGCCATGACCGCACCGCTGAATGCACCTGACTACGTCAAACATGAAGGCCTTAAAAAATGGGTCGCCGAAATCGCCGCGCTAACCCAGCCTGACCGTATCTATTGGGCCGACGGCTCGCAAGAAGAGTATGACCGCTTGTGTGCCGAAATGGTAGAAGCCGGCACATTCATCAAGCTCAACGAAGCTAAGCGCAAGAATTCTTACCTGGCCTTCTCGGACCCGTCCGACGTGGCCCGCGTTGAAGACCGCACCTATATCTGCTCGGCCAACAAGGAAGACGCCGGCCCGACCAATAACTGGGAAGAGCCGGCCAAGATGCGCGCTACCCTGAACGGCGTATTCAAGGGCTGCATGCAGGGCCGGACGATGTACGTCATTCCGTTCAGTATGGGCCCGCTTGGTTCACCGATCGCGCACATTGGCTTCGAGATCACCGACTCGGCTTATGTTGTCACCAACATGCGCACGATGACCCGCATGGGCAAAAAAGTGTTCGACGTGCTCGGTACGGATGGTGAATTCGTTCCCTGTATCCACACCGTTGGCGCCCCGCTCGAACCCGGTCAGCAAGACAGCAAGTGGCCGTGTAACCCGACCGTCAAGTACATTGTGCATTATCCGGAAACCCGTGAAATCTGGTCTTACGGCTCCGGCTACGGCGGCAACGCCCTGCTTGGCAAGAAGTGCTTCGCCCTGCGTATCGCTTCCAACATGGCGCGCGATCAGGGCTGGCTGGCTGAACACATGCTCATCCTCGGCGTTGAATCGCCGGAAGGTGAGAAGTCGTACGTCGCTGCCGCCTTTCCATCGGCCTGCGGTAAAACCAACTTCGCCATGCTGATCCCGCCTAAGTCACTCGACGGCTGGAAGATCACCACCATCGGTGACGATATTGCCTGGATCAAACCACGCGTCGACAAGGATGGCACCACCCGCTTCTACGCTATCAACCCGGAAGCCGGCTTCTTCGGCGTCGCCCCCGGCACCTCGGAGAAGACCAACTACAACGCACTGGCCACGTTGAAAGAGAACATCATTTTCACCAACGTCGCGCTGACCGACGACGGCGATGTCTGGTGGGAGGGTCTGACCAAGGAAGCCCCGGCGCACCTGATCGATTGGCAAGGTAATGACTGGACGCCGGCCGACGGCAAGGCGGGCAAAAAAGCCGCCCACGCCAACTCCCGTTTCACCGCCCCAGCCAGCCAGTGCCCATCCGTCGACGAAGCCTGGGAAGACCCAGCTGGCGTACCGATCTCCGCCTTCATCTTTGGCGGCCGTCGTGCTACCACCGTACCTTTGATCTACCAGGCTTTCAACTGGAACTACGGCGTCTACATGGCCGCCACGCTCGGTTCGGAAACTACCGCTGCCGCGTTCGGCCAACAAGGTGTCGTCCGTCGTGACCCGTTCGCCATGCTGCCGTTTTGCGGCTACCACATGGGCGACTATTTCAACCATTGGTTGAAGATGGGCAAGACCGTTGATGCCACGCCGAAGATCTTCTGCGTCAATTGGTTCCGTATCAACGAACAGGGCGAGTTCATGTGGCCGGGCTTCGGCGACAACATGCGCGTTCTGAAGTGGATCGTGCAGCGTTGCAAGGGCACCGTTGGCGCCAAGGAAACGACGCTGGGCTGGATGCCGAAGTTCGAAGACATCGACTGGAATGGCCTGGACATCAACAAGGCTGATTTTGAAGCCCTGAGCCAAATTGACCCTGACGCATGGAAAGCCGAACTGGCTAGCCATAAGGAATGGTTCGACAAAATGGGCGAAAAAATGCCGCGCGAGCTCGTACTCAAGCGTGAGCTGTTTGAAATGGGCATCTTCAAAGACGCTGCCTGATCATTGCCTAGCTTTTAAAAACGGCCACCGAATTCGGTGGCCGTTTTTTTGTTTGGAGATTATCTGATGTATCGCCCCGCTCAACGCCTCGCCGACATAGCTCCGTTTCATGTGGTTGAACTGCTCACCCGCGCCCGCCAACTGGAAGCCGAGGGGCGCGACATCATTCACATGGAAGTCGGCGAACCCGACTTCCCGACGCCGGAGCCGATTGCCAATGCTGCGGTCGACGCGATAAAAAGCGGAAAAACGCTTTATACCCAAGCGCTCGGTTTGCCGGAGTTACGTCAAGCCATTGCAAATTTTTATCACAGCCGCTACGGCGTCAACGTACCGGCTAGCCGAATTGCCGTGACCAATGGCGCTTCCGGCGCGCTGAACCTGGCTTTCGCTTGCTTGGCTGATCCGGGTAGCGAATGGCTACTGGCCGATCCCGGCTACCCGTGCAACCGCCACATTTTGCGTGTATTTGACGGTCGACCGCAGAACATCCCAGTTGGCCCGGAAACCAATTTTCAGCCAACGCCTAAGTTATTGCACCAGCATTGGAAGCGCAATACCGCCGGTCTGCTCGTCGCTTCGCCGGCTAATCCGACCGGCACGCTGCTCACCCTGTCGGAAATCAAAGCGCTGGCCGAAGTCTGCCGTGAAAAAAAAGGCCATTTTCTGGTCGACGAGATTTACCATGGCTTAACTTACGAAACCGACGCGCCCACCGCCTGCGCTGCCGGCGACGACATCTGGGTGATCAACAGCTTTTCCAAGTATTTTCAGATGACTGGCTGGCGCCTCGGCTGGATAGTGATTCCGGAAGCCTACGTTCGTGACATCGAGAAACTGGCGCAAAACCTGACACTTTGCCCATCGACACCGGCACAATATGGCGCCCTCGCCGCCTTCCAGCCAGAAACCATTGCCCTCCTCGAAGCTCGCCGCGCCGAGTTTCGCCAGCGCCGCGACTTTCTCGCCCCGGCGCTGGAAAGCATTGGTTTCCGGATAACCGCCCGCCCGGAAGGCGCCTTTTATCTTTATTGCGACTGCGCGGCCCTGTGTGATGACAGCTTCACGCTGGCCAGAGACTTATTAGAAGAAATAGGCGTTGCCGCGACGCCCGGCCTCGATTTCGGCAGCAACGCACCGGAAAAGCACATTCGCTTTGCCTACACGACGAATCTTGCCCGACTGGCCGAAGCCACTGACCGGCTAGCCCGTTACTTCGCCCGGTAAGTCCAAGGTCGGGTAGCGGGCACGGACGGCAGACCAGTCAAAACAGGGGCCGGGGTCGGTTTTCCGCCCCGGCGCAATAGCGCTATGGCCGGTGATGGCCGCAATCGGGTAACGGCAACGCAGAGCATCGACCACCGCCCACAAGGCGGCGTACTGCTCTGCCGAAAAGGGCTGCGTATCCGAGCCTTCCAGCTCAATGCCCACCGAGTAATCGTTGCAATTCTCGCGCTCACACCACTGCGAACGACCGGCATGCCAGGCCCGCTGGTCGCAGCCGACAAACTGAATCACCCGACCATTGCGCCGCACATAAAAATGAGCCGAAACCTGCGCCTCGGCAATCGTTGCGAAATAAGGGTGGGCCTGCGGATCAAGTTGGTTGAGAAAGAACTTCTCCACCCAGTCACCGCCAAATTCATCTGGGGGCAGGCTGATGTTATGCACCACGATCAGCGAAACCGGCTCACCGGCTGGCCGCTCGCCAAAGTTTGGCGAGACTAGCCATTCAGCGCCCTTCAACCAGCCCGCTTCCTGCCAATCAATCACTCGATACCCAGCCGTTCCAGCCGGTAGCGCATCGAACGGAAAGTGACGCCAAGCTGTCGGGCAGCTGCAGTGCGGTTGCCTTCGGTCTTTTGCAACGCCTCCAGAATCGCCTGGCGCTCCAGTCGATTGAGATAATCATCCAGGGTTTCACTACCGCGACCGACTGCTTCGCCACCCATCTCATCGACTTCAAGATGCAGATCAGCGGCCTCTATCAGATCACCCGAACCGAGCGCCGTAGCCCGTTCGAGAATATTCTCCAGTTCCCGCACATTACCGGGAAATCGATACAGTTCAAGCGCCTTCAAGGCGCCGGCCGATACGCCCGGACTTGCCCCGCTACACAGCCGCTGCAAAATTGAATCAACCAACGGCGCAATATCCTCCAGTCGCTCGCGCAAAGGCGGCATGCGCAACTCGATCACATTCAGCCGGTAATACAAATCCTGCCGGAAGCTGCCCTTATCGACACACTCGCGCAAATTGCGATGCGTCGCGCAAATGATCCGTACATCGACCGGTTCTTCGGTCACGCTCCCCACCTTGCGCACACGCTTTTCCTGAATCGCCCGCAGCAGCTTGACCTGCATGGCCAGCGGCAGATCGGCCACTTCATCAAGAAATAACGTACCGCCATTGGCCGCCTGAAAGAAACCCTCACGCTCACTGTCCGCGCCCGTAAAGGCGCCTTTGCGATAACCGAAAAACTCGCTTTCCATCAAGTTTTCCGGGATCGCGCCACAGTTGACCGGCACAAACGGCGCCTCGCAACGGGCGCTGCGCTGATGGATCAGTCGCGCCCCCAATTCCTTGCCGCTACCAGACTCACCGGAAATGTAAATCGGCGCCTGGCTACGCGCCAGTTTCTCGATCATGGCCCGCACCTGCTGCATGCTGGACGAATCGCCGACCAGCGAATGCATCGGGTCATCGTTACTTGGCCCGGCCTCGGGCAAGCGTAAGGCTGATTTAATCAAGGAACGAAGTTGTTCAAGGCCGACCGGCTTGGCCAAATAGTCGAATGCACCGGCCTTAAGTGCGGCCACAGCGTTCTCGGCGCTACCAAAGGCAGTAATCACCGCCACCGGTGTTTTGGCGTGATGTTCGCCGATATAGCGCACGATATCCAAACCCTCGCCGTCTGGCAGGCGCATATCGGTCAGGCACAACTGAAAACTGCCGGCATCCAGCGCCGCCCGTGCTTCCGCAACCGAACCCACACATTCCGCCGCCAGCCCCATGCGCACCAGCGTCAGATCAATCAGCTCCCGGATATCGGCCTCGTCATCAACGACGAGAACGCGCGTCAGTTCCCCGCGCGGACGTCGTTCGCTTCTGGCATTAGACACGTATCATTTCTCCCAGCAAGAATAAAGTGACCACAGGACATTGTCGGGCCCAACTCAAGAATTGCGCCGTTAGCAGCGCAAAGTTCGCGCGCAATAAACAAACCCAGCCCGGTTCCCTGATGGTGGGTCGTAAAAAAGGGCTCAAAGATCTGCTCGCGAACATTCGCAGCAACGCCCGGACCATCATCCAGCACATGCAATTCTACCCGCCCATCGGCATTTGCGAGGAGGGCTTGAATCCGCACCGCCCCTGGCCCACGACTGGAATGACGCAGTCCGTTACTGACCAGATTCCATAACACCTGATGCAGATGCGAGCGGTCGAAACAAAGGCTCAGGCCGGGCAATGCCTCAAACTGAACCGTCTCCGCTGGCAAACTCTCGGCGGCAGAAAAATCGTCGACAAAAGCGAGGCAAAACTCGTTGAGACGTAACAATTCCGCCTGCGCGCTGCTCTGCCGCCCCAACTCAAGGACATCCTGAACAATACGGTCGAGACGGACAACGTTGTCGTTCAAGATGTTCAGCAAGCGATCCTGCATGGCACCGCGACGTTCTTCCCGGAGCAATTCTCCAGCGTGACTGATCGCCGAGAGCGGATTGCGAATCTCATGTGCAATGCTTGCGGTCAACCGGCCAAGTGAGGCCAATTTCAATTGTTGAGCACGCTCCTTGATGCGACCGACGTCTTCAAGAAAAATCAACGTTTCGTGATCAGAACTTGTCGTGCGCTCAAAACGGGCGCGCAGGTCGCCCCCATCAGCACCACAAAACTGAATGGCTGCCTGGCCGTCACCGGCTTCCCAAAACGCAAGTGCCGCCGCCAAGGTCGGCACATAGGTCGCCAAATCAACGCCCTCCTCCGCCGGCAAGCCAAGCATCGCTTTGGCAACCGGGTTTTGTCGGCCAATCACACCATCCGCACCGACAATCAACACCCCATCCTGCATCCGCTCAACAACGCGCTGACTGATCCGAATCTGATTATCGAGCGCCTCACCTCGACGCCTGGCCAACTCCTCATTCACCATCACACGCTGACCAAGCAGGCGCGCCAGAATGGCGGTGGCGAAAAATCCGGCCGAGATCAACCCGGCCTGCACAATCGAAGCTTGATCAAAATCCTTAACAACCACACCGTAAATCTGCGCCAGCAACACCGCCAACGTCGCCAGTGCCGCATAAAAAAGTACTAGCCGGCCACGCCCGACCAGGCTTGCTGCCGCCAGCGAAACAATCAGCAAAATACCCAAGCCGCTGCTCACACCGCCAGCCACATACATCAACAGACTCACTACCAAGGCATCGACAGCCACCTGTAACGACAACTGGAAATTGAAGCGGTGATGCCAGTGCGTCGATAAAATCAAGCCGCTGACAATCGCTGCCATATAAGCGCCAGTAAGCGCGAACAAGGCCGGCGAGGGCAAAAGATTCAGCCGTCCGCTCCATTCATGGGGAAACAAAATGGCCAGAAAAAACAAGCCCGCCAGCACCAGGCGATAAAGATTGAAATACTGGAAAGAGCGCCAGTTGGCCTCCCAGGTCGAAGAAAGCCAGTCACTCATCAGCGTTCAGCAGCCCGCGCCGCCAGGCGATGCGCCTCACTGCAAAAAGTTTTTCCGCCTTCGCTTTGACCATCGCTCTCTGGAAAATGGACGCCACAATGGGCGCAGGCCAGCATTTTCTGCGGCGCAGGATCGCGTTTCGCCGGTGTTTTTTTGGCCGGTTCGTTACGTTTTTTCCACACCCACCAGACCACACCGATAAACGCAAAAAGGATCAAGTACTTCATCACCACCTCACAAAAAATTGAACAAAGCAGAATGTGCTAATTATGAGGCCCAAAAGCCTGCCGATGTTTGCCGGAAAGCGACTCCTGCTGTATCATTCGCACCCTTGTCTGCCGGTGTAGCTTTGTTGGTAGCGTAGCCATTCGTAATCAATGCATTTGACTATACTATTCAAGCAAAAGGCACTTCGCGAGTCCCTGTGACAAACGAGTCGAGCAGAAATAGTTTTGGTTTTAGCCGCTTTAGCTCAGTTGGTAGAGCAGTTCATTCGTAATGAAAAGGTCGCCAGTTCGATTCCGGCAAGCGGCACCACTTAAAGTGAGAAGGGCAACCAAAAGGTTGCCCTTTTTGCTTTCTTGTCTCGCCAGATCAAACCAGAACCTGGCGCGTCCCGGCAAAAAATGCATGAATCTGCTGCTCCAGATGTGGATCGATCATCTCCACCGGCCGCATTCCATGCGGACAGGCAAGACGGGGCGTGGTGCCGAACAGGCGACAGATGAGTGGGCGCTCGGCATAAACCTGGCAGCCACTTTCACCCAAGTGAGGACAGCTATAGTCAGCCAATGCCGCATCGCGCACCTTGCTGCTTTTGACCGGTAGCCTTGATATCTCTTCAGTCGACGTCGTTACCGAGCCACAACAGTCGTGGCAACCCGGTTTGCAGGCAAAGGCCGGGATGTGATTGCGAAAAAAACGGATTTGCTGGGGCGTATCTTTCACGTCAGATGCCTTTGACTAACCCGCCAAGCATGGATTTCTCGCTTTGCCGATTTTGGATGTAAAAAAACCCGGGCCGTAGCACCGGGTTCTTGCCCCCCTGTATTTAGCAGGGATTCAGGTAGCAATACTTAGGCAGCCTTGGCGATCATCTTGCCAGCGGCGGCTTTAGCCGAAGTCACATTGGCTTCGATCGTTGCCGTGGCTTGCTTGGCAGCCTTGGTCATGTTTTCGTAAGCAGAATCAGCAGCAGCGAAGCCAGACTTGAGTGCGGAAACAATAGCTTCCGAGCCAGCCGGGGCATTCTTCATCGACTGTTCAACAGCAGCGGTAATGTTTTTCTTCATTTCAACAGCTTGACCTTGAATGATTTCGGTCAGGCCATTCGAAGACTGGCTGAGAATTTCATAAACGCTACGTGAGTACGCAGAAACCTGCTCCAGAACCGGCTTGGCAAATGTTTTTTGCAGAGCGATCAGGCCTTGCGGATCTTTCACGGCAAGCAGGGCGCTCACGTTAGCGGCGCTGTCAGCTAGAACGGCACGGGCGGTATTGAGGTTGAGAGCAGCCAGACGCTCGGCGCTGTTCAAGGAGGCATTGACAACAGTCAGCAGGGAATCAACGGCAGCTTGGTTGCTTGTGGTGAACTTCTCATTGGCTTTAAACATGGTGAAACTCCTGTAAGGACTAGGTAATCGGTTGTTGCTAACAATCAATAACATAAAATTGTTGCAGTGCACAATCCCGAGTATAGGGAAACAAATTTCGTTGTCAACAAATATTTGCTGCGGTGCACAATTCAATCGATTGCTATTTAAATTGCTGCTGAAACAGGCTATTCAGTCAATGACAAGGAGAAAAAACATCGCAACGCAGCATAATTTTCCAGCCAGTCTCAGACCAGCGATGGCACAGCGTAGAATTGCATCTTTATATCGTACGCACCGGCAAACCTCACCCAATGAATCTGCTCCGCGCACTGGCCACGGTCAGCGGCATGACCCTTCTTTCCCGCATTCTCGGCTTTGTCCGTGACTTTGTAATTGCCCGGGCTTTTGGTGCCGGCTTGGCCACCGACGCCTTTTTCGTCGCCTTCAAACTCCCCAACCTATTGCGCCGAATGTTTGCCGAAGGCGCTTTTTCGCAGGCATTCGTACCGATTCTTGGCGAGTACAAAAACAAGCGTGGCGATGCCGACACGCGCACGCTGGTCGATCACGTCGCCAGCCTGCTTTCCCTAGCGCTCTTTGCGGTCACCGCCATTGGCATTGCCACGGCACCGCTGCTGGTCTGGATCTCCGCCCCCGGCTTTGCCGCCGACGCCGGCAAGTTTGAATTGACCGTGACGCTAACCCGCATCACCTTCCCTTACATCCTGTTCATGTCCCTGGTCGCCCTCTCCGGCAGCATACTGAACACGTGGAGCCGGTTCGCCTTGCCCGCTTTTACGCCGGTCCTGTTGAACCTCAGCTTCATCGGCATGGCATTGTTCGCCGCCCCCTATTTTGATCCGCCCGTACTGGCGCTGGCTTGGGCAGTTTTTATTGGCGGCTTGTTGCAGCTCGCGATTCAACTGCCGGCGCTGAAGAAAATTGCCATGTTGCCGCGCCCCTCGCTTAACTGGCGTGCCGCTTGGGCCGACCCCGGGGTGCGCCGTATTCTGACCCTGATGGGGCCTGCACTGATCGGCGTATCGGTTTCGCAGATCAGCCTGATCATCAACACCGTTTTTGCCTCCTTTCTTAAAACCGGCAGCGTTTCCTGGCTCTATTACGCCGACCGCTTGATGGAATTCCCCTCCGGCCTGCTCGGCGCCGCACTGGGCACCATTCTTCTACCCTCGCTAGCGCGCTATCACGCCAGCGCCAACACCGCTGAATATTCCAAGCTGCTTGACTGGGGTTTGCGTTTGACCCTGATGCTTGCTGCCCCCTCGGCGGTTGCGCTGGCCATACTCGCCGTGCCCTTAATCGCCACCCTGTTTTTTCATGGCGCCTTTTCGGCCAATGATGTTTTCCAGACACGCAGCGCCCTGCTCGCCTACGCGGTAGGCCTGACTGGCCTGATTCTGGTCAAAATTTTAGCGCCCGGCTTCTATGCCCGGCAAAATGTCAAAACGCCACTGCGCATTGCCCTGATTTCGCTGGCTGCGACACAATTGATGAACCTCGCCTTTGTCGGCTGGCTTGAGCATGCCGGGCTAGCCCTTTCGATAGGCCTGGCCGCCTGCCTCAACGCCACCTTGCTTTACCGTGGCCTGCGCAACCAAGGCATCTACCTGCCGCAACCCGGCTGGGGCGCTTTTGCCCTTAAATTACTCGTCGCCATGGTCGTCATGGCCGGCGTACTCTGGTTCGCCATGGGCAAGGAAACCGACTGGTTACAAGGCCACATACTGGACCGGGTGATTCACCTCGGCTGGTTGGTACCACTTGGCGCAACGGCATATTTCGCTACACTATGGCTACTCGGCTTCCGTTTGCGCGATTTCAAACGCAGCGCCGCTCAATAACAGGAGAAGAATCGATGAAACTGACCAGCACCAGCTTCGCGGATGGACAGACAATCCCCGGCGAATTTTCCTTTTGCATTCCCGACCCGGCGCACCACGTCTGTCTGGGCAAAAACTTCAACCCCCAACTCGCCTGGAGCGAGACGCCAAACGGCACGAAATCCTTTGCCCTGATCTGTCATGATCCTGACGTTCCAAGCCAGGGCGACGATGTCAATCAGGAAGGCCGAAGCGTTCCCGCTGCCTTGCCACGCGTTGATTTCTTCCATTGGGTGTTAATCAACCTACCTGCTGCGGTCAACAGTATAAAAGCAGGTGAATTCAGTTCCGATGTCACCCCGCGCGGCAAGCCCGGCCCACAAGCCGCGCACGGCAGCCAGCAAGGGATCAACAATTACACCGACTGGTTTGCCGGCGACCACGACATGAACGGTGAATACTACGGTTACGATGGCCCATGCCCGCCGTGGAACGACGAGTTGCTGCACCACTACGTTTTCACCGTCTATGCGCTGGATATCGAGCGCTTGCCGCTTGATGGCAAATTCGGCGGGCCGGAAGTACGCACTGCCCTGCAAGGCCACATCCTCGCCCAAGCCAACCTGACGGGCACCTACACGTTGAATCCGACGCTACTGGGCTAAATCAGCAGCCAAAAGCAGAGCCATAAAACAAAAAAGCTACGCATCGCTCACGGCAATCGCACACACAAACGTCATGAAGAGTATCCCGATTTTATTGTAGAATCTTGATTCCAAGAACCGCCGCCCGATATTCCGGGCGTCGGTCAGCCAGTTTTCGACGGCGCCGTAAGCTGAGCGTTGGGTGAAGGTTATCGGTGCGTAAAGCCGAAAGTGCAAACTTGCGGATGACCGAAAGGTTGCGAGGTGCGTGGCCCTTACGCACGCGGCAATCGTCTTCGCGGAAAGTCACATCAAGCACCCAGTGCATGGCTTCAACGCCCCAGTGGGCGCGGGCGGCATCAGCGAACTGCTCAACCGTCTTGACGCCGGCGCTGACGATAAAGTAGCGCCGCTCGACGCTTATTTTGCCCTTGATTTCCTGTTCGGACTCGATCATACCGACCCCGGCAAGCTTCTTCCAGCCATCGCGCATCGGTTTGTCCATCCACGATACGTTGGGAACGAAGACCGCCCGACGCGTTTCGATCCGGCCATGATTCTTTTCGACTGTGGTGCGCTTTTGCACATCAATATTGCGGAAATCCAAGGTCTCGGCGGTATCGAAGAATTCAACGATCGCCTCTGATAGATTCTTCTGGTTGTCCTTTACCGCCAGAACGTAATCGCCGCCCTGCGCGACGATCTTCTCGGCGACATCTGTCTGGCAGCCCAGAGCGTCGATGGTGACGATGCAGCCCTTGAGCGCCAAGGTGCCGAGCAGCGCCTTGATGGCGGCCAGTTCATTGCCTTTGCCCGCACTGCCTTCTTGTCCCAGCGATACACCCAGCGCGGTGGCGTAGGCGCTGACCATGTGCAGCGCCGTATTCGGCCCGTCTTTCGATCCTCTCAGCGTCTTGCCATCGAACGCCACAACGCCTTCGGCGATGCCAACGAGGCTGGCAATCCATAGCCGAAAACAACGTTCGAATACCGTGGCATCAAGGATGCGAAATACCTCACCAAAGGTGTCATGCGACGGGGTGCCGTTTTTCAGTACAAGGAAGGTCTTCAGCCAGCTTTCTTCGTCTTCGCACCAGTCCGCGACATCGACCCAACCGTCAGCACCACACAGTACGGCGCAGATCGCCATGACGATCATTTCTTTCAGGTCGTGCCGCCGCGCCGGCCCTCTGCGGTGATCTTCAACCGATGTAAATGCTTCCTGTAACGTCATCTTCACCTCTTGATAAATACCGAGAGTGAACGCTATTTTGGCGCAGTTTACAAGCCCCTGTCATATCTCATTGAATGTAAACGATTTTCTGGGAAGGTTTACGACATCTGCGTAAGCGATTGCCGTG
>JBBSCQ010000016.1:0-56857 GCA_038250105.1 Burkholderiales bacterium | reverse complement strand
TTGGGCGACGACCGAAAAGATGATTCGCGACGCTGCCATCATGCTGCGTGATGTATTGCCGGATCGTCTTTCTTAACATCTGGTCAGTTCGATGAATTTGGTTATTCAAAACGGCGGGCTACCCACCTTCCTGCTCGAACGCATCGTTGCGGCAACCGGCGCCAGTGCTGTCGAGCCCTGTCCGCCGCAGGTTGTTCGTCTGCGTGGTGCCACACGCACGGCAGCGTTTAATGCGCTGATCCCGTTGATCGAAGCGGAAAAACTCGACTGGGCGTTTGTTGACCGTAGTAAGAAGCTGTCTGACTTTGGGCTGATCGCTTTCGACATGGATTCGACGCTGATCACCATTGAGTGCATCGATGAACTAGCTGATTTCGCTGGCAAGAAAGAAGAGGTTTCGGCGGTGACCGAAGCGGCGATGCGCGGCGAAATCGATTACCGTGAAAGTCTGCGTCAGCGTCTATCGTTGCTTGCCGGGCTTGATGCCCGTGTCTTAGCCCGCGTTTATGGTGAGCGCCTATTGCTTTCGTCGGGTGCCCGCGAGTTGCTTGAAGCAGCGCAGAATGCCGGGTTGCGCACAGCCATTCTCTCTGGTGGCTTCACCTACTTTACCGAGCGCTTGCGGATTGAACTGGGTTTCGATTTCGCCACCTCGAATGAACTCGAAATTTCCGGCGGTAAACTGACCGGCCGCGTTGCCGGTGACATCGTCGATGCTGCCGCTAAAGCCCACCACCTGGCCCGCCTGACCGATGAGCTCGGGTTGAAGAAGGAACAGGTGATCGCCTGTGGCGATGGTGCTAACGATCTGCTGATGATGGCGCAAGCCGGGCTGTCGGTGGCTTTCCATGCCAAGCCGGCGACCCGGGCCAAGGCTGATGTAGCGATTAACTTCGGTGGGCTGGATTCGCTGCTTAATCTGTTCGATTAAACACGGCCGGGAATGTGTCGGCCAATTTCATTCAGGGTTTACGGGTTAACTGTTTGGCAAACGCCGCGTCATTTTTAGTGACACGGCGAACCTCTTGCGGCCCCATGGCATTGACCTGAAGGACAAAGTTGTCGAGCGACAAGGCTTCTGTCAAAACCTGATCGACACCCGCAACGCGTTCTCGCAGTAAAAACTGGCCACTACCGGTAACGACCAGCAGATAGTGATGGCCCTCACTACGCTGATTTAACCTGGCGACCGCCGCCGTTGCTCGAGTTGAACGCATGACAGTCTATTTGTACTTCTTGAAAATTGCTTTGGCGTCGAGATGGGCGCGATCCAGCGTGCAAATTGCCGGGGTGTCATCGTGACTAGAAAAAAAATTTTCCGCTTGGGCACGAACAACCATCTTGATGGCGGCGTCGTCACTGATATCGTATTTTTCGGTGATCAGCGTCGTCACTTCGTCGAGGTGCTGTTCGTAGGTCATGGCTGCTGGCATCGTTGGTACTTTGGCTCTGTGATGATTTTAGTGGTTGCGACGCAGGAATTGACTGGCGCGTGACTCGTCAACCAAACGCACCGCCGTGTCAATATCCTTGCCGGTGGCGCGGACGAGCAGCATCTGGAAAATGCGCGCCAGCATCAGTGTATTTTCCATGGCGCTACGCCGGCCACTGCCGGTATCAAGACCAAAGGTCTGAATCCAGTAGTCGAGCGGCATGACGCTACATTCCTTTTCATCAAACAGGGAAGGCAGAAGCCAGGCGAGATCGACCCATTGCGGTTGAAAATCAATGCCCAACCGTTCCTTAAAGGTGCGCTGTAGAAAGCCGCCAACATAAGGAATGTGGTAAGTCACAATCGGCGCCTTGGCAACATACTGCAAGAAAGCCATTAATTTCCGGTCGACCGCA
Organism: Burkholderiales bacterium; assembly: GCA_038250105.1. Lineage (GTDB taxonomy): Bacteria > Pseudomonadota > Gammaproteobacteria > Burkholderiales > Rhodocyclaceae > Azonexus. The sequence continues at coordinate 55,009 of JBBSCQ010000016.1, read as the reverse complement.
GCATCATCACCGGCTTGGCCGGCACAATCGATAAAGACGGCATCCGCCGGCAGAATGGTCGATTGCTGCACGGCGCTGGCGGCGATACTGAGCAGTTTGTCGCTTGCCGGGTTGAGGCCACTGCTGGAAATATCAAGGACAACATAGCGTGTATGAAAATGGACCTCGTTGAGCGCCGGCGCGGGTTGTTCGCGCCATGTGTCAAGCGCCGCCCGCACATCATCCGGCAGATGGGCGGCCGAATCGCCCTTGAATAGAAATTTTTTCAGACCGAGCATTTCTATTGCACCTGGTAGTCAAGTTTGAGGCGCGTTTGAATCTTGCGTGCCTGGCGGAAAGACTCTTTGAGGATGCGACGATCGAGTTCATTGAGATCATCCGGCTTGATCAAGTTGTCACCTTCAGCACCGGGTTCGATATCCAGACACTGATGCCGCAGGCGGAGAAACTGGATAAAGTTGAGGCCTTCAAGAACGGCATTGATTTCATCGTTACGGATCGACAGACGTTGAGAAGCCAGGCGCAAACGCTGGATGGTATTGCTGTTATGTACGCCGGTGGCCAAGGCGTAGATGCGAGCAACGTCGACAAAAATTCTTGAGCCATATTTCTTGAGGTCGATTTTGCCGGGTTGTCCGGGTTCCAGATCAGTCAGGAAATCACGAATCTTGCCCAGTGGCGGCTCAACGTCGAGTGCATTGTGGGCCATGGCTTTGAGGAACAGCGGGCTGGACTGCGTTTGCTGTAGCAGGTGGCGACGCAAGGACTCAGCTAGTTCGACCTTGCCGAACAAGGGGCGGAAATCGAAGAAGATGGTCGCATTGAGCAGCGCATCCGGCTGTGGAATGCGAATCCAGTTACTGAACTGATCTTTCCATTCATCCAGGCTCAGGCACCATTGCGGGTTGCTAGCCATGATATTGCCTTTGCACAGCGTGAAGCCACAGCGGTCAAGGTCTTTATTGACTTCAAGGGCAAAGGTCAAAAAGCGCTGACGCAGGGCGTCGACCCTAGGGCCAGCCTCTGCTTCCATGGTCTCAGCTTTGTCGGGGCAGGCAAAGATGATGCCGTTATCCTGATCAGTCACGAAGGTCTGCTCGTCACGCCCTTCTGAACCGAAGGCCAGCCAGCACCATTCAATGCCGTCAAAGTTGTGATTTTCGAGGTTGAGCTGCAGGACACGGCGGGTCAGCGCATCGTTCAGGGCCGAAATGAACTGAGTCAACTGTTCGGCACCCACGCCCTGCGCCAACATGTTGAAGGCCAGTTGGCGCACATCGGTAATAGCCTGTTGCAGCGTTTCAATGTTTTGAGCCGAGTCGATAGTCTGGCGGACTTGCCGTAGGCCGACGCGCTGCAGGGCGAACAGGTCGCGCTCGGAAACAACGCCGGTCAGCTTGCCTTCAGCGTCGGTCACCAACACATGACGAATGCCGTTGGAGGCCATGGCCAACATGGCGTCGTAAGCGGTGGCGTGTTCTTCCAGCTTGAACGGTGTGGCCGACATGGCCTGGCTAATTGGTGCGGTTAGCGGCAGATCAGCGAGAACAACCCGGTCCAGCAGATCGCTGCGGGTAAAAACACCGACGGGCTTTCTGTCTTCACCGGCAATCACCAAAGAGCCAACACCGGCCTTTGACATGATTTCGAGTGCCTCCCGGACAGCCGTTTCCGGTGCCACGCTAATCGGCGTGCGTGAGCCGATGCCGGCCAAGGGTGAATTGAGGGTCTGCTGCTCGCTAGCGCGCTGGGCAAATTGCAATTGCAATTGCTGGCGCGATTGATTGAGCAAGCTGGCAATGTATTGCGTACAGAACAGGTTAAATTCCGGGCTGCTTAAAATCAGCGCCATGAAGTCTTCCGCTGGCAACTGGTAGCAGAAGACATCATCAACCGCAGTATACAAATTGGTCGATGGCCGAGCCGCGGTGACCGCGCCAATCGGGAAGCTTTCCCCGGCGCCGAGGCTGAGGATGGAGTATTCCGTCACCGTCACTTCACCCGCCTGGCGCGCTTGCACCTTACCTGATTCGATCAGGTAGAAGAAACGAACATTGCCGGAATCAGGCCCAACGATTTCGCTGCCTGCCGGGTAAAAAACAATCTGCGCCTTATCGGCAAAAATCTGCAGGGCATCGGCCTTCATCTTGTTGAAGGGTGCATGGTTTTTCAGAAAAGCGAGCGTGTTGGCAGCGACGCGTTCACGCCCCTCCTGACGCAGTGAGACTTCCAGTTCCCCCAACATCGATGCAGACTCTTTTTCTTGCGCTTGTTCAGGCTTGTTCACGACAACCTCGTTATATCTTCAAAGTGCATAGTTTAACTTGAGTCGCTGTTGCAGGCGGCGTGCCTGCTTGAGCGACTCGCGAAGAATGGCCTTATCCATTTCATGCAGGGAAGATAACTTAAGGCCACGGCTTTCCTCCTCGCCGGCAGCTAGATCAGCCAATTGTTGATCAAGACGCAAGCGCAAAATATGCGAAAAAGCGGCGTCGACCGCAGCAATCTCAGCGGCCGTCAATCCGGCCTTTGGCCCTGCCTGCTGCAGACGCTCAGCGGTATTAACCGTTCGCACCCCAGCCGCCAAGGCAAAAATTCGGGCGGTATCGACAAATATCCGACTGCCAAATTTTTTAAGGTCGAGCACACCACCCACTTCGCCGACGACTTCACTGCGAAAGTTCAGTGGTACCTCGGCCTGCAAGGCATTGGCCGCCATCAAATGCAGGAAGGATGGCGTGTCGGTTGTCAGGCTCAACAACAGGGAGCGCAGCTTTTCCCCCAATTCAAGCTGGCCAAACAAGGGTTGCAGATCGAAAAAAATGCTGGCATTGAGCAAGGCGTTGGGTTCCGGGCGACGTACCCAATCGATAAACTGCTGCCGCCACTCGTCAAATGACAGGCACCAAGCTGGGTTACCCGCCATGATATTGCCACTGCATAGTTTGAAACCGCAATCCGCCAAGCGCTGATTAACCTCTTGCGCAAAGGGTAAAAAAAGCGGCCGAAGTGCATCGGCCTCACGCTCATCGGCAGCATTAAAAATCAGGCCGTTGTCCTGATCCGACACAAAGGTCTGCTCATGCCGCCCTTCCGAGCCGAGCGCTAACCAGCACCAGTCAACCGAAGGCAGGCGGTGCTCGGCGGCAACCAACTCAATCACCCGGGTGGTCAGGTGGTCGTTGAAGGCGGAAAGAAAGCGGGTCATTGCCTGACCGCTCCACCCCTTATTGACCATTTCCAGCAGCAATTGACGCACGTTGCCCGCCAGCGCCGGCAACTTGTCCAGTCGGGTAATTGCATTGAGTTCTGCCGCCAGATCAACTTCTTTCCGGCAGGGCAAAAGCGTTTCAAGTGACCACGGCACCTCAGTATTTAACTCGGGCAAAGTAAGTTTTAGCGGAAGCTTCAAGTGCCTGACGGACCGTCGTAATACCCATTTCCTCAAGCATCGGGATCAATTTTAGGAAGACTGCAGCCGTTGCCAATGAGTCCTCAAGGGCGTTGTGGCGCGTTTCAATGACAATGCCAAGGCGCTCAAGAATCACATCAAGCTTGTGCGACTCCTGATTGGGATGCACCACCGCCGAAAGCAGTAGAGTGTCGAGCACCGGCTGGCTGAACTTGATGCCGGTACGCGCTTCCTTTAATTGCAGAAAACGCATGTCAAACGCCGCGTTGTGGGCAATGAGCACGGTGTCTTCACAGAACTCATAAAAAGAAGGGAGGACGACATCAATCGTCGGCTTGCCGCGCACCATTTCTTCGGTAATGCCGTGAATTGGAATCGACGCCAGTTTGAGGGGAATTTCCGGATCGATGATCTGGTCAAAAACCTCCTGCCGCAGCAAGCGATTATTCACAATACGTGCGGCGCCGATCTGAATGATTTCGTCACCATTTGATGGCTCAAGCCCGGTCGTTTCCGTATCGAAAACGGTATAGGTCAGTTCGCTCAGTTTGCGGTCGAGGTCAATTGATTTATCAGCAAAGTTGAAGAGATCGAAGTCGTAATACTCCGGGCGATTGGCTCCCCGCTTCCGATCATCATGTTCTTGTTCAATTTCTGGTGTGGCTACCGGCAATACAAAACGGAAGAAAGCGCGATGCGCTGCCTTTTCACGCTGATACCAGATTTCGCCACCGTGCCGGTCGATGACGTCACGTAGGGTCATCGGCGTGGTTTCCGTGCCAATCTGCATCGACTCCATTTCCCAGGTGTAGAAAGTTTCAGAAGACATCGTCGGGCCAGCCCAGATCAGATCAAGGTAGGCTAGTTTCCCCTCGGAGGTCAGGCGGAAACGCAGTTCGCGGGTTTCGTAATGGTCCTGTAATCGAGCAGCAAGGAATACCAGCGCAAAAACCAGGGAGAAGCTATCTGCCTTGATCCACAGCGCATCGTCAAGTTCCTCGGTCTTGGTGGGCAATTGCAACTTTTCATCAATCCGCCGCTGGGCTGCGGCGATGATATCGATACCGAGAACATCTTCCAGCGGCCAGCGCGTTTTCATTGAATCAGAGAACTCAACCATCGTCTGATCAAGGCTCTGGCTCATCTTCGCCACTTCGTCGCCGACTACATTGACGAAGCGTTCGCGCAGATCAGTTTCCATGTCCGGGTAATCGATCAAATTCGCCACGGCAGCGCGGATATTGCCCAATGCTGAGCGGCTGCCTTCGGTCAGGGAATGCAGCACCTGATCGCGCCGGGCTTCCTGCTCGATGCTCCGCGTAATATTTTCCACCGTCAGCACGTAGCCGGACATTGCGGCTTCGCCCGCCTCTTGCGTTGCGGCACGCACCGGCACCATTTGGGCGCGGAGCAATTGGCCGCCGCGCGTCGTAGTAATGAAATTGGAGATTGCTGTTTTTCCGGCGGAAAGGCGCTGCAGAATGACTTCCTGCGCATGCTCAACCTGGTTCTTTTCGAGAATGGAGAAAATCGATCGACCCAGACCAATCAGGGCGCCTCCTGACACGGACGTCGGCCCCTGTGCCAAGGCCTTGAATTGTAGACGAGCCCGGTTGTTATAGAGCAGGATGCGACCATCCAGATTACACACCACGACCGCCTGAGCCAGCTCCGACATCAGTGCGGCGAGTCGATTTTTTTCTTCTTCGACCGAGGCTTTAGCGCGGGAAATCTGGGCATCGACGTCATCCATCAACACGTCACGCTGCTGCGCCAGATCATTGGCCGCCCGTGCCAGTTGCTGGACCTCAGGCGGGCCTTCCGGTGTGACGCGGAAATTGCGATTCGCCCCGAGCATCAGGCGCAGCGTTTCGGCCATGCGCAACAAACCCTCAACGTATTGCTTGAAGAGTTTGTGCAACACCATTACGCCAATGCCAAAACCAAAGACGGTCATCATGGTGCCGACCGGCAAGCGCGACAGAAGCAGTTGGGTCAGCAGGTTGCGCTCAGCTTCACGCATATCCAGCCAGACCAGTAACGAGGTCACAACAAATGGCCCGGTCATCAGCAGCGCGAGAATGATTACGGCAACAATAAAACGTTGTTTAGCCTTCATGGTTTTCATCCAGAGGGATTTGTTCGAGTCTGGTTTTGGCCTTTTTTAGGCGTCGACCGCAGCACCAGCCATTGTTACTCGGGGTGTAGCAATTGCTCTCAGGAAATACCGAGCATTGCCTTAACCTTTACCACCAGATCCTTGGTCGAAAATGGTTTGGTGACATAGGCGTCGGCGCCAATGGCCAATCCTTTCGCCACTTCGGTATCGCGCCCTTTGGCCGTCAGCATGACGATCTGCAAGCCGGCATGTGCCGGGTCGGCACGCAATGCTTCGCAGACTTCAAAGCCGGATTTTTTCGGCATCATGACATCCAGCAGAATCAGATCCGGCTTGAAGCTGGCCACTTTCACCAGCGCTTCATCGCCGTCATTGGCAACGGCAATTTCGAACCCTTCCTTTTTCATCAGGAATTCGAGTGAAATGACGATGTTCGGCTCGTCATCAACAATAAGAATTTTCTTGGCCATGAATTTGTCTCCCTTGTTATGCATCCAGCGCCGGTAATGGCACCGTGAAAATGAAGTTTGCACCCGCTCCAGGTTGGCTTTCAACCCAAAGATTACCACCAAAAAATTCAACAATCTGCCGACTTATCGGCAAACCCAAACCTGTGCCTTGCGGCTTGTCTGTCATGGTATTCCCACCCTGACGGAATTTCTCAAAAATGACATTGCATTCATCCGCCGTCAAGCCCGGGCCGTTATCCAAGACTTCAACGCGGACATGCTTTTGATCTGCCCCGACTTTGACGCGAACCACGCCGCTACCGCCGGGTACAAACTTCACCGCATTCGATAACAGGTTGATGATCACTTGGGTCAGTCGATCCCGGTCGGCCAGCACAACGGGTCCGTCGACGGGAATATCGCCGGTCAGGGCAACACCTTTTTCGCGGAAGAGCAGACTGAGCGAATCCATTGCCTCGCGCACCACTTCACCCATATCCACTTCGCTGGTGGTCCATTCCGCCCGCCCGGATTCCAGTTTCGCCATGTCGAGAATCTGGTTAATCAGCCGGGTCAGGCGTTCAGCTTCATTGACAATAATGCCAAGAAACCGCTTGCGATCAGCCAGCTCTAACTTCGGGTCTTCGTGCAGCATTTCGGACAACGCGCGAATCGAAGTCAGCGGCGTGCGTAACTCATGGGTCACAGTCGAAATAAAATCATCCTTCATGCTGTCGAGTTCACGCAGGCGTTCGTTGGCTGCGCGTAAATCGGCTGTCGCCACCTCTAGCGCCTGCTGTTTGACCTCCAATTCCCGACTGTAGGCGCGGACCTGGGTTGCCTCATCGAGAATATCCAATACTTCTTCGAGCCCCAGATCTTCTTCTTGCGCCACCGAGGCGACCATTACCCGGGCGCTCGCCGAGCCGATTGCCCCAGCCAATTCAGCCTCGGCAAACTGAACAAACTCAGCATCGGCCGGCAGACTGCGCCAATCGCGCACGCCGCGTGCCTGGGCATAAATACCCAATTGCTGACGCGCCCGCAGCGGTCCGAGAAAACGCTCAAGCAGACCGACCAAGGCGTCGACCGATGTATTGCCCCGCCACAAACGAGCATCAGCGTCGCGCCCGGCATGGCGAAAGACATCGACAAAGCGTTCCGCCTGACTCGCCTCGACCGCATCCGGCCGGGTGTTTAGCGAGACAGCAACAAAACAGCCAATATTGGCAAACATGCTCCACCACAGGCAGTGCGAAATTTCGTCCATACCGGTTAAGCCAAACAATGCCTGGGCCTTTAACCAACCGAGGCCAAACAAACCTTGCTCAACAAACTCGTGGCCAATCCAGCCGGATTTGGCAAACGAAGGCAGCAGCAAGGTGTAAATCCATATGCCAAAACCGGCCAACAACCCGGCCACCGCGCCGGCCCGCGTGCCTTGCTTCCAGTACATGCCGCCGAACATGACTGGCGCAAACTGCGCCACGGCGGCGAATGAAATCAGGCCGATGCCAACCAACGCATAAGCCTCACCCGCCGCCCGAAAATAAATATAGCCGAGTAACAGGATGAGCGCGATGGCAGCGCGCCGGATACCAATCAGCAGGCCGGAAAGATCCTGCCGTTTTTCGGTCTGCAGCCAGGTCGACCGTAGCAATAAGGGCATTACCAGATCATTGCAAACCATTGTTGATAGCGCGATGGTTTCAACGATGACCATGCCGGTCGCAGCCGACAAACCGCCAATAAAAGCGAGTAGCGCCAGCGCTTCGGCACCGTGGGCCAACGGCAGTGTCAGCACAAAGGTATCCGGATTGAAACCCTGACCTTGATAGTGCAACAAGCCACCCAGTGCCAAGGGCAAAACAAAAATATTGATCAATAATAGATACAGAGGAAACAGCCAGACCGCCCGCTTCAGATGTGACTCATCAACATTTTCGACAACAATAATTTGAAACTGGCGCGGTAAACAAATGATAGCCAGACCAGAAAGCAAAATTAATGCTGTCCACGTCCCAGCTCGACTGGAATCAAGCTGCAGCAGGCGAACCAACTGCGGGTTTTCACTGGCTCGCTGGAAAAGATCAGATAAGCCGCCATACATGCCATAGGTCACGAACAGGCCAACCGCCATGAAAGCAACCAGCTTGACGACGGATTCGAAGGCGACGGCAGCCACCATTCCCTCATGACGCTCCGTTGCATCAAGATGGCGCGTGCCAAATAAAATTGCAAACAGCGCCAATACGGCGGCGATCAACAAAGTAGAATCCAGCCACCAAGGCAGCACACTTGAGCCGGATTCCTCAAACAGCACATCAAGGCTGGCCTCAACGGCTTTCAGTTGCAAGGCAATGTAGGGAACAACGCCAATGACGGCGATCACCGTCACCAAGCCAGCGAGTAATTGGCTCTTGCCGTAACGGGAAGCAATAAAGTCGGCAATCGAAGTAATCCGATGCACCTTGCTGATTCTGATCATTTTGATAATGACCCCGACACACATCAGCATCAAGGTTGGGCCAATATAAATGGTCAGGAATGACAGCCCACCGGAAGTGGCTCGGCCAACGCTGCCGTAAAAAGTCCAAGAGGTGCAATAGACAGCCAAGGACAGGGCATAAACATTGCCCGAAATAATTGACTTGCCGGCATCGGCGCGCGCATCACCAAATCGTGCTACAGCAAATAATAGCGCGACGTATATGGTCGATAGTGCGGCGAGTAGCCAGCCGGAAATCAATTACTTCCCCCGCCGTTCAGCCACCCAGGCCGCCAGTGCAATCAAGCCGGCCCAGACACCAAACAAATATAGATAAGTTGCCGGGATGCCCGCAAAATACCCACTCGGCAAACTGAGCAAGGGATAAGTCAGCAAAGGTATACCCAGCAAGCTGAGCGCAGCGAGTCGTTGCCGAACCGGGCTAGCTCTTTTCACGAAACGCTCCTAAAAGGAAAAACGGCCAGCACGCAAGCGTGCCAGCCGTTGTTGGCATGCAGTCTGATACGACCACACGGGGGGTCACCTTTTGGGCGACCATTGTCTCCTCCTTGCCTTTATTTATTTGGAGGCAGCGTGGCAAGATCGCCGCCTCCTTGGCCGAAGCCGGAATTAGCCCTTTAGTTGTTCCAGAATGGCCGGATTTTCCAGCGTAGACGTGTCTTGCGTCAGTTCCTCGCCCTTGGCCAGACCGCGCAGCAAACGACGCATGATCTTGCCTGAACGGGTCTTCGGCAGGTTGTCACCGAAACGGATGTCCTTTGGCTTGGCGATCGGACCAATTTCCTTGCCAACCCAGTCAGACAGTTCCTTGATGATGCGCTTGGCGTCGTCACCGGTCGGGCGAGCACCCTTCAATACAACGAAGGCCACGATAGCTTCACCGGTCAGATCATCCGGGCGGCCAACAACGGCAGCTTCGGCAACCAGCGGATTGGCAACCAGTGCGGATTCGATTTCCATCGTACCCATACGATGACCAGAAACGTTCAGCACATCGTCGATACGGCCGGTGATGGTGAAGTACCCAGTGTCTTTGTCGCGGATCGCACCGTCGCCGGCTAGGTAATACTTACCCTGGAAGTCAGCCGGGTAGTAGGATTTGACGTAACGCTCGTCGTCATTCCAGATCGTGCGGATCATCGACGGCCACGGCTTCTTGCAGACCAAAATACCACCCTGGCCCCATGGCAGATCAGCACCGGTCTCATCGACCACGGCAAACTGGATACCGGGGAACGGCAGCGTGCAGGAACCCGGAACCATCGGCGTTGCACCCGGCAACGGGGTGATCATGTGACCACCGGTTTCGGTTTGCCAGAAGGTATCGACGATCGGGCAACGGCTGCCACCAACGTTTTCGTAATACCACGTCCAGGCTGCAGGATTGATCGGCTCGCCGACTGAACCCAGAATGCGCAGCGAAGACAGGTCGTAGCTCTTCGGGTGGATCGTCGGGTTGTTATCAGCAGCCTTGATCAGCGAACGGATTGCGGTCGGTGCAGTGTAGAAAATAGTGACCTTGTGATCCTGAATCACCTTCCAGAAACGACCTGCATCCGGGTAAGTCGGAACGCCTTCAAAGACGATTTCGGTGGCGCCGCAAGCCAGCGGGCCATAGGCAATGTAAGTGTGGCCGGTCACCCAGCCAATGTCAGCCGTACACCAGAAAATATCCGTCGGCTTGATGTCGAAGGTCCACTTCATGGTCATGATGGCGTGCAGCAGGTAGCCGCCGGTGGAGTGCTGAACACCCTTCGGCTTGCCCGTAGAGCCCGACGTATAGAGCAGGAAGAGCGGATGCTCAGCTTCGACCCATTCCGGTTCGCAGGTTTCTGCTTGATTGGCCAAACCATCGTGCAACCACTCATCGCGACCCGCAGTCATTGAAACTTCAGCACCGGTGCGCTTAAAAACAATAACGTTCTTGACGCACTCGCAACCGCCCAAAGCGAAAGCTTCGTCAGCAATCGGCTTCAAGGGAATCGCTTTACCGCCACGGAACTGGCCGTCGCAGGTAATCAACATGACAGCGCCGGCATCGTGCATACGGTCGCGCAAGGATTGAGCTGAGAAGCCGCCAAAAACGATTGAGTGGGTAGCGCCAATACGGGCACAAGCCTGCATGGCGACAACACCTTCAACGGTCATCGGCATGTAAATTACGACGCGATCACCCTTCTTGACGCCCTTGGAGCGCAGCAGGTTGGCCATTTTGCAGACCTTGGCCAACAGTTCCTTGTAAGTGGTTTTGGTCGACTCGCCGTTATCGGCTTCGAAGATGATCGCGACCTTGTCGCCCAGACCAGCATCGACGTTACGATCAAGACAATTGTAAGAAACATTCAGCTTGCCATCGGCAAACCATTTAAAGAAGGGGGCGTTAGACTCATCAAGCACCTGGGTAAACGGTTCTTTCCAGGTAACCATGTCACGGGCGTGCCGAGCCCAGTAACCTTCATAGTCAGCATCCGCTTCCGCGCACAGCGCCCGGTAGGCGTCCATCCCCGAAACCGCCGCGTTCTTGACCATTTCGTCAGACGGATAAATTAGCTGCACGGACTCATTCGACATATTCTTCTCCTCTGCGGTACTTCGCAATTTATGTTGAAACAACCGATCACACCCCGGGCCTAACCCGAGACTCAAAAAGCCGCCCTAGCTGGAGAAAACTAGCCTCCCCTCGCCAGCGTAGAAGCAGCATTAGACGTTCATATTCTTACAAACCGCTTACGAAATCACGCTGCGGCGCAGCAATTCGGCATATGCCGGCAGCGATCACGCTGCGTGATAAACTTCACACCCCCCAAAAAATAATTCACATTGATGACCAAACCGATTAAACATCTGGAATCCTTTATTTTTGCCAGCCGCTGGATTCAGGCACCGCTTTACCTTGGCCTGATCGTTGCTCAGGTCGTTTATTGCTGGCTCTTCATGGTTGAATTAAGCCATCTTGTCATGAGTGCTTTTTCAACCACGCACATCAGTGAAGCCGATGTCATGCTGGTTGTGCTGGGCCTGATCGACGTCGTGATGATCGCCAACTTGTTGGTCATGGTGATTGTTGGCGGCTACGAAACTTTCGTATCCCGCCTCGACCTCGACGATCACCCGGATCAGCCTGAGTGGTTGTCACACGTCAATGCCGGCGTACTCAAGATAAAATTATCGACCGCCATTATCGGGATTTCCTCAATTCACCTGCTGAAAAGCTTTATAAATGCTGCGAACCTGACTGAACAAACGTTGATGTGGCAGGTGATCATTCATGTTGTATTCCTTTTTTCAGCCCTGGCCATGGCAATGGTAGACAAAACTATGACTCAGACCCTTGCTCTTCAACATCAAAAAAGCCACTAACCCGGAGTTGCGCATGACCGCCATCAAACAAGAAGACCTGATCCAATCCATCGCCGATGCCTTCCAGTACATCAGCTACTACCACCCGCTGGACTACATCAAGGCATTAGGCGAAGCCTATGATCGCGAGGAATCCCCCGCCGCCAAGGACGCCATTGCCCAGATTCTGACCAATTCACGGATGTCTGCTGAAGGTCATCGCCCAATCTGTCAGGACACTGGTATCGGCATGGTCTTCATCAAGGTCGGTATGCAAGTCACCTGGCCGGATGCGACCATGAGCATCCAGCAGATGATCGACGAAGGCGTCCGCCGCGCCTATGGCAATCCGGACAATCCGCTGCGCGCCTCAGTGCTGGCCGACCCGGCCGGCGCCCGCAAGAACACCAAGGACAACACCCCGGCGGTCGTCCATTTCGAAATCGTTCCCGGCCACCACGTTGACGTGATCTGTGCTGCCAAGGGCGGTGGCTCGGAAGCCAAGGCCAAGTTCGCCATGCTCAACCCGTCTGACGACCTGGTCGACTGGGTTTTGAAGAAGATCCCGGAAATGGGTGCCGGCTGGTGTCCACCCGGCATCATCGGCATCGGCATCGGTGGCACGCCGGAAAAAGCCATGCTGCTGGCCAAGGAATCAATTATGGCGCCGGTAGATATTCATGAACTGAAGGCCAAGGCCAAGACCGGCGCCAAACTCATCCGCCCGGAAGAACTGCGCCTTGAACTGATGGAAAAGATCAACGCCCTCGGCGTTGGCGCCCAAGGCCTCGGTGGCCTGACCACCGTGCTCGACGTCAAAGTGCTGGATTACCCGTGCCACGCCGCCAATCTGCCGGTCGCACTGGTCCCCAACTGCGCGGCGACCCGCCACTGCCATTTCCATCTTGACGGCTCCGGCCCGGCCAAACTGGAAGTACCAAAGCTCTCGGATTGGCCAGACGTCACTTGGACACCAGATCTCAAGTCAGCCACTCAGGTTAACCTCAATACACTGACCAAGGCTGAAGTTGCTGCCTGGAAACCAGGTCAGAAACTTCTGCTTAATGGCAAGATGCTGACCGGCCGCGACGCCGCCCACAAGCGTATTGCCGACATGCTGGCCAAGGGGGAAAAGCTGCCGGTTGACTTCACCAATCGCGTCATTTATTACGTTGGCCCGGTTGACCCCGTACGTGACGAAGTCGTCGGCCCAGCCGGCCCAACGACCGGCACGCGGATGGACAAGTTCACCCGCATGATGTTGGAACAGACTGGCCTGATCTCGATGATCGGCAAATCCGAGCGCGGCCCAGTCGCCATTGAAGCAATCAAGGACAACAAATCAGCTTATCTGATGGCTGTCGGTGGCGCCGCTTACCTGGTCGCTAAGGCGATCAAGTCGGCCAAGGTCGTTGGCTTTGCCGACCTCGGCATGGAAGCCATCTACGAGTTCGATGTTGAAAACATGCCAGTCACAGTTGCGGTCGACTCTTCCGGAATCAGCGTTCACAACACCGGGCCCAAGGAATGGCAAATCAAGATCGGCAAGATGCCGGTTAGCGCTTAATACACACTCGAATGGAAACCCGGCGCAAGCCGGGTTTTTTATATCGGCCCTCATGTTTCTTAAATTTCGCATACTTCTTTTGCTGCTGGTTCTTGCTACTGTCGCACTCAGCGCATGGCGGGCGAATTACCGCCTCACTGCCTGGGAGCACAGCATCCATGTGGCGATTTACCCGATTGCAGGCGACAACACTTCGGGCACAACAGGGTTTATCCGCGATCTAAGCCAGGATCATTTCAATGAAATTGGTCAATGGTTGCAGGGCGAAACAGAGAGACACGGTTTCTCTGTACTACAACCAGTCAGCTTTCAGTTAGCTCCAACACTGACCGATAAACCGCCCTCGCCACCTCGGCAAGCGAGCCCACTGGAAGCCATTCTGTGGAGTTTGCAGATGCGCTGGTGGGCGTGGCAACATGACGCAATCAGCGGCCCCAAGCCGGACATCCGCTTGTTCATTCTTTACCATGATCCCGAGCACCAAGCCCAATTGCCACACTCAGTTGGCTTGGGCAGAGGACAGGTCGGCGTAATCCATGCCTTCGCCAGTATTAGCCAGCGTCAACAAAACGCCGTAGTTATTACGCATGAGCTGTTGCACACCTTCGGTGCTACCGATAAATATAACCAGTCAACGCTGCAGCCACTCTTTCCTGAAGGCTATGCCGAACCGCAACGCCAACCGCGCTTGCCACAAAGGGTGGCTGAAATAATGGGTGGGCGAATTCCCCTTGATGAACACCAAGCTGAAATTCCAGCCAGCCTTGTCAGCACAATAATTGGCCCAGAAACAGCCCGGGAGATCGGATTGCTGCGACCATAGAAACAATGGCTGGCCCCAAGTGCGACGGGATAAAACGGGGGGGATTTATAACGCGGGTTAAGGCAATCAGATCGGAAAGTTAAATCGACTCCCGCATTTGACGCTGGTGTGCCCGGAGGGACTCGAACCCCCGACCTGCTGCTTAGAAGGCAGCTGCTCTATCCAGTTGAGCTACGGGCACTTGAGGGTCAATCTTGGAAAGATGGGAAATAAATTGGTCGGGGCGGTGGGATTCGAACTCACGACCCTCTGCTCCCAAAGCAGATGCGCTACCAGGCTGCGCTACGCCCCGACACAGAAATGAAATTATAGCACCACCCGGAAACCCGCACCAGCTCTAGAGCCTATCTTTTTAAAACAAAGTTTTCTTGCTTCAAGACTTGGTTTCTGATATTAAATCGCCCTTTTGGTCACTAGGGCGCACAAGAAAATGGCAGAAGACCTGCTCCACAAACATTTCGCACCATACGAACCCAAGGCGGGTGAGGATTATATGAGCGCGAAGCAACTCGCGCATTTCCGCAAGATTTTGGAAACGCTCAAGAAAGAATTGGGCGAGGATATCGACCGCACGGTTCATACCATGCAGGATGAAGCAACAGTATTTGCCGACCCGAATGATCGGGCCAGCCAAGAGACTGATATCGCCATCGAGCTACGCAACCGTGACCGTGAGCGCAAGCTGATCAAGAAGATCGACGAGACGCTAGGCAGCATTGAAAGTGGCGACTATGGCTTCTGCAACAAGTGTGGCGTCGAAATTGGTATCAAGCGCCTGGAAGCACGCCCTACGGCGACTTTGTGTATCGACTGCAAGACGCTAGACGAGATGAAGGAAAGACAGATGGCGAAGTAACTCGCCAATCATGATTCCTGCGGTCAACTGACAAAAAACCGCAAAAACAAAAAGGGCACCATGCGGTGCCCTTTTTGTGTTTACCAAAAATGATGGCTCCGCTTGCGCGGAAACCATCATTTAAGCAATTACTGCTGTTGCTGCTCAGCTGCTGCCGGAGCTGCTACTGCTTGCGTCGTGCCCTCTTCCGCTGCTGCAGCCTTCATGGAGAGCTTGACGCGACCACGGTCGTCGGTTTCGAGAACCTTGACGCGAACGATCTGGCCTTCCTTGACGTAGTCTTCAACTTTGCTGACACGCTCCTGAGCAATCTGGGAGATGTGCAGCAGACCATCCTTGCCCGGCAACACGGAAACGATTGCACCGAAGTCAAGAATCTTGAGCACGGTACCTTCGTAGATCTTGCCGATCTCGACTTCAGCGGTGATCGCATCAATACGCGAACGGGCTGCGGCAGCTGCTTCACCACTGGTCGCAGCAATGGTGATCGTGCCATCGTCCTGAATGTCGATCGTGGTGCCGGTTTCTTCGGTCAGCGCACGAATGACGGCGCCGCCCTTGCCGATCACATCACGGATTTTTTCCGGGTTGATCTTGAAGGTGTAGAGACGCGGCGCGTAGGCCGACATTTCTTCACGCGGGCCAGAAGCTGCTTCCTGCATCAGGCCGAGGATGTGCAGACGAGCTTCCTGAGCTTGCGCCAGTGCAACCTGCATGATTTCCTTGGTGATCCCCTGGATTTTGATGTCCATTTGCAGCGCGGTGATACCACCAACGGTACCAGCAACCTTGAAGTCCATGTCGCCGAGGTGATCTTCATCACCCAGAATGTCGGTCAGGACGGCAAAACGGTTGCCTTCCTTGATCAGGCCCATGGCGATACCGGCCACGTGCGACTTGAGCGGCACACCGGCATCCATCAGCGCCAGGCAACCGCTACAAACGGAAGCCATCGACGAAGAACCATTGGACTCGGTGATCTCGGAAACCAGACGCATCGAGTAGGAAAAATCTTCCGGCTTCGGCAACACAGCTAGGAGGGCGCGCTTGGCCAGACGACCGTGACCGATTTCGCGACGCTTCGGCGTACCAACACGACCACATTCGCCAGTGGCGTACGGGGGCATGTTGTAGTGCAGCATGAAGCGGTCACGATACTCACCGGCCAAGGCGTCGATGATCTGCTCGTCACGGTTGGTGCCGAGGGTCGCCACGGCCAAAGCCTGGGTTTCGCCACGGGTAAACAGGGCCGAACCGTGAGTGCGCGGCAGAACGCCGGAACGCATGGTGATCGGACGAACGGTACGGGTATCGCGGCCATCGATACGCGGCGCACCGCTCAGGATGCGACCACGAACGATGCTGGCTTCGATTTCATGGAACAGGTTGCCAACGGTATTGTCGTCCGGCGCGCCTTCGCCCTGGCACAAAGCGGCAATCGCTTCGGCCCGGATGACCTTGACGGCCTGGCTACGGGTTTGCTTGACGGTAATATTGTAGGCTTCTTCGAGCTTGGCGCTGACCAGTGTGGACAGGCTGGCAACCAGCGCTTCGTCCTTCGGTGCAGCTTGCCAATCCCATTCCGGCTTGCCAGCTTCTTCAACCAGCTCGTTGATGGCGTTGATCGCTTTCTGCATTTCGGTGTGACCGAAAACTACAGCGCCGAGCATGATTTCTTCGGACAGCTCTTTGGCTTCGGACTCAACCATCAGCACGGCCGATTCGGTACCAGCAACGACCAGGTCAAGCTGGGTGTTCTTCAGCTGACTCATCGTCGGGCACAGGACGTACTGGCCGTCAATGTAAGCAACGCGGGCAGCGCCGATCGGGCCGTTGAATGGCACGCCGGAGATGGCCAGGGCAGCAGAAGCACCAAGCAGCGCCGGAATATCGGAATCAATTTCCGGGTTCAAAGACATCACGGTAGCGATGACCTGAACTTCGTTATAGAAGCCTTCCGGGAAGAGCGGACGAATCGGCCGGTCGATCAAGCGGCAGGTCAGCGTTTCCTTTTCGGATGGACGGCCTTCGCGCTTGAAGAAACCACCAGGAATACGACCGGCAGCATAAACTTTTTCTTGATAATCAACGGTCAGCGGGAAGAAATCCTGGCCGGGCTTAGCGCTCTTGGCGGCAACAACGGTCACCAGAACAACGGTTTCTTCCATCGACACCAAAACGGCGCCGCCAGCCTGGCGAGCGATTTCGCCAGTTTCGATGGTGACCTGATGTTCGCCATAGGCGAAGGTCTTTTTCACGACATTAAACATAGAATCCTTTCTCTCTCATCACAATGAACAACAAACGACACAACAACAAATGAAAAAAGCGGCCGGGAAATCCGGGCCGCTCTTTCGGGGCTTCGATCTAGCTTACTTACGCAGACCGAGGCGGGTAATCAGGGTGCGGTAAGAATCAATGTTCTTGCCTTTGAGGTAGTCCAGCAATTTACGACGCTGGCTGACCATGCGCAACAGACCACGACGTGAGTGGTGATCCTTCTTGTGCTCTTTGAAGTGCGGCGTCAGGTCGTTGATGCGAGCGGTCAGCAGTGCGACTTGCACTTCTGAAGAACCCGTATCGCCCTTGGCGCGCTGAAATTCGGCGACGACGCCGGCTTTTGCTTCGGTAGTAAATGCCATTTCAAACTCTCTTTCATAGTGATGCCGCCGCCCCAGTTTGATAGAGCCAGCGCCAAATTAAAAATTTCCGTTGGCAACGGAAGCGAATGATTATACCTGCTTATACAGCCAATTGCACCAAGCGTTTCGGCCATAGACGGCCATCCGAACCTGGCTCACCCACACCAATCAGGCGATCATCAGCATAAACCCGAATCTTTCCGGTTAAACCTTCGGGAAGATCAACCGGATTGCCGTGCCGGAAACGTTCGGCCGCCTCACCTTCAACGGTCGCGATAGGCAAAGTATGGAGCAAGGCATCGACCAATTGCAGGTGCCCTGCCCGCTCGCTTTCATCCAGCGCAGCCAGTTCATCTAGCGTCACCGCGTGAGCCAGGTCAAGCTCGCCAACAATAGTGCGGCGCAATGCCGACAAGTGGGCACCACAACCCAGCGCCTGGCCAATATCAGCAGCCAGAACACGAATATAGGTTCCCTTGCTACAAGCGACACGCAAGCTGAGTTGGTCATCAACCAGTCCGAGAAAATCGATGGCATAGATCGTCACGGCACGTGCCTTGCGCTCAACCTCAATGCCCTGTCGCGCCAGTTCATAAAGTGGACGACCATTCAGCTTGAGGGCTGAATGCATTGGCGGGGTTTGTTGGATTGGGCCGGTAAATTGCGGCAAGACTCGCAAAATATCGCTTTCCGAGACGTTGACCGCAGCAGTCGCCATGACCTTGCCCTCGGCATCACCTGAATCGGTTATGACGCCGAGCTTGACAACCGCTTCGTAAGTTTTATCCGCATCCAGCAAGTCGGCCGAAAACTTGGTTGCTTCACCAAAACAAAGCGGCAAAAGACCAGTGGCCAGTGGATCCAGTGTGCCGGTGTGGCCACCTTTGGCCGCAGAAAACAGGCGGCGCGCCTTTTGCAAGGCGTCGTTGGAAGTCAAACCAATCGGCTTGTCGAGCAATAGAACGCCGTCGACCTGTTTCCAGGTCTTTTTCACTTGCATGACAGCTTAATCTTCCGGCGTCAGATCGCTGACGGCGTTCGCCTGATCGATCAGCAACGACATGTTGGCGCCATGCTCAATCGAGTTGTCGTAGACAAAATGCAATTCCGGCAAGGTGTGAATGTGCAAGCGCTTGCCCAATTCGCGCCGAAGGAAACCGGAAGCGCGCCTTAGACCGACCTGCACTTCTTCCAGATGCTCAGAGTTGAGCGTCGCAAAGAAAACCTTGGCGTGGGCGTAATCCGGTGTCAACTCAACAGCCGTCAAGCTGATCATGCCGACACGCGGATCCTTCAATTCACTACGAATCAGATCGGCGAGGTCGCGGCGAACTTGCTCCGCAACCCGATCACTACGCTGAAATCCTTTTTTCTTCATTACAGCGAGCGCGCCACTTCCTGAATTTCGTACACTTCGAGCTGATCGCCTTCAACGATATCGTTGTTGTTCTTTAGCGACAAACCGCACTCAAAGTTGCTGCGAACTTCCTTGACGTCGTCCTTGAAACGCTTGAGCGAGTCGAGTTCGCCGTCCCACACAACCACGTGGTTGCGCAGCAGGCGGACACGAGAATTGCGTTTGATGAAGCCTTCGAGCACGTAACAACCGGCAATGGCACCGACTTTGGAAACGACGAAGACCTGACGAATTTCGACCATACCCGTAATCTGCTCGCGCTTCTCCGGCGACAACATGCCGGAAAGTGCCGACCTGACTTCGTCAACCGCATCGTAAATCACGTTGTAGTAACGGATATCGACACCGAAGTTCTCGGCCAGCTTGCGTGAATTGGCATCGGCCCGGGTGTTGAAGCCGATAATAACCGCACCGGAAGCCTGCGCCAGATTGACGTCGGATTCGCTGATCGCGCCAACTGCAGCGTGAATAACGTTGACCCGAACTTCCTCGTTGGAAAGTTTGACCAGTGTCTGCACCAACGCTTCCTGCGAGCCCTGAACATCGGCTTTGACGATAAGCGGCAAAGTTTTGACTTCGCCTTCCTTCATCTGTTCGAACATGTTTTCCAGCTTGGCAGCCTGTTGCTTGGCCAACTTGACATCGCGGAACTTGCCTTGACGGAACAGCGCGATCTCGCGAGCTTTCTTTTCGTCGGCAAGGACAATCGCCTCTTCACCAGCGGCAGGAACATCCGACAAACCGAGAATTTCCACCGGAATCGAAGGGCCAGCTTCATTGATCGGCTTGCCGTTCTCATCAAGCATTGCCCGAACACGACCAGAAACCTGACCCGCCAGAATGATGTCGCCGCGCTTGAGGGTGCCGGAAAGAACCAACATGGTCGCCACAGCACCGCGACCTTTGTCGAGACGTGCTTCAATAATCAGACCCTTGGCCGGTGCATCTTTCTGTGCCTTAAGTTCAAGCACTTCGGCCTGCAACAGCACCTGCTCAAGCAGTTCATCGATACCCGTCCCTTTTTTGGCAGAAACGCCAACAAAAGGAACATCGCCGCCGTACTCTTCAGGAATAACGCCAATCGTTACCAGTTCTTGCTTGACGCGATCCATATTGGCATCAGGCTTGTCCATCTTGTTGACTGCAACCACCAAGGGCACACCAGCAGCTTGTGCGTGGTGAACTGCTTCTTTGGTCTGCGGCATTACGCCGTCGTCAGCTGCGACCACCAGAATAACGATGTCGGTTGCCTTGGCACCGCGCGCTCGCATAGCAGTAAATGCCTCGTGGCCCGGGGTGTCAAGGAAGGTGACCATGCCACGCTCGGTTTCGACGTGGTAAGCACCAATATGCTGAGTAATACCACCCGCTTCACCCGCCGCCACTTTGGCGCGACGAATATAGTCAAGTAGTGAAGTCTTGCCGTGGTCGACGTGCCCCATGACGGTAACGATCGGTGCCCGTGACTCAAGCGGCACATCTTTATGCTCGCCAACCAACGAATCTTCGAGAAAGGCATCTGGATCATCAAGCTTGGCGGCAAGCGCCTTGTGGCCCATTTCTTCAACCACGATCATGGCCGTTTCCTGATCCAGTACCTGATTGATGGTGACCATCGAACCCATCTTCATCATGACCTTGATCACTTCGATTGCCTTGACGGCCATCTTGTGCGCTAAGTCAGCAACGGAAATGGTTTCGGGGATATGGACTTCGCGCACAACCTGCTCGGTCGGTGCCTGGAAGCTACCCTGGCCGTCGTCGTCCTTCTGGTTATGCTTCTTGTGGCCACCACGGCCACTCTTCCAAGAGCTACCAGTATCGGCTGAACGCGTCTTAATGCCTGGCTTCTTCTTGCCATCATCAGCGCGGCTATTGCCGCCCTTTTTGGCATCCTTGCCCGGAGCATCCGGTTTCTTGTGCAGCGTGCCTTTTTCAGCAGCCGGTGCAGGTGCTGGCGCAGGTACTTTGGGCGCTTGAGCCGAAGCCTGCTGCTTGGCAAATTCTGCAGCCTTGGTAGCAACAACCTGGGCTTCCGCTTGCTGCCGCATACGAACCTGTTCCGCTTCGCGAGACTGTTTCGCCTTCAATTCACGTTCTTGGATATCGCGCAATTGGTTATGGCGACGATCCTGCTCTTCGCGGGAACGCAACTCGGCTTCACCAATAATGGAGGCGCGCGTCGGCGGGGCTGGCGGGGTTGGGGCGGCTTCAGCTTCAACCGCAAGTTCAACCACTGGCACCTCAATTACTGGCTCGGGAATAGGTTGCGGCTCTGGTTCGACAACCGGCGCCACTTCCACTACCACCACATGCTCAGGAATCGGCTCCGGCTCTGGTGCGATCTCAACCACGGGAAGATCAACTGGCAATTCTTCAGTTTCTGCAACGGTTTCCGGTAGATGTTCGCCAACTTCGCGCTTGACCAATACCCGTTTTTTACGTACTTCGACCTGAACGGTACGAGCGCGCCCATGCGAGTCAGTCGCCTTGATTTCCGATGTCTCCTTGCGGGTCAACGTGATCTTGGCTTTCGACTCATCCCCATGCGCGCGGCGCAGGTAGTCAAGCAATTTTGCCTTGTCCTGATCGGTCAGAAGATCGTTACTTTCCTGCTTGCCGACCCCCGCCTTGCCCAATTGCTCGAGCAGGGCCGCAGCCGGCATTTTAAGTTCAATGGCAAATTGTGAAACAGTTGTTGCAGTCATAATTACTACCTCCCGCTCACTCGAACCAGTGAGCCCGTGCCTTGAGAATGAGTCCCTTGGCACGCTCGTCGTCGATGCCGGTCATTTCCGTGAGTTCATCAACCGCCAACTCAGCGAGATCATCGCGGGTCTTGACGCCATTACCAGCCAGTTTAGCGGCCAGTTCCTTGCTCATGCCTTCAAGATCCATTAGATCATCGGCGACATTTTCGAGCTGCTCTTCAGTCACAATCGCTTCGGTCAGAAGCACATTGCGCGCACGATTACGCAACTCATTGACGATTTCTTCGTCCAGACCTTCAATTTCCAGCATTTCAGCCAGCGGCACATAGGCCACTTCTTCCAGACTCGAGAAACCTTCTTCAATCAACAAATCGGCCAGTTCTTCGTCGATATCCAGCTTTTGCACAAAGATCGAACGCGTTTCGGCAGATTCCGCTTCGGAGCGTTTGGCCGATTCATCCTGAGTCATCAGGTTGATCGTCCAGCCGGTCAGCTCGGAAGCCAAGCGGACATTCTGACCGCTGCGGCCAATAGCAATGGCGAGATTGTCTTCATCGACCACGACATCCATCGCATGCTTTTCCTCGTCAACCATGATCGAGGAAACTTCGGCCGGCGACAGCGCGCCAATCACAAATTGGGCTGGGTCAGCTGACCACAGGACGATGTCGATATTCTCGCCGCCGATTTCGTTGCGAACGGCGGTAACGCGGGAACCGCGCAGACCAACGCAGGTGCCGATCGGATCAACGCGCGGGTCGTTCGACTTGACGGCAATCTTGGCGCGCAGACCAGGGTCACGGGCGCAAGCCTTCAATTCCATCAGGCCGTCAGAAATTTCCGGAACTTCCAGATCAAACAGTTTGATGATGAATTCCGGCGCGGTACGCGACAGGATGATCTGCGGCCCACGGGCATTGCGATCAATGCGCAGCATGAAAGCGCGAACGCGATCACCGACGCGCAGATTCTCTTTCGGAATCATCTGGTCGCGCGGCAACAGGGCTTCGATCTTGCCGGCTTCGATAATGGCATTACCGCGCTCCATGCGCTTGATGGTGCCATAAACGATATGTTCGCCACGCTCGAGGAAGTCAGCCAGAATCTGCTCACGTTCGGCATCACGAATCTTTTGCAGAATCACCTGCTTGGCGGCTTGGGCACCAATACGACCAAAGTCGATTGGCTCAAGCTGCTCCTCAATGGAGTCACCAGCTTCAACTTCTGCATCATCCTTTTGTGCATCGGAGAGCGGCACCTGCAGGAATTCATTGACGTATTCATTGTCTGGCACAACCTGCCAGCGACGGAAGGACTCAAAGCCACCTGTATTGCGATCAATCGAGACACGCACATCGGCCTCGTCATGGATACGCTTCTTGGTTGCAGAGGCGAGGGCCAGCTCAAGGGCGCCAAAGACGATTTCCTTGCTGACATTCTTTTCGCGGGCCAATGCATCAACCAGCAGCAAAATTTCACGGCTCATGGGCTAAAACCTCCTAGTCCTTCAGTCGAATCGTGGCACTAAACGTGCCTTTTCG
The DNA here is from genome assembly GCA_038250105.1 of Burkholderiales bacterium. Classification (GTDB taxonomy): domain Bacteria; phylum Pseudomonadota; class Gammaproteobacteria; order Burkholderiales; family Rhodocyclaceae; genus Azonexus. The sequence continues at coordinate 31,624 of JBBSCQ010000016.1, read as the reverse complement.
ATGTTATTAAATTCGAGTTCCACATCTTCTTTTTCCAGACGCAGACCAACTTTTCCATCTTTGCAGCCCAGCAGTTCGCCCTGGAAGTTGCGGCGACCGCCATGGGGAATACGCACCTTGATCTGGATTTCCTGACCGGCAAATCGCTCGAAATCATCTGCTTTCTTGACCACCCGATCGAGACCTGGTGACGAGATTTCAAGGTGATCGAAATCGATATTCTCGACCTCAAAAAGGCGCGAGAGCTGGTTCGAGACTTTTGCACAGTCTTCGACATCAATTCCCTTGTCGTCATCCGGCAAATCGATGAAGACGCGCACAGTACGGCCGCGCGGCGACATCTCGACATCGACGAGTTCATAACCTAGACCGACCACGGTCGTTTCAATTAGCGTATTTAAATCCATAGCCACAAATAAAAAATGGGCGAAACGCCCATCTTGCCAAAAAAGATTCCCCGCCAGAAATGGCGAGAGGAATAAACCCGCGGATTATAACGAGTTTATCCCCCTCCGTAAATCAATCTGGCCGACTTTATGCGCTTTCTGGGTACTCACCTTCCGGTTTAATCATCTTTTCGAGGTCGCGCATGAAAACCTTCACTTCAGCTTCGTTCAGCTCGCGCACCCGGCCGCGCTTTAACTGCGGCGGCAGGCTGATCGGGCCGTAGCGCACGCGAATCAGGCGACTCACCGTGCAGCCTACCGCTTCAAACATGCGGCGAACTTCGCGATTGCGGCCTTCGTTCAAGGTGACGCGATACCAATGATTGGCCCCCTCGCCGCCCGCCTCTTGCAAACTATTGAAGCTTGCCAGGCCATCTTCCAGCTGGATGCCGCTCAAGAGTTGCTGTTGCGCTTCCATGCTGAGCACACCCAAAACACGCACGGCGTAATCGCGAATCAGCTCCGAACTCGGGTGCATCAGCTTGTTGGCCAACTCACCCGACGTCGTAAAAATCAATAGGCCGGAGGTATTGAAGTCAAGACGACCAACCGCAATCCAGCGACCGCTACGAATACGCGGTAGCGCGGAAAACACGGAAGGACGACCATCCGGATCATCGCGGGAAACAATTTCACCTTCCGGCTTGTGGTAAATCACCACGCGCGGTGTCTTTGTCGTGGTGAAACGCACGTTTACCAAGCGACCGCCGATCTTTACCTTGTCGGTAGGTACGATGGATTGCCCGACCTGCGCGGTTTCGCCATTGACGCTGATCCGCCCGGCCGCAATCCACTCTTCCATTTCGCGGCGCGAACCGATGCCGGCTTGGGCAAGCACCTTGTGCAGCCGCTCAGAGGTCGCTTCGACAATCGGCCGACCATTACGGCCAATGGTGCCGCGATTGGCCCGCCCGCTTGGCGCAGAAACAATGCGTCGACGTGCAGATGAGGCCGCCGTCACTTTGCCCGAGGCATCAGGCAATTCGTCATAGCTGGGTAGCTGATCCGGCGCTTCATCACCCTGCCCTTGCGGCGCTGGCGGAGTGCTGCGGTCAACCCGTTTTTTTGCCCGATTTTCAAAACCGGACCCGCCGGCTTTTGGCCCCTGGCGGAATGGGGTACGTTTAGTGTTCATAGTTCAGCTCCATTGTCTGGCTGATTTGTTCAAGCGGCGGCAACTCACTGACGCTGCGCAGGCCCAGATCATCAAGAAATTGTTTCGTCGTGGCAAATAACGCCGGTCTACCCGGCGTATCGCGATGGCCGACGACGTCGATCCAGCCTCGCTCTTCCAGCGTCTTGACGACGTTGGTATTAACGGCAACGCCGCGTATTTCTTCAATATCACCCCGGGTTACCGGTTGGCGATAGGCAATGATTGCCAAGGTTTCCAGCATGGCGCGGGAATACCTGGGCGGTTTTTCCGGATTCAGGCGTTCGAGGTAAGGCAAATACTCTGCCCGGGTGCGAAAACGCCAACCCGAGGCCAACTGAGTCAACTCAACCGGACGCTCCAACCATTCTTCGCGCAGTTCATCCAGCAACTTGCGCAAAATATCGGTCGACAGATCTTCGTCGAACATCTTCTTCAGTTCGAGTGGCGTCAGCGGCTCGCGGGCGGCGAGCAAAGCCGCTTCAAGCACTTTCTTGACGAGGCTGGGTTCCACCTTGATGCACTCTCACGTAAATCGGCTGAAAAGCCTCGGTTTGGGTAAATTCGACCAGTTTTTCACGGGCCAACTCAAGCATTGCCAGAAAATGCACGACCAGACCGGGCGCGCCCATTTCCGGGTCGAACATCGTTTCAAACTGCACAAACCCGCAGCGCTCCTGCAAAAGACGCAGGATGATGGTCATGTGCTCGCGCACCGACAACTCTTCGCGACTGATTTTGTGATTTTTGTTCAACTTGGCTTGGCGAACCACCGACATCCAGGCTTCTTTCAAATCATCGACCGAAACTTCCGGCAAACGGACATAAAGCGACTTCTCAACCAGCGTCTCAACCCAAAAAAACTCGCGATCAGCCTGCGGCAATTCATTCAAGCGCTGGCCGGCGATTTTCATCTGCTCGAATTCCATCAATCGACGCACTAACTCAGCCCGTGGATCTTTAGCATCGTCATCTGCACCGACCTTTGGCCGGGGCAACAACATTCGCGACTTGATTTCGATAAGAATCGCCGCCATCACAAGATAGTCAGCCGCCAGCTCCAGATTGGTGGCGTGCATGCTTTCGATGTAATCGAGATACTGCCGGGTTAGCGGCGCCATCGGGATATCAAGAATATCGACGTTGGCCTTGCGGATCAGGTAAAGCAATAAGTCGAGCGGCCCTTCAAAAGCATCAAGCATAATCTCCAAGGCATCCGGTGGGATGTAGAGATCTTGCGGCAGTTGCTGCAGCGGCTCGCCGTAAATTCGGGCAAACGGCTCTAAAATTTCTGCCTGGATGACGTCGACCGTAGCATTCATCCTTAACCGTCCGTAGCGCAACGCTTAAGGCGACGGACGGACAGACTGAGCGCCTGAAAACGCATCAATGGTATTCCAGCCCCATTGACTCACGCACATCACGCATAGTTTCGCGGGCCAGATCACGGGCCTTCTCGCAACCATCGGCGATGATGTTTTTAACCAGCGTCAGGTCGTCGAGGTAAATCTGCGCCCGTTCGCGCATCGGCGCTTGTTCGCGCAGGATGCCGTCAATAACGGGTTGTTTGCATTCGATGCAGCCAATACCCGCAGTGCGGCAACCATGCTGCACCCATTCCTTGCAGGCATCATTGGAATACACCTGATGCAACTGCCAAACCGGGCATTTGGTCGGCTCACCAGCGTCAGTACGACGCGCCCGCGCCGGATCAGTCGGCATGCTGCGCACTTTCTTGGTCACCGATTCGGCTGATTCGCGCATCGTAATCGTGTTGTTATAGGATTTGGACATCTTGTGACCATCCAGCCCTGGCATCTTCGAAGCCTCGGTGAGTAGCGCATTGGGCTCGGCGAGAATCATCTTGCCGGTGCCTTCGAGATAGCCGAACAGGCGCTCGCGGTCACCAACCGAAAGATGCTGAACCTCATCAAGCATGGCATGCGCCTGTTCAATGGCTTCCTTGTCACCATTTTGCTGGAAGCGGATACGCATCTCTTCATAGAGGCGCGCCTTCTTGCTGCCCAGTTTCTTGACGGCTTCACGTGCCTTGTCTTCAAAACCCGGCTCGCGACCGTACATATGATTGAAACGACGCGCCAGTTCACGGGTGAATTCAACGTGCGGCAACTGATCTTCACCGACCGGCACCTTGTCGGCACGATAAATCAGAATATCGGCACTCATCAGCAAGGGGTAACCGAGGAAGCCATAGGTCGTCAGATCCTTGGTCGCCAGTTTTTCCTGTTGATCCTTGTAGGTCGGCACGCGCTCCAGCCAGCCGAGCGGTGTCATCATCGACATCAGCAAATGCAATTCAGCATGTTCCGGCACGCGGGATTGAATGAACAGAGTCGCCTGATTCGGGTCAACACCAGCCGCCAGCCAGTCGATAACCATATCCCAAGTGGCCTGTTCAATACCTTGCGGGTTTTCGTAATGCGTCGTTAGCGCATGCCAGTCGGCGACAAAAAACAGGCAGGGATATTCATGCTGGAGTTTGACCCAGTTTTTGAGTACACCGTGGTAATGACCAAGGTGAAGGGCGCCGGTGGGGCGCATGCCGGAAAGAACACGTTCAGCGTACATAGTCGATCAATAAAGCCCAAAAATGGATTCAATGGCCCGCGCCGCGAAAATCACCAGCGGGTTCATGACGGCACCGAGAATGCCGGTGAATAAAAGCAACAACAAAATAGGGAAGCCCCAGCGTTCAATCTTGGCAAACTTCCAGGCCAGATTGTGCGGCAACAGGCTAACGGCGATACGCCCGCCATCAAGCGGTGGCAATGGCAGCAGATTAAGTACCATCAGCACACAATTTACGATAATACCGATCTTGCTCATTTCCGAGAGCGGCAGCGTGAAATCATTGCCCGGCATCAGCCAAGCCAATTTAAGCATGAGCGCCCAACACATGGCCATGAACAGATTGGCGCCCGGCCCCGCAGCAGCTACCCAGAGCATGTCCTTTTTCGGATTACGCAATCGACTGAAATCAACCGGCACCGGCTTGGCATATCCGAACAGGAAAGTGCCACCGGAGAAGAGCAATATGGACGCTGGGATAATGATGGTGCCGAACAGATCGATATGGCGCAGCGGATTCAAGCTGATTCGACCCTGCTGTGAAGCGGTCGGATCCCCGAAATGAAGTGCCGCGTAGCCATGCGCCGCTTCGTGCAGGGTGATGGCAAAAATCACCGGTAACGCGGCAATGGCTATCGTCTGAATCAGGCTTTCGATCATCGCAATCTCAATCTCAATCTCTTAGTCCAGTCCAAACGGCGTCAGGGAGCCACGACCGAGGCGAATCAACTCCGGGGTAGGCCCGGTCAAATCAATAATGGTCGTTGGTTCGGTACCACAGTGGCCGGCGTCGAGAATGAATTCAAGCTGATCTTCCAGGCGATCCTGAATCTCCCAGCCTTCGGTCAGCGGCGCTTCGTCGCCCGGCAGTTGCAGCGTTGTCGTCAGTAGCGGCTCATTAAGTTCTTCGAGCAGCGCTAGGGCAACCGGATGATTCGGTATGCGCAGGCCGATGGTTTTACGTTTCGGATGCAACAAGCGGCGCGGCAATTCCTTGGTGCCTTCGAGAATAAAGGTGTAACTCCCCGGTGTCGCCGCCTTGAGCAGCCGGTATTGGGCATTATCAACGCGGGCGAAATGCGCAATTTCGGAAAGATCACGCACCATCAGCGTCAAATGGTGACGCTCATCCATCTGCCGAATCTGGCGAATACGATCAAGCGCCTCGCGGTCGCCGAGATGGCAACCAAGCGCGTAGCAAGAGTCAGTTGGCAATGCAACAACGGCGCCATTACGGATGAATTCGGCCGCTTGCACGAGTAAGCGTGGTTGCGGTGAGTCAGGATGAATATTAACGACGCGAGCCATAATTTATCGAATCAGACGCCAGACTGGTTTTAAGTCTTCCGGCAGTTGCGGCAACTTGCCGAGGTCAACATAGCTTTCCGTCGGCCCGTGAAAATCGGAGCCACGCGAGGCATGCAAGGCGTAATGCCGCACCAGACGGGCAAAGTGCATGACATGATCCGGCGAATGACTGCCGCAGGTCACTTCAATCCCCTGCCCGCCCATCTCCTTGAAATCATCAAGGAATTTTCGCATGTCGCCGCCCGACATTTTGTAGCGTCCGGGATGCGCCACCACGGCCACGCCGCCAGCGGTATTTATCCAGCCGATAGCCTCTTCCAGCGAAGCCCATCGGTGGTCTACATAGCCCGGCTTGCCCGGCGTCAGGTAATACTGAAAAACCGAGGGAACATCGCGCGCAATACCAATCGACACCATGTAGCGGGCGAAGTGGGCGCGGGAAATCAGGCTGGGATTGGTCGCAAAACAGACCGCGCCTTCATATACGCCGGGTATGCCAATCGCCGCCAGGGCATCACCCATTCTTTTGGCCCGATCAAGGCGACCTGCCTTGAGTGAATCGAGACCACCGAAGAGCGCCGGATGCGCCGCATCAAAGCCAAGCCCAACAATATGGATGGGTACGCCCTTCCACTCAATGGATATCTCAACACCGTTAACGAAATCAATGCCAGCTTCTTCGGCCGTCGCCTTGGCGATGGCCAAACCGCCCAAATCATCGTGATCGGTTAGCGCCCACAAATCCACACCATTGGCGGCGGCGCGCCGGGCAACTTCTTGCGGTGGAAGCAGGCCATCGGAAACAGTGGAGTGGCAATGAAAATCAAAATTGGTTGGAGTCACAGGCGAAAAATGCTTTGCAAAACGCGATTTTATCACGAAGCAGACGGTCGCCCGGTCTCCCTTGTGCAGTGCAGCAGGTTGTCACACGCCGGGCATCCCGTTATAGTGCCCCTCGTTCTGTGGGAGAGCGCAGATTAAGTCTGCCGCCGAAGGCGCAATTTCACCCGAAAACGCTCAGGCAAAAGGACCACGAACCGGGCATTCCAATTCACCTTGGGATATCACCCGAAACTCTGGAGAGCGGCGCTAAGAGCGTCCACCGATGGGGCAAATCTCTCAGGTATCGAGGACAGAGGGGTGAAACGCAAGACGTGGTTCTTTCGTTTCACCCTTTTTCCGTTTCTAGAACTGGCATTAATAAATGCCTGTAAAGGATTGATATGATGAAGAAAACTGTTTTAAATTCCGCCCACCGTGCGCTTGGCGCCCGGATGGTCGATTTCGGCGGCTGGGACATGCCGGTCAATTACGGCTCGCAGATCGAAGAGCACCATGCAGTACGCAACGATTGTGGCATGTTCGACGTTTCGCACATGTGCCCGGTTGATGTGGTTGGCCCCGATGTTCGCGCTTTCCTCTCCCGCCTGGTTGCCAACGATGTCGCCAAGCTGCAGGTTTCCGGCAAGGCGCTTTACGCCGCCATGCTTAACGAAGCCGGCGGGGTGATTGACGATCTGATCATCTATTTCCTGACCGAAACGCGCTTCCGTATTGTCGTCAATGCCGGCACTGCCGAGAAGGATTTGGCCTGGATGCAAGCCAAGGTCACCGAGTGGAAACTCGATGTGACGATCACCCAGCGCCGCGACGGTGACAACAGCCTTGGCATCATCGCCGTGCAAGGCCCAAATGCCCGCCAGAAAGTTTGGGACGTGTTGCCGCAAAGCAAGGCAGCGACAGAAGGTCTGAAAGCATTTTTCGCGGCCGAAGTGGATCAGTATTTCATTGCCAGCACAGGTTACACCGGCGAAGACGGCTACGAAATCATGCTGCCGGCCGGCGAAGCTGAAGCATTGTGGACTGCGTTGAACCAGGCGGGCGTTGCGCCCTGTGGCTTGGGTGCGCGCGATACGCTGCGCTTGGAAGCCGGAATGAATTTGTACGGTCAGGATATGGATGGAAGCGTCTCGCCGCTTGACGCCGGTCTGGCCTGGACGGTCGCCATGAAGGACGAGCGTGATTTTGTCGGAAAATCGGCGTTGACCGCAGCTGGCCAGCAAAAGCAGTTCCTTGGCTTGATCCTGCTCGATAAAGGTGTACTGCGCGGCCACCAACAAGTCATTACAGAACAAGGTGATGGGGAAATTACTTCAGGTAGCTTCTCACCGACATTGCAACAATCCATCGCCCTCGCCCGGCTGCCGCTTGGTGTGCAGATTGGCGACGAAGTTGAAGTTGATATCCGTGGCAAACTGCTCAAGGCCAAGGTCACCAAACCCGTATTCGCCCGCAACGGCAAAGCAGTCATTTAATTACCCCATTCAGGAGAAAACCATGTCCAACGTTCCCGCTAACCTCAAATACGCCACCTCCCACGAATGGGTTCGCCTCGAAGCTGATGGCAGCGTCACCGTCGGTATTTCCGACCACGCCCAGGAAGCCCTCGGCGACCTGGTGTTTGTCGAACTGCCGGAAGTCGGCGCGCATTTCGATGCCGAGAAGGAAATTGCTGTCGTTGAATCCGTCAAAGCTGCTGCTGACGTTTATGCGCCAATTTCCGGCACCGTCACCGAAGTCAACCAAGCCGCCGCCGATGCCCCGGAATCGGTCAATCAGGACGCCTATGCCGCTTGGTTGTTCAAGATGACCCCGGACAATGGCGCCGAGATCGATGCCCTGCTTGACGCTGCCGCCTACCAGGCGGTTGCTGACGCCGCTTAAGCAAGGATTTCCATGCCCTTGAATCTCCCCCTCTCCGAACTGGAGCAGCATGACGAGTTTATCGACCGTCATATTGGCCCTTGCGCCACTGAGATCGCTGCCATGCTGGCTGCTATCGGCGCCAACAGCCTCGACCAACTGATCGACCAGACCGTTCCCGCTGCCATTCGCTTGCCGGCCGACCTGCCGCTGCCCGCGCCACAACGCGAACATGAAGCGCTGGCGACGCTGAAAGCCATCGCCAGCAAGAATATCGTTAACAAGTCCTGCATCGGCATGGGCTATTACGACACGCTGACGCCCAAGGTTATCCTGCGCAACGTCATGGAAAACCCCGGTTGGTATACCGCCTACACGCCCTATCAGGCCGAGATCGCCCAGGGCCGTCTGGAAGCGCTGCTCAATTTCCAGCAGATGGTCACCGACCTGACCGGCCTGGAAATCGCCAACGCCTCGCTGCTTGATGAAGCCACCGCTGCCGCCGAAGCGATGACCATGGCGCGCCGTGTTTCCAAGTCCAAATCCAACCGTTTTCTGGTCGATGCCACCTGCTTCCCGCAGACCATCGACGTCGTCAAGACGCGAGCCGGCTACTTTGGCTTTGAATTGGTGATTGCTGCGGTCGACGGTGAAAATGAAGCAAAAATCAGGGACGAAGAATTCTTCGGCGCCCTGCTCCAGTATCCCAACGTCAATGGTGAAGTCCGCGACCTGAGCGCCACCATCACTAGCCTCAAGGCCAAAGGTGCCACGATCGCCGTTGCCACCGACCTGATGGCCCTGGTGCTGCTCAAGTCACCCGGCGCAATGGGGGCTGACATTGCCCTCGGTTCCAGCCAACGCTTTGGCATTCCGATGGGTTTTGGCGGCCCGCATGCCGCTTACTTTGCCACCCGCGAAGCCTTTGTCCGCTCGATGCCGGGCCGCATCATCGGTGTTTCCAAAGATGCCCGTGGCAACACCGCGCTGCGCATGGCGCTGCAAACCCGCGAGCAGCACATCCGCCGCGAGAAGGCCAATTCCAACATCTGCACCTCGCAGGTGTTGCTCGCCAACATGGCCGGCATGTTCGCCGTCTATCACGGCCCGCAAGGTCTCAAAACCATTGCCAGCCGCATCCATCGCCTCACGGCAATCCTCGCTGAAGGCCTGAAGCGGGCCGGCGTCAAACTTCTCACCAAGCAGTTCTTCGATACGCTACAGATCGACCTCGGTGTTCGTGCTGAAACGGTCTACCGCGAAGCACTGACAGCCGGCTACAACCTGCGCCGTGCTTCAGCAGGCGTGCTTGGCATCTCCTTCGATGAAACGACCACACGCAATGATGTGGCTACCCTGTTCAAGCTGATCGCTCAGGTCACGCTCGACATGGAAGCGCTTGATGCCCAGGTCGCCGCGGCCAGCTCCGCCCTGCCGGCCGAACTGTTCCGCAGCGACGCCATCCTGCAGCACCCGGTGTTCAACACGCATCACACTGAGCACGAAATGCTGCGCTACTTGAAGTCGCTACAAAACAAGGATCTGGCCCTCGACCACTCGATGATTTCGCTCGGCTCGTGCACCATGAAGCTGAACGCCACCAGCGAGATGATTCCCGTCACCTGGCCGGAATTCGGCGGTATGCACCCGTTTGCGCCGCGCGAGCAAACCACCGGCTATCTGGAAATGATCGCCAGCCTGACTGAATGGTTGAAGACTGTCACCGGTTTCGACGCCATCTGCATGCAGCCGAACTCCGGGGCGCAGGGCGAATATGCTGGTCTGGTCGCGATTGACCGTTACCACGCCAGCCGGGGTGAAGAACACCGCAACGTCTGCCTGATTCCGAAATCGGCCCACGGCACCAATCCGGCCACGGCCCAGATGGCTAATATGAAGGTCGTCGTCGTCGATTGCGACGAAAACGGCAACGTCGATGTCGCCGACCTGACAGCCAAGGCCGAAGCGCACAAGGATGACCTTGCCTGCCTGATGATCACCTACCCGTCCACTCACGGCGTGTTCGAGGAAGCGGTTAGGGACATCTGCGCCATCGTGCATGCCAACGGCGGCCAGGTGTACATGGACGGCGCCAACCTCAACGCTCAGGTTGGCCTGACTTCACCCGGCTTCATCGGGGCCGACGTCAGCCACATGAACCTGCACAAGACCTTCGCCATCCCGCACGGCGGTGGTGGACCCGGCATGGGCCCGATTGGTTTGAAAGCCCATCTGGCGCCATTCATGGCCGACCATGTGGTGACTGCCACCGGCGGCTTAGATCGCGTCAATGCCGGCCAGGGCGCGGTCTCTGCCGCCCCCTTCGGTTCGGCCTCGATCCTGACCATATCCTGGATGTACATGGCCATGCTCGGCGGTGCCGGCGTCAAGAAAGCAACGCAGGTTGCCATCCTCAATGCCAACTACGTCGCCCAGCAGCTGAACGACCATTACCCGGTGCTCTACACTGGCAAAAATGGCCGCGTTGCCCACGAGTGCATTCTCGATATCCGCCTGATCAAGGCCGCCACCGGCATTGCCGAAATCGACATCGCCAAGCGTTTGATGGACTACGGCTTCCATGCCCCGACCGTATCTTTCCCGGTCGCCGGCACAATCATGGTCGAGCCGACCGAATCCGAATCGAAAGCGGAACTGGACCGCTTCATCGCGGCTCTGATCAGCATTCGCGGGGAAATCCGTCAGATCGAAAATGGTCTATGGACCGCTGATAACAATCCGTTGAAGAACGCGCCGCATACGCAAGCGGACATCGTTGATGCTGACTGGAAGCACCCCTACAGTCGTCAGCAGGCCGTCTTTCCATTGTCGTGGGTGGCGGCCAACAAGTTCTGGCCGAGCGTCAATCGCATCGACGATGTGTTTGGTGATCGCAACCTGAACTGTGCTTGCCCGCCGATGGAAGCCTATTAAAGCTCAGCGTCATCACTCAGCCAAAACCGCCGGCCAAGCCCGGCGGTTTTTTTGGCCATTTAACTTCCATCACCCACCAGCACATAGGGCGCCCAGAACATCGGGTGGGCATAGCTGTATTCCTTGCCGGCGCTTTTCTTCATCAAGGCCATTGATGCCTGCTGCAAAGCCAGCGAACGGGACAAACCAAGCTGATCGAGTTGCCGTTTAAAGATATCGGTGGTCAGCATCCGTGCCGACTCGGTTTCGACAGCCCAACTCGTCACCAGAAGCGCTCTTGCCCCGGCGAAGAAGAACGCCCGCCCCAGTCCGGAAAAAGATTCAGCCCCGCCCACCGCCCCGTCCGAAGCCGCCTTATTGCAGGCCGACAAGACCACCCAATCGGCCCGCAATTGCAAGCCAAGCACCTCCTCCATTGTGAGCATGCCGTCCTCCGTATCGCCGGTCAGTTGCGGATTTGCAAGCGCCAGTGCCACCCGGCCAAACGACGCGGCAACCCGAGGCAACATGGCCGGACGTCGGGCAACCTGTGCAATTTTTTCAATTTCGGCGCGTTGCTGGGCAACCACAGCGCCGGCTTCGGCCAGCTTGCCCGCGGCAACCAGCGCACCAAGCAAGCCTGAGGTGCAGTCGACAAGGTAAAACTGCGCCCCGGCATGCTCCGGATTCTCGGCAAGATGATTGCTCGCAAATGATAAGCAAGCCCGCCAGCCGGCCTCTGCTTGCTCCAGGTGCCCGGCACGAGTCTGATAGGTTGCCCCTGCCAATGCCGCGCCAGCCTGCCAATAACTACCCAGTTTTTGCCAGCCGGGCGTTGCGCGCAGACGCACCATCAACTCCCGAAGGTTCTGAGCCGCGACTTTCGCTTTCTCCATCTGGTAAAGGTTGGGATAGAGCGAAGCAAGCTTGACCCTGACGATAAACTCCTGCGAGGGCGACCTGACCGTCTTCTGCTGCATTTCGACCACGCGGATCGCCTGATACACATTGCCACGATCCGCATAGAACTCTCCAAGGCGCTGATAGAGCCGAAAGCTCGCTGGATTCTCTGCACCGATTGCCTGAATACCCTGTTCGAGTATTTCGAATTCCCGGCTCGAGTCATTCTCCTCGCGAGCAACAAGGGCCTGCTCCATAATCAGGCGAGCCAGCTCGGACATTGCTTGGCGCTCTTGTGCCTGGACCGATAGCATTGCGAACAGCAATCCGACGATCAAGCCTGGCCGCAACCAAGCACAACACAATAACTTTCTCACTTCAGATACCTCTTGGCCTTAAGCCATTCAATCTAACGAAATGCCGTACCCGATGTAAAGTTGAATATCTACACACCCGGCCCAACTTGGACATCAATGAATAACCCTGAACAAATCCAACATGCCATCAGCAAGTGGCCCAATGTTCCCGCCTGTTACGACTGGTTGTCGCTCGACCGGCGGGGCGACTGGCGCTTGCAGGGAGAGCGCGTCATGCACGGCGGCCTGATCAACTTCATCAACCGGCAATACAGTTGTGATGAATCAGGCTGCTGGTTTTTGCAAAATGGGCCGCAACGGGTTTTCGTGGCGCTGGCCTACACGCCTTGGGTCTTACGCCGCGAAGGCGAAATTTTTGTCAGCCATACCGGCCTACCAGCGGAATCGCTGAAAGCGATCTACCTTGACGAAGAAGGCAACATCTTGCTTGATAGCGAACTCGGCATCGGCCTGCTTGATGACCGCGAGTTGGCGAAGTTTATCGGCGAATGCCAGGATGCCAACGAGCAAGCACCGGGCGAACAAGCTTTCCTCGATTTGATGAATGGCAATTCCGGCCAGATTTATTGGCAAAAAATTGCTCTTCAGCCAATTACTGCGGTCGACGTGCCAAAACGCTATAAATTCAACCCACAGCCGCAGCCCTCAAACCAGGTTTAAGGCAGCACTTCACCGATTAAGTCAGATATCAATCCAGCCGTAACCCCATGTCGATCACGGTCCGGGTTGTACTCAACAATCTCGAGCCCGAGCAGGCCCGGTAGGGTCGATAGTTGATGTAACGCCTCCAGCACATCGGCAACCGGCAAACCGTCAGGTTCCGGACTACCAACGCCAGGTGCCAGCTTGGGATCAATCGCATCGAGATCTAGTGTTACCCCAAAACCGGCGGGTGCTCTGGCGACAATCTCTATCGCCTCATTCAAACAAGTTGAAAACCCACGCGTCAATACCGCTTCGCTGTCGATAATGCGGACGCCCATGCCCTGCAAAAATTCGATTTCCTCCGGTTCATAACTGCGCGGCCCGAGCACTACCGTATGCGCTGGGCTGACTTGCCGACCGGTCAGCCCGATATTGAGCAAACGCTTGTCACCAAGGCCGAGCAAACAAGCCAACGGCATGCCGTGAATGGCGCCGGAGTAGGACGTTTCCGGTGTGTGACTATCTAGATGGGCGTCAATCCAGAGCAGCCCAATCGGTGCCCCGGCGGCTCGCGCCACACCGCTCCAGGTTCCGATCGCGACGGAATGATCACCGCCAATTACCAACGGAAACACGCCATCGGCCAGCGCCAACGCGACCTCATCGGCCAGATGACGACACAAGCCGGCAATTCGGCTGGCCGCCGAGAGGCCAGGCTTGTCAGCAGCAAACAAGGTTTTGCCCCAATCCACCAAGGGGTGATGTTCCAGCTCGTGCCAAGCTTGGGAACGACGAAAGGCGACCGGACCATCCTCGCAACCCCGATCCTGTGCCCCCAAACCACTGGCGGCACCAATAATACGGATTCTGCGCGTCATGCAAGTACCTTCATTACCATTGCGAAAGCGCTAATCTAACCCGTTCGCCTCTCGCCAGGCGGCAATCTCGGGGAAACAATCGACCGCATCATCCAACAATGAGGCATTGGCCTGTAACAGCAGCTTGCGCTGCCGCGTATTCAGCTTCACAGGAAAAACTGGTTGCAACTGCACCAGCAAATCGCCCGGCGCAAGCCTGCCCCGTCCGGGGTAACCCTGCCCGGCCAAGCGCAGTGCAACACTTTTCGGTTGCCCGGCTTTCAGCGTATGGGACAAAACACCGGCCAGGGAAGGCAGCTCAAGCTCGCCACCCGCCAACATTAACAAGGCACTGACTGGCATGTTGAAAGACAGGTCACGACCATTTAGCGCAAATAAGGAGTGCGAACTGATAATGATCGTCAAATAGAGATCACCGGCCGACAATTCATCCGACGCCGGCTCGCCTTGCCCGGCCAGACGTAATTCATCGCCCGGCAACATACCCGGTGGCACAGTGATTTCAAGGCTGACACTGGTGGCATCGCGTCCACTACCGCCGCAACCCGGGCAAATGCGCTCGGTAAAGAAACCGCGCCCGCCACAGGCACGACAAGGCTTCAGAACGCGCATGGCATCGTGAACCCGGCCGCTGCCATGGCAGTTATCGCAAAAACGTGTTCGCGCAATCCCTGATTCGCCGCTCCCATCACAGATCGAGCAGGCATTTCCTCGGGTGTAAGCCACAGATTTACGGCAACCTGCAGCCGCTTCTTGCAGGGAAATCTCGAGATTTAGCCGAATATCGGCGGCCTTGGCGAGGCTTTCCTCGGGTTCCGGGGCCGTATCATTTTCTTGTTGCGGTTCGGTTTTTTCAGGTTCAGGACTGTCGACCGCAAGCAGGCGATCATAAGCGGCGCGAATCTGCTTGAAACGTTCAGTGGCTTCCGGGCTGGTATTGCGGTCCGGATGCCAACGCATGGCCAAGCGTCGATAGGCACGTTTTATTTCAGCCGGCGAGGCATTCTGTGGAATACCAAGAATTGCGTATGAATTCATTTTCAGGCCGGCTAATGTAAAAACCCGCGTCATGCGCGGGAATTTTGGAGTTGCTGCTAATTGATGTTGCTACCACTTTTTCTTGCTAGCTCATGAGGCTAACTGGGGCGACTGATGGGGCTCGAACCCACGACAACCGGAATCACAATCCGGGACTCTACCAACTGAGCTACAGCCGCCGCTGAAGAAGGCGCGCATTGTATAAATTTCCCGCGACGGTGTCTAGTCATTCTAAAAAAACCTGAGTGGCAGACCGATTGCGCGATATTCAAGCATCTCAACGAACATCACCAACGGGGCAAATGAGCATTTGTACGGTTGATCAATTACACAGTTTGGCGCTGTGCCGAGCGCTGAACAGTAGCTGACTGGTAAGATTCGGCCTCGCTTGAGGGAGAGAGGCATGAACGAGGGCTGGATTGTGTTGGTGATCATCGTAATTTTTTTGCTGGGTGCCGCCCTGCCCCTGCTCCGCAAGGATAGACCTGGCGAAAGGCCATTGCCGCCAGCGAAGGAAACGCTCCGTGACTGGCGAAGCGACAAATAAAGGATGGACACCGTGGAATCACGCTTGACCGATTTAGAAATCAAGATCAGTTTTACTGAAGACATGGTCGATGAACTCAATCGCACCGTTTTTCGTCAGCAGCAACAAATCGACCTGCTGATGCTCCAGATCAAGGCTTTGCGCGAGCAAGTACGAACTGCCGAACCGGCCGAACAACTCAACCTTCGCGATGAAATCCCACCGCATTATTGAAAGTGCCTATTTTGGCCAACCGTAAGCCTGTAACTGTTATTTATCACGCCGATTGTATTGATGGGTTTGGATCGGCCTATGCCGCCTGGTGCCATTTTGGCGACGCCGCCAACTATCACCCGATTCACCACGGTGAACCGTGGGAAAACGCAAAGATTGCCGGTCACGAGGTCTTTATCCTCGATTTTTCTTTCCCACCGGCTGTACTTGAAACCATCGCCCGACTCGCCACTGCGGTCACGCAGATTGACCATCACCTTTCGGCCTCTCGCCTCTGGGCCGACCGTCTGCAGACCAAGGAATCCGGCCTGGCGGTCCATGAACATCCGACATTGCCGCTGACCGTAATGTTTGATCTCGAAAAATCAGGCGCCACCCTGGCTTGGGAATATTTTCAGCCAAATCTGCCGACTCCCTTGTTGCTGCGTCATATCGAGGACCAGGATTTGTGGCGCTTTGCCCTGCCCGGCACGCGCGCCCTCTGCCGCAGTCTGCGATTACGCCCCTTCGACTTCGCGCTTTGGCATGCGTTTGTGCAACAAACGCCGGATGCCGAAGCGCCGGCTTACCGGGAAATGATTGCCCACGGTGATGCCATTGAGCGTTACCTGCAGAATGAGATTGAAAACTTGGCCGATAGCCACCTGCGCATGCCGGCACACTTGCGTGGTGACCCGGTCGATGCCCTGCAGGCCTTGCGCCATGGTCAGCCAACCATTTCGGAAGGTGAACAGACTTGGCTCAGCCTGAGCGGCATTGCCGTCAATGCGAATGCGCTTTTTGCCTCGGATCTCGGTAACCAACTCGCCGAACAGAGCAGTACTTTCGGCCTGATTTGGCAACTCTCCGGTGATGGTGAAATCAAAGTTTCCCTGCGTTCAAAAGGCGGATTTGACGTGGCCAGCATCGCCGCCCGCTATGGCGGTGGCGGTCACCGCAATGCTGCGGGTTTCCGCATGGCGCCAGCGCAGTTCATGGCAGAAGTGATCGGCCGCGCTTAAACGGTCGCTCAGGTCTGGATTTTTGGCGTTTTTGCGAGTTGACCGTAGCAGTCGACTTGCGCTGAACGTTGGCCTCGCCAAATGCCATTTGCAATCTTGCGCAATGATCATTGTTGATCCACACTGATTAACCGATGGTGCGCGCAAATCCTTTTTCTTTCGGCGAACATTGACGCTGACAAGTTATTAACCCCGCCCGATCCATCGCAGTGAAACCCAGTTCAAGCGTCAGGAGGCAATCATGGCAAAAATGCAAGTTGGCCGCGCCGGCAAACTGCTTTTTCAGACGTGGGAAGGTCTGGAATTAAACGAATATCTCGACTCCGGCGGCGCCCCTACCATCGGCGTCGGCCATTTAATGACCCGCTCCGAGCGCATGTCGGGGAAGATAATCATCAAAGGCAAAGCGATGGTTTATCGCAAAGGACTGACTACCGATCAATGTTGGGATTTGCTCGACCAGGATCTCGATTCGGCTGAAAACACGGTGATCAGTGCGGTAAAGATCACCTTGAACCAGAACCAGTTCGATGCGCTAGTCTCTTTCACCTTCAACGTTGGCGACACGGCGTTTCGTAACAGCACGCTAGTCAAGGTTTTGAATGCCGGAAATTTCGACCAGGTGCCAGCGCAATTGCGGCGCTGGATTCGTGACAACGGCAAAATCGTCAAGGGCTTGATCAATCGTCGAGAGAAAGAAATCACACTTTGGAACAGCCCAATTACCGCCTGACCGCCAGTCTATTGCGAAGTAGCCCGGGGAAAACAAGGCACTTTGCCTACGTTTTTTTTGGTTTGCTGCTGTGGGTAAGCGGAGTCAATGCAGCGGATGGTGATCCACGAACTTTACTGGGAACCTGGGATGGCACCGACCGGGCCAGCCAGGCCCGTTACGGCCGTATTCGCGTGACGGAAAAATCAATTCAATGGTCTGGTAGCCGTGCCATCTCAGGTTGCCGGGTACGCTACACATTGGTTGCAGCAGGCTTGGAGCGCAGTTACCCGGACGCATTACCTGCGGACTCTTTGCCAATCCCTCCGAGCCCGATTGATGGTTCGATTGACGTACCAGCAAACCCACCAGTTACAAACCCTGCGACAGAGATTCAGCCCAAGTTCAGTGTATTTCGCCTGGCACTGCAAAAACGCCATTGTACGGGCCAGCGCTCAGCGCTCCAGTTTGCCATCCTAACTACAGCCCCGAATCAGGCCGAGCTGGTTACCTACGACCGACAAGGCAAAGCCGTTTCCTGGGGGCATTTGGCACGGGTAAAAAACTAAGGAAAGGCTGGCAGTTGGATCAAAAGTTATTTCGCCAGCCACGAATAGCTGCAAAAATTGCCGTTTTTGAACTATCGACCGCATCCTTTACATCTTCAGTACGACCGTTGGCATGCAGCAACGCTCCCTGTGCGGTAGCCTGCCTTAAACCTGCTTCAATCACCGCAGATTCAGTGCACCGGAGAAAAGGATTCGTTGCTTTTTCTTCCGCCAGCGTTGAAGGGACGCTGGGCAAACCGGCGGCCCGCAACGTTGCAACTTTGGCTATACGTTGCTGCACGGCCAAATTTTCCGGCTCGACTGCCAGCGCAAAACGCAGATTGGCTTCGGTGTATTCGTGCGCGCAATAAATCCGCGATTCATCGGGCAAACGGGCGATGCTATCGAGCGAAGCTGACATTTGCGCTGGCGTACCCTCAAACAAGCGGCCACAACCGGCACCAAACAGGGTGTCACCACAAAAAAGGGCGCCCGGTACAAAGTAAGCGAGATGACCCAGGGTATGGCCTGGTACGGCCATCACCTGCACCGCCTGGCCCAATACCTGAATGCTTTCACCACCCCACAAAGGGTGAGTACGGCCTGTGATAGACTCATCGGCCGGGGCAAAAACTTCCGGCTGGTAACGTGCCTTGAGTTCAGCAATGCCGCCTTGATGGTCGGCATGATGATGCGTGATCAGGATGCCTTCGAGCACCAGTTGATCGGCATCAAGCCGGGCTAACACGGGAGCGGCATCGCCCGGATCAACCACAAAAGCGCGGTTGCCCAGCGTCAGCAGCCAGATGTAATTGTCCTTGAATGCAGGAATGAGCGAGATTTCAAACATAACGGAACTATCAAGCCAGCGCCGCCGGATGTCAATTCCCGGACTCGACGCCTGGCTGAATTCCGTTCAGGGCCGCTATGTGCTGGACTGGGAACAACGTGAGCTGGATGCGCTGGTAGCGGATGTTTTTGGCTTCAATGCGCTGCAACTTGGCCTGCCGCAATATGATTTTCTGCGCGCCAACCGGATCCCCCTACGCCAGAAGGCAGGCGAGTCGGGCGCGGTTGATGCGCTTTGCGATCAAGTCGCCCTGCCCTTCGCCTCGCAAAGTATTGATCTTGTTGTACTGCCGCACGTGCTCGAATTCAATGACGACCCACACCAGATTCTGCGCGAAATTGAACGCATCCTGATCCCCGAAGGTCAGGTCATCATTATTGGTTTCAACCCTTTCTCGCTCTGGGGAGTGAAACGCCGGATCAAGCGTTCCGGCGAGTTCCCCTGGAGCGGCAGCTACCTTTCGCTGACGCGCCTGAAAGACTGGCTAAAACTACTCGGTTTCGAGGTCGACCGCGGCACACTTGGCTGCTACGCCCCGCCCTTCGAGCAAGCGCTATGGCTGCGCCGCTGCGGCTTGGTCGAACGCCTAGGCAATCGCTGGTGGAGTTTTTCCGGCGCTGTTTATGTGCTGCGCGCCATCAAACGTACCCACAGCATGCGATTGATCACCCCAAAATGGAAAACAACAGCGGGGCGCGGCAAGGTGCTGCACCCGGTGGTACAAAAGGAAATCAATGATCGTTGAAGAGACTGTAGAGATTTTTACTGACGGCGCTTGCAAGGGCAATCCCGGCCCCGGCGGCTGGGGGGCGATTCTGCGCCTCGGCAATAAGGAAAAAGAGCTGTGGGGCGGCGAGAAAGCCACCACCAACAACCGCATGGAACTGACCGCCGCCATCCGCGCCATCGAAGCCCTCAAGCGGCCGATCGCCGGCAAGATTTACACCGACTCGCAATACGTGCTGAAAGGCATCAATGAGTGGATCCACGGCTGGAAGCGCAATGGCTGGAAGACGTCTGACAAAAAACCGGTAAAAAATGCGGATCTCTGGCAATTGCTCGACACCCAGGTCAAGTTGCATAAACTCGAATGGGTCTGGGTCAAAGGGCACTCGGGTCATCCGGAAAATGAACGGGCCGATGCGCTGGCTAATCGCGGCATCGAAGAGCTACCGAATTAAGGAAAACACATGCGACAGATTGTTCTCGATACCGAAACCACCGGTCTGGACCCGCGTCAAGGCCACCGTATTATTGAAGTTGCCTGCATCGAGATGGTCAATCGCCGCTTGACCGGCCGCCATCTGCACAAATACACCAACCCAGAGCGGGAAATTGATGAAGGCGCCCAGGCGGTGCACGGGATTACGCTGGAGTTTCTTGCCGACAAGCCCAAGTTTGCCGACATCGCAGATGAGTTCCTCGAATTCATCAATGGTGCTGAACTGATTATCCACAACGCCCCGTTCGACCTTGGCTTTCTCAACGCGGAACTGCGCCGCCTTGATCGTGTGCCGGTTGAAACCGTCTGCAACGGCGTCACCGACACCCTGAAGATGGCGAAGGAGTTACACCCGGGCAAGCGCAACAACTTGAACGCGCTGTGTGACCGCTACGAAATCGACAACTCCAGCCGTACCCTGCACGGCGCCTTGCTCGATACTGAACTACTGGCCGATGTTTTCCTCGCCATGACGCGCGGCCAGAACTCGCTGATGATTGAGCCGGATGCCGACGCCCGGCCGCAACTTGATGCCGATGGTGCCGCCCGCGAACGCAAACCGTTACTTGTGCGTCACGCCTCGGCAGAAGAACTGGCGGAGCATGATCGCTTGCTGGTTGCTATTGATAAAGCGTCAAAAGGCGCCTGTATCTGGTTGCCAAAAACGGAAGCGGCGGCTTAGGAATAGCAGCGAACGACCTTCGCGCCAGCGATGCTTTTAATGCCGCGCCGCATTGCAATTTATTGCAGCTAACCCAACCGACTCAGCCAAGTCAATCAGGTGAACTGTCGCGCAATTCCCGGCGCAGCACTTTCCCGATTGGCGTTTTCGGCAACGCATCGCGGAACTCAACGTGGCGCGGCAGTTTGTAGCCGGTCAGTTGGGTTTTGCAATGCGCGATCACGTCATCACTAGTCAGCGTCGAACCTTTACGGACAATCACTACCTTGACTGCCTCGCCTGACTTTTCGTCCGGTACGCCGACCACGGCGCACTCCAGGACGTCTGGATGGGCGGCAACGACGTTTTCCACTTCATTGGGATACACATGAAGCTGGAAACAAGGATCATGTCTTTCTTTGCGATCAGTAATCGTGAGCCGCCCCTGCGCATCCTTGTGGCCGACGTCGCCGGTTTTCAACCAACCGTCGCACAACACATTGGCGGTTTCATCTGGATTATTCCACTAGGCTAGCATCACCTGCGGGCCACGGATGCAAATCTCGCCCGTAGATTTTTCGATATCACCGACGCCTTGCCACAGGGGAAGTCCTGCAAAATCCTCAGCACGGATTTACACCTCAGTTGACGAAACGGGCAGGCCGACCGTGCCATCCCAGACTGAACCAAGCGGCGTGCAGCAAACTCCCGGCGATGTTTCGGTCAGACCATACGCTTCCGTCCGGAAATGCCCGGTGGACGTTGCCAGCGCTCAACCACAGGTTTCTGCACGGCAGCGCCGCCACCGACGACCACTTTTAGGGCTGAAAAATCAAGTTCGGCGAAACCGGGTGTGTTGAGCAAGGCGTTAAACAGGGTGTTGACGCCGGTCATCGTCGTAAATTTCCACAAACGCATTTCCTTGACCAGTCCGGGCAGATCACGCGGATTGGTGATCATGACAATCAGGCTGCCCAACTTCAAAAAGGAGAGCGTCGAGGTCAAACAGAAGATGTGATACATCGGCAAGGGCGCAATAACCACTTCGACTCCTTCCTTGAAGCTGTCCGAAATCCACATGCCCATCTGCAGAAGATTGGCGATGATGTTCCGGTGGGTCAGCATCGCGCCCTTGGCGAACCCTGTTGTACCGCCGGTGTATTGGAGAAAGGCGATATCCTAGCCGGATAATTTGACCGGTTTCAGAGGTGCCAGCGCGCCCTGATCAAGCGCTTCACGCAGTGGAATGGCGCCGTCAATATGCCAGCTTGGCCCCATTTTATTGACCCGCTTGATGACGAAATTGATCAGCCAGCGTTTCGGTATCGAAAGCAAATCGCCGATCTGCGTCGTGATCACATGCTCGACAGCCGTGTCAGCGACGACCGCCTCCAGGGTAGGGGCAAAGTTCTCGACGATGACAATCGCCTTTGCCCCGGAATCAGCCAGTTGATGGGCCAGTTCTCGCGGCGTGCACAAGGGATTGACGTTCACAACTGTCATCCCGGCCCGCAGTATCCCGAAAAGTACAACCGGGTATTGCAACAGATTGGGGGATATGATCGCGACACGATCGCCTTGGCTCATGCCGGGCAAGTTTTGCAAGTAGGCTGCAAAGTTGCGTGACAGCCTGTCCAGTTCGGCATAAGCCATCGAATAGCTAAGGTTATGGAAAGCTGGCCGGGCGGAAAACTTGCTGAAAACTTCCTCCAGCATCTGCGGCAGCGAGGAATACTGGTCCGCATCAATTTCTGCAGGCATGTTTTTCGGGTAACTCTTGAGCCAGACCTTGTTATCCATGTCCCCCTCCTTGTTTTTATAGCTGCGTGGGTGGGCGTTGCTTGACTCATCCTCCCGCAGATCGGGAGTCGGAAAATTTCTAAACGCTGGAAAAAAGCGACTTCATCAAGGCCTCTTCACGCTCGACCACTGTATCAAGAAATTCGTGGGCATGCCGCAAGCTGCGGAAAGCCACAAAGCCACGTTCGAGAAAAGCGTGCAACTCACCCAGCCCGGCCATTTGGGCCGGCCGGTGCATCAATTTCAACGCCCCCCGGGCAAAGGTTTTGTGAGCCAGCGCATCAAGCGCTTCACCCGTTTCGCCAATCAGGCGAATTTGCAGTTGCCGCCCGGCCCGGTTGCCCACCTGGCAATAGGCCGCAACATACGCCGCAATAGGCAGCTTTTCTTGGTCGAGTTGCGGACCAAGCGCAGCAACCATTTCGGCATCGAAGCGCTCGGAAAGGGCATCGACCTCAACCGCCAGCAGCAAGGTGCGCAAGCCGGAGACCGGTAACATTTTGGTCATGATTGGCAGCACTTTCTCCATCTCAGTATCACGCTCGCTGAAGTCCTTTGGCCCATAGAGATCGGAAAGAAAAAAAGTCGCCGCGATATTGAATTTTGGGCTGGCCAGCAGATCGGCGTGTGTTTCCGCCAGCCTGGCCGCCTGCCAAGCACGTAAATGCTCACGCCGACGTCCGCGTATCGGATCAGCTGCAGCAGCCAAGCGCAAGTCGCGCGCTTCAAATAAAAAGCGTTTCAGGTCAGCAACGCAGGCCGCACGGTCCAGGTCGGGATGTTCACTCTCGCTCATAGAGTTCATTATGACAAAGTCCGCAAACGGTGTTTAGAGCCACTTGCCTAACGCCTATCCTGACGGCCCACTACACTGAAAACATCTACCCTGACAGACCTATCAGATGCTTTTGCCTTCTTCCCTGATTACTGATTTTCCCCAGCTGCAAGAAGCATTTTCTCGTAGCAGGGCGGCTAGCCGCTTGGAAATGGCAGCGCCGCTCGCTCTGCGCCGGCAGCGACTTGCGGCACTTGAAGCCTTGTTGCGCGACAACATGGCGGCCTTGTGTGCGGTCGTATCCGCTGATTTTGGCCATCGCTCAGTTCATGAAACGCAGTTACTGGAAATATTTCCCAGCCTGGAAGGTATCCGGCATACCCGCAACCACCTTGCGGCCTGGATGAAGCCCCAACGGCGTTCGGTTTCTCTGTGGTTCCAGCCGGGGCGGGCTGAGCTGAGAGCGCAGGCACTGGGCTGCGTCGGCATTATCGCCCCGTGGAATTACCCGATATTTCTTGCCATTGGGCCGCTGGCTGCCGCACTGGCCGCCGGCAACCGTGCGTTGGTGAAAATGTCCGAATTTACGCCGTCGACCGCAGCATTGTTGGCTGAACTGGTTGGTCGTTACTTTGCGCCCGACGAAGTGGCGGTTGTCGGGGGCGATCACCAATTGGCAGAGGCTTTCGCGCAACTTCCCTTCGACCACTTGCTGTTCACCGGCTCGACAGCTGTCGGGCGACTGGTCATGCGGGCTGCTGCCAAAAATTTAACGCCAGTTACCCTTGAACTTGGCGGCAAATCGCCGGCCGTCATCGCGCCCGGCTACCCCGTGGCCAAAGCGGCCGAACGCATCCTCGCCGGCAAGTGTCTGAATGCCGGCCAA
This sequence comes from Burkholderiales bacterium, assembly GCA_038250105.1. Lineage (GTDB taxonomy): Bacteria > Pseudomonadota > Gammaproteobacteria > Burkholderiales > Rhodocyclaceae > Azonexus. The sequence continues at coordinate 7,459 of JBBSCQ010000016.1, read as the reverse complement.
ACCTGCATCGCCCCGGATTACCTGCTATTGCCGGAAGCCGAGCTAGAAAATTTTGTCGCTGCGGCACGCAAAATCGTTACCACCAGCTACCCCGCCCTGCAGCACAACCCTGACTATAGCGCTGTGATCAATAGCCGGCATGCGGCTCGTCTGCAGGGCTATTTGCTTGATGCGGCGGCTCAGGGGGCACGTATCGTGCCGTTGGCAGAGGTACAAGCCAAAGCCGAAGGCCCGCAACGCATCGCCCCCACACTGGTTCTGCAACCCACAGAAGCAATGAAGGTGATGCAGGAGGAGATTTTCGGCCCCCTGCTCCCGATACTCACTTATCGAAATATGCAAGAAGCACTCGATTACGTGAATGCGCACGACCGGCCGCTGGCGCTTTATCTGTTCGACCACGATAAGCAGCGGATCAAGCAGGTTCTCGACCAGACCATCGCTGGCGGCGTTACGATTAACGACACCATCCTGCATATTGCCCAGGATGATCTGCCCTTTGGTGGTGTTGGGCCAAGCGGCATGGGGCATTACCACGGGCACGAAGGTTTCTGCACCTTTTCCAAACTCAAGCCGGTTTTCTATCAGGCGCGAATCAATGGCATCGGCCTGTTCAATCCGCCCTATGGCAAGCTGTTTGAACGCCTGCTCAAGGTACTGCTGCGATGACGACACGTCGAGAATTCCTTAAAACGGGACTCGCCGGTGGCATCTTACTCAATCTCGCAGGCTGTAATCGGCCGGCAGAAAATGGTGGCCGCGCGAAGATTCTACTGGCGCTGATACCGGTAATGCTGGCCGGTGCCATTTCGCCCCAGCCAGAAACGGCCGCACGGCAACTAAAGCGTACGCTGACTGGAGTTGAAACGGCGATCCGCGACTTGTCGCTGGCGACGCAGAAGGAAATTGCCGAACTTTTTGACCTACTTGCCTTTCCGCCCACCCGCATGCTCGCCGCTGGTCTTTGGTCAGCTTGGGATGAAGCAACGCCGGCCTCACTGAATGTTTTTCTTCAGAGCTGGCGGCATAGCCGTTTCGATTTACTGAAGTCTGGTTACGCGGCATTGCATGACCTGATTCTGGGTGCCTGGTATGCCCACGCCGACAGTTGGGCCGCCATCGGCTACCCCGGCCCACCCATGGTGAAATGATGCGTGACACTTTCCGCGAAGGACTCGCTTCCGGCTGGAAGCACATTGACGCCAGCGATCTGGCTGTCGATACACACTATGAAGCCGATGTGGTCATTATTGGCAGCGGTGCGGGCGGTGGCGTCACGGCAGAAATTCTCGCTCAAGCTGGCCTCAAGGTCATCATCATTGAGGAAGGGCCGTTACGCAGCAGCAACGACTTTCAGATGCACGAAGCCGATGCCTACCCCTCGCTTTATCAAGAATCAGCCGCGCGCAAAACAGCCGACAAGGCGATCAATATTTTGCAGGGCCGATGCGTCGGTGGCTCAGCCACAGTTAATTGGACGAGCAGTTTCCGCACGCCGCCGGACACGCTGCTCTGGTGGCAAAACGCCCACGAACTCAAAGCACTCTCCGTCGAAGCAATGGCGCCCTGGTTCACCAAAATGGAAGAGCGACTGCACGTCAGCCCCTGGTCGCAGCCCGCTAATGAAAATAATGCGATCTTGGCTCGTGGTGCCCAAAAACTTGGTATCCCGACTGCAGTCATCCCGCGCAATGTCAATAAGTGCTGGAATCTCAGCTATTGCGGCATGGGTTGCCCCACCAACGCCAAGCAGTCAATGCTGCTGACCACGATCCCGACCGCGCTTGATCTCGGCGCGACGCTGATTTCACGCTTACGCGCCGAACAGCTGACCTTCTCGGGCAATCAGGCGACTCAGCTGATCGCCAGTGCCTTGAAGATTGACGGCTTGCACCCGAGCGGGGTTCGCGTGACCGTGTGCGCCCGCCACTTTGTCCTCGCCGGCGGCGCGATCAATTCCCCGGCGCTGCTTCTGCGTAGCAAGGCAGCGGACCCGCACGGCTTACTCGGCAAACGAACTTTCCTGCATCCAACAGTAATTTCCTCCGGACTGTTCAATCACGAAATAGCCGGCTATGCCGGTGCGCCGCAATCGATCTATTTCGATCACTTTCTGCATCAAGCTGCGGTCGACGGCCCTTTAGGCTTTAAATTGGAAGTCCCTCCGCTCCACCCGGTACTCTTTTCGACCACATTGCAAGGCTTTGGTGAAAGCCATGCCCGGCTGATGCAAAACTTCAGCCGCAGTCAAACTATTCTCGCCCTTGTGCGCGATGGCTTCCATGCGCAAAGCAACGGCGGCCAAGTTAGTTTGCGCAGCGACGGCTCGGCTGTACTCGATTACCCGCTGAATGAAACCTATTGGGAAGGCGCCCGTCGGGCCTTGCTGGCCATGGCCGAAATCCAGTTTGCCGCTGGCGCGACCTGGGTAACGCCGGTGCACGAAGGCACGCCTGGTTATACGTCGTGGGCAGAGGCACGGAAATCACTGGCCGAACTTCCGCTCGCCCCCTTGCGGTGCCGCGTTGTCAGCGCTCATGTCATGGGGGGCTGTGCGATGGCGGCGACGCCCGAGCGCGGGGTGGTCAACGATATGGGCCGGCATTTCCAGATTGAAAACCTGTCGATTCATGATGGCTCGGTCTTTCCCACCAGCATTGGCGCCAATCCGCAACTTTCAATCTATGGCCTGATCGCCAGAAATGCCTCAATATTGGCTAGCGCCTTGACGGGTACCGGAAAAGCCGCGATTCTCTAAGGCTATGGTTCCCATCACCCTGTTTATCTGGCTCCTCCTGGAGATCGCCGCTTACGTGGCCTTCTCCCGTTACTGGTTCAATGCCTCATGGGATCTGGCTGCCCTCGCTGCCCTCGGCGGCGTGCTTGGCTTGCGGGCTGGCATTGTTGTGGTGACCTGGATCTACGCCTTCGCCCACGCATCTCCCGCACCGAAACTATCAATCGGGCAAACTTTTCGGATGATCGTCGGCGAGTATCTCGCTTTCTTGATGACTTTTATTGCGGTTATTCCATTCGAGCGCCTATGGATGCCGACGGATCGCCTGTCGCCCTGCCGCCTGCCAATTTTGCTGGTGCATGGTTATGGCTGCAGCCGTGGCGTCTGGTGGAAGATTCGCCGAGATCTCGAAGCCGCCGGCCACACCATCGCCAGCGTCAGCCTGGTGCCGCCGTACACCAGCGTCGGAAAACTGGTGCCGCAACTGACTCAGCGGATTGAAGAGGTTTGTGTCGCAACCGGCGCCCAGCAGGTTATCCTAATTGCCCACAGCATGGGCGGGCTGGTTTGCCGTTCCTACCTTTCCCGCTATGGCATTTCCCAGGTTGCCCAGCTCATCACTGTTGCCTCGCCGCATCAAGGCAGCGAACTGGCACGCCTCGGCTTTGGTCAGAATGCTCGGGAAATGGAACCTGGCTCGATGTGGCTGCGTGACCTGGCGACTGATCCGGTAAAAATCCCCTTTACCTCGATCCGCACGCCACATGACAACTATGTCATGCCACAAGACAACCAGCGCCAGCCTGAAGCCAAAGATATTGAACTAGCCGGCATCGGTCATCTGGCCCTACTCTATTCCCGACGAACAAGCGCATTGCTGCTGCGCTGTTGCGGTAAGGTAAAGCCGTAAATTATTTTACGTAAATACAGGCAAACACCCACTGGCGGCGGGCGTTTTCAGCGCCCGCTAGAGCAGCGCCAGCACTTCCTCACCATGATCCGGGCAGTCCGGATCGCTGATGACATGGGCGATCTTTCCATCGGCATCGATAATAAAAGTAACTCGTTCACTGACCTTGACCAAGCCACGCAGCAAGCCACCCAGGCCGGAACCAGCGACACCGTAAGCTTTGGCAATGGCAAGGTCAGTGTCAGCCAGCAGAGGGAAATTAAGGCTGAATTTCTCGGTAAATTTCTGATGCGATGCTTCACCCTGGGCCGAAACACCAAGAATTGCCGCGCCTTTGGCCTTGATTGCCGCATTTGAATCACGCAGGCTACAAGCCTGCTTGGTGCAGCCCGGCGTATCGTCCATCGGGTAAAAATACATCACCAATTTCTGACCCCGAAAATCAGCCAGGCCAAGCGTGCGGCCATCGGTTGCTATGGCCGAAAAATCAGGGGCTAGATCACCCGCTTTGAGTTGGGTGCTCATCAGAAGTGAATCCCACGCATAAACTGCTGGAAGGCAACCTGATCGGCCGACGGCATCTCGTGCAGCAACCCCGCATTGGCATTCTTGGCAGCGGCCGAATCAGGGAACATGCGGAAAGTGGTGTTCATGATGATCTGCGCGACACGGGGCATCACGGCATGCAATACCTGGCCGGAGATGCCAAGGCGCGTTGCCACTCGAACCGGTTTGTTGATGATGGCGTTGCAAACGAGCAGAGCGGCTTCATCCGGGGTCAGCGTCGGTACTTTGTCATAGAGTTTGGTCGGCGCAATCATCGGCGTCTTGACCAGCGGCATGTTGATCGTGGTGAAGGAAATCCCTCGGTCGGTAAACTCGGAAGCGGCGCAACGTACCCAGGCATCAAGCGCGGCCTTGGAGGCGACATAGGCCGAAAAGCGCGGCGCATTGGTCAATACCCCGATTGAGGAAATATTGATGATGTGACCGCGCTTCTGTTCGAGCATTTTCGGCAACACGCTCATGCTCACTTTGAGGGCACCAAAGTAGTTGAGCTGCATCGTCCGTTCAAAGTCATGGATACGATCAAAGGAGTTTTCAATTGCGCGGCGAATCGAACGGCCGGCATTATTGATCAGCACATCGACCACACCATGATCGGCCAGAATCTGCTGTATCACGGCTTCGGCTGCGGCCATATCAGCCAGATCTCCGACGTAGGCATGCAGTTTCAGGCCGACGGCATCGAATTCTGCAACGACTTCATCCAGCTGCGCTTTGTCGCGGGCGATGGTGACGACGTTGGCCCCAGCCACCGCCAATTTCCAGGCCGTCGCCTTGCCGATGCCGGACGAAGCGCCGGTGATCAGCACCACCTTGCCGGCAACCTGGCCACGCAGACTGTGGTCGATAAAAAGGTCGGGGTCGAGGTGACGTTCCCAGTAATCCCATAGCCGCCAGGCGTAATCGTCCAGTGGTGGCACGCTAATACCAGTGCCCTTAAGCGCACGGGTTGTTTCGCGGCAATCAAAACGAGTCGGATAATTAACGAAGCGCAGCATATCGTCGGGCAAGCCCAGATCAGTCATCACCGCTTGGCGAATGCGGCGGATCGGCGACAAGGCCATCAGCGCCTTGCGAATATGGCGCGGGATAAAACTGAACAAAGCCGCATTGACGCGCATCGTCATTTCCGGCGCATGCGCCGCGCGGGCAAAGGTATTGAGCAGATCACCCACCCGCATCGGCGTTGGGTCAACAAGATGGAAACACTTGCCATCTTCACCCTTCAGGTGGGCGATATGGTCGACGGCCTTGACGACGAAATCGACCGGCACCACGTTGATACGCCCGCCTTCAATGCCGATGGTCGGCATCCAGGAAGGCAGCATTTTGCGCATCTTCTGGATCAGCTTGAAGAAATAATACGGCCCGTCGATCTTGTCCATTTCGCCAGTACGCGAATCACCGACAACAATGGCCGGACGGTAAATGCGCCAAGGAATGCTGCACTCGCGACGAACAATCCCTTCCGATTCGTGCTTGGTCTTGAAGTACGGGTGATCCAACCCTTCCGCTTCTTCAAACATGTCTTCACGGAACAAGCCCTCGAACATGCCAGCCGAGGCAATTGAGCTGAATAGATGGAAATGCTTGGACTCAATCCGTTCTGCAAACTCGACGGCATGGCGCGTACCCTGAACATTAACCTTGAGCTGACTCTCGGCATCGGCCGAAAGATCGTAAATCGCCGCCAGATGGAAGAGGTGCGTAGTCCTTTTACCCAGTTTTTTGCTGTCGACCGCAGCAATCCCGAGTTGCGGCTCAGTCAGGTCGCCGACGATTGGAATCGCCCGCGTTTTGTCGCATTCCCAGAATTCGTAAAGGGTTTCGAGTAATTCCTGCTCGACGGAACGAACAAGAAAATAGATGGTGCTGCCCTCGCGCTCCAGCAGTTTTTTGACGAGTCGCCGACCAATAAAGCCGGTTGCCCCGGTAATGAAATATTGCACGCGAGTCTCCTTAAAGTATTTTTAAATCAAATACATTTTAGAATAATCTGCCTACACAATTAGTGTGCCTCCTCTAATTGATTACCCTAAAATTCAATTAAGGGCAGAGCGCAAAGCTGCCATACCGAATCACCTTTTCAAGGAGTTCATCATGGTCAAGAAATTCAAAGCAATCTCTGAAAATCAATTGACGCAAACCGTTAAGGAGTCTGCCCATCAAATTTGGTTAGCCGGACTTGGTGCGTTTTCCAAGGCGCAGGAAGAAGGCAGCAAAGTGTTTGATGCGCTCGTCAAGGAAGGTGAAAGTATTCAGAAAAAGACCCGCCAGGTCGCTGATGAGCAGATGGCAGCGGTCGCTGGAAAGGCAACAGGTACGTGGGATCGTCTCGAACATGTATTCGAAGATCGCGTTGCTCGCGCCCTCTCCAGCCTCGGCGTCCCATCTAAAAAAGATATCGACAAACTGTCGAAACGCGTCGTAGAACTGACTGCCGTCGTACAGCAATTAACCGAGGCGCAGCGCGCTGTTGAAAAGCCAGCAGTTAAGCCGGTAACTAAGCCAGCCGCAAAACCGGCGGCGAAAGCCGTTGCCAAGCCGGTCGCAACCAAGGCCGCTCCGGCTGCCGTAAAAGCGGCAGTCAAGCCTGCGCCGGCCAAAAAGCCGGCCCCGCCTAAAAGCGTTGCCGCCAAACCTGTTGATGCCGCTACTGGTCCAGCAACTGCTTCCTAAGTAAAAACTTGGGGCGTGGTTAGCCCCGCAGGTTTGGACGGTCAACCACGAGATGCCCGGCGACGACCGGGCATCCGCCACATTGGGGGAAGACAAGTTGTCCAAAATTGGTTTTGCGCTTGCTGGCGGCGGCCCGCTCGGCGGCAGTTATGAAATCGGCGCCAGTGTGGCGCTGAGTGAGTCTATTGACGGGTTTGAAGCGCATCAGGCTGATATTTTTGTAGGCGTCAGTTCCGGCGGCTTTATTGCCGCCGCCTTAGCCAATGGCATAACACCTGCACGTCTGGCTCAAATTCTGATCGACGACGATACAGAGGAAATTTTTGATCCGGAGATGCTCTTGCGTCCCGCCTTTGGCGACTATTTCAGTCGCCTTTTTTCGCTGCCGCACCTGCTCATTTCATCAACGCTCGATTACTTTAGCGCCTAGCAGCCTGTCGGACTTTCCCCAGTTTATGTTATAATCATAAACAGGAAATTTCACGGGTAACGCAATGACCTTTCGCACCATAGATCGAGACACGGACTACCTGCTACCACCCTCGGTACAGGACTGGTTACCTGAA
>JBBSCQ010000015.1:0-58182 GCA_038250105.1 Burkholderiales bacterium | reverse complement strand
GCGGGCAGCCTCTGCTGTTCATGGTGGCGACGGCGGCGCAAATTCCTGGCAAATCAGACTGGTGACTGTGGATGTACGTACTTTGTGTGGCGCGTTTCAGGTGCGATACTTACCGTCATGCGCTTGAATTACCTATCCGTGTAAGGCATTGCTTGGCGTTAACGGTGCAACTTGGACAAATACCTTTTACGGTTGATTCCAGGCGTTGCAGGGCGGATTGACAAGACTGTGGCTCACCCCTGGCGCGCAGCAGAAAGTTAATAGCGACGCCATCGGGGGTGAGGACGGTGAACAGAGGGTAGTGGTTGGTGCCGCACATAGCAAAAAGCGCGACAACGGCCGCAGAGAAAAGCAGAATGAACCAGGCAAGCGACGGGATGTGGTGGCGACTTTTAAGGCTCAAAGCGTAGCTCGTTTTTTTGATTTTTTTTGGTTGACCGTGGTGTTGTGTCACCATGAAAGCTTCGCGCAAAAGTCCATTCGGTTGAGCGTGGTTTAGCTTCGCGACTGAGGCTGATTAGATCAGACAGACGTCGCCAGCCAGCTTCTGACGCGGTCGGCGATTTTTGATTGCCTGACGGATGAATACGATGATTATCCCGAGAAACAGCCCGCCAATACCACCCAAGGCTATCATCAACGGGCGTTTTGGTTTAACAAAGGCGTCTTCGTCCATAACCACTGCCGGGTCAATAATCTTGAAGGCAAATTGCTCTTGAGTGTTGGCCATCATCATGGTTTTTATCTGAGTTTCCATGACGCGGTAGATGGTGTTTTGTACTTCAACGACACTGGTTTTTTGGAGTTCTTTTTCTAAATAACCCAGGCTGAGCTGAGTTTCATTGATGGCCTTTTGCCGCAGGTTTTCGTTCGCCTGCTTGATCAGTTCGTTAGCCCAAACGGCTGCTTGCTGGCGATCCTTCCAGGTGACGGTGAGCGTAATTAGCCCGGTCTTTTTGTCGCTTTGGACATCGAGAATACTGGTCGAGAACAAGGTATATGTTTTGCCTTGCGTGGGGATTTTTTCCGGTTCATCGACCAACCATTTTTTATTAGTCGCATCCCATTGCTTGGCATAAAGAATAGGCATCAGATCATTTTTTTTGATGAAACTTTCAATGAAAACGCGTGATTTAAGGCAGGCAAGGGAGTTTTCCTTGGCACCACCACCACCACCCAGGCTCACGCCAGCCAAATCAGCCAGGCCACCAAATTGCCCACTCAGTGAGCCAAGCCCGCCACCGCCTTTGCCTTCATCGGCGAAACTGGAGAGCACTTTGGCTTCGTACTTGGGGGTCATGATAAAGGCCAAGGTGGTCGCAGTTGCCAAGCAGAGTAGCGTAATCAAAAAAATGATCCATTTGCCTTGGGCAATGGTTTCCCAGAGCGCAAATAGGTCAATTTCATCGTCAGGCGATACTTCGTCAGGGCTTAGGTTGTTTTGATTCATTGGTGTGATTCCACGGCGACTGGCACAACGAGGTGCGAAAAAATCGAATTTGCAATTATAGTCGATTTGACTGGATAAAATTAGCGTCGTAGCAGGGCGTCATAGATCATCAGCCCGAATATAAGCAATGCGGCGACGCTGAAAACCAATACGGCACCCGCGGCGGAATCTTTCGCCTTGCGGACAAACTCGGCATGCTGGGGGTGCAAACCGTCCAGAGTTTGCTCAAGCGCGGTGTTAAGTAGTTCCGTCGCCAGGACGAGCGCAATGGTCAGCGTAATGATCGCCCACCAGTGCACTGCTGGCGCTATGACGGCGGTTGCGGCAATGGCCATGGCGGCAGCCAAGCACTGTGTACGAAAACTTTTTTCCGCGTTGAAAGCTTCGCGCCAACCGGCTAGCGCAAATAGCAGGCGCTTGGAAAAGGAGTGGCTTTTCATTAAAACAGCCAGGAGAACGTCACATTTTTATTTCCGACGTACACCTGCATATTTTTATCGGCTTTCGGCTTGCCATGTTGCCAAGCAATATCACCCAGCCAGTAACCGATAAGACTACCGGCGACAGTGTCGGAGACCCAGTGTTTGCGATCAGCCACGCGTGCAAAATTGGTCAAAGCCGCTAAGCCATAGAGCCAGGGTTGGTCATATTCTTTGGCGAATGGGGTAATCACGCCCCAAACCGTGGCGGCATGTATCGACGGTAGGGATGAGTCGCCTTTTGTTGTCACCGAGTTGTGAAATTCGGTTGAGCCGAGATTGGCTTCCGGCCGAGCCCGGGCAAAAACATATTTCAACCCGAAGCTTGAAATGGCACTGGCACCACCCGCTTGCAGCGCGGCAAAGCCAGTTTGACTAAGTCGTGGGTCGCTGCTGCCCAGCGCTACTAAGCCGGCAAATCCTATCGCGACGAAAGGCAGGGCGTTGCCAATGTCGGTCACCGCTTTGACGCCACTGTTGTTGCCATGTTTAACGGCGAATTTGTCGCCAGCATGGTCGAGTGAAGCGCTGAGGAAAACCGTGCCTAGGCTTAGGGCGAGATTACGCGGCAGGTTGTCGGTAAGCGCGGCGGCGCTCGGCGCACCCAGTTCGCCACGAGCCAACGGCTCGGCTTGGGCTGGTTGGGGGTTGGTGTTTTGGATATTCGGGCTTGCTTGGGCTAAAGGTAATGGTGCAGCGGGCTTGAGAGCGGGATTTTCCTCAGACTGAACCATTTCGAGCGGATCGTAGATGGCCAATGGCGCCGATCGGCCGGGTGTAGCGGTTAGCTCCAATTGGTTAGCGCTATCAGTAAGAACACTTCCCCAGCTGACTGAGAAAATAGCCTCAGATTGCGCCACACCCCCACCCCAAGCAGCGCCCGTGGCCGATTCCGCAGCAAGGCAATAGGCGGGCAATTGAAACAAGGCGCCAAGCAAAATAGCGGTTTTTGGCAGAGGATGGGGTTGCATCGGTTGTGATTTGTTTAAATTGAGAAATTTAAGGATTTAATCAGGCAGTTCCTGCCAGCACCTTGACGCCGGCATTTTAGGTAGTTTAACATCGCGCTATCTAAATTTTATCCAGGAGTAACGCATGAATAAATTTGCCTCAATTTTGGTTGCATTGATTGTTTCCTTCTCTTCTGTTGGCGTAGCTCAGGCTGCAGGTGAAGAAGCCGCTGCTGGGGGCGTTGCTCCTGCCGGCGCTGCTGGTGGTGTTGCCGCCGGCCTGACAACAACAGGCGTTTTAATTGGTGTTGGTGTTATTGCTGCTGCCGTTGTTATTGGTGTTGCTGCGTCTAACAACGGCAATGAAGATAGCGGCTCAAGTTCTTCTACTTCGACCTCTACATCCACGCGCTAATCAGCGTTTAGGCAAACATAGTTTTTTGGCTTGTTTGCCGGAAAAAAAGCCCGCCACACTTTATTGTTTTGGTGGGCTTTTTATCGACTTCGATTTGCAAATGGTTTGATCAAGCCCTGTAAGGCTTGGTGACCTCAATCGTCAAAGGCGGCATGCCAGGAGCAAAGGTTTGCTCGCTGCGCCAGATTTTGCCTTGAGCGTCGAGCCAGTAGGTGTTGGTGTATTGCCAGCCGAGCGACTGGGCAACGTTGTGTTCCCTGAGGCGTGTTGTTTCGTAACTATGGCTACCAATTTGTATCGTTTCACTGCCGGCAAGTTCTAACGTCGATTCAATCGTGATTCCATAACGATTGCCGGGTGAGAGATCAATGATTCGGCGGTAACTTGTTTTTTTCTCCCAATCAGAGATGCTTAGGCTAGCGAAATAGTCGTCACCGGAAAAGTCTGTTTTGAGCAGGTTTTCGGTAAAGCCGACCGTTTTTATCAGGCGGCCATGCCGGGTAACCAAAACACCCCGGTCGGCTGATATCCAGTGCAACTCATCGCCTTCGGCCTTACCCAGGACAAGTAAGGAGCGCTCCAGGCCTTTACGGCTAACGGCGATTGAAGCGTAAGGCAGCTTGTCCGGATAGCTTGGATCAAAAGCCGAGCGTTCACTCAATGAAGTGCCAATGACATTGCTGAGCGTTCTAACTGTGACGTTATTGCTACAGGCGTTCGCGGCAAGGGCACCAGTCAGCGCTGTGAGAAAAACCCGTCTGTTCATGGCATTGGCTTTTATATGAGGTATCAGGGTGGCAGTGTATAATTTTGGACTGCTCATGACAAATTCTGCGCTGTTTTAACGCTTTAAATAGCCTGTTGCCAGTCTTTGTCTTCGCCCAATTCCTCGGAAATTTCTTATGCGCACCTGTAAGCTACTGATCAATTTTATCCTTGCCGGTTCATTAGTCGCTGGTCAAACAGCATTTGGACAGTCATTTGATCCACGCTCCTTATCGCCGGATCAGTTGGAAAAATTGAGCAATGCGCAAGCTCAGGGTGGCACGGCGGGTAAGGCGCGGCCGCAAGCTAGCCCGGTCAGTGCTGCGCTGCGGCAGCCTGCGGCTATGGTGCCGGTGCCCGGGTTTTCACAACAGGCATTGCGACCTTTTGGCGAGGCGCTTTTTTCCGGTGCGGTGATTCCATTTTCGGCAGCCTCCGATATGCCGGTTCCGGTCGATTATGTGATTGGCGCTGGCGACACCGTCGAACTGCGAATGTTCGGCAAGGAAAATAAAACCTATCAATTACCGGTTGACCGCAGCGGTGCGATCATGCTGCCCGACATTGGCCCTTTGTCAGTGGCCGGGATGACTTTTGAGTCGGCTGGCAAACTTATCCTTGAGCGTATCGCTCGCCAGAAAATTGGTGTTGAAGCGACGGTCAGTATGGGCGCCTTGCGTTCGATACAGGTTTTTTTGATGGGCGATGTCAACAATCCGGGCGCCTATGCAACAGATGCTTTGACGACTGTAATCAATTCGCTGTTGGTTGGTGGTGGGATCAAGCCGACGGGCTCCATGCGTAAGGTGGAGATTCGTCGTCAGGGCACCGTTGTGGCGCGGATCGACCTTTACGATGCGATGTTGCGCGGCGGTGAAAAAGCGAATGCGCGCCTACAGTCGGGTGACACCATTTTTGTGCCGCCGGTTGGGCGTCGGGTTGGTGTCTCAGGTGACGTGCAACGGCCGGCTATTTATGAGTTGCTGAATGAAAAATCGGCAGAGGAGGTAATTCAGTTGGCCGGTGGTTTGCTGCCGACAGCCTATCCCGCCAAATCAAAACTGGATCGCGTTTCAGCCGGTGGTGGGCGCCAGGCGATAGACGTGGCGCTGGCTAACCCAACGCAAAGGCGCTTTGAAGTGCGCGACGGTGATGTGCTGACCATCCCCAGCGTGGTGGCGCGCTGGGATAAGTCTGTGACCGTGCTCGGTAGTGTTGATCGTCCCGGGGCTTATGAATGGCATGCCGATATGCATCTGGGTGAATTGATCCGCTCCTTTGATCAATTGCCCGGAGATGCTTACCGTTCATTAGCCATTATTGAGCGAATGGACAGGGATAGCGGCGTTCGGCGCATGCATACGGTCAACCTGCTCAACGTGATCAATGGCAAACGTAATGAAGTGTTGCAAGCCTCGGATCGTATTTTTGTGTTGAGCCTTGCTGATGTCGAGTTTCTTTCGTCGGCAAGTGTGCAGTATGTGTTGGCTGGGCGTTTGCCACCAGCGGACAATGGCAATGCAGCAGTTCAGGTTTCAAATTTAGCCTTGACGCAAGCAGACGCAACCAGTTCAGCAATTACTGGAATTGATCAAGGTACGGCTGCATCAAGTAGTGGCCGGCGCTTAGCGGGTGCAACACAAGCCCAGTCCGAGGCAAAGGCGGTTCAGGCTGCGTGCGGTGGCTTGGTTGAACTGTCCGATATCATCAGTCGTGAAGGTTCCGAAAGGTTTCGCGCCGCGCAACTCAATGCCAATGTCGATGCTGAAAAGCCGCACTTGATTAAGAAGGCGGCGTGTCCTGCCCTATTTGATCAAACACCGGAATTGCTGCCGTTTGTCCTTGAGAACACCATCGCTCTGCGTGGTGAACTTAAAAACTCGGGGATTTTGCCGATTCCTGAAGGGATGTCACTCGATGTCGCGATCAACGCGCGCGGCGGATTTACCCGTGAAGCTGATGTGACAGGGGTTGAGTTAACCCGGATGGCCGCCAGCAAAGGTGGCAATGCGGCGCTGAAACGACACCTGGTGAAGCCGGAAGAGTTTGCCAAGGTGTCGCTTGAGCCGGGCAATATTGTCTTGGTTCGCAAGCGCTTTTCTGAACTTGATAGCGGTCTGGTTCGCGTTGCCGGCGAGTTTGTGCACCCAGGTAATTACGAAATTCGCCGTGGCGAGAAGCTCTCCGAGTTGATGGCTCGCGCCGGTGGCGTTACGACCAATGCTTATCCCTACGGTGCGGTATTCCTGCGGCAGCGCATCAAGGAAGAAAAACGCCAGTTTTATCAGAAGGCTTCGCTTGAATTACAAAATGGTTTGTTGATGGCGATGACCCGGCAGCGTGCGGCGGGGTCGACGAGTACGGACGGTGGGGCCGGTGCCGTGGTAGCGGGTTTGGTGAGCCAGATGAAATCGATTGACCCGGTTGGCCGAATGGTGATTGAAGCCGACCCGACCGTCTTGCAGGTTCGCCCTGAGTTTGATGTGGTGCTTGAGGCGGGCGATGAAATTGTCGTACCGCGTCGTCCAGCCTCCATTTTGGTGGTGGGAGAAGTGCAGAATCCAGGTGCTGTGCAGTTCCAATCAGGCAAGAAAGCCTCAGAATACTTGGCCGATGTCGGCGGGACGACTCGTCTGGCGGATGAGGACCGAATTTTTGCCATCCTGCCAAATGGTAGTGCGGAACCACTGAAACTTTCTTCGTGGAATTTTCAGCCGAAGCTGTTACCCCCAGGGAGCACGATTTATGTGTCCCGCGAAATGTTGCCGACTACTTCACTCGATATCTTGATGCTGACGCTGCAGGTGGTGAAAGATCTGGCCCTCGCTGCCGCATCACTTAGTGTTATTTCGAAGTAATGTCGAGTTGAGGCGCGGGTAGTAGAGCAAATAATGCAGTACCAAAACCGGGCATCGCAGATGCCGGTTGTCGGGCTTGTCGCGCCTTTTTGCAAGGTTGCGGCCAGCCTGCTTGGCTTGATTATTTCAACCGGTTTGTTCGCTCAAGTTGCAGAGTCATCTCCACATTTTGATGGCTACTCCGATATGGGTGGGGTTGGCCTACTGCAGATGCCCTCTGCCCGCTTTGCGCCGGATGGGGAAGTGGCGTTTGGTTCGACACGGGTTTATCCCTATTGGCGAACGGCGTTGACGATGCAGCCTTTGCCTTGGCTTGAAGCGGTATTGCGCTACTCGGCAGTGGAAAATCGGCTTTATGGTCCAGCCAATTTCTCCGGCGACCAGACTTATAAGGACAAGGGAATTGATGTAAAAGTCAGGTTGATTGAGGAATCAAGCACCTTCCCGCAAGTTGTAGTTGGCTTGCGGGACATAGGCGGCACCGGTTTGTTTGCCAGTGAATATATCGCCTTGAGTCGGCGTTATTACGACTTTGATTTTACGCTGGGCATGGGTTGGGGTTATCTCGGCAGCCGGGGCCAACTGCCGAATCCTTTGGGATTTTTGTCGAGCAAATTCAAACAGCGGCAGAATGATGTCGGACAGGGCGGGACTCTTTCAACCAGCGGATATTTTCGCGGTGAGCGGGTTTCAATTTTTGGCGGTGTTGTCTATCAAACACCGGTACCGGGCTTGACACTGAAGCTTGAGTTGGATGGCAATAATTATCAGTCGGAGCCTTTCACCAATAATCAAAAGGTGACGTCACCAATCAATCTCGGTGCGACTTACTCCTATGATGGCTGGCTCGATTTGTCACTGGGTCTGGAGCGTGGCAATACCCTGATGGCGCAACTTGTCGCCCACGGCAATATCCACAAAAGTGGCGGCATGCCAAAATTCGACCCGGCACCGGTGGCGCTTAAGCCTCGGGATTTGTCGGCCGATGTGGTGGCAGTGGCTCAGGCGCAGCGAGATGCTGCCGTTGGCGGCCCCTATCTAAAACTTGCCACAGCCTTATCGGCGCAGAATTACAGGATTGATTCCCTTGAGATACGTGACGAACGAGCAATTGCCACCGTTTCACAACGGACATTTCGGAATAAGCCAAAAGCAATCGGCCGCGCGGCGCGAATTATGGCTAATGAATTACCACCTGAGGTTGAAGAGCTAACTTACGTCAATGTCGAGCGAGGTCTGGAGACTGCTCGCGTCACGATATTGCGTAAGGATCTAGAGCGCGCGGCGCGCTATGAAGGTAGCCCGGAAGAAATGGCGACACATATGCGGATTGAGCCGCCAGGCAGCGATATGCGCGAAAAACCGGTGCTTGAATCGGACCGCTATCCTTCTTATAGCTGGGGTTGGAGTCCTGCGCTGAAGCAGCAGATTGGCGGCCCGGACTCTCCGTATTTGTATCAGCTTTATCTGAAGCTAGATGGTGAGGTTCAAATTTCCAGAAAGCTCAGCGCCACCGGTGTCATCGGTATCAATATTGACGACAATTTGGATAAGTTGACATTGAATTCGGATAGCAAATTGCCGCACGTCCGCAGTGACATCAAGGAATACCTGAAGCAAGGAAAAACCAGTATGGCCAGCCTTCAGCTGGATTATCTGACCAATATCGGCTCATCGATGTACGGGCGATTTTCAGTTGGCTATTTTGAGGAAATGTTCGGTGGCGTTGGCGGCGAACTTTTGTATAAACCGTTTGGCCAACGCTGGGCGATAGGGGCTGAATTGAACCGGGTTCGCCAGCGAGATTACGACCAGCTCTTTGGTTTTCTCGATTACGAGGTAACGACTGGCCACCTTGACTTTTACTACCGACTACCTTTTTATAACATCACAGCACAAGTCAGCGCTGGCCAATATCTGGCTGGAGATCGTGGCGTAACGGTGGGTTTTGCCCGGCAATTCGATAGCGGTGCTGTGCTCGGCGTATTTGCCACGAAAACCAATGTTTCCGCCGCCGATTTCGGGGAAGGTTCGTTTGACAAGGGCCTCTATATTTCTGTGCCGGTCGATCTGCTCTCGCTTTATTCGAGCCGGGGCAGTTTCGGCATGGGCTGGCGCCCGCTGACGCGTGACGCTGGACAGCGACTAAATATCGGCAAGCGCCTTTATCCAATCGTTGCCGATTCAAATGCGGATCGATTGCTGAAAGATTGGGGGAAGGTTCTCGACTAGGCAATGCTGAAGAGTATTTTTGCAATACTTGTGCCGGGATGAATCATCCCGAACACGACCCAGCTTGGCAGATCAGCGCTTAAGATTGCTTCTCGTAGATAGTCTTCGGTTCTTTAAGAACCGGATCAACGGGAACCCAGCGCTCCCCCTGCAACTCATTGAAAAAACAACTGGCGCGGCCGGTATGGCAGGCGATTCCGCCGACCTGTTCAATCGCTAACAACAACACGTCGCCGTCGCAATCAGTGCGAATCGACTTCACTTTTTGGAAGTGACCGGATTCTTCACCTTTGCGCCAAAGACGTTGGCGCGAACGCGACCAGTATACCGCGTTGCCGCAGCGGACTGTTTCCTGCAGTGAGTCGCGATTCATGAAGGCAAACATCACGACGCGACCATTTTCGTCCTGAGCAATTGCCGGAATCATGCCGTCAGCGTCCCATTTGAGCGCCGTCAGCCATTCCAGAGAATTATCAAGGTCGCTCACAGGCGAACTTCAATGCCGCGACTGGCCATGTATTCCTTGGCCTGACGCACGGTGTATTCGCCGAAATGGAAAATCGAGGCCGCTAGCACCGCGTCAGCCCGGCCTTCGGTAACACCATCGGCCAGATGCTGCAAATTGCCAACACCGCCGGAAGCAATCACCGGAATTTTGACCGCATCGGAAACCGCCCGAGTTAGCGCCAGATCGAAGCCATTCTTGGTGCCGTCGCGATCCATACTGGTCAGCAGGATTTCACCGGCACCGAGCATTTCGACCCGTTTCGCCCAGTCGACCGCATTCATCCCGGTATTATTCCGACCGCCATGCGTAAAGACTTGCCATTGCCCCGGCGCCGTTTGCTTGGCGTCAATCGCCACGACGATACACTGCGAACCGACCTTGCTCGAAGCGTCAAAAACCAGATCGGGATTTTGCACTGCCGCAGTATTCATCGACACCTTGTCAGCGCCAGCATTGAGCAGGCGGCGGACATCTTCTACCTTGCGCACGCCACCGCCCACCGTTAGCGGGATAAAAACCTGTTCGGCACAAGCTTCGATGATGTGCAAAATAATGTCGCGCTGGTCGGAGGAAGCGGTGATGTCGAGGAAAGTGACCTCGTCAGCCCCTTGTTCGTCGTAACGCCGGGCAATTTCAATCGGGTCACCGGCATCGCGCAGATCAACGAAATTGGTGCCTTTGACGACGCGGCCAGCCGTGACGTCGAGGCAGGGAATAATGCGTTTAGCGAGCATTAGATCGTGCCAGCGTCGGCAGCTTCCTGGGCAAACTTGAAATCGAGCGAGCCATCGTAAATAGCCCGGCCGGCAATGGTGGCAACCACACCTTCGTACTCAACCGCACAAAGCTGTTTGATGTCTTCAATACTCGACAGGCCACCTGAGGCGATCACCGGAATGGTCAGCGCCTGCGCCAGACGCAAGGTGGCTTCGATATTGATCCCGGACAACATGCCATCGCGGCCAATATCGGTGTAAATAATTGATTCAACGCCGTAATCTTCATATTTCTTGGCGAGATCGATGACATCGTGGCCGGTCAGTTTTGACCAGCCGTCGGTCGCCACTTTGCCGTCCTTGGCATCCAGACCGACGATGATGTGACCGGGAAAGGCAACGCAGGCATCACGCAGGAAACCGGGGTTTTTAACCGCTGCGGTGCCGATGATGACGTAGGACAAACCATCATCGAGACAACGTCCGATGGTGTCGAGGTCGCGAATGCCACCGCCCAGTTGCACCGGAATATCGTCGCCGACTTCACGCAGAATGGCCTTGATAGACGATTCGTTCTTCGGCTTGCCGGCAAAGGCGCCGTTCAAGTCGACCAGATGCAAGCGACGCGCCCCCTGTTCAACCCAATGGCGCGCCATTTCGGCCGGGCTATCGGAAAAAACGGTGGCCTGTTCCATCAGGCCCTGCTTTAGACGGACACATTGGCCGTCCTTCAGATCAATGGCGGGAATAATTAGCATGATTTTTCAAAAAGGATGGAGTTCGGCTAGGGCGTTTACTTCGGCTAGGGCGTTTACGGTTGCCAGGCAACAAAGTTTTTCAACAGTTGCAGCCCGTCCTGAGCACTTTTCTCAGGGTGGAACTGAACGGCGAAGATATTATCCCGCCCCACGGCACAGGTAAAGGGAATGCCGTATTCGGCCGTACCCGTCACCACCGAGAGATCGGTCGGCTGCACGCAATAGCTATGGACGAAATAGAAGCGAGCCTCATCGGTAATATCGGCCCACAGCGCATGCGGCTTCTGCTGCAGGCGATTCCAGCCCATGTGCGGGACTTTCAGGCGCAGGCCATCGGCCCCGAACATTTTGGCCTCGGGGAAACGCTGCACATCGCCGGCAAAAACGCCCAGCCCGGCAACATTGCCTTCTTCACTATGCTCGAAAAGCATTTGCAGGCCGATGCAGATACCGAGAAACGGCTTTTCTGCCGCCGCCGCCAGCACCGACTGGCGCAAACCGCGCGCCTCAAGCTCGCGCATGCAATCGGGCATGGCGCCCTGACCGGGGAAAACCACCCGCTCGGCGGCAGCCACCACCGCCGGATCAGCCGTGACAATCACTTCCTTACCGCCGGCCACATGCTCCAGCGCCTTCGACACTGAGCGCAGGTTGCCCATGCCGTAGTCGATGACGGCAATGCTTTTGCCAACACTCACAGCGAGCCTTTCGTCGATGGCATGGTGCCGGCCATTCGCGGATCAGGCGTGGTTGCCATGCGCAGGGCACGGCCAAAGGCTTTGAAGACGGTTTCGGCCTGATGGTGGGCGTTGACGCCGCGCAGGTTGTCGATATGCAAGCTCATCCCGGCGTGATTGATCAGGCCCTGGAAAAATTCGTGGACCAGATCAACGTCGAACTGACCGATCATCGCCCGCGTAAAAGGGACGTGGAATTCCAGGCCCGGCCGGCCGGAAAGGTCGATCACGACACGCGACAAGGCTTCGTCGAGCGGCACGTAGCTGTGGCCGTAACGGGTCAAGCCCTTTTTGTCGCCCCAGGCCTTGGCCAACGCCTGACCGATGGTGATGCCGACATCTTCAACGGTGTGATGCGCATCGATATGCAGATCACCGACCGCCTCAACATCAAGATCGATCAAGCCGTGCCGGGCGATCTGATCAAGCATGTGATCAAGAAACGGTACGCCGGTGGCAAATTTGCCTTGCCCGGTGCCATCAAGATTCAGACGCACAGTGATCTGCGTCTCCAGGGTGTTGCGCGTAATTTCGGCTTGCCGCATGGGATTCTTCAAAAGAGGGCTGCAAAAGGCTTGCAAAGAGAGGGCCATGATACCATTTCAACCCATATATGGCTTTCCGTGAACACACCATGAGTCGCTTCTGGAGCAAGGTCGTCACCGACCTCACCCCCTACGTCCCCGGCGAGCAGCCCAAGCTGGCCAATCTGATCAAGCTCAACACCAACGAGAACCCCTACCCGCCCTCGCCCAAGGTGCTGGCGGCGATTCAGGCGGAATTGGGTGACGACGGCGCGCGCTTGCGCCTCTACCCGGACCCGAATGCCGATTTATTGAAGGCTGCTATTGGCCAGGCGCACGCCATCAGCCCGGCGCAGATTTTCATCGGCAACGGCTCGGACGAAGTGCTGGCCCATGTTTTCATGGCTCTGCTCAAACATGCGGCGCCGATTCTTTTTCCCGATATCACCTACAGCTTCTATCCGGTTTATTGCGGGCTGTATGACGTCGACTACCGCACCGTGCCGCTGGACGAAGATTTCACGATCAATCCGGCTGACTACTGCGGTCGACTGGAAAAAAGCGCCAAAATTGGCGGCATCATTTTCCCCAACCCCAACGCGCCGACCGGCTGCTTGCTGGGGCTGGCGGCCATCGAGCAAATTCTCCAGGCCAACCCAGATTCAGTGGTCGTCGTCGACGAAGCCTATGTCGACTTTGGCGGCGACAGCGCCATTCCGTTGATTGACCGTTACGACAACCTGCTGGTTGTCCACACGCTCTCCAAGTCGCGCTCCCTGGCTGGCCTGCGCGTCGGTTTCGCGGCCGGCCACCCGACTCTGATTGAAGCGTTGGAGCGGGTCAAGAACAGTTTCAACTCTTACCCGCTCGACCGTCTGGCGATAGTTGGCGCGGTTGCTGCGATGGAAGACAGCGAACACTTTGAGCGCAGCCGCTTGGCGGTTATTGCCTCAAGAACCACGTTGACCGCAGCACTCACCCAACTCGGCTTCGACGTCCTGCCCTCGGCCGCCAATTTCATTTTCGCCCGCCACTCGCAGCGCGACGCGGCGCAACTGGCGCTGGCATTGCGTGAAAAAAAGATCATCGTCCGCCACTTCAAGCTGCCGCGCATCGACCAGTTTTTGCGTATTACGGTGGGCACCAATGCCGAATGCCTGGCCTTGACCGACGCCCTGCGGCAGATCATCGCCTAAGCACCATGAAAACCATCTGGAAACGTCCGGACGGCAGCATTGTCGCCTGCACCGAGAAGATCAAGGTATTGCGGGAAAATCTCGAAGAACTCCGCCAGATGGCGCAGGATGCCTTTGAGGATGCGCTGTTGATGGAATGCGAAGAAGGCCAGATTCGGGCAGTTTTTCAGGATGTGATTGCCGGGCTGGAAAACCCTTACAACAAAACCTAGCGAAAAAAACCGGCCGATTGGCCGGTTTTCGTTTCTGCCGAACCATTCGTCCGGGTAAGGCAAAGCGAAGCCAAAACTACTGGATTTGGGCAAATTTTTCGCTCAGGCCTTGCACCACATTTGGCTCACCGCGAACCCGGAAGAAAGCACCTTCGCCATCGGCGCGCTCCTCCAGCACCTCGCAGTTGGCGTAAATTTCGCCACGGAACTGCTGCGCTGACCAGGGCAGGAAAAGCTCAGCCTCGACCAGATCCTGCTGGAAAAAGGCGAGGATTGCCGTGCGCAGTTTTGCCACCTCGTCCGGACGCCGGGCGCTCATCACGACACAAGACGGGTATTTGGCACGCAAAGCAGCTTCGCATTCAGCTTGGGCGGCTTCATCGCCAACGTGGTCGATCTTGTTGAAGACGCGCAAGCGCGGCACCTCTTGCGCGCCGATTTCCTCCAGCACCTTGTCGGTGACCTCAAGCTGGCGCTCAAAACCGGGGTCGCTGGCGTCGATAACGTGGAGCAGCAGCGAAGCATCCAACGCCTCATCGAGCGTTGATTTGAACGAGGCAACCAGGCCGTGCGGCAGGTTCTTGATAAAACCGACGGTGTCACTGACCAGCACGCGCGGCATACTCTCGGGATGCAGGGCGCGGACGGTGGTATCGAGCGTCGCGAAAAGCTTGTTGGCGACCAGTACCTCACTGCCGGTCAAGGCCCGCATCAGGGTGGATTTGCCAGCATTGGTGTAGCCAACCAGCGCCACGCTGGCCAGCCCCTGGCGTTCTTGCCGCCGAGCCCGTTGTGTCGTGCGCTCGACTTCCATCGCGACGATTTCCTGCTGCAACTCGGCGATACGATCACGAATCTTGCGGCGATCCAGTTCGGTGTGCGACTCACCCGCCCCTCGACCACCCGAGCCGCTGCGCTGCCGCCCTTGCGGCCCGGCCAGCTTGGCCATTTCGCGCAGGCGTGGTGCCATGTAGCCGAGGCGAGCGATCTCGACCTGGGCGCGGGCGGCGCGGGAGCGCGCATTGCGGTGGAAAATTTCGAGGATGACCATCGTCCGGTCCATCACCTCGCAACCCACCTCGACTTCAAGATTGCGCGCCTGCGAGGGTGAAATCTCGTGGTCGACCAGAATGGCATCAATCGGCCCCGCCGCCGGGTCGGCGAACGGCCCCGTCTCCCATTCCTCGGCATCGGCCTCGCCATTCACAAAGCGGCCAATCTCCTGGCGTTTGCCAACGCCCAGATAAGCCATAGTATCGAAGCTGGCGCGCTTCTGGGTGAAGGTACGAACAACCTTGAACCCGAGTGTTTTGGCCAGTTCGCGCAGCTCGCTGAGCGACGCCTCGAACTCGATATCGCTGACATTGGAGAGTTGTACTGCGGCGACGACGGCGTATCTAAACTTCTCTTGGACTTCACTTTGCATGCGGAGATTGCTTCTCTTGGATGGGCAAAACGAGATAGTACCTGCCAATGCCCCGTAAACCAGCAGCTTTGGGCAAGCCAAAGCGCGGGTTTGTCTGTTCAGAAAAGCAATTACGCGAGGAAGACCCTTGCCGCGACTTTCAGCACCGCCAACCGGAGAAAAAAACCAATGGCTACGGTCGACGGCAAAAAATAGCAAAAATCAGCAACCCTGTCAGCAACCCTTGTAAGCCGGTTGACGTTTCTGCATGAAAGCGTCAATACCTTCACCAGCATCGTCGCTCATCATGTTGCAAGCCATCACTTCGCTGGCATAGTCGTAGGCTTCAGTGAGGCCCATTTCCAGCTGTTTGTAGAACATGCCCTTGCCCATACGAATGGCGTTGGCGCTCTTGGCAATGATGGTTTGGGCCAGGCGTTCGATTTCAGCATCCAGCGCGTCGGCCGGCACGACGCGATTGACCAGGCCTTTTGCCTTGGCTTCCATGGCGTCGATAAACTCGCCGGTGAGCAGCATTTCCAGGGCGGCTTTGCGCCCCAGATTGCGCGCCAAACCAACTGCCGGCGTCGAGCAGAAGAGCCCGACGTTGATGCCAGACACGGCAAACTTGGCGACATCGGCAGCGACTGCCAGATCGCACATTGAAACGAGTTGGCAGCCCGCCGCCGTGGCGATACCGTGCACGCGGGCGATCACCGGTTGCGGCATTTGCGTGATCGTCAGCATCAGTTCGCCACATTGCTTGAACAGCGCCTGCATGAATGCCTTGCTATGGTTGGCGCGCATTTCCTTGAGGTCGTGCCCGGCGCAGAAGGCCTTGCCGGCACCGGCGATGACGACCACGCGCACCGTTGCACTGGCGGCAATGGCATCGAGTTCGGCCTTTACTGCGGTCAACATGTCTTTGGACAAGGAATTGAACTGGCCCGGGCGGTTCAGCGTCAGCGTGGTCAGGCCATCGTTACGGTCGTGACGCAGGACGAGGGGTTCTTCGGGGGTCATGATGGGTCTCCAGATTTGATTATTCGAGAACGCTAATTTAGCCAATGGGGCGGCAAAGTGATTCAATCCACGCCCCTTCCGGGGCGAATTTGGCAGAGCTTACCCCTCTCCCAAATGAATTCTATCCCCCTAAGGAGCCGCTGATTTAATCAATTTTGTCGTTCCCGCGTAGGCGGGAACCCAGAAGCAACAAGAAGCTGGATCCCCGCTTACGCGGGGATGACGAATAAATCAGTGGCTCCCTAAACAGGAGGGGTTCAAACCGGAGTTGGCTTTTGATGAAATCGGCCGCCGGTGGCTTTGTCGGCTCGCGGTAAAATGGCCCGCATGACCCCACCGCGCTACGTCCACCTCCGCCTCCATTCTGAATACTCTGTTACCGACGGTATTGTCCGCGTCGGCGATGCTGTCAAACGTGCCGCCAGCGATGGCATGCCGGCCTTGGCGATGACCGATCTGGGTAATTTGTTCGGTCTCGTCAAGTTCTATATGGCGACCCGCAACAAGGGCGTCAAGGCGATTACCGGGGCGGATGTCTGGATCACCAACCCGGAGTCGCCGGACGATGCCTATCGTTTGCTGCTACTGGCGCGCAACCGCGCGGGCTACCAGCAATTGTGCGAATTGCTCACCAAGGCCTATATGGTCGAAGGCCGGCGCGACCGGGCGGAGATTCGTCGCGAATGGTTTACCGAAATCGGCTGTGATGGCCTGCTCGCCTTGTCCGGGGCCCATCTTGGTGACGTCGGTGAGGCTTTGATCAATGGCAATTTCGACATCGCCAGCGAGCGCGCTAAAGCTTGGGAAGCGATCTTCCCCGGCGCTTTCTATCTTGAGGTGCAACGCTACGGTCAAGCCCAGCAGGAAGCCATCGTCCAGCAGACCGCCGACTTGGCCGGCGAGCTTGCTTTGCCACTGGTCGCGACGCATCCGATCCAGTTCATGAATCGCGAAGACTTTCGCGCCCATGAAGCGCGCGTTTGTATCGCCGAAGGCTACGTGCTGGGCGACGTGCGCCGACCGAAAACCTACACCGAAGAGCAGTATTTCAAGACGCAGGCCGAGATGCTTGAGCTTTTCGCCGACCTGCCGGAAGCACTGGAAAACTCGCTGGAAATCGCCAAGCGTTGCAATATCGAACTGACGCTGGGCAAAAACTTCCTGCCGGACTTCCCGACGCCGCCAGGCATGACACTGGATGACTTCCTCGTCGCCGAAGCCAAGATCGGTCTGGAAAAACGTCTGCTCGAACTCTTCCCCGACCCGGAAGTGTTGCTGCAGAAACGCCAGGTCTATGACGACCGTCTGGTTTTCGAGTGTAAAACCATTCTCCAGATGGGCTTCCCCGGTTACTTCCTGATCGTGGCTGACTTCATCAACTGGGGCAAGGCCAACGGCGTGCCGGTTGGTCCGGGACGGGGTTCTGGTGCCGGTTCGCTGGTCGCCTACAGCCTGCGCATTACCGACATCGATCCGTTGCAATATGCCTTGCTCTTCGAGCGCTTCCTCAATCCGGAACGGGTTTCCATGCCCGACTTCGATATCGACTTCTGCCAGGACAATCGCTGGCGGGTCATCGAATATGTCCGCGAGCGCTACGGCACGCAGGCGGTTTCGCAAATCGTTACCTTCGGCACCATGTCGTCAAAGGCGGTAATTCGTGACGTCGGCCGGGTGTTCGGCCTGCCTTACTCGATGTGCGACCGCATTTCCAAGCTGATTCCGATCGTCCAGAACAAGCCGGTGTCGCTGGCCGAAGCGCTGGAACAGGAGCCGCAACTCAAGGAAATGATGGCCGACGAACACGACGGCGAAACCATCCGTGAGTTGTTCGACCTGGCCGGCCGTCTGGAAGACCTGACCCGCAACGTCGGCATGCACGCCGGTGGCGTTTTGATCGCGCCGGGCAAAATCACCGATTTTTGCCCGATCTACAAGGCGACGGGCAGCGATGCCTCGCCGGTGTCGCAGTTCGACAAGGACGACGTTGAAAAAGCCGGCCTGGTCAAGTTCGACTTCCTTGGCTTGCGCAACTTGACGATTATCGAACTGGCGGTCGAGTACATCCGCCGGATGACCGGCCAGAAGCTTGACCTGATGTCGCTCGGCTTCACTGACCCGGCCGCTTACCAGATTCTGAAAGATGCCAATACGACAGCGATCTTCCAGGTCGAATCGGAGGGCATGAAGAAGCTGCTGAAGAAGCTGGCGCCTGACCGTTTTGAAGACATCATCGCGGTGCTGGCGCTTTACCGCCCGGGCCCGCTCGGTTCCGGCATGGTCGACGACTTTATTCTGCGCAAAAAAGGCCAGCAGAAGATCGACTACTTCCACCCTGACCTGACCGCCTGCCTGTCGCCGACCTACGGCGTTATTGTGTATCAGGAACAGGTGATGCAAATCTCGCAGATCATCGGTGGCTACACGCTGGGCGGCGCCGACATGCTGCGCCGGGCGATGGGCAAGAAGAACGCCGAGGAAATGGCCAAGCACCGGGCAACGATTGCTGCCGGCGCCAAGGAGAAAGGCTACGACCCGGCGCTGGCCGAGCAACTGTTTGACCTGATGACCAAGTTTGCCGAGTACGGTTTCAACAAGTCGCACACCGCCGCTTACGCCGTCGTCACCTATCACACCGCCTGGCTCAAGGCCCACCATTGCGCCGCTTTCATGGCGGCAACGATGTCGTCCGACCTCGACAACACCGACGCGGTGAAGATTTTTTACGAAGACACCATCGCCAACAAGATCAAGGTGCTCGGGCCGGATGTCAATATCTCAAATTACCGTTTTGAGCCGGTCGACCGCAGCACGATTCGCTACGGCTTGGGCGCGGTCAAAGGCACCGGCGAGCAGGCGGTCAATGTCATTCTCAAGGCGCGCGAAGCCGGCGGGCCATTCAAGGATATTTTCGACTTCTGCCAGCGTTGCGACAAGCGCATGGTCAATCGCCGCACCACCGAGGCGCTGATCAAGGCCGGGGCTTTCGACAGCATTGATACTGATCGCCACAAAACGCTGGCCTCAGTCGGCATCGCGATGGATTTTGCCGAGCAGGCCGAACGCAACGCCATGCAGACCAGTTTGTTCGACATGGCGGCGACCGAGGAACACGCGCCGCAATACATTCAGGTCAAACCCTGGGGCGAAAAGGAACAGTTGATGCAGGAGAAGACTGCCCTCGGCTTCTTCTTCTCCGGCCACCCCTACAACACCTGTAAGAAAGAGCTGTCACGCTTCGTCAAGCGGCCACTTAACCGCCTTGAACCGTCGAAAGAAATGACCACGCTGGCTGGTGTCGTGGTTGGCGTCCGGACGCAAATGACGCGGCGCGGCAAGATGCTTTTTGTCCAGTTGGATGACGGCACCGGGATGATCGAAGTGACGGTTTTCAATGAACTGTTCGAGGCCGAGCGCGCCAAGATTGTTACCGATGAAGTGCTGGTCATTGAAGGCAAGGTTCGCTTTGACGAGTTTTCCGGCAGCAACAGCGTGATGGCCGACAAACTGATGACGCTGGGCGAAGCGCGCGCCCGCTTTGCCAAGTTTTTGCTCCTGAAGATGAATGGCAATGCCGATGTGCACAAGCTGAAAAGCTTGCTGACACCCTTTGCGCCGGGGCCGGCGGCCGTGCGCATTCGTTATCGTAACGAAAAGGCCGAATGTGAAATAATTCTCGGTGAGGCGGTTCGGGTCAGGCTCGATGACTCGCTGCTGGAGGCGCTGAACGGCTGGCTGTTAGCGGAAAACGTCGAAATCGTTTACCAGTAGCAGAAATGAAAACGGGGCTTGCTTGCCCCGTTTTTCCCTTTTTTTCGCGTCGACCGCAGCAGCCATTGTTTCAATGGTCGCCGCAATCGCCGGTGCCGGTTTTACACCACCACATCCGCCTTGAAGCCGATACGCACCGCCCCCCAGTGCCGACCACCAATGATGATGGGCATCGACAAATCGTTGAGGATTTCGCCGGTATCGCGAACGTAGGTCTGGAAGAGCGAAGACTTCTGATTCTTGGCCAGCTTGAGGCCAACCGGATCGTTGAAAATGCGCTTGTGCCGGCACTTGACCAGATCAACCGCCGGATCACCGCTCGGTGAATTTGAGAACACACCATTGTGGGCCGGCGCGTAGCCGCTGACATCAACGGCCAGCGAGTAAGTCAAACCCGGCACAGCGCGCAGCAGGTCGTCATACATACGAGTCAGTTCGGCATCGCACTGGCTGTCGTATGCCGTCGTAAAACGCTTTGGATTAGAACCGGGAATATCCTTATACGACTGATCGAAAACATTGACCCCACGCTCGTTGAGCTTCTTGAGAACGCTGAGCACCGCATCGCGGAAGCCGGTGCATTGGTCGTGCAGGATGTCAAACTTGCTGTTGCCGGTACGAAAATCCGCCAGCGTACATTGCAGGTCTTCGGTTGATTCACGCAGGGTTTTAGCGGAATCTAGGCATTGCTTCATGCGGCCGGAGATATCAACCGAATGGTTGCGGATTTCTTCGACTTCCTGATGAATGGTCTGATTACTCTCACGCAGGTTGTAGATGGCGCCGGAGATGGTCGTGAGCTGTTCAGTGGTGCGTTTGAAATC
This sequence comes from Burkholderiales bacterium, assembly GCA_038250105.1. GTDB lineage: Bacteria > Pseudomonadota > Gammaproteobacteria > Burkholderiales > Rhodocyclaceae > Azonexus. Next base: position 37,359 of record JBBSCQ010000015.1, on the reverse strand, counting down.
GCCAACCATGGTGGTCAGGTCGGCCGCCGAGGTCTCAATGTAGCTGTTGGCCCGCGTCACCTCAGCAACGATGGTCTGGGTTTTGGCCGAAGTATCGGCCACCAGGTTAATCATCGACTGAGTGTTCTGGCCGATCACCTGCGTTGCCGTCTTGACCTTTTCCGCCAGTTTGCGCACTTCATCGGCGACCACCGCAAAGCCGCGACCGGCCTCACCAGCGCGCGCCGCTTCAATGGCCGCGTTGAGCGCCAGCAGGTTGGTCTGATCGGAAATGTCGTTGATCAGCGAAACAATTTCGTTGATCTTCATCGAGCTGGAGTGCAGTTCGCTGACCGTTGAAGAAAAATGCTCAATATGCTGATTCGTCGAACGCATCGTCGAGGCCACGGTTTCCATCTGCTCCAAAGAGCGCTCGGCGAGATCAAGATTGTTCTGGGTCGAGGTCTGGATCGCATCCGAGTTCATCGCCACTTCGCTGACGGCGAGATTGACCCGATTGCTTGACGTAAAAATATCGCTGGCCAGCGCTTCCTGGCGAAGCACGGCATCGCCGGTGAGCTGAACGAGATGATTCATCCGGGCAGCATCAGTTGCAATGCTAACGCTACGCTCACGAGAGTGCGAAATCAAACCGCGCACCCGGCTGAAAAACCGGTTGATATTGGCTGAAACCCGCCCGGCGGCATCACCACCCGCCGCGCCTACCGCGAGAGAAAGATCGGCCTGACCATCGGCAATGGCCGCGATGTCACGGTCAATTTTGCCCAGTGCAGGATTATTCCCAAAAAATCCCATCGAATGTCTCCAGCCTATAATTATTTTGGTTTACGGGGGATTGTGCTGCAGTTCGTGAGCAGCAAATACTCACGAACAGAGTTACTTCATCGGCACGACAAGTTTAAAAATTAAAGCGGGCGTTGGCGAGCAGCAACGCGGCCGAGCAGGAAACCCTTGATCTCATGGAAAGGAATCGGCTTACCCAACACCGTAATATCGGTGGGCAGACCTTTTCGTTCGATTTCCTCGTGTTCGATTGCGCTGACAACGATGATGTCCATGCGCGCCAGTTGCGGATTAGCGCGCAAGTTGCGGATCATTTCAAAACCATCCATGCCCGGCATCATCAGGTCGGCGATCAGAATATCCGGCACCTGTTGTCCGACTTGCAGCAGACCATCGAAACCATTCGAGACAATGCGCAACTTGATCGGCAGCTCCCAGCTTTCCATCGTCAGTTGATAGAGCAACTGCAGCGCCGGGTCATCCTCGGCGATCAGAATATCGATCGGTGCGCCGGAATCTTGAGCGCCGGGCGTCAGATTACGCCGGCGGGCCAGTAGCTTTTCAATTGAGGCGACGGGAATTCGACGATGTCCGCCCGACGTCTTCCACGCCTCAAGAGCACCGCTTTCGACCATGTTTTGCACGGTGCCTAGAGAAAACCCCAAGCGAATTGCGGCTTGACGGGTAGTGAGAAATTCGGAATCTGCCATGACGATTTACGCCTCTAAAATTGGAAATTCAGCAAATTCTAGCCCAAAAATGAGTATTTGTTGCAGAAAAAAACCCCGATTAAAAAAGCAATCGGGGTTTTGTTGAATAACCTGTCCTAGACAGGCTTTTCGCCGGATTACAGCTTCTTGGCGTTCTTGGCCAAATAAGCAGCAACGCCTTCGGTGCTGGCGGTCATACCGGGCTTGCCCTTGCTCCAGCCAGCCGGGCAGACTTCGCCGTGCTCTTCAAAGAACTGCAGGGCATCGACCATACGCAGCATTTCGTCAATGTCGCGACCGAGCGGCAGCATGTTAACGACCTGATGCATGACCACACCGGTCTTGTCGATCAGGAATGAACCGCGCAGGGCTACGCCAGCGGCTTCCAGTTCAACGTCGTAGGCGCGGCAGATGTCGTGCTTGACGTCGGCAACTAGCGGGTAGCCAACCTGGCCAATGCCGCCATCCTTGATCGCGGTGTTTTTCCAAGCGAGGTGGGTGAATTGGGAGTCGATGGAGACGCCGATCACTTCAACGCCACGCTGCTTGAACTCTTCCAGACGATGATCGAAAGCGATCAGTTCGGACGGGCAGACGAAAGTGAAGTCGAGTGGATAGAAGAACAGAACAACCGGCTTGCCCTTGAACTGGGAGAGCTTGATTTCCTTGATTTCATTGTTGCCATAAACAGCGGTAGAGGTGAAGTCTGGGGCTTGCTTGCCAACGAGAACGGCCATAGGGGAACTCCTTATATTGATTTCTATTGGGGAAACATTGAATTTAACGAAGCTGGCATGCTGTGTCAAACGGGACTTTGAGGCCGGACCAGTCCTTTCGTTCCGCTTTACTTTGTAAATTTCACCGGCGGCGCTGGCATAATTACGGCATGAAAACAAGGATGGGTTCGCCAACCGGGAGAGGGGCCGGCGCGTGCTGAAGACGCTCGTCTTCATGCCGGTTATTGGCGCCATCGCCGTCGCCGTCTTGCCGGTGCGCCGCCCTGTCGTGCTTTGGCAGGTGGCGATGCTTTTTGCGTTGACGGCGCTCGGTTATTCGCTCTGGCTGGCGGCCCACTTTGACCCGGCCGGCGCGGCGATTCAGATGTTCGAAAGCCGGGCCTGGAATGCCCGGCTCGGCTCATCATTTGCCTTGGGCGTTGATGGCATTTCCCTGGCGATGGTCCTTTTGGCGGCGCTCTTGACACTGATTGCCGTCCTTGTTTCGCGGCGCATGGAAACCGGAGCGAAGCTTTATTTCACCCTCGTGCTGCTGCTCGAATCAGCCATCTTCGGCGTCTTCACCGCCCGTGACTGGTCGCTGTTTTACGTTTTCTGGGAAGCGACGCTGCTGCCGCTGTTTTTCCTGATCGACCGGTTGGGCGGGCCAAACCGGCAACGCGCCGCACTCAATTTCTTTTTGTACACGCTGGGCGGTTCGGTCTTCATGCTGGTTGCTCTGCTCTTCCTCTATGACGCGGCGCCCGGTCACAGTTTTGCCATGGGCGACATGGCAGAGGGTGGACGTAGCCTGCCACTGCAAACCCAGTTGCTGATTTTTGCCGGCTTCTTCATCGGCTTCGGCGTCAAGATGCCGGTCTTTCCGCTGCATGGCTGGTTGCCGCTGGCCCACGTTGAGGCACCCAGCCCGGTATCGATCCTGCTCTCCGGCGTGCTGCTCAAAATGGGCGCTTACGGGCTGATCCGTGCCGCCGAAACGCTGCCCGCCGCCTTGCTCGCGGCGCAGGACTGGTTGGCGCTGCTCGCTTTCATCAGCCTGCTCTACGGCGGCATCCTCGCCTGGCGGCAGCAGGATTTGAAGGCGATGGTTGCCTATTCGTCGATTTCGCATATGGGCATCGTGCTGCTTGGCATCGCCACGCTCAATGTCACCGGGCTAACCGGCGCCGTGATGCAGATGGTGGCACATGGGCTGACCGCCGGCCTGCTCTTCCTGATCGTTGGTCTGCTTTATCAGCGGACGCATAGTCGCGACCTGGCCGACTACGGATCGCTGCTCGGCAAAGCACCGCGCTTTGCCTTTTTTACTGCCTTTGCCCTGCTCGCGGCGATTGGCCTGCCGGGCAGCGCCGGCTTTATTGCCGAACTACATGCGCTGATTGGTGGTTTCGGGCGTTGGGGCGGCTGGATTTTGCTTGTCTGTCTCGGCATGCTGGTCGCTGCTGCCTACAGCCTGCGTGTCATCGGCCGTTTGTGCCTGCCCGGCCCTGCCATGCAACTGGCCGACATGACACGGACGGAAGCTGCCGCGGCCGGCATTCTGGCGCTGAGCATTGTCACTCTCGGCGTTTGGCCTGCCCCGCTCCTTGATCTGGTCGCCGGCAGTGTCGGCCAGGTAGCGCGGCTGTTTGGTCAATGAAATGAACCCCAATCACGCACAGCCCATCCGCCAGCGCCTGACCGACTGGGTCGAGCACCTGACGCACGTGCTGCCGGCGCAGGCGCCGATTCGCGATTTCGTTCACCACAACACCTTGCACGGTTTCCAGCATCTGCCGTTCGCCGAAGCGCTGGCGGCGGCACATCGACTGACCGGCGCAGCGACTTACTGGCCGGAAGCGAAATTCCGCGCCGCGTATGCCGCTGGCCGGATCAACCGTGACGACTTACTAGTGGCGTTCGACGACGCCGGTTTGCCCGACCTTGAGCAAGCGGTGACGCGCGCTCTGACCCAACGCGATGTGCTGCTCGCCAGCTTGCTGGTTGCGCCAGAAACACCAGGCGCCAGCCATCTGGCCTGGTTACGCCGGGAACAAGGACAAGCTGACGACCCCATTTTTGCCTGTTTTTTGCCGTTGACCGTAGGACCTGCCGTGGTTTCTATGGCCGCAGCATTGCTGTCAGAAACTGCAGCGGCCGACTGGCACGAAACCGCCTCGGTGCGCTGGGCCGAACTTTGCCAACGTGTCGGCCAGGACTGGACCTGGCGCAGCCTGCTCGAATACCTGAGCGGCGAGGATGTGCTGGAACGGGTACGGACTATCCTGCAACGCCAACTTGCCGCCCATCTCGACCTCGGCGTCGCTGCCTGGCGCAACCCGGCACAAGAACGTGGCTTCTTTGCCGCCTGGCGCGCCAGTGCCGGTGTCGACATGCATTGGGAACTCGATGAATTACCCAATGTGCGCGATGCAATCATTCATTTGGTCGATAACCCGCTTGATGTCCTAGTCGAGGAGCTATCCCGGCTGCTGCCCGACGAAAGCCTGTGGTTCGGCTATCTTGAGCGACTGAGCCTGGAATTACCGGGCTGGTCCGGCATGTTTCTGTGGCGCGACCGCAACCCGGCGCGTGGCGACGGCACGCCGGTGGCGATGCTTGATTACTTGGCCGTCCGCGTTCTGCTTGAACGCTTGCTCTGCGACGACTTGATGGCCCGGCTCTGCGGCACGCCAATGAGTTTTGACGAGTTTTGTGGCTATTTCGCCACCAATCCGGCCGAGTTTTTCGTCCGCGACGCGCTCCGTCGCCAAGGCTTGCCCGAAGAATTACAGAATCAGGCAGCAAATCGCGTGCGGGCCGGCTACAGCGGCGGTGAAGACACCTGGATACCGCTCGCCGAAGACATTGCCGATCATCTGGCCGATGGCAACGTGGCGGCTCAGGCGTGGCGCCTGAGCGAATTGAGCCGGGCACTCGGGTTGACCGTAGCCGAGGTGACAAGCGTCAATCAAGCCGAACGCGCCGCCTTGCTCACCGTGGCCGACAGCCTGACAACGCTGCAACGAGGCCATATTTGGCTGCTCGCCTACGAACGTCATTACCGCGAGCAATTGTTTGTTGCGCTGGCGACCAATCACCCACGACAAAGCACTACGCCAGCGCCATCGGCCCAAGTCGTCATGTGCATGGACGACCGCGAAGAAGGCACCCGTCGGCATCTCGAAGAAATTGCGCCGGACGTCGTCACTTACGGTGCCGCCGGTTTTTTCGGCGTTGCCATGTACTGGCAGGGGCTAGACGATGCCGCCAAAACGGCGCTCTGCCCGATAGTCGTGCAACCGACGCATCTGGTCAGGGAATTACCGGCCAGCGGCGCCGCGTCGATTTTCGCCGGCCATGCCAGTCGGCGGGAAAAACGCTTGCGCTGGCGCGAACGGCTCTACCAAACAACCCGCCACAGCGCGCTGGGCGGGCCAATATTGACCGCGCTGACCGGCGGCCCGGCGCTTGCCTCGTTGATCGCCACGACCACCGCGCCCGGCTGGTTTGGCCAGACGCTGCAGCGCTGGCGCCGGCAATATGAGGGCGCCGTACCGAGCCAACTTGACCTAACCGCAGCGCAACCCGGCCCGGCCACGCCGCAGCAACCACAAGACGGTTTTACCGATGGCGAACAGGTCGACCGCGTCGAATCCTTCCTGCGCAGCATCGGCCTGAGCGACAATTTTGCGCCGCTGGTGCTGATCTTCGGCCATGGTTCAGGCAGCCTGAACAACCCTCACCTTTCGGCCTACGATTGCGCCGCCTGCTCCGGCCGACATGGCGGGCCGAATGCCCGGGTTTTTGCCGCGATGGCGAATCGTCCGGCGGTGCGCAGCGGGCTGGCTGAACGCGGGCTGATCATTCCACCGAGCACCTGGTTTATCGCGGCCGAACACAATACCTGTGACGAGGCGATCGAGTGGTACGACCTGGAGCAGGTGCCGAGCGAATTGCAGCCAGCGCTGGATACCTTGCTCGGCCAATTAAGCGAAGCCTGCCGGGCCCATGCCGCCGAGCGCTGCCGAAAATTTGCCTCGGCGCCTGAGCGCCTTACTCCGTGGCGAGCGCGCCAGCATGTCATCGGCCGGGCCAACGACAATTCTCAGGCGCGGCCGGAACTTGGCCATGCGACCAATGCTGCCGCCTTTGTTGGCCGGCGTCGCATGAGTCGCGGTCTGTTTCTCGACCGCCGCGTTTTCCTGATTTCCTATGACCCGACAACCGAGGAGGAGGGTGAAGGCCAAGGTGAAAACGACACCGGGCGCATCCTCGAAAGCATCCTGCTCGCCACCGCCCCGGTCGGCGCCGGCATCGCCCTCGAATATTATTTTTCCACCGTCGATAACGAGCATTTCGGCTGCGGCTCGAAGATCACCCACAACATCACCGGCCTGTTTGGCGTCATGGAAGGGGCCGACTCTGACCTGCGCACCGGCCTGCCCTGGCAGATGGTCGAAATCCATGAGCCGATGCGCCTGCTGGTCGTTGTTGAGCAGACCACCGAAGTGCTAACGGCCATCCTCAAACGCCAGCCGCCGCTGCAGGAGTTGATCAATAACGGCTGGATCCTTTTGGCAGCTAAACACCCGTCGACCCTAGGGCCAGACGGTGTTTCTATGGTCGCAGCAATCGAACAATACTGCCCGCGCCGGGGTTGGCTGCCGTGGTCCGGCAAAGCCGTGCTGCCCCAGGTGGCGCGTTCCAGCGACTGGTTTGCCGGCGAGCGCGACGCCTTGGCGCCTGCCTTATTACTTGGGGCGGCAACATGATGACCTTGCTGGTGCAACTCGCCGACTGGGTCTGGCTGGTGCCGGGTTTGCCGCTGCTCGCGGTGCTGGTGATTGGTGGCCGACTTCTGCTCGGCCGGGCGCAGGGCGACGCAGCTGAACCGCTGACCGCTCGCCTTAGCTCGCTGGCGGCGTTGGGCAGCCTGCTACTGCTGCTTGCTATCGACGGCATGGCGCTCTGGCAGGGCCATGTACCGGGTCACCGCGTGCTCGGCCTGTGGTTTGCCAGCGGTCACTGGCTGGCAACGGTTTCCGTGCTGCTCGATGGCTTGTCGCTGAGTATTTCAACGCTGACGGCACTGATCGGTTGGCTGGTCATTCGCTTCTCCGCCAATTATCTGCATCGCGAAGCGGGCTTTCACCGCTTCTTTCTCGTCCTCAGCTTCTTCCTCGCCGGCATTCAACTTGTGCTGCTGGCTGGAAACGGGCTGCTGGCTTTTGTTGGCTGGGAAATGTGCGGCGTCGCTTCCTTTCTGCTTATCGGCTACGCCTGGCAACGCCCGGTGGCGACGGGCAATGCGCTGTTCGCTTTCATCACGAATCGTGCTGGCGATGCCGGTTTTTTGCTGGCGCTCGGCTTTTCTGCCGCCTGGCTGGGCAGCTTTGAGTGGCCGGCGCTGACCACGGGTGGCCAGATCAGCGTCGCCAATGCCCGCTTGATCGCCCTTGGCTTTGTCATTGCGGCGCTGGCCAAATCGGCGCAACTGCCGTTCACGCCGTGGATCACCCGGGCGCTGGAAGGGCCGACGCCGTCCTCGGCCATTTTCTACGGCGCCGTGATGGTTCATGCCGGCGTCTATCTGATGCTGCGCCTCGAACCGCTACTCAACCAGGCGCCGGATGTGCTCGCCGGACTGGTTGCGATCGGCGCGCTGACTGCCCTCTACGCCTGGCTCTGCGGCCTGGTGCAGACCGACGTCAAGTCAGCCCTGATCTTCGCCACGGTCTTCCAAGTCGCCTTGATGTTCGTTGAAATCGGTCTCGGCTGGACGACGCTGGCCACTGCCCACCTTTGCCTGCACGCCGCCTGGCGCGCCTGGCAATTCCTGCTCGCCCCTTCCTGGCTGGCGATTACCCGCGAACGCCCAGCCCCGCCACCAGCCTGGCTGCGCCAAAATCAACTGCTCTACACAGCGGCGCAGCAACATTTCTGGCTCGATAAACTCGGCCACGCGTTGCTCGTCCAGCCGACCGAATCCTTCGCTCACGATCTGCGCAGCCTGGAAGAAAACTTCATCGACCACGCCATCGGCGAGCCCGGCCACGGCCAGCCAATTGATCCCGAATCTCCGCTGATTCGCGCCGACGGCCTGCCCGGCCGACTGCTCGCGGCCAGCGCCGGCGCCCTGCAACAGATTGAAAACCGGCTTTTGCTGCGCGGGCGCGGCGGCGCGGCAGAATTACTGCTGCGTCGAGTCGGCGGCTATCTGCAAACGCTGGAAAACCTGCTCGAACAGCCGCGCTACCTGATGATGGCGGTGATGGCGACTTTTGTGGTGATTCTCTGATGGGCAACCTGACTGAAATTCTCTGGCCGCAACAATCCAGCCTGCCGCTGTTAATTTGGTTGCAACTGCTGCCGCTACTTGGTGCCGCCGTGGTTTTTGCCTTTAAAGAGCGGTCGACCGCAGTACGCGCCGGAAAAGTATTTGCCCTCGCCGAATTACTGCTCGGCATCGTCGTTACCAGCCATATCGACCCAACGCTGCCAGCGCTGCAACTGGCCGAACGCTTTGACCTGCTGGCTTACCATGTTGCCGTCGACGGCCTCAGCCTGGTCTTTATATTGCTCGCCGCGCTGCTTACCTTCCTGATGACGCTGTACGGCATGAGTCGCGGCATGATCTCGCCAGGCCGCCTGTTTGCCGTGCTATTGCTCGCCGAAGCTGGCCTGGTCGGCATGCTGGTGACAGTCAATCTGCTCTGGTTTTGCCTCTACTCGGCCCTGGAACTGTGGGCCGTGGCTTACCTGCTGCGGCGCTGGGCTTCGTCCCGGGCCGAAATCCTCGCCCTGTCACGCTTCATCCAGTACCAATCTTTCGGCTGGGCGCTGTTCGCCGCTGGCTGCCTGGTGCTCGGCTGGGCTTACGCCGATGCCCGGGCCGGTTACTGGAGCTTTGACCTGTTCGATTTGATCGGCGCCGTCCCGGTCGGCAAATTCCAGACCGCCGCCTTTTACCTGATGTTTTACGGCCTGGCCATCCGCACGCCGCTCTTCCCACTGCACGGCTGGCTACCCAACATGGCGCAGCACGGCCTGATCGCCGTCGCCCCGGCCCTGATGGTTGGCGTCAAAGTCGGCATCTATGGCATGGTGCGCTTCATCCTGCCGCTCACCCCGGCCGCCGTCGAATATTGGCAACCTTATATCGTCGGCTTCGCCATGACCGGCATTTTCTTCACGGCGGCGCTCGCTTTCCAGCAAACCAACCTGCGCCGCCTGCTCGCCTTTGCCGTCGTCAGCCACACCAGCCTGCTGGTCATCGGCGTCTTCAGCCTGCATGAATCCGGCATTCAGGGTGCCATCTTGCTTGCCGCCAATTTCGGGCTGGCGGCAACTGGTATGTGGTTCATCGTCGGCTTCGTCTTCCGCCGCACCGGCACGACCGAGTTGCACGAGCTGTCTGGTCTGTTCGAGCGCATTCCTTTCCTCGCGATCGCCTTCCTCAGCTTTGGTCTAGCCATCGTCGGCATGCCCGGCACGCCAGGTTTCGACGCCGCCCACCTAGTGTTGGAAGCGGCGATCGACCGCTTCGGCGCGCTGCCCACGGTTGCCGCTGCACTCGGCAACGTCGCCGCCGCCGGCTTCCTGCTCTGGGCCTTCCAACGCGCCTTTCTCTCGCCGCATAAAGCCGGGAAGGAACTCGACGTCGACCGGACGCTACCGATGGAATATCTCGTCTGCGGCATCGCCCTCGCCGCCATGCTGGCCATCGGCTTCTTCACCGAACCCTGGCTACGGCTGACGGAAACAGCCAGCCAACTCGCCGCCGCAAGGTTTTCCCGATGAGCCTGCCGCTGCTCTCGCTGCTCGTCTTTCTGCCGCTCGTCGGCGCCATCACACTCTGGCTGCTGCCGGCCCGCGCTACCCGCTATGCCGTCGCCCTCACCATGCTGCTGACGCTCGCCGCCACCTGTGTCGCCCTGCTCGCCTTCGAACCGGCTGGAGAGCGCTTTCAGCTAGTCGAGCGCACGCCGTGGGTCACCAGCCTCAACGTGCAATACCTGCTCGGCGTCGACGGCCTTTCCGTGCTTTTTTTGCCGTCGACCGCGCTACTCTTCCTCGGCTCGCTGGTGGCCAGTTGGAACCGGATCGAAGAATCGCCCCGCCTGCATTTCAGCCTGTTGCTGCTACTACAGTCGGCAACGCTGGGCATTTTTTCCGCCCTCGATACCGTGCTTTTTTTCTTTTTCTGGGAACTGACCGTCGTTCCGCTCTATTTCCTCCTCGCCCGCTGGGGGGCAACCAGCGCCAGCCCACAAGCGGCCGCCCGATATTTCCTGATCATGCTGGCCGGTGGCATCCCACTACTCATCACCTTCATCATCCTGGCGACCAGCCAGTCGGTACTCACCTTTGACTTGATGGCTCTGCTCGCCAATCCTTTGCCGCGTTCGACACAAAGCATCGTCTTCCTGCTTTGCCTGCTCGGTTTCGGCGTCAAAGTCCCGCTTGTCCCGCTGCACACCTGGCTACCGCAGTTTTCTCTCGCCGCCCCTGGCTCGCTGACGGCGCTGCTGGTCGGCCTAAAACTCGGTGCCTTCGGCCTGATCCGCTTCGCTATTCCGCTCGCCCCACAAGCAGCGCAAGACCTGCACTGGCTGCTCGCCGGCCTCGGCACGCTGAGCCTGCTATACGGCGCCGTCGGCATTCTCGGCCAGTCCAATCTGCGCATTGGGCTGGCCTACGCCAGCATCTGCCACGTCGGCCTGGCCATCCTCGGCTTGGCTTCCTTCACGGCACAAGGCGTGCATGGCGCCGTTTCCCTACTACTCAGTTTTTCTGTGGCGACTGGCGGCGCCTTCCTGTTGCTCGAATTTCTCCGCCAGCGCACCGGCTCAACCGACATCAACGCCCTCGGCGGCGCCGCCAAAACTATGCCGCTACTGGCCAGCGGCTTCCTGATCTGCGGCCTGGCTGGCGTCGGCATGCCGGGCACGAGCAGTTTCCCCGGCGAGTTTTCCCTCATCCTCGCCACCCTGCAAAGCCACACTGGCGCTGGCATGGCGGCATTGTTTGGCCTGTCGATTGCCGCTGGGGCCTTTCTCGCGCTCTACCGCAAAGCCTTCTTCGGCCCGGTTACCCGCCCGGAGGTCGCACAAGCCCAAGACCTGCGGCCACGGGAGTGGGTCGTGCTGGTTGCGCTGGTGATGATGATTGTCGGCATCGGCGTATATCCGGCGCCGTGGTTCGACATCGTCCGCCCGGCATCAGAAGCCTGGGCGGCAGGTTTGGGGAATTGACATCCTCACCAACCTACGGCCATAGAAACAACGGTGTCCCTACGGTCGACGGCGAAAAAAGGCCAAAATCAGATCAGGCCGAGCAGGCCCATTAGCGCGCCAGCGGCGATCAGCCACAATGGATGCAGTTTCGTACGCAGGTTAATCAGCACCGTTACTGCCACCAACCCCCAAGCCGCCCAACCCAGTTCAGCCGATTGGGCAATCAAGGTGGCGCCGGAAAAAACCAGGCCGACGGCGAGCGGCGCAACACCGAGGCTGATTGCCTTCTGCCAGCGCTTGCCCGAGAAGCTTTCCCAGCGGTCAATCAGCAGGTAGATCACGATGCTCATCGGCAAACACATGGCGACGGTGGCGGCCAAGGCACCGAGCAGGCCAGCGATTTCCCAGCCGATCAGCGTCACGACCAGCACATTCGGCCCCGGCGCCGCTTGCGCAATGGCGTAGAGATGACTGAAGGTGGTGTCGTCGAGCCAGTGGTGGTTTTCGACCACGACCCGGTGCATTTCCGGTAGCAAGGCCGTCGCACCACCAAAAGCAATAAAGGCAAGCAGCGCGAATTCGAGGAAAAGTTCGACGACGAGGTTCATTTCCGGCCCAGTCGCCACCAAGCGACACCGCCGGAAAGTAGCAATCCGGCGACCATGACGCTGGGCATCGGCCAACGCAACCAGGCGATGCTGGCTACGGTCAACACCGTAAAAGGCAAGAAAAGCGCTTTATCCTTGAGCGCCATCCCCATCCGCCAGGCCATGGCAAAGAGCAGGCCACAGCCGACCGCAGCAATGCCGCGCAACATGGATTGCGCCAGCGGCAGGTTGCCGTAATGGTCGTACAGCAGGGCGAGCAGCAGCACAATGACGAATGGCCCGGCGAGCAAACCAACCGGCGCGACGATGGCACCAAGCAGCCCTTGATAGCGCTTGCCGACCACCACCGCCAGATTGATCACGTTTGGCCCCGGCAGGAACTGGCAAAGGCCCAGTTGAGCGTTGAACTCTTCCGCCGTCATCCAGCGCCTTTCCTCAACCAGCATGCGCCGGGCGAAGGGCAGAACACCGCCAAAGCCGGACAGGCCGACCGAGGAAAAGCCCAAAAAAAGCGCCCGGAGGTCCGGGCGTTTTGGTGTTTCGGTGATTACTGCGGTCAACTACTTTTCCAGCCTATTTTTCCAGCCGTAATTCAGCTGACTTGGCGTGGGCCGGCAAACCTTCGCCATGCGCCAGCGTCGAAGCAATTCGACCCAAGGTTTGTGCCCCGGCTTTTGATACCTTGATCAGACTGGTTCGCTTCTGAAAGTCATAAACGCCGAGCGGCGACGAGAAGCGAGCGCTGCCGGAAGTCGGCAACACATGATTCGGCCCGGCACAGTAATCGCCGAGCGATTCGGAAGTGTAGTGGCCAATGAAAATGGCGCCGGCATGGTGAATCTTTTCCACCCACGGATCGGGATCAGCCAAGGCCAGCTCGAGATGTTCCGGCGCAACGCGGTTGGCGATGGCACAAGCTTCTTCAAGATCGCGCACCAGAATGAAGGCGCCACGATCGCTCAGCGACTGGCGAATGACCGCTTGGCGCGGCATGGTCGGCAACAGTTTTTCGATGCTGGCCTGCACCTGCTCGATGTAGGCGGCGTCGGTACAAATCAGGATCGACTGCGCCAGTTCATCATGCTCAGCCTGCGAGAAGAGATCCATCGCCACCCAGTCCGGGTCACTGGTGCCGTCCGACACGACGAGGATTTCCGACGGCCCGGCCACCATGTCGATACCAACAATGCCGAAAACCCGGCGCTTGGCGCAGGCGACATAGGCATTGCCCGGCCCGACAATCTTGTCTACTTGCGGAATAGTCGCCGTGCCATAGGCCAATGCACCAACCGCCTGCGCCCCGCCGATGGTGAAGACGTGGCTAACGCCAGCCAGACAGGCCGCCGCCATAACCAACTGGTTCTTCTCACCATCCGGCGTCGGCACGACCATGATCAATTCCTTGACGCCAGCCACCTTGGCCGGAATCGCGTTCATCAGCACCGACGACGGATACGCCGCCTTGCCGCCCGGCACGTAAAGGCCAACGCGATCGAGCGGCGTAATCATTTGCCCGAGTTGCGTGCCGTCCGCCTCGGTATAACGCCAGCTCTCCAGCGTCTGCCGTTCGTGGTAAATCCGTATCCGGTGGGCGGCGGCTTCCAGCGCTTGCCGTTGCTCCGCGGGCAGGCCATCCAGCGCTGCCTGCAACTCAACCTGGGTCAGTTCGAGATCAGCCATGCCGTTGACCGACAGCCGGTCAAACTTGTTAGTGTATTCGACCACGGCGGCATCACCGCGCACTTTAACGTCAGCCAGAATACCGATCACCGTGCGCTCGATACCATCGTCCTGCGCCCCCTCAAAGGCGAGCAAGGCATCCATTTTTGCCGTGAAATCGGCGTCGACCGTAGCAAGTCGTTTAATCGCGACCATAGGGATTATTTCTCCACCGCCCGGGCAAAGGCGTCAATAATCGGTTGCAAAGTTTCGCGCTTGACCTTGAGCGAAGCCTGATTGACCACCAGCCGCGACGAAATTTCCATGATGTCCTCAACCGCGACCAGCTTGTTGGCCTTCAGCGTATTACCGGTCGACACCAGATCGACAATCGCATCGGCCAACCCGGCCAGCGGCGCCAGTTCCATCGAACCGTAGAGTTTGATCAGGTCGATATGAACACCCTTGCTGGCGAAATGCTCGCGCGCCGTGGTGGTGTATTTGCTCGCAACTTTCAGGCGGTTGCCTTGACGCACGGCGTTCTGATAATCAAAACCTTCCGGCACGGCAACCATCATCCGGCACTTGGCAATCTTCAGATCAAGCGGTGAATACAGACCTTCACCGCCATGCTCGATCATCACATCCTTGCCAGCGACGCCGAGATCGGCTGCACCATACTGAACATAAGTCGGCACGTCGGTGGCACGAACAATAACGACGCGCACTTCCGGCCGATTGGTCTCAATGATCAGCTTGCGTGAGGTTTCCGGATTTTCGGTCGGGACAATACCGGCTGCAGCCAGCAAAGGCAGGGTTTCGTCAAAGATACGACCTTTGGAGAGAGCAATGGTGATGCCGTTCACGGGGAAATTCTCATGGAGAAAAAAAGCATTTTACCGCAAAGCAGCAATGCGGCCATGAACGCCAAGGAATGCCCGGGCGCACACGTAAAAAAGCCCGGAAAACCGGGCTTTTCTTCAGTCAGGCAACGCTTGGTTTATTCAACCGGGCGGATGTTTGCAGCCTGCTTGCCCTTCGGGCCGGTCACGATGTCGAAAGTAACCTTTTGGTTCTCGGCCAGGGTCTTGAAACCATTGCCTTGAATTGCGGAGAAGTGAGCGAACAGATCTTCGCCGCCTTCAGAAGGAGAAATGAAACCGAAACCTTTGGAATCGTTGAACCACTTAACTGTACCGTTTGCCATTTTATAGCTTCCTTGGAAAAAATTTAACGGGCTTTCACCCACAACAAAATACGAGAACCAAGACCGAGGAGCTTACTGACAAACCGGAGTACGGCGCAGGAACAAAACACTGCCTGGAAATCCCGAAGGCCAGAGTATGGGTCAACCATGCATTTACGCAAAGCGTTTTTTGGCACTTTTCACAGTCGACCGCAGAAAGCCGACCCATTCAACAAAGAAACAACAGCCGGCTATTGCACCCGTTTGACACAGGCGCCGAGCTTGGCCAGCTTTTCTTCAATCCGCTCGTAGCCACGATCCAGATGGTAAATGCGGTCAATCAGCGTTTCACCTTGTGCGACCAAACCGGCGATCACCAGTGAAGCCGAGGCGCGCAAGTCGGTGGCCATCACGGTTGCCCCTTCCAGACGCGCCACACCACGGACGATGGCGTTACTGCCTTCGATCTGGATATCGGCACCCAGCCGCGCCAGTTCGTTGGCATGCATGAAGCGGTTTTCGAAAATGGTTTCGCGAATCGTTGCGACGCCATCCGCGACACAATTGATCGCCATGAACTGGGCCTGCATATCGGTCGGAAAGGCCGGATACGGCGCCGTGCGCAGACTGACAGCCTTCAGCCGCTTGGGCGCAACGAGACGAATAGCATCACGCTCAATCGTGATTTCACAGCCGGCATCCATCAATTTGTCGACGACGCTATCAAGGTAGGCGGCGGAAGTCTTGACCAGGCGGATATTTCCGCCCGTCGCGGCGGCAGCGCAAAGGTAGGTGCCAGTTTCGATACGATCCGGCATGATCGAATGTGTCGCGCCATGCAGTTTCTCGACACCTTGAATGCGAATAATGTCAGTCCCGGCGCCCGAGATGCGGGCACCCATGCTAACCAGGCAATTGGCCAGATCAACCACTTCCGGCTCACGCGCCGCATTCTCGATAATTGTTTCGCCATCAGCCAGACAGGCAGCCATCATCAGGTTTTCAGTACCCGTCACCGTCACCATGTCGGTACAGATGCGAGCACCTTTCAGACGTGTTGCCTTGGCATGGACATAGCCATGTTCGACCGAAATTTCAGCGCCCATCGCCTGCAAACCCTTGATGTGCTGATCAACCGGCCGCGCGCCGATGGCACAGCCACCGGGCAGGGAAACGCGGGTTTCGCCAACCCGCGCCACCAATGGGCCAAGCACAAGAATCGCCGCACGCATGGTCTTGACCATCTCGTAGGAGGCAACCGGGTTATTCAGACCACCGCCATTGAGAATCAAGCCATCCGCGCCAACCTTCTCGATACCAACGCCCATATCGCCAAGCAGGCGCAGCATGGTGGAAATATCGTTGAGCTGCGGCACATTCTTGAAGTGCATCGGCTCGGAGGTGAGTAAGGCAGCACAGAGAATCGGCAGCGCCGCATTCTTGGCGCCAGAAATGGCGATTTCGCCAGAAAGAGCGGTGCCGCCCTGAATCAATAATTTATCCACGCTGCGCGCTCCATTCTTCCGGGGTCAGGGTTTTGAAGGAAAGGGCATGCAATTCCCCGGTTGCGAGCTTTTCCTTGAGTATTTGATAAACGTGCTGCTGGCGCTGCACCCGGTTTTTGCCGGCAAATTCGGCACTGACCACCAGGGCTTCGAAGTGCTGACCGTCGCCGTCCAGGGCAAGGTGTTCGCAGGACATGCCAGCGAGAATGAGTGCTTTGATTTGATCCGGATGCATAGTATTCAGGCTCTTAATTTCCAGCCCCGCTTGAGCAGATTCAGCGTCAGCAGGGTAAGGGCTGCGAAGCAGCCAAAAACGACTCCAAGGCTGATTTCCGGCGCTACGTCAGAGACGCCGAAAAAACCATAACGGAAACCGTCGATCATGTAAAAAACAGGATTGTAATGCGACACGCTCTGCCAGAGGGTGGGCAATGAATGAATTGAATAGAAGACACCGGAGAGCATGGTTAGCGGCATGATCAAGAAATTCTGGAAGGCGGCAAGTTGATCAAACTTCTCCGACCAGATGCCGGCGATCATGCCGAGGGCAGCAAACAAGGCGCCACCGAGTACGGCAAAGGCCAAGATCCAGAGCGGCGCGACGACATGCAGCTCAGCAAACCAGACAGTTGCAAACAGCACGCCCAACCCGACCATCAGCCCGCGCGTCAAGGCGGCCAACACATACGCGGCAAAAAAGGCGCTGTAGGGAATCGGCGGCAACAGAACAAAAACAATCGAGCCAGTAATCTTGGCCTGAATCAGACTGGAAGACGAGTTGGCAAACGCGTTTTGCAAAACCTGCATCATCACCAGGCCAGGCACAAGAAAACTGGTATAGCGAACGCCGTGCACCTGCACATGCTCGTCCAGCACGTGGCCAAAAATCAGCAAGTAAAGCAGCGCCGTCAGCACCGGAGCGCCGACCGTCTGGAAAGCGACCTTCCAGAAACGCAGTAACTCCTTGTAGAAGAGTGTCCAGAAGCCAATCATTGATTCATTGTCCGGACAAAAACATCTTCCAGCGAACCACCGGGGTGAGCCGCCAGCAGGTTGGCCGTTGTATCCAGCGCAATAACGCGCCCCTGCTTCATCAAGGCAATCCGGCCGCACAGGGCTTCCGCCTCTTCAAGATAATGCGTCGTCAAAATAATGGTATGACCTTCGCTGTTCAGGCGACCCACGAATTGCCACAAGCCTTGGCGTAACTCAACATCAACCCCGGCCGTCGGCTCATCCAGGACGATCACCGGCGGCCTGTGCACCAAGGCCTGGGCGACCAGCACGCGACGTTTCATGCCACCGGAAAGACGGCGCATATTGACGTTTGCCTTGCTGGTCAGATCAAGGTGATGAAGGATTTCATCAATCCAGTCATCGTTCTTGCGAATACCGAAGTAACCCGATTGAATCTGCAGGGTTTCACGCACATTAAAAAATGGATCAAAAACCAGTTCCTGCGGCACCACGCCAAGCAAGCGACGGGCGGCACGAAAATCATTAACGACGTCGTGACCAAGCACTTTCAATGAACCGGAATCGGCTCGGGCCAATCCGGCTAGGCAGGAAATTAATGTGGTTTTACCCGCCCCGTTCGGCCCCAGTAGGCCAAAAAATTCGCCCGGCTGGATCTCCAGCGACACGCCAGCCAAGGCCTGCAAGGAGCCAAAATGCTTGACGACATCAATCAAGGAAACAGCAGCAACCATGGCAATCGGCCCCCTCAGACGAGGGGCAATAACTCGTTAACGCCGTAGAGCTCCGCCAGCGAACGAACACCCGCCGGAATATGGGCAAATTTAACGGTCGACCGCGACATTTCCGCTGCGCGAAGCCAACCCAACATTACAGCAAGCGCCGAAGAGTCGGCTTCGGTCACTGCCGAAAAATCAAAAATCTGCTCACCCGCTTGCAAAGCAGAACGGCCTGCTTCGAGCAGGCCGGTCGCATTCGCCATCACCAGCGGCGCCTTAACGATGAGGCGCACGCCTTCGCGTTCGATCATTTTTTATCGACCTTGGCCAGATTGGCTTCAAGCGATTTGTTTTTTGCCGTAATCGTTGCAATCAAACCATCAATGCCGCCGTTGCGCACTTCCTGACCAAACTGGTCACGGTAGTTAGTGACTAGGCTGATGCCAGCCACTGTCATGTCATAAACCTTCCAGCCCGCATCCAGTTTTTCCAGGCTGTAGTCGAGTTGAACTGGCTTGCTGCCTGGTTGCAACACCTCGGTACGAACCAGCACATCGGTTTCACCCGGGTTCATCTTGAATGGCTTGTAGATGATTTTCTGATTCATGTAGCCGGTCAAGGCGTTGGAATAAGTGCGAACCAGCAAGGTTCTGAATTCAGCAGACAGTTGCTGCTGCTGTTGCGGCGAAGCTTTTTTCCAGTCCTTACCGACCGCCAGTGCCGTCATGTGCTGAAAGTTGAAATGCGGCAACACCTTCTTGTCGACCAACTCAATGGCCTTGTGTGTATTGCCGCTTTGAATATCCTTATCCTTGCGGATGATATCGAGCACCTCTTCCGTAACCTGCATAATCAAGGCATCCGGCGCCTCCTGCGCTTGGACGGCAGCAGTAGCAACTAAGGCAGCAAAAAAGAAGGCAACAAGTTTTTTCATCATCAACAATCTCAACGATCAGTCGTCCAGCCGCGGTGGGCGGCCATCAAAAATCTGGTTACGACGGCGCTGCAAATAGGCGTCGCGAATGTAGGCATATTTATCAAGCGCGGCTTCTTCCACCACTTTGTCCGCCGGCAAAAGGCTGGCGCGGATATCGACAAAGCGCAAGGTTAGCAGACTGTTACGGCTGGCAATCGGCCGCGCCCGCCACACCGGATCACCGTAAGAATCAATGAACCAACCTGCCGAATCACGCACCGTGCGCGGCCCAATGATCGGCCAGAACAAGTAGCCGCCATCTCTTACCCCCCACACGGCCATGGTTTGGCCGAAGTCCTCTTCATGCTTCTCAAGGCCCAGTTCGCTGGCCACATCAAATAAACCGAAGATACCGATTGTCGAGTTGATCAGCAAACGACTGATGTCGACACCGGCATCGCTAAACTTGCCTTGCATGGCGCTATTTGCACCGATCCACAAATCACCGACATTACCGAAAAAATTCCCCACCCCCGCCTTGACCGGCAAGGGTGCCACCGACTCATAAACGCGAGCGATCGGTTTTGCCGCGTATTTGTCCACCGCCTCGTTCACCGAGAACATGGCGCGATTAAACCCCTCGTATGGGTCGCGCGGATTTCCCTCGGCCATCGCGTTGCCGCAGAGCGCCAACGCTAAAAAACCGCCGGCAAGCAACTTGCGGCAATAAATGGTTTCCGGCACCCCCAACATCCCGATCATTTTTTATCCTGTCCGTCTGCTGCTTTGCTGAAAAGAAACTGACTGATCAACTTTTCCAGTACAACAGCCGATTGCGTCTTGGTAATCGTGTCACCAGCCTTCAACATTTTCTCTTCGCCGCCCACTTCAAATCCGACAAATTGCTCGCCCAGCAGCCCTGCTGTATAGATTGCCGCAAAAGTATCTTTCGGGAACTGATAGCGGCCATCGACGTTCATTGTCACTACGGCTTCGTAAGTTACCGGGTCAAACTTGATCTCGACGATACGACCGACGACCACGCCAGCACTTTTCACCGGCCCGCGCACCTTGAGCCCGCCGATGTTATCAAACTTGGCTTGCAAGACATAAGTCTCGGACAAATGCGCCGACGAAAGGTTGCCCACTTTAAGTGCCAGAAACATCACGGCGGCAATACCAATGGCGACAAAGATGCCGACCCAGAGGTCGAGTACGGTACGGTTCATGAAGTTCCCCGGAACATGAACGAAGTCAGAACGAAATCCAGCGCCAGAATTGCCAACGCGGAGGTCACCACGGTGCGCGTAATCGCCCGTGACACACCTTCGGCCGTCGGTGCCGAATCGTAGCCTTCGAAAACGGCGATCAGCGAAACCGCGATGCCAAATACAAAACTCTTGATAACACCATTAACGATGTCATAGCGAAAATCTACCCCGGACTGCATTTGCGACCAGAAGGCACCATCATCAACACCGATGAATACCACGCCAACCAGCCAGCCGCCAATTACACCCATCGCCGAAAACAAGGCGGCGAGTAAAGGCATCGAGATAACGCCGCCCCAGAAGCGCGGCGCAACCACCCGGGCAATCGGATTAACCGCCATCATGTCCATCGCCTTTAACTGCTCGGTCGATTTCATCAAGCCAATTTCAGCCGTCACTGACGAACCGGCGCGCGATGCGAACAACAAACCGGCGACCACCGGACCGAGTTCGCGGGTCAAGGACAAGGCAACCAAAACACCCAACGCTTCGGTTGACCCATAGCGCTGCAAAGTTTCGTACCCCTGCAAACCGAGCACCATGCCGACAAACAAACCTGAAACCACAATAATCAACAATGACAGCACGCCACTGAAATAAATTTCGCGCAGTGTCAATGGCAAGCGCCGAAATGAAGCGCCGGAGTATTTCAGGACAGCGAACAAGAATCGCGTCGCAAAACCAAGGCGCCAGATACGCTCAATACTGGCGTGGCCAAGCTTGCGGATCAGCGCCAGTGGGCTAAACATGCTTCAATCCACGCAAAAACTCCTGTCGTACTGCGGGCGCGGGATAATCAAAATGCACCGGCCCTTCGACTTCAGCATGAACAAACTGATGCACAAACGGATCCTTCGAAGCGCGAATCTCGTCGGGCGTACCCTCGGCGACAATCCGCCCGCCCGAAACAAAATAGATGTAATCAACGATCAACAACGACTCTTGCACATCGTGCGTCACCATGATTGACGTTGCGCCAAGCGCGTCATTGAGTTTACGAATCAACTGGCCAATCACGCCCAGCCCAATCGGGTCGAGGCCAGCAAAGGGCTCGTCGTACATCATTAACATCGGATCAAGCGCCACGGCTCGGGCCAGAGCAACGCGCCGGGCCATGCCGCCCGAAAGCTCACCCGGCATCAACTTGTGCGCGCCGCGTAGACCGACTGCTTCCAGTTTCATCAAGACGAGATCACGAATCATCTCTTCCGACATATCGGTATGCTCACGCATCGGAAAGGCGACATTATCAAACACCGACATATCGGTGAACAAAGCGCCAAACTGAAAAAGCATGCCCATTTTGCGGCGCAGGCGATACAACTCATCATGCGACATTTCGCAGACTTGGTGTTTCTCCAGGCGTACCCGCCCGCCACTTGGCCGCAACTGGCCGCCAATACAGCGCAGCAAGGTTGTTTTGCCACAACCGGAGCCACCCATAATAGCGACCACCTTACCCCGGGGAATCTTCATATTGATCCCCTCGAGCACAGGTCGGCCATCATAGTTGAAGCGAAGGTCTTCGATATCGACCAGAATGTCGTCGGGCAAAGCAATTCCTTGATAAAAGTCGGGCGATTTTATCAGAACCACCCGACTTCTCACGGAAGTGACAAGGTTATAATCAAACAAATTTCATTTGGAATATCGCGCCTTTGTCTGCTGCCAAGCCGCTTTTACTGATCGTCGATGACGACCCGCTAATTAGCGAGTCTCTAAGCTTCGCTTTTGCGCAGGAGCTTGATGTCGTCACCAGTCATTCTCGTCCGCACGCCCTGACCCTGCTCCGGCAACTGCGTCAGGCGCCGCAACTGGCGCTGATTGACCTTGGCTTGCCGCCCTTCCCGCATCGTCCAGACGAAGGTTTTGCGCTGATCAGCGACTTGCTGGCGCTATCTCCCGAAATGAAAATTATCGTTCTTTCGGGACAAAATGATGAAGACCATGCGCGCCACGCACGCACCCTCGGTGCCGTCGATTTCGTCGGCAAACCCTGCGACCCGGGCCGATTGGCTACCCTCTTCCGGCAAGCCCTAAGCTTCACCGACAAGACCTCGGATCAGCCACCCGCCGGCCTGATTGGCGATAGCCCGCCCAGCCAACGCCTGCGCCTGCAGCTTGGCCAATACGCCAATCTTGCCTTTCCCGTATTGATCGAAGGCGAATCCGGCAGCGGCAAAGAAGTTGTTGCCAGTCACTACCTGCACCAATTAACCGAGCGTCGGGAAAAACCATTTCTCGCCCTGAATTGCGCCGCCATCTCCCCCACACTGCTCGAACCCACCCTGTTTGGCTATGCCAAGGGCGCGTTTACCGGCGCCAACACGGCCAAGGCGGGCTATTTCGAAGACGCCGATAGCGGCACGCTATTTCTCGACGAAATTGGCGAACTCCCACTCGATTTGCAGCCCAAGCTCCTGCGCGTCCTCGAAAATGGTGAATACCAGCGCGTCGGCGAAACCCAGACACGTATTTCACGGGCCCGTATCATTGCCGCGACCAATCGTGACCTCCGCCAGGAAACGCGCGCCGGACGATTTCGCGCCGACCTTTTTCATCGTTTATCGGTGTTCACCGTAGCCGTTCCACCCTTGCGCGAAATGGGCAACGACCGCCTGCTTTTGCTTGAGCATTTCCGCAAAACCTTTGCCAAGCAAGCCCGCCTCCAGCCCTTTTCGCTGACCTCAGCGGCAGAAGCACTGTGGCTGAATTACGCCTTTCCTGGAAATGTCAGGGAATTACGCAACATCGTTATCCGGCTGACCGCTCGACATTCTGGCCAAGCCATCTCACCAGAACTGCTCCTAATTGAGTTCGACGCCAGCGACTTGAGCGACAATCAAGCAACCAACACGCCCGGCCTAGTCGCGGCCGATCTTGATCAGACCAAACTGGCGGCGCGCCGACACCTGCAAAACTTTGGCCAGTTAAACCTCGATGCCACCCTGGAACTTTGGGAGCGCGGTTACATTGAGGCCGCGATCGAGCTTAGTGCCGGCAACGTGAGCCAGGCAGCACGCCGGCTTGGTATCAACCGCACCACGCTCTACAACCGTCTGGAAGGCTGGAGCCGTCGATGAGCCTTTATCTGCAGCATTTTGGGTTGCGCGAATCACCTTTCCGCATCACGCCCCACACCGACTTTTTCTTTACCGGGGCCAATCGCGGGCCAACACTTGATGCGCTGATTTACGCCATCACGCAAGATGAAGGCATTGTTAAAGTGACCGGCGAAGTCGGCAGCGGCAAGACCATGCTCTGCCGCATGTTGCTGGAGCGGCTACCGGCCCACGTCGAAACACTTTACTTGGCCAACCCATCGCTTTCCCGCCAAGAAATTCTCGGCGCCATTGCCGACGAGCTGGGCATCCCGACCGATGGCAAAGCCACCCACTCGCTGACTCGCGCCCTGCAAGACGCACTGATCGAACGTTACGCCGCCGGCAAGCGCGTCGTTATGCTGATCGACGAAGCCCACGCCATGCCGGCTGTGTCACTCGAAGAAATCCGCCTGCTCTCCAACCTGGAGTCAAAAGCCAACAAGCTCTTGCAGATCGCCCTCTTTGCCCAACCCGAACTCGACGAACGCCTGGCTGCCAACGACATGCGCCAGCTCCGCGAACGCATCACCCAGCACTTCAGCCTGGCACCACTCAAACCGCAGGACGTCGCCAGTTATATTGAATTTCGCCTGCGCGCTGCGGGCTATCACGGCCCCAACCCCTTCACAGAAGCGGCGGTCAAACTCATCGCTGAAATTTCCGAAGGGCTCTCCCGCCGCATCAACATTCTTGCCGACAAAGCCCTACTGGCTGCCTTCGCAACCGGCAGCCACAAAGTAGATAGCGCAGAAATTCGCACCGCAGCGCAGGATGCCCGTTTTTCCCCCTTGCAGCAAAAACCCGGCTTCAACGCCAAACCGCTGCTCTGGGGGATTGCTGGCGCCAGCCTGGCAGCACTGCTCCTTGCACTGTCCTTTAGCCTCGGGAGCTACACCAGCAAACCAAACTTACCGCAAAGCGAAAAGCCCGGCGTGCCGCCTGAAAACACCAGCGCCCCGGCAACACCTGTCGTTAAAAGTCCCCAACCAACGCCCCCCAGCCTGGCACCAATGCGCGTTGAAACACCCGAAAACATCCGTTTTGGGCCGCTGACGCGCCAGCATTTCGCACAGTACCAACAATGGATCGAAACCGCCCCCCGACAACACTATTTCATTCAGTTGCTGGCCACCGACGCCAACCATAGCGGCGAAATAGAAGGCTTTCTCGCACGATCAGCCCAGCTCATTGAGCCGGCCGAACTGCGCGCCTATCGCTCCAGCCTCTCCGGCCGTGACCGCCTCGGTGTCATCTACGGCGACTTCCCTAGCCGCGAAGCTGCCTCAGCCGCCATGCAAAACCTACCGGAGTCGATCAAGGCAGCCCAACCCTTCCCGCGACAAGTCAGCAAGCTACGCTAGCCATATAGACTGACAAGCGATAAATTTCCATAAATTACGTGCTAGCATCATTTTGATTATCGATACCGTCACCACAACGTTCAAACAAGGCAAAGCCCGATGAAAATCGGTTATCTCAGCGCGACAATTCTCTCCCTGCTCGTGGCCGCCTGCGCTGCGCCCACCCCGCGCGAGCCGCTAAAAGGCCACATCAGTAGCGAAACGGCCCAACCCACGCCAGTTGGCAATATCCCCGCGCCGGTCCAACAAACCCTGGCCCTGCCAAAACCACGTGCCACCCCGAAGGCAGAAACCTACAGCGTCGTGGTTAATAATGTGCCCGTGCGTGACCTGCTCTTTGCCCTTGCCCGCGACGCCAAAGTCAATGTCGACATCTACCCCGGCATTACCGGCATCGTCACCCTCAATGCGATTGACCAGACTCTCCCCCAACTGCTGACCCGGATTTCCAAACAAGTCGACATGCGTTTTGAAATGGACGGCCCAAATCTTTCCGTGATGCCGGACTCGCCTTTTTTGAAGCATTACAAAGTTGATTACGTAAATATGTCACGCACCGTCACTGCGACGGTATCGACCAACACCCAAATTGCGACAAGCAGTGCAACGACTGGCGGCGCAGCGCCGGCCAGTGGCGGCGGTGGCAATGTTTCAAATACCCGGATCGAAAACGCCTCGAAAAACCAGTTTTGGGAATCACTGGAAAAAAACATCAAAGATCTTTTGCGGGAAACAGACAAAATTTTGCCCGAGGGTTCCAGCGAAACGATCTATGAACAAACCAGTGCTCAGAACGCTACTGGCACTGCCGCACTGCCGCAAGCAACTGGCCGGCGCGCCGCGCAAAACCTAGCCAACACTCTCCAAACCAACCCTTCGCCAAGCTCAACCAGCCAGACTGTCGACAACTCGGTCGTTCGCCGCAACACTTTCCGTGAAGCAGCCTCAGTCATTATGAATGCAGAAAGCGGTGTCATTACCGTGCGTGCAACGCAGCGCCAACATGACAAAATCCAAGAGTTTCTTGACCGTGTGATCCATGCTTCGCGGCGGCAGGTTTTGATCGAAGCAACCATTGTCGAAGTAGAGCTATTCGATGGTTACAAGCAAGGCGTCGACTGGAGCCGGTTCCGCTCAGATGGCTCGGGCTTCTCTGTCACCAGCCCAACCAATGGCAGCGTGATCGATACCGCAAACTCGGCATTCAATCTCGTCCTCAGGCAACTGGACAAGCCCTTGAATTTGATTGCCGCAGTTGATTTGCTGCAGTCCTTCGGCACCGCCAAGGTACTTTCCAGCCCACGCCTCTCCGTCCTCAACAACCAGACCGCGCTACTCAAGGTCGTCGAAAACATTGTCTACTTTAATGTCAAGTCAGATACAACCACTTCAGCCAATGTCGGCACCACAACAGCAGTGACAACCACGCCGCAATCCGTTTCGGTCGGTCTGGTGATGTCGGTAACAGCGCAAATCAGTGATCTCAAGAACGTCATTCTGAACGTGCGACCGACCATCTCCAGCGTTTCGGACTGGAAGGAAGACCCAAATCCATCAAACAAGGCGGCCGGCGTACAAAATTTTGTGCCCCAAATCCGGACCCGAGAAATTGAGTCCGTTATGCGCGTCGCAAGCGGTGATATCGCAGTGCTTGGCGGCCTGATGGAAGACCGCATTGACTACAACACCGGGCGCGTTCCGCTACTCGGGCAGCTTCCCTTGGCCGGAGAACTGCTCACCAAACGTGACAATGCCGCGAAGAAAACTGAGTTGATCATTTTCCTCAGACCGGTCGTCATCAGCGATGCCAGCCTCGAAGGTGATTACGCGCCGATTCGCAGTTTCCTGCCGAGCGATGGCTTCTTCAACCAACCGAACGAAGCCCAACCGTTCAACATTGTGCCGAGTCGCTGAGAGCCGACGATGAGCCTGTTGATGGATGCCCTGAAACGGGCCGAGACGAGCAAACAAGATGCGGCGCGGTCACTCGCTGGTGGCGAGGCGACAACGGCGCACAGTGAAAAACTGAGTCTCGAACCACTCCCAACCGGGCGACCCAAGGGGCCGATTAACCCATTACCCGAACTGGCCGCGCACATTGAGGCGGTGGATGCTGATCTCGCCTTCGTGCCCCGTCCAGAAATTCCCGCCGCAACGCGCGCCGCACCGATTTCTCCGACAGCCCTAGAAAAACTGGATGAACTGTTCGAGCGCGAAGCGGTTCGCAATGCTTTCAAAGCCAAACTGAGCAGCGAGCCGCCGTCAAAACGCCCGCTCTGGCTGGCACTTGGCATACTCGGCTTTGCCGCCATGGCGATTAGCGCTTACGTCTGGTACCAGTTGAGCAATATGGGCAGTAATAACCTGGCGCCACCGAATAGCCGCGCACCAGCCAGCAGCCAGCCGCCACAGATGGCCTCGATGGCCCAGACCACGCCCGCCACAACCGTGCCGGCACTGCCGATCAATCCACCGTCGGCTTATACCCCTTCCAGCGCGTCGACCGCAGCAAATCGACCGATGGACAACGAAACAACCCTTTTCCCGCCGTCGCGTCCAGAATATCGCCCGAGCAGAGCCCCGATGGCTGCGTCCGAAGCTGGAGCTGGCGTACCGATTCGACTGACGCGGAGCCGTCCGGAGGCTGATGTCAATCTGCTGCGCGGCCACGCCAATGTTGAACGCAATGAGCTGGAGCTGGCCCGGCGCGATTTTGAGCAAACATTACAGCGCGACCCGAACAACACCGACGCTTTGCTCGCCTTAGCCGCCATTGCCCAGCGCCAAGGCCGTTCGGCCGATGCCGAACGCTTTAACCAACAAGCCCTGGTGGCCAATCCGGGGGACGGCGCAGTCCAGGCCGCAGCCCTGAGCGGCACGGCAGCTGGCGCGGACCCACAAACGACGGAAAGCCGGCTAAAAACCTTGCTCGCCGCCCAGCCGGAATCAGCCCAACTCAATTTCGCCCTCGGCAATTTATATTCCCGACAAAAACGCTGGTCGGAAGCGCAACAGGTTTATTTCAACGCCGTTGCGGCCGATGCTGACAACCCTGACTACTTGTTCAATCTGGCGGTCAGCCTTGACCACCTGCGGCAAAACCGCCCCGCCGCGCAACATTACCGATTGGCGCTGGAAGCAGCTAACAAGCGCCCCGCCGCTTTCGAGCGCGAACAAGTCACAAGGCGTTTGAAGGAATTACAGCCCGCATCACCGCTCGTACTGCTGCCAGTATCGCAAGCCGAGCAGTCCCGCTAAACGTCATGAGCACATCGACTTTACAGCGCCGCCCGCTCGGCCAGATTCTGATCTCTGAAGGCATTCTTTCGGAAGATCAGCTACGCATTGCGCTGCTTGAGCAGATGAAACTCAACCAGCCGATCGGCAAGTTGCTGGTTTCGCTCGGTTTTGTCTCTGAAGCAACCCTGCGCCAGGCGCTTTCCGAGAGTCTGGGCAAGCAAAGTATTGATCTGAAGCACGCGGTGATCGACCCACAGGCGCTCAAACTGGTGCCGCGCGAAGTTGCCAAGCGCTACCACCTGCTACCGCTCGACTTCGACCGGCAAAGCCTGCGCCTGACGCTGGCGATTTCCGACGTCAACGACATTGTCGGCCTGGATCGCGTCCGTACCTTGCTGATGGAAGGTGCGGAAATTGAAACGCTGCTCGCCGGCGAATCGGAAATCGACCGGGCGATTGACCAATATTACGGGTACGAACTTTCCATCGACGGCATCCTGCATGAGATCGAAACCGGTGAGATCGACTGGAAGAGCCTGTCGACCACTGACAACGAATACAGTCAGCCAGTTGTCCGCCTGATCGACTCGATCCTGACCGATGCCGTAAAACGCGAGGTTTCCGACATCCATTTCGAGCCGGAGGCCAATTTTCTGCGCATCCGCTACCGGATCGACGGCATGCTGCGCCAGATCCGCGCCCTGCATAAGTCATATTGGCCGGCGATGACGGTGCGCATCAAAGTACTCGCCGGCATGAATATTGCCGAAATGCGAGCGCCGCAGGATGGCCGAATCGGCCTCAGTGTTTCCGGGCGCGCCGTTGATTTCCGCGTCGCCAGCCAGCCGACCATCCATGGTGAAAACATCGTATTACGTATTCTTGACCGGCAAAAAGGCATCGTCCCGCTGGAAAATCTCGGCCTGACCGAAGAGCATCTTTACCAATTAAAGCTGATGATCGCTCGGCCAGAAGGCATCATTCTCGTCACCGGCCCAACCGGCAGCGGCAAGACGACGACCTTGTACTCGGTGCTCAACCACATTAATTCCGAGGGCATTCACATCATGACCCTCGAAGACCCGGTCGAATACCCAATGGCGATGGTGCGCCAGACCTCAGTTTCAGAAACCGCCAAGCTTGATTTTGCCAACGGCATCCGCTCGATGATGCGGCAAGACCCAGACGTTATTCTGGTTGGCGAAGTGCGCGATGCAGAAACCGCCGAAATGGCTTTCCGTGCTGCCATGACCGGGCATCAGGTATACACGACGCTGCACACAAATTCGGCGATTGGTGCCGTGCCGCGTTTGCTCGACATCGGTGTATTGCCTGACGTCATGGCCGGCAACATTATCGGTATCGTCGCCCAACGGCTAATCCGCCGTCTGTGCGACCATTGCAAATCGCCCTACCATGCCGAGCCGCACGAAATCCACCTCCTCGGTTCGCTGGCGGAGGGCCCGCGTCCGGTACTCTTCCGCCCGGTCGGTTGCGAAATTTGCGACTTCCGGGGCTATCGGGGTCGTATCGCCATTATGGAACTACTACGCATTGATGCCGGCATCGATGAGCTGATTGCCCGCCGCGCCACCACCCACGAAATCCGCAACCGCGCCTTGATGCAAGGCTTCAGCACCCTGGCTGATGATGGTCTGCGCCGCGTTCTCAACGGCACGACCTCGCTGGAAGAGCTGGGGCGCGTTGTCGACCTGACCGACCGGATGTAGCGATGCTTTTCGACTATAAAGCGGTCAGCGCCGAAGGGCGAATGATTTACGGGCGACTCGATGCAATCAATGCGGTCGACCTCGAAATGCGGCTAAAACGCATGGAGCTCGACCTGGTCACCGGGACGCCACTCGGGCAACGCAACCTCTTTGGCGGCCGCAACATTCCCCGCCCCGAGTTGATCAATTTTTGTTTCCACCTGGAACAACTGAGCCGGGCCGGCGTTGCGCTGCTGGAAGGCCTGACCGACTTGCGCGATTCCATTGAGCACCCGCGCTTTCGCGAGGTGATCGCCGGGCTGATTGAAAACATTGAAGGCGGCCAGACGCTGTCGCAGGCAATGAGCACGCATCCGGATGTCTTCAGTCAGGTATTCGTCAACCTGATCCAGGCCGGCGAGGCTAGCGGCCAGTTACCGGAAGTGCTGGTCAGCCTAACCGAGTCGCTCAAGTGGGAAGATGAACTCGCCTCGCACACCAAAAAACTGCTGATGTACCCAGCCTTTGTTGCCACCATCGTGCTGGCTGCCACCTTTTTCCTGATGATCTACATGGTGCCGCAGCTCAAAATGTTTGTGAAAAACATGGGGCAATCACTTCCGGTACATACGCAACTGTTGTTCTTTCTCTCTGACTTGCTGGTGAACTACTGGTATCTTTTCCTGCTCACGCCCGTCGTCGCCGTGATTAGCGGACAACTGATCCTGCGCAGCAATCCCCTGGCCCGGCTGCGCCTAGATGACATCAAACTGCGTCTACCAGTGGTCGGCCCGATCCTGAAAAAGATCATCCTCTCCCGCTTTGCCAACACCTTCGCCATGCTCTACGCCTCGGGCATTCCGATTCTTGAATCGATCCGGACCACCCAACAAATTGTCGGCAACCTTGCTGTGCGGCAAGCCTTGCAGCGGGTCGAACATTCAATCCGAGAAGGCCGCAACGTGGCCGGCGCCTTTCACGATGTCGGCATGTTTCCGCCTCTCGTTGTCCGCATGCTCCGCGTTGGTGAAAACACCGGCGGGCTGGACAAGGCGCTGCTCAACGTCAGCTACTTTTATACCCGCGACGTCAAGGAATCGGTCAGCCGGGCGCAAACGCTGATCGAACCGATGTTGACGCTGTTTATGGGCGTATTGCTCGGCTGGATTATGCTGTCGGTTATCGGCCCCATCTACGACATCATCAGCAAGATCAAAACGTGACCGCCCGCCGCCTGCTCTATCTCAACACCCATCGCCTCTCGGCCTATGCCTGGCGGCAGGGGAAGTTGTCGTCCGAAGGTGAATTTGAAGGTGATAACGAAGGTCTCGCCGGTTTTGCCGAATATCTCCAGCACCAACGCAAAAGCCAGTTTTCTTTATTGGCCAACGTCGCCGAAGAAGGCCACGTCCTCGAAACGATTCCTTATCTACAAGGGCGGGATCGACAAACACTGATCACCCGCAAGATCGGCCAGCACTTTCTTGGCACGCCACTGGCAGCGACGGTTTCACTCGGCTACGAAAAGGCCAAGCGGAAAAATGAAAAGCTGCTGATCTCGGCGCTGACCAATCCGGCACACTTTGCGCCCTGGCTGACGCGAATCAACGCGGCTGAAGTACCGCTCGCCGGCATATATAGCGTCGCCCAACTGGGCGGGCAATTACTGAAAAAGCTCGGCCACGGCAACCCGCGCTGCCTGCTGCTCACCCTGCAGGATCACTCGATTCGTGAAAGTTTTATCGTCGATGGTCAGGCGCTGTTTTCACGCATGGCGCCGCTCACCGACAGCAGCATTTCCGGCATCGCCAGCAGCCTGGCGGTTGAGGCGGGCAAACTGCACCAATACCTGATCGGCCAGCGCCAGGTTGGGCGGGATGAAATCCTCCCGGTCTTCATTGTCGCCCACCCGCAAGCCCTACCGGCCATAGAAGCCGCCTGCCCGGATCGCGGCCAACTGACATTTGCGTTGATCGACAGTCATGTCGCGGCCCAAAAGCTTGGGCTGCACACGCCGCCGGCAGACAGCCGCAGCGAATTCCTCTTTCTGCATTTGCTCAGCACGGCGCCGCCGAAGGCACAGTTTGCCGGTGAGTCCTATCGCCACGACTTTCGGCTATCGCAGATTCGCCAGGGCATCATCGCCCTTGGCCTGCTTGCCGTGCTGGCCAGTGCCTTGTTTTCTGCCAAGGAAATTTATCAAGCGTATGCCTTGCGTGAAGAAAGCCGGGCACTCACGGCGAGTGAAGCTGACCTCAACTGGCGCTACCGGGAAATTTCTGCCACCTTCCCGCAACTCGGCATCGACAACGAAACCCTGCGCCGCGTCACCACCCGCTACAGTGACTTGACCGGCCAGCAGCGCCAACCCGGCCCGGCTTACCGCGTAGTTAGCCAGGCCCTGAACGAAATACCGAATATCAGCCTCGACATTATTGAATGGAAAATTGGCCGTTCTGGGCAGTCGACCCTAGCACCAGCCGTTGTTTCCATGGCCACAGCAATTGTTGGCAAAGAGGAAATCACCACGGTCCGCGGCAGTATCCGCCCGGAACGGAATGCCACGCCACGCCAAACGCTCGCCACTTTCGAACAGTTTGTCGAGCGACTGCAGAGTGATCCGGCCAATACAATCAACGTCCTGCAACGCCCCTTCGATATGGAGTCCGGACGAGCCCTGCGCGGCGGTGACAACGAAGACGAAAGCAGCTTGCCCCGGCAATTTTTCGTCGAAATCTCCCGAAAGCTCGCGCCATGAAATTCACCATGCGCGATCTGGCTAAATTGCGCTTGCCGCTTATCGGCGCACTCATTCTGCTCAGCGTGGCGGGTCTGCTCGCCTGGTGGAGTTTGCTTGAGGCACAAAAAGCCGGGCTTGAACGTAACGTCGCCGAGACCAGCAAAAACCAGATCGAACAACGCCTGCGGCAAGTCCGGACAGAAGAACAGGAAATCAAGGAAAGGGCGCAAATTTTCCAGCAAATGCAGAATTCCGGCATCGCTGGCGAGGAAAAACGCCTGGACTGGACTGAAATGCTCCGCCAGATCCAGCGCGACATGCGCCTGCCCGGGATGGTTTACGAATTTGGCGCGCAAATCCCCCTGGAAAGCGTCGATGGCCTTGGTTATGCCTATGTTGCCAGCCCGATGCGCCTGCAACTGCGCCTTCTACATGAAGAAGACCTGCTCAATTTCCTCGCCCATGTGCAAAAAGAAGCCAAAGCACTGGTACTCGTCCGTAGTTGCAAACTATCTCCTCAGCCCGGCGCTACTGAAGTGCGTGAATCACTGGCGCAACTAAGTGCCGAGTGCGAACTGCAATGGGTTACCGTCCGCCGGTCGACGAACACAAAATGAACTTTACCAGCCGACATCTCGTACTGCTTTTGTGCCTGACTCAAGGCCCGGCCTGGGCGCAACAAGAGCCCCTTGGCCGACTGTTTTTTACGCCGCAACAACGCGCCGCACTCGACCGCCAACGGCAACTCAACCCCAGCTTCAACCCCAATGCAGCAGACAATGAAACCAGCCAGACCCTGAACGGCGAAGTCCGCCGCAGCGGCGGCCGCAGCACACGCTGGATCAATGGCGAAGCCGACTGGAACAACAGCACGCCCGCCCTGCGCGTCCGCGTGGGTGACACCTTCCATCCCGGAACCGGCGAACGGGAGAGCTTGCTGGGTGGGGGTCGAATCATCGTCAAGCCGAGGAGCTCAGCAAAATGACTCAGCCAGCCCCCCGCCGAAAACAAAGGGGTGCCGCGCTCTGGATGCTCCTGATCGCGGTCATCATGGCCGGCGGCTTTGCTTTTTACCGAACCAGCAATTTTCAATTCAACCGAGTCCAGCAAGACAGCAAGCTTGCCATGAACATGGCTCAGGCTAAAGACGCGTTGATTGCGCGCGCTGTCACCGATAGCAATCGCCCGGGAAGCTTGCCATGCCCTGACCTGATGACCAATGATGCTGGCTTACATAATGTGCCTTACGACGGAAAAGCGGATAATTTTATTGGAGCCGCCAGCGCCCAATGCCCCAGCTACGTTGGCTGGCTCCCCTGGGTAACGCTCGACTTGCCAGATCTGGCCGATGGCACTGGCACCCGACTATGGTACGTGCTTGCCCCGGCCCTGCGCGATGACGACAGTGCTCACCCAATCAATAGCGATACGCTGATGGACCTACAGGTCGATGGCAACATCAATATTGCAGCTTTGATCATTGCCCCTGGCTCACAACTGAGTGGTCAAAATCGCCCATCCAACAACTCTGCTGACTACCTGGATGGCGAAAATGGTAACGGGAACGACAACAAATATATTACCGGCCCACCGAGCGCCACGTTCAACGATGTCGTTCTCGTCGTCACTCGCCAAGAACTGATGGCTGCCGTTGAAAAACGTGTCGCGAACGAGCTAAAAAGTTGCCTCGAACAACATGCCGCCTCTACGGCCAACACAGACCACCGCTACCCCTGGCCAGCGCCACTGGCGACGGCCAGCTTTCAAGGCAAGAGTGGTAGTTACTTTGGCCGCGTACCGACCACCCAACCAAGCAGCGGTCAGGAAGCAGCCCTGAAGGCAAGTATTGCAAAAATTACACAGGCACAAACGCAGATTGCGACCGCGCCGAATGCCTCGCAACAATTGACTGCACTTCAAGGATTAAGCGATACGCTGATCGAAGCCCGCAACCTGTTCGACAGCATTTTTACGGTCGCTAACAAGATCAAGCAAACGGCCGACGATGTGGCAAACAAGCTACAAGGCATCGAGAACTCAATCACCGCTGCCGGCACCCGGATTAGCCGAAGCGAGGGAACAACCATTCGTGGTCTGGCAAACGCAACGGATACAACGCTTGACGCGCTGCCGGCGCAATTACTTGAATCAGGCATGGATGTTTTTCCAATCGAGTTAGCCCGCCGCAGCAGCACACTAGCCAGTGCCGTTAGCGCCAGCGATTTGGTTACCAGCACTCAGGCAATTAAAGCCCTTCTCCTCGCCACAACAACAGCGCGCGTCGACATTTCGCCCTCACTGATCACGGCGACCAACGCTGCCAATACGGCGAACGCAGCTGCAATCGTTGCCAACCAGCCGCCGAACGATGCCGCTCTCCTCAATACCGCACGCGCTGAGGCCAATGCGCTCCTGGTAGCAACCGCCTCACTTAGCAGTAATGTAGAAGCTAGCCGAGTCAATGTCCTGGCCAGTGAGGTCAGCTCTTACGTTTCAGAGTTAGACCGCTTAAATACCGCACTCCGATCCACCACCAACCCGGAAAATACGGCTGCATTGCTGGCCGCGCTAAACGCTACGAAAAAATCAGTCGAAGCTATCACCACCGGTATTCCTGGCATTGTCACAGCGAAAACCGCCAGCACCACTGCCTTAACCACAGCGAGCACGACAGCACTGGCAAACTCACCGAACTACAGCGTGATTGATGCCAACACGACGGCAGCGATTAGTAACATCACAGCGCTGGCTAGTGCTATTGCCGGTAACGAGATAGTCGACAACAACCTAAGCCACACCAGCTTGATCGCCAATACACTGATCTACAAATCAGCACGAACAACGTTCTCGCAAGTTGACACAGCCACCCCGCGCCCACTGCAGAGCGATATCACGCCTTACGCCCAATCGCTTGGAAGTGCTGCGGTCAACGTCGATATTTGGGCAAAATCTATTTCTGACAACGTTGCAACGTTAGCGCCGCTGGCAAAGGCCATTCCTGTCGCAAGCAACATTGACCCGGCCAGTGCCAGCATTCTCGACACCTCAGCTTACAAAATAGCGGGCAACGCCCTGACCAGCATTACCGGCAAAAATGAATCGTCCGAACTATTGCAGGCTTACATCAACACCTCAAGTAGCGCCAATCAAGCCAAGGCAATCACAGCGCTTGGCGAAACAACCGTCTTGGTCAATGCTCTACTCTCTCAAGCCAATATTCTCGACAACTCACTGGCCAGCACTAATGCCACCGCCACCCCAATCATCTGGCTATCTAGTCGCTGTGATTTTTTGTTGGAGAGCGCCCCCGGATGGTGGAAGTACAACCAATGGGCAAACTCCGTTTTTTATCAGTTTGGCGCACCGCTACAGGCAACCCCGGGAAAATTAACGGTTAATGGTGCCGGCAATTATCGTTTAGTCGCGCTCGTCGCCGGAAAGGCCTTCGCAACGCAGAACCGCGCCGTGCTCGCGGTGGCAAACTTCCTCGAAGGGAGCAATGCCGATAGTTCCCGCGATGGGTTGGCCGGCGCTCCAACCATCAATTTTATTTCCCAACCACCATCAAGCACCTTCAACGACCGCCTGGCTTACTAATGATTCACGGTATGAAACATCTACTCACCAGCCAACGAGGCTTTTCCCTCGTTGAACTCAGTATTGTTCTGGTCATCGTCGCCTTGCTGTCGAGCAGCCTGATGTTCGGCCTTTCAGCGCAGCGAGATGCTGCCGCCAATCTTGAAGCCCGAACTCAACTCGATATGGCCAAGGAGGCACTGTTAGGTTTCGCGATCACGAATGGCAGATTGCCCTGCCCAGCAACGCCCACCTTGGCGAACACGGACACTAATGCCGGCATCGAAGATAGAACAAATGCCGCTTCTCCATGCAACAGAAGATACGGTGTCCTACCTTGGGTGACGCTCGGTCTGCCAGAAACAGACCCTTGGGGGCAACGACTCACCTATTATGCTGATAGCGCGTTCACCGGGCCACTTTCCGCCGGCGTGTTAGCGAGCTTCACATTGGACACCGTAGGCAACGCAAACATTAAGGACAATCCCGTATCCGGTTACAACGTCGCATCCGAACTGCCAGCGGTCCTCTTGAGCCATGGCCCCCGAAGTGATGGCGGCTACCAAAGTACTGGAACCAAACTTGGTACCCCCACGGGTGACGAAGCCGAAAATGCTGATCTAAATACAACTTTCATCTCTCACACCGCCAGCACGAACTTTGACGACCTCGTAACCTGGATCGTTCCAGCTATTCTCAAATCCCGCATGGTCGCCGTCGGCAAGCTGCCTTGAGTATTTTTCCTGCTCGCATTAAGCGTATTGACCTCCATCCTGACGACTGCCACACTGCTTTATGCATTCGTTATGAGCCAATTTAAAACCCCGTGAGCCAGCAACCCTTCTTTTTCTCCCTGCGTAACGCCGGCATCCACCCCGATGACGATGCCGAAACGCGTTTAAAGAAATCGCTGCTGATCTTTGCCACTGGCTTGGTGTGCCTCGGCTCGATGCTTTGGTTGTTCCTGTACGGTCAAATGGGGCCACAGTTTTCGGCCACCCCGCCGTTCATTTTACAGATTCTGCTAGTTATCAACCTGCTCTATTTCTTCCGTAGCGGGAATTTCGATCTCTTCCGCTACTCGCAGCTCGCACTGTTTCTTTTTGCCCCGTTCGCCGTGCAGTGGAGTATCGGCAACTTTATCACCGCCAGCGGCACCAGCCTTTGGGGCTTGCTGGCGCCGATTGGGGCGCTACTTTTCTTTGGCGTCCGCGAGTCGGCCGCCTGGTTCATTGCCTTCATCTTCCTCACCGAGCTATCTGGTTTTTTCGATTACTTTCTGGCCGACAGCATCGCCGCGACATCACCGAAGATCGCCATCCTGACCAGTGTTTTCTTCTTT